>CADEDU010000001.1:0-15417 GCA_902826155.1 uncultured beta proteobacterium
CCGCCGCGGCTGGTGCGCTGCTCGATCGCAACCGTCGGCGGGATGCCGAAGATCGCATCGACGTCGGGGCGCGAAGCGGGCTGCACGAACTGGCGCGCGTAGGCGTTGAGCGATTCGAGATAGCGCCGCTGTCCTTCGGCGAACACCACGTCGAATGCGAGCGTCGATTTGCCCGAGCCCGAGACACCGGTGATCACGGTGAATTCGCCGCGCGGCAGATCGATGTCGACGTTTTTCAGGTTGTGCTCGCGTGCGTTGTGGATGAGGATCGAGCGCTGCGCACGTTCACGCAGCGCAAGCTGCAGTGCCGTCGTCGTGTCGGATTGGCGCGCGATGGTTGCGGGCGGCGTGAGCCACGCGCCGTCGCGCAACGCCGCGTCGTACTCGCGTAGCGCTTTGCCGGTGTGCGAATCGGGGTGCGCCTT
Organism: uncultured beta proteobacterium; assembly: GCA_902826155.1. The sequence continues at coordinate 426 of CADEDU010000001.1, forward strand.
GACCGCTTCCGGTGTGCCGATGCAGACGACTTCACCACCCGCCTCGCCACCTTCAGGGCCGAGATCGACCAGCCAGTCGGCGGCGCCGATCACGTCGAGGTTGTGCTCAATCACCACGACGGAATGGCCTGCGCCGATGAGTTTGCGCAGCGCCCGCAGCAGCTTGGCGACGTCGTCGAAGTGCAGGCCGGTGGTGGGCTCGTCGAAGAGGAACAGGCTGCCCGGTTGTTGAAGCTTTGCCGCTGCGGTCGAACCCTTCTGCGCGGCCTCGGCCAGATGTCCGGCTAGCTTCAACCGTTGTGCTTCGCCGCCCGACAGGGTCGGCACCGGCTGGCCGAGTTTCAGATAGTCGAGCCCGACGTCGGCGAGCGGCTGCAGCGACGCGAGCACCTCGGGACGATCGGCGAAGAACGCGATCGCCTCGGTGACGGTGAGATCGAGCACGTCGGCAATGCTCTTGCCTTCGAGCGTGACCTCGAGCGTCTCGGCGCGGTAACGCGAGCCGTTGCAGTCCGGGCATCGCAGATACACGTCGGAGAGGAACTGCATCTCCACATGCTCGAAGCCGTTGCCGCTGCAGGTGGGGCAGCGCCCGTTACCCGAGTTGAAACTGAACGTGCCGGTGGTGTAGCCCCGTTCTTTCGCCGTGGGCGATTGCGAGAACAGTGCGCGGATCGTGTCGAACGCGCCGACGTAGCTCGCCGGATTGGAGCGCGTGGTACGGCCGATCGGCGTCTGATCGACCATCACGACTGCGGCGATACGCTCGGCCCCGCGAATCACGCGGTGCGCGCCGGCGGCCTCGGTCGGTTTGCCTTTGAGCTTGAGCAGCGCCCGATAGAGTACGTCCTGCATCAGCGTCGATTTGCCTGATCCGGACACGCCGGTTACGCATACCAGCCGCTGCAACGGGATGGCGACGTCGATCGACTTCAGGTTGTGCTCGGCCGCACCGATGATCTCGAGGTGCGCATGACGCTCTGGAATCGGCAGCCGGCCGATGCCTGAATCGACGCGCCGCTGGCCAAGCAGATACTGCGCAGTGAGCGTCTTGGCCTCGCGCAACGCTTCGGGTACATCGAAGTAGACGATCTCGCCGCCGCGCTCGCCCGGGCCCGGCCCCATGTCGAGCAGCCGGTTCGCGGCGAACATGACCTGCGGATCGTGCTCGACTACCAACAGCGAATTGCCGGCGTCGCGCAACCGCTTCATCACGTCGATCACCCGGCCCATGTCGCGCGGATGCAGGCCGATCGAGGGTTCATCGAGTACGAACAGCGTGTTGACCAGCGACGTGCCCAGCGCGGTGGTGAGATTGATCCGCTGCACCTCGCCGCCCGAGAGCGTGCGCGACTGGCGATCGAGCGTGAGATACGACAGCCCCACTGCATCGAGATAACGCAACCGCGCGCGGATCTCGGTGAGTACCAGATCAGTGGCTTCATCGAGCGGCGCGGGCAGTTGCAAGTCGGCGAAGAAACGGCCGACGCGCTCGATCGGCAGCAGCATCAGATCGTGCAGCGTGAGGCCAGGCAACGCCGCGTGCGCCGACTGGCTCCATTCGACGCCTTGCGGGCGAAAGCGCGGGGTATTGCGCAGGGCCGCATCGGCATCGGCCCGCGTGCCTACTCGCCACAGCAGCGACTCGGGTTTGAGGCGCGCGCCGTTGCATGCGTTGCACGGGGTGTACGCGCGGTAGCGCGAGAGCAGCACGCGAATGTGCATCTTGTACGCCTTGCTCTCCAGCCAGGTGAAGAAGTGCTTCACCCCGTACCACTGCGTCTGCCACTTGCCTTTCCAACCCGGCTCGCCTTCGAGCACCCATTGGCGTGCGTCGGCGGGCATCTCGCGCCAGGGCACGTCGAGCGCGATGCCGTCGCGCCGGGCGAACTTGGCCAGATCGCGCTGGCACTCGTCGAAGCTCTTGGTCTGCCATGGCTTGACCGCACCCTCGGCGAGTGTCTTCGATTCGTCGGGGATCACCAGTCCGTAGTCGACGCCGATGATGCGTCCGAAGCCGCGGCACGCATCGCACGCGCCGAGCGGCGAGTTGAACGAGAACAGGCTCGGCAGCGGATCGCGATAGTGCAGATCGCAATCGGCGCAGTGCAGATCAGTTGAGAAGCGCCATACCGGGCCTGCAGCTGCACCGTCGTCGCCGACCACGTAGGCATTCAGCCGGCCCTGACCGACGCGCAACGCCGCTTCGATCGCTTCGATCACCCGCGCGCGCTCGACGCTGCCCAGTCGAAACCGATCCTGTACCACTTCGAGCAGCTTCTTCGTTTCGCTGTGGAAGCGCGTGTAGCCCTGCTGCTCCAGCAGTTGTTTGACTTCACCCTGGCTGAAGTTCTTCGGGATCGGCACCGGAAAGGTGATGACGACGCGCGGATCGGCCGCCGCACTGGCACGCGTGGTCAGCTCGGCCTGGATCGATTCGGCCGTGTCGCGACGCACCGGCTGCGCGCAGCGCTTGCAATAGAGCTGGGCGGCGCGCGCGTACAGCAGCTTCAGGTGGTCGGACAGCTCGGTCATCGTGCCGACCGTCGAGCGCGAGGTGCGCACCGGATTGGTCTGATCGATCGCGATCGCCGGCGGAATGCCCTCGATGCGATCGACCTGCGGCTTGTCCATGCGATCGAGGAACTGTCGCGCATACGGCGAGAACGTCTCGACGTAGCGACGTTGCCCTTCGGCATAGAGCGTGTCGAACACCAGCGACGATTTGCCCGAACCCGATACGCCGGTGACGACGGTCAGCTCACCGAGTGGAATGTGCAACGACAGATTCTTGAGATTGTTCTGGCGTGCGCCGAACACGCCGATGGCCTGGCCCAGATATTTGTCCATGGGTGCCGCAGAGGGGAAGCGTGCGTTGCGCGGCTTGACGTGGTGAACGTGCCGCGGACGCGCTTCGATTGGAGAGATGCGGCGATTCTAGCGAGGAATCCGCTGCGACTTGTCCGCGTTTGCGTGGATGCGCGCATCGACGAATGGCGTGAGAGGCCGTGATATAAGCGCGACATCGGTTGCGTGGCCTGCTATCGCGTGTTCATCGATCGATATCCGGCAATCAATTTCCGGCAATTCAATGGAGGAAAGCGGCGTGCTGAATGGCAAGAAGATCGTGGTCGTAGGCGGATCGTCCGGCATCGGACTGTCCACCGCCGCGTTGTGCAAGGAGCAGGGCGCACGCGTGACGATCGCCTCGCGTTCGCGGCAGAAGCTCGATGCGGCGGCGGCAAAGCTCGGAGTGGAGGCGCGCGAAGTCGACGTCACCACTGATGCGAGCGTCGAGGCGCTGTTCGCGGCGCTTGGCGAGGTCGATCATGTCGTGGTGAGCGCGGCGCAGCTGCGCGCCGGACCGTTCAAGACGCAGTCGATGGACGATGCCCGGGCCACGATGGAAAGCAAATTCTGGGGCGCGTGGCGGGTGGCGCGCACGGCGAAGTTCGCCGCCGATGGTTCGCTCACGCTGGTGTCGGGGTTTCTGAGCATCCGTCCGCGACCCAACTCCGCGATCGTCGGTGCGGCCAATGGTGCGCTCGATGCGCTGGCACGCAGCCTCGCCATCGATCTGGCGCCGGTGCGCGTGAATGCGGTATCTCCAGGCATCATCGACACGCCGATTCGCGCGGCGATGCCCGAGGAGGCACGGCGCGCGATGCTCCAGCAGATCGCCTCGGGGCTGCCGGTGCGGCGCGTGGGCCTGGGCGAGGACATCGCCCGACAGATTCTCGCGTTCATCACCAACGGATTCGCCACCGGCTCGGTCGTCACCATCGACGGCGGCGGGTCGATCGTCTGAATCCGATTCACGAAGGAGATTTGATGAAACTCTGGTACGCCCCCGCATCGCCGTTCGCACGCAAGGTCCGCGTGGCGGCACTCGAACTCGGTCTGAGCGATCGCATCGAGCTGGTCGAGGTCGCGGTGTCGCCCGCCAAACCGAACACGGATCTCGCGCGCGAGAATCCGCTGATCAAGGTTCCCGCGCTCAAAGGCGACGACGGCACGCTCTTGTACGACTCGCGCGTGATCTGCGAGTACCTCGATGCGCTTGCCGGCGGCGCGCGATTGTTCCCGGCGGTGGGTGCGGCACGCTGGAGTGCGATTACGCGGCAGGCACTCGGCGACGGCATCATGGACGCTGGCGTTCTGCGTCGCTATGAGCTCGCGCTGCGCCCCGCTGAACTGCGCTGGAGCGACTGGCTCCAGGGGCAGCTGGTGAAGATCGAGCACGCGCTCGATGCCGCCGAAGCCCAGGCCGCTGAATGGGCTGATCAGTTCGACATCGGGCACGTTTCCATCGCCTGCGCCTTGGGGTATCTCGATTTTCGTTTTCCCGATGCCGGCTGGCGTGCGACTCGACCGACGCTCGCCGCATGGCTCGCGCGCATCGAGCGGCGGCCGTCGCTCGCTGAAACGAGGCCCGGAGTTTGAGTTTGGATCCTTGCGAAAGAAAGCTTGTCTTGAGGTGCTTACCTCGCCCCTAAGGCAATTGGAATTCGTTGCCGCGAGAAATTTCGACAACTTGGGAGCAGTCGATGACGAGTCGACGTGACGGCCTGAGAGCGATTGGCGCCATAGCAGCCGGATGGCTCGGGGCTTGTGGGACTACGCCGGATCCCAAGACCTCGCAACACTTCGTCCTTGTCCATGGGGCTTGGTCAACATCGGCAGTCTGGAGCCGCCTTGCGCCGCATTTGCGCGCCGCAGGACACCGAGTAACCGCGATCGAACTTCCCGGGCGGGGCCGTGACAGTAGACCGAGCGAGGATGTCACGCTCGCGAGCTACGCGAGTGCGATCACCGATGTTTTGAAGATCCAGGGTTCATCGGTCGTGCTCGTCGGGCACAGCCTGGGCGGGATGGCGGTGTCGCAGGCCACCGAATATGCGCCGGACATGGTTCGCACTCTCGTTTTCCTCACTGCCTTTGTGATGGGCGATGGGGAGACGACCGCGTCACGTCGCGATCCAAATTCGGGATTGAATCCGGCGCTCCGATTCGACTTTCGGCCCGGTACCAAGATCCCATTGCGCTCGCGACTTGACCCGGCCTACGCAGCTCAAATTCGCGCAGCGTGGTTTCCCGAACTCCCACAGGGGGATGCTGATCAAGTGATTCGCGATCTGATTTCCGAGCCAGCAGCGCCCGCTGCCGAAAAGCTGCAGCTATCGGCCGCTCGGTTTGGTCGCGTCGACAAGGTGTATATCCAATGTAGCCGCGACGGAGGGATCACTCCAAGTATGCAGCGCAATCACGCGTCCAAGTGGCCGATGCGACGGGTCCTTACACTGGAAGCTGGGCACTGGCCGATGCTTAGCATGCCGGAGCGGTTGAGCCGCATGCTCACCACGGAAATATAAGCAAAGCGCTCAAGGGGAGTGCGTTTCACCGGGTACCGCAGAACACTTCTATGGCCCGTCGGCGCTCCAGCGTGCAGGATTTCGGGCGTGAGGTTGAGCTCTTGCATTCGGGAATCGCTAGCCATTGTCTACCCACTCGCTCACCGAGCGGTCGTGAGAGCGTTCGCGCCCCGCTCAAATAACCTGCGTGCAGGCCCGCATCACCTTGGTGACCAGCTCGTCCTGCTTGCCGCGCCGGCCGAGCGCGAACAACGCGCCGGGCAGCTTGATCTCATCGCGGATTGAATTGAGCATGGCGTCGGACTCGCTGAACCATTCGCGCGTCTCGATGACGACGACGTAGACCGGCTGCTCGGGCAGCAGGCTCACGTACTTCTGGCAGATCCAGGCGTGGCGCACCCGCGGGTTGCCGCCGAGCACGCGTTTCAGATCGACCAACCCCTCGTCGCTCACCTTGGCCTGGAAGAATTCGTCGCCGCGCGACAGCCGTGCACGCTGCCGATACGCGCGCTCGTATTGTTCCAGCTGCACGCCGGCGCGTTCATCCCACAGTCGCGCCGATGACTCGTCGCCCGCGTCTTTGTAGAAGGCGTAGGCCGCCTCGCACGCCGGGATGACGTGATGGAACGAGTCGAGCACGCTTTGCAGCAGCGGAATGGCACGCGCATCGCCCTGCTTAGCAAGGAGTCGTCCCACGGCCAGGCGTGCATCGAAGCTGTCGGGGTGGCGATCGAGAAAGGCCTGATAGAGCGTGAGCGGGTCGCGCTCGGGCTGGTAGCGGTCTGAGAGCGTCGACAGCTCCCACCACTGCGCCGAGGTGCGGATGGTCTCGGCGGTGGCTTCGAGCTCGGCCAGGCGCATCTTGGCTGTTCGCGCCTGATCGTGCCTTGCCTTCCACTGGGTGAGGTGGCGCGTGCGCCAGCGCCCATCGAACTCCGCAAGCACGCGCTCCAGGTGAGGGGCCAGCCAGTATTCCGCCGCGCTTACTTCGAGCACGCCGGGCAACTCGGGCGGCGCACCGATGGCATCGAGTCGATCGCGCAGGGGCGGATGCGTGTCTTCGTCGTTGTCCGAGCGGCGCATCGCACGGCGCACGCGCGTGAGCACCTCGCTGCGCGCGGCGCTGTAGTTACGCACGAATCGGTACAGCCCCGAATAGGCGTCGCCGGCGGGTTCGGGGTCGGCATGAGCGCGATCGAGCAGCGGCTGCCAATAGCGGTCATCCAGGATGCCGCTTTGCACATGGGTGGCCACCAGCGCCATCGCCGTGGCCCGAGGCGAAGTGAGCTTCGCTGCCAGCGCGTCGGCCTTGAATTCGTTCGCGCGCGCCAGCGCGAAACTGTACGCGCCGAAGTACGAACCGAACCGCTGCCACAGGCCGCGCAATAAGGCGAAGGTATAGCCGCCAGCGTGCTCGAGCGCATCGACCGCGCGCGTCCACGACGAACGCATTCGATAGATGCGCGCCGCGAACCGGTCGCCGGAGCGGGAGAAATGCGCCATCTCGTGCGCGAGCAGCGCGCGCGCCTCGTCGAGCGTCAGCGCCAGGATCAGCGGCAGCCCGACGTAGAGCGTGTTGCGGTTCCAGCCGAACATGCCCAGCCGCGGTGACTGATCCACCCGCAGCTCGAATTCGTCGGTCAGCACGATCGCGTGGATCGTGCGCGCGCCGGTCTTGCGGCGCACCAGCGCAACGTCGGCAGCGATCTGTGCGAATTCGCCCGAGCGCATGTCGTAGCCTTCGGGCGTCGACGGTTTCGTGCGCAAGCCGCGCCACAGCAGCCAGGCAAGCGGCAGCAGCAGCAACCCGAGTTTGCGCTCGACCAGGAACTGCCACGGCGCATCGCTGAGCGCGGCAAGGACCAGCAGCGCAATGAACGCGCCGACCGCCACGATCACCACCAACGCGCGCAGCACGCCGCCAACGGCGGCCAGGCCGGCTACGCGCAGGCGATAGGCGTTTGGATTGCGTTCGAACTGCTGAGTGCCGCGCTCGATGACCTGCACAAGCTCGGCGCGGCGTCGACTGCCGGGTGCGCGGCTCATCGCGGCGTGTCCTGGGCGAATGCGGGAAAAGGGGAGGAGCCGCGTGCCTTGCTCACTGCTCGCCCGGCGGGTGCCGAAGTTGTAGGTGTTTGAAACACTGCCAGCCAGTCGACCCTGTGACGATGCTGGGACGATATTGTGCCACGCAAACTCGCCACTTCGACACTGTTGTCTTATGAAAGGCAGTGTTGGCGCCGACCATAGGCGGGCAGCACTCCATCGAACCGGTCCGGCCGATCCGTATCCCAAGGTTGATGGGCGAGCAGCGCTTGGCGCGGGGCGTTAGTTGCGTAGTGCCGGGGTCGGCAGCGTGACCTCGGGTGAGCCGACCTGATTCAGATGCGGCAGGTTGGCCCGGCGCAGTACGTACCCCCGCTTGCCGAGCAATGCCAGCAGGCCGTTCTCGCCCACGAGATGTCCGGCGCCGACCATGACGAAGTAGCGCCTGCCTGAGCGCAGGAACTCCTCGATGCGCACGAGCATGTGCGGATGGCGCGCGTCGTACATCCGTTCGCAATTGGTGCGCTCGATCTGCGAGGCGCCGCAGAACGCCTCGATCGCACGCGCGAGGCCTTCGATGTCGCCGCGCTCCCAGTGCGTGAATTGATCGCGCAGAATGCCGTGGTACTCGCCGCGCCGCGCGCGCGCGATGGTGGCGCGCAGCAGCTCGAGCTCCTGATTCGGCGTGAGCATGCGGTCGAACTGCAATGCGCGCTCGAAGCCTTCGATCTCGACGATGGTCTTGTTGTGCTTCTTGGCGAGCGTGAGCAGCGGCAGTTCCATGCCGTGCGCGGTCGACAGCTCACCGGGTCGAAATGCCGCTGATAGCGACGCGACATTGGTGGCCAGCTCGAGCGGGCGCCGCTCGCTCATGCGCAACGCGTCGAACGTGGCCTTGCCGCGCGGCAGGGCTTCCAGCAGGTCGTTCATCAACCCCTGCGAAAGATGGTTCTCGACGCGCTCGGGTGGTGCGTAGCGGCGTTTGCGGGTGTGCTCGACGGTTCTGGCGCGATCGGAAATGTCGGCTTCGACCGCGATCACGTCCGATTGGCCGAACGCAACGGCGATGTCGCGCGGGAACGGTTTGTAGTACGCCGGCTTGCCGGCGTGCACCGTGCCGAACAGGTAGAGGAAATTGCCGCCGTGATCGACTCGCCAGATCGCCGGAGAGATCTGCGCCGGTTCGGTTTTTGGCGCCTCCGGTGGCGGCGCGCTGGCGCAGGCGGCCAGCAACGCAGCGGTGAATGCGATCCAGACGTAGCGCCAGAAGCGGCTCAAATCGAGAACCGCGCCGGCATGGGTATGAGGCGTTTCGGTCACTACATCACTACCAAGGGCAAGAGCGAGGGAAGGTGAACGGGTGCAGCGCTAGCGTGGATGGCGATGCGCCGCAAATGGCGTAGCAATCCTGCGAAGAGCAACTTTGTCGTCGCGGCTCGGCGCCGTCAAGTTGTGCGCATCGTCCGAGATCCGATCGAGCGAGCGTCAATGGAGCAGACTAACTGGGCGAGCGTTGTGGCCGCAGCGATGCCCACGATGACGGCTCGGCGAATTTCGGCATACTCGCCGGCATCCACAGCACGAGGATGCACGCATGGACTACCGCAACATCAAGCTCGACGTTCGCGACGGCACCGCGGTGCTCGCCCTGGCGCGTCCGGAGCGCAAGAACGCATTCGACCTGGACATGCGCGCCGAGATCGCCGACGCGGTCGCGCGTGTGCGCGACGACAGCGCGGTGCGCGCGTTGATTCTCACCGGCGAGGGCGGCGATTTCTGCGCCGGCGGCGATCTGCGGGCGATGTCGCAGGGGCCGATCGAGGCGATAGCCGGACGCGAGCGCATGCGTGCGGCGCACCGCTGGATTCGGCCGCTGATCGAACTCGATCGCCCAGTGATCGCGGCGGTCGACGGCGTGGCGTTCGGCGCGGGCTTCAGTCTGGCGCTCACGGCCGACATCGTGCTGATCACCGCGCGGGCGCGATTCTCGATGTCGTTCATGCGCGTCGGGCTGGTGCCTGATTGCGGCGCGTTCTACACCCTGCCGCGCGCCGTCGGCCTGCAGCGTGCCAAGGAGTTGATCCTGTCGGCGCGCGTGGTCGAGGCCGAGGAGGCGCTGCGCCTGGGCATTGCGATGGAGATCGTGCCCACCGAGCAGTTGATGGATCGCGCGCGCGCCATCGCCGCCTCGTTTGCCGCGGCCTCGGGCACGGTCGTGAGCCTGGTGAAGGATGCGTTCACCCATGGCGGCAGCGACGATCTGGCGGCGGCCCTGCACTTCGAGGCGGCGGCCCAGGGCGTAGCGTTCTCGACCGAGTATCACCGCAGCGCGGTGCGCGATTTCCTCGACAAGAAGCCGCTCAAGTTCAACTGGCCGGCGCGTTGACGCAACGGAGTGAGCGAATGATGCGGTTCATGACAACGGTGGTCACGACGTTCTGTGCGTTGAGCATGGCAAGCGCTCCGCAGTTGGCGCTTGCGCAGTCCTATCCCAGCAAGCCGATCCGCATCATCGTCGGCTTCGGACCAGGCAGCGGCACCGACGTGTCCACGCGCCTGATGGCCACCAAGATCAACGAGGCCACCGGCATTCAGTTCGTGGTCGACAACAAGCCCGGCGCCAACGGATTCATCGCAGCGCAGGAAGCGGCGCGTGCAGCCCCCGACGGCTATACCGCCTACATCGGCGGCAACACCACGCATGGTGCCAACCCGGCACTGTTCAAGTCGGTGCCCTACGATCCGATCGGTGATTTCACGCCGGTGACCCGGCTGGCAATGGCGCCGCTGGTGCTGCTGGTTGCGCCCAAGCACAGCGTGCAGAGCGTGGCAGAGCTCACCGCGCTGGCCAAGCAGCAGGCCGGCAAACTCACCTTTGCCACCGGCAGCGCATCGCATCGTGGCGCCGCGGAGCTGTACCGCAAGGCCGCCGGCATCGACATCGTGCACGTGCCGTACAAATCCAGTCCGCTGGCGATGAACGACATCGTCGGCAATCACGTCGACTTCATGTTCCTCGACAGCGCAGCCGCGGTCCCGTACATGCGTGGGGGCAAGGCGAAGGCGCTGGCCGTCACTTCGGCGCGGCGGGTCGAATCGTTTCCCGATCTGCCGACGATGCAGGAGCTGGGGTTTCGCGATTTCGAGATGGCCGGCTGGACCGCGCTGTTCCTGCCGAAAGGTGCACCACGCGAGATCGTCGAGCGGCTGAACAAGGTTTTTCGCGATTTCATGGCTACCGGCGATGCACGCGAGTTCATGCACCGCAGCGGCGGGTTCTTTGCGCCGGGCACGCCCGAGGAGCTCACCGCGTGGGTCCGTACCGAGTTGGTACGCTGGAAGGAGATCGTGACGATCGCGGGGATCCAGCCCGAGTAGGTCGCACTGCGGATCGATCCGACCGCGCCCGCTCAGTCGTCGAAAAACGGCGTCTCGCCTTCGCCACGCAAGCGCACGTCGAACCGATAGCGCGCGGGCGCTTCCTTTGTCGCGATGAGTCGCGATCGGAGCTCGGCCGGTTGCACGCCATTGAGCACCGCGTCGCGGTCATTGCCTGCCTCGTCGGCGAAGTAGAGGACCGTCTGCAGCTCGCGCATCAAGCCCGAGTAGAGCACCACCACGTTGATGTGCGGCGCGCGTTGCAGTCCGTCGGGCATGCTGTAGGCGCCGGGCTTGATGGTGCGAAACCGGAACGAGCCGTCGCGATCGGTCGCGGCGCGGCCCCACCCGTAGAAGTTCGGATCGGCCTGTGCGGCGCGCGGGTCAATGGGGTCGTTGAAGATGCCGTTGGCATCGGCCTGCCAGATCTCCAGCACCACGTTGTGCAGCGGCCGGCCATCGTGCTGCGTCACGCGGCCCTGAATTTCGATGATCTCCCCACGCGCCGGGCGGCCCTCGAGCACGGTGAGATCGTTGGCATTGGCATCGACGTAGCGCTCGGGGAAGAACGGCCCGATCGTGGCGCTCGCGGTGGGCACGCACTGCGACATGGTGTGCGTCTCCCGGCTCAAGGTTGTGTGGGCGTGGCGCGCCGGCCGCGCACCACGATGCGGTGCTCGAACACCAGCGCGTTGTCGGGCCCTTCGCTCGGCGGCAGCGCACGCGCGATCAGCCGCTCGCGTGCGTCGTGGTCGGGCACCGCGTTGAAAATGCGATCCTGGGCGTTGAGCGGTTCACCGGGAAAGTACATCTGCGTGACCAGCCGCGAGAGCCACACCCGGCCCCATACCGAAAAATGGATGTGCGGCGGGCGCCACCATTTGCCGGTGTCGGGCACCGGATAGGCGCCTGGCTTGATCGTGCGGATCTCGATGCGGCCGCTGTCGTCGGCCAGCACGCGCGCGGCGCCGTAGAAGTGCGGATCGATCGGTGCGTGATCGCTGTCGTTCGGATGAACGTAGCGTCCGGCACTGTTGGCCTGCCACATCTCGATCATCGTGCCGGGTACCGGTGCGCCGTCCTCGTCGACGACCGCAAGCCGCACCAGGATGAGCTGACCGAGCGCCTGAGCCGTGTCGTATCCGGCGACGTCGGCGCCGAGTTGCGACAGGCGAGTCGCATGTCGGCGCGGTCCGGTCAGCTCTGACCAGGTGAGCGGACGACGCTGCAGCGGCTGCGATGGATTGCGCCACGCGGTCTGCGCGTAACCCTCGATGATGCGGCAGGGCTGGGTCGGTTCCGGGCGCGGGGCAACCGTGTAGTCGGACGGGGGCATGCGAAGTGTGGAAGTGTTGAAGTGTTGCGGTATTGAAGTGTCGCGGCGTCGAGAGTTTCCGGCGCTGGAGGACGCCTCCAGACGAGCTGCTCGCGATGCTAGCAGCAGGGCAGTACTTTCAGCGTGCCGCCGCGAGCGCCGGTTGAGCGAACAGGCTCGCCAGCAGCGGTCCCAGATCGCGCTCGGCGGCGGCGCGGCAGCTGAAGATCGTGACCGCGGGCGACGCGCCGCCGTTCGAAACGGGCTGGCGATTGGGCGAATCGTCGGCGGTGGTGGTCCACAGCCGGTGCAGCGTCTGCTCCAGGAACGGTCGGTCGGTGGTGTCGTCGATTACCAGCACGACGCGATCGAGCGCGATGCTGTCGAACAACTGCGCCAGCTCCCACACGCAACCCTGGCGTTCGGGTGAGAACGCGCGCAAGTCCATGATCACCGCGTCGCAATCGCGCACCAGACGTCGCAAGGTGGGCCGCCAGGTGTCGTCGAAGCAGAAGAATTCGTGCACGCGGTAGCGCCCGTCGGGCGTGACGCGATCGTGGCCGGTGGCAGTGCGGGCATCGAGTTCGCGGGCGTCGTCGATGAACTGCTCGCGGGTGCGGCCGCGTACGAACTGCAGGAACTCGTGGGGTTCGATATTGGCGCTTGCCAGATCGGGGCCGGCGATCATCGCGATGCTGCCCTGGCGCAGCCACACGCGCTGCAGCCCGGCGAACAGCCGCTCGCTGCGCGCGCCCAATGCGAACACCCGCAACAGCAGCAGATCGGCGTGATGCTGCGGGTGGAGCGGTCGCGTGATCGCGAACCCCAGCCGCACGCACATCCACCACGCCACGAAGCCCGCCAGACCGGTGAAGATCCACAGCGCGCCATTGAATGCCAGGCTCACTGAAGCCACCACCGCAAACAGCATCACTACCGCGGCGACCTGCATCAGCTCGTCCGACATTGCATAGCGCTCGTAGCGCCTTGCGAGCCAGTGCAGGATGCCCCAGCCGAGCAGCGCAAACACCGCAAAGCCCAGCAAAGCCGAACCAAAGAGTACGGTGCGTGCACTGACGCCGATACGCAGCGCGAAATCGACCAGCGCGTACACACCGCCCTCGGACAGCTGCTGAAACAGGGCGAGCGTGCCGAACGCGCCGGTCCAGGCGAACACCAGCAATGCCAGTACCAGCGGACCGACTCCGCGCCAGCGCCGCGCCATGAACGAGCCCAGCATCAACGTCGACGGACCCATCATCACCAGCCACAGCAGCGGCCCCTGCTCGGGGTGGTCGCGCAGGAACACCGCCCACAACACGCACAGCACGCCCACGTACGCCGCGATGTTGGCGATACGCGCGCGCGTGTGGGTGGCTGCGACCATGTTCACGATCAGCACCGTGGGCCAGAAGTAGATCCAGAACAGCATCAGAACCTTCGACCAGGTGCGCCCCTCACCGGCGCCTAGCAGCCATCCGTACGTCATCACCAGCGCGAATGCAGCGCCGGCGATGATGTAGACCGCGGCGGTGAGCCAGCGTCCGCGTAGCACGCTCGTGAGCACGCGGCCGTCGGTCGCTTGGGAACCTCGATCGACGTAGCGGATGGTCAGCGGGATCGACGGCGGGATCGGCGGCGGCGTGCTAGTCGCCTGGGCGATCGTCTGCGATGCCGATTGGTTGGGCGCGGGTCCGGTGCGTGCCGCCTGTGCAGGCAGCGGCGGTGGCTGACCCGAGCGTGAGTTCATCGCGCGCAGCACGGCGCGCCGGTACAGCGAGATCAGCAGCCAGGACACGGGGAAGGCCAGCACCGTCGCGATGATCAGCATCATCGGCAAGGCGCCGGTCAGCAACAGCAGAACTGGATCCATAGCGCGCTGGGGGAGGGTGCCCGCGATGCCGGTGGGCTCGGCTCGATCACGGCGGAGCCGACTCGGGGCCCGTGGCTTGCGCCTAGGATGGCAATTGTCGGAGGGCGCGTGCAACATCGCACGTCCCGTCAATGTGGAGTCCTTCATGGCCAGGCGAGCACTGCTTATCGGCATCAACCGGTATCGGGTCCCGGGCGCGGATCTGCGCGGCTGCGTGAACGACGTGAAGAATCTCGCCGCGGCCTTGCGCGAGCTGTGCGGATTCGCAGCGAAGGACATCGCAACGCTGCTCGATGCCCAGGCGACGAAGAAGAACATCCAGACCGGCGTCCAGTCGCTGCTGCGCGGGGCGAAGAAGGGCGATGTGCTGTTGCTGCACTTTTCCGGCCACGGGTCCAACGTGCCTGACAACGACGGCGACGAAGCCGATCAGCGCGATGAGATCCTCTGTCCGTACGACCTGGACTGGAAGGCGCCGCTCAGTGACGACTGGCTGCGCCGCACGTTCGATCGTCTGCCCGCCGGCGTTGCATTGACGCTGACCATGGATTGCTGCCACTCCGGGTCGATCACGCGCGCGGTCCTGCCGCCGGATGCGCCGATCGTCGCACGCTATCTGCCCAGTCCGTGGGATCTGGTTGCCACGGAATCGGGGCGCAAGCTGCGCGGGCGTCGAGTACGCGCGCTCGTGGCCGGAACGCCGCGCAGCGCCTCGGGTGCGGCTCGCGCGCGCAGCGACGTTGCCGTGGTCGATATCGGCGAGGTACTGATCACCGGCTGCCGCGACACGCAGACCTCGGCCGATGCGCGCATCGGCGGCAGCTATCACGGTGCGATGACCTACAACCTCGTAGCAGCACTGCGCAAGGCGAAGGGCAAAATCAGCTATCGCGCGCTGCATGCAGCGATGCTCGAGGCGATTGCCCGGGGCGGGTTCGATCAGGTGCCGCAGCTGGAAGGACGCAAGGCCAACCTGGATCGGCAGTTCCTGGCACCGATCGAGTAGCG
>CADEDU010000001.1:15517-36024 GCA_902826155.1 uncultured beta proteobacterium
TGGAAGGACGCAAGGCCAACCTGGATCGGCAGTTCCTGGCACCGATCGAGTAGCGCATCGGCCTTGATGGGCGGGGCGCTGTACGGGGCGTTTCGAGCGAGCGCGACCTGGGCTCGGACCGCTCGCAGGGCCTGGTCAGACGATGGCTTTTGCGTTCGGCAACAACGCGCGCGGCAACATCGCGTGGATGCCCTTGTTGCCGTCGACCAGTTGGGTGACGCGCAGATCGCACGCGATGCTGCACAGCATGTAGGCGTCTTCGCGGCTCAGTCCGGCGAGTTCGCTGATCAACTGGATCATTTCGCGCAGCGCCTGTTTTGCTGCCTGATCGAGATCGGTGTCCAGGCCGACGGTGATGTAGTGCGTGGGCGTCAGCGCGCGCGGCATCTTCCAGTTGCGTCGCTTGTGCACCACGAATTCGAATGTGCCGCGCATCGCCGTTTCGAGCGCGGTGAGATTGACCTCACCGTCGCCTTGTACTGCATGGCCGTCGCCCGCCGAGAACAGCGCGCCGCTCGCCCATACCGGCAGAAAGAACGTGGCACCCTGCTGCAGTTCTTTCAGATCGATGTTGCCGCCGTATTCGCGCGGCTCCACCGAGCTCACGGCACCGTAGACCGGTGGCGGGGCCACGCCCATCACCCCGAAGAACGGGGCGAGCGGCACCTTGGTGCCCCACGGCATGGTCGCCTCGCGCTTGGCGCGATCGAGCGCGATGTGCACGCGCCGGTGCATCGGAAAATCCTCGGGGAGCGAGCCTTTCAACGGCCGGATCTGGTTGTACGCCCAGTTCTGCCGCAGATCGACTTCGAGGATACGGATCTCGAGCACGTCTCCCGGGTCGGCACCATCGACGGCGATCGGTCCGGTGAGGATGTGCGGACCCAGCCGCGGCTTGTGCCGCGCGTGGATGGTGCGGTACTCCGGCGGGACCTCGAAGCGCGGATCACTGGGCACTTCGTCCGGACCGCCCGAGATGCTCTCGAGGGTGACGCGATCGCCCGAGCGAATGGTCAGCACCGGTGCGAGCTTCGCGTCGAAGAAGCCCCAATGCACGGTCTCGGGTGTGGCGGCGAGCTGGTGATGCGGCATGTTTTCTTTCGCTGCGATGTTGGTCGAATCAAGCTAACAAGAAATCCGAAGCCATGTTGCAAAGGTAGCAGGCAAGGGCGGCGTCAGTATTCTTTCGTGCTGCAGTGCGATGAAGCGCAGAACCCTCCCGGCAACGATGACAAACGGGGCGAATATCGCTGCTGATTGACATTGGCCGCGCGTGTCTAAGTCGATGTGCGGCAACAGAAATCCGAGATGTCCGACATGCGTGTTGGGAATCGCCGACAGTGGGTGCGCAACACGCTTGCACCACGCATGTTGCGACCGTACCATTTATTCGTTGTGAGTTGCCTGTGACATGACTACGATGCGGGTCCGTAATGTCCGGGTACCAACGAGTCCGGGTACAAACGAGGCACAGCTGGGGCACCATCGTTTCGCGCGTGTCGATGAAAGATCTTCGATGCGGGCGGCGCGGCGGCGAGGATGGATGGGTCCTTCGATCATCAACTAAAACAAAGCGGCGCGATTGAGCGTGTGCGGCCGTGAAGGACAGCTAGGGACAATCGGACAACCTTTGCGAGTCGAGTGATGGCAACCAAACCAGTAACGTTATCTGACCGGATTCCGGGACAGTGGCTCGTTCCGGTCCTCGGTGTGGTCGGCACCTGCATTGCCTTGATCGTGTTCGGTGCACTGTTCGAGGTCTACATCGCAGACAAGTACTGCGTCTCGGGCGTCACCGCCGAGTCCGCGCCATGCGGGCCCTGGGTGGCATTCTATGGAGCGCTGTTCAAGGCGCTGTTCGCCGGCATCGCCGCGTTCGCGCTGGTGTCGATGGACGTCGACCTGATCAGCTATCAGAACAAGTTGCGTACCGCGTGGATCACCCTGGCGGTTGTCGCGGCCCTGGGCCTGGCCGGTGCCGTTCTCTGGCAACAGTGGGAAAGCTTCGTGGCAGCGCTGATAGGCGGATCGTTCGCGCTCTATCGCATCCGGCGCCGGCTCAATTCGCATAGCCATCGGCGCAGCCTGGGGGTGTCTCACCTGTCGTAAGGAGGCGTTCGCCTCGACGGCAGTTGCCGCCGTGGCTGTGACAAGAGCAAGGGGCCCGTGGGCCCCTTGTTTTTTTGGTACCGTCCCGACATTCGCACCACGTCGCACGGGCCGAATCGACGACGGACGGTCCGATCAAATCATTAGGAACAGCAGGTGATCGAATCAGTGTGGGCAAGGGGGACGGCGCTCGCTCGCGCGGCGGCCGATGAATCGTCGGGGGCCGAGATGCCATTGGGCGAGCTGATGCGCCAAGCTGCGGCGCTGCGCGACCAAGGCCACGGACCGATCGTGTCCTACTCGCGCAAGGTGTTCATCCCGCTCACCCACCTGTGTCGCGACGTGTGCCACTACTGCACCTTCGCACGTGCACCGCGTCGCGGCCGTGCTGCGTATTTGTCGCCCGACGAGGTGCTGGCGATCGCCACGGCAGGAAAAGCCGCCGGCTGCCACGAAGCCCTGTTCACCTTGGGCGACAAGCCCGAACTGCGCTACCGCGTGGCGCGCGATGAGCTGGCCGCGCTCGGTTACGCGAGCACGATCGAGTACCTCGCCGCCATGGGCAAGCTGGTGCTCGAGCAGACCGGTCTGCTGCCGCACGCCAACCCTGGTGTGCTCACGCGAGAAGAGCTCGCGATGCTGCGCAAGGTCAGCGTGTCGCAGGGCATCATGCTCGAGAGCGCGAGCGAGCGCTTGTGCGAACGTGGCGGGCCGCATTTCGGCTCACCCGACAAGCACCCGGCCGTTCGCCTGGAGACGATCCGTCTGGCGGGCGAGCTGGCGGTGCCGTTTACTTCCGGAATCCTGATCGGCATCGGCGAGACGCGCGCTGAGCGGCTCGACACGCTCCGTGCGCTACAGGCCCTGCACGAACAGCACGGTCATCTGCAGGAAATCATCGTGCAGAACTTCCGTGCCAAACCCGGTACGCCGATGGCCCGCCAGCCGCACGCCGAACGCGACGAGCTGCTCTGGACCGTGGCAATGGCGCGTCTTGTGTTCGGCGCGGAGATGAACATCCAGGCACCGCCCAATCTCAGCCCCGGCGACGCGCACGCGTTGATCGAGGCCGGCATCAACGATTGGGGCGGGGTCTCGCCGGTGACGCCTGATCACGTCAACCCCGAGGCGCCGTGGCCGCACGTCGAGCAGTTGCGACGCGAGACCGCCGCGGCCGGCAAGATTCTGGTCGAGCGACTGGCGAGCTATCCGCGCTACTGTCGCGAGGGCCAGCGCTGGCACGATCCGGTGGTGCTGCCGAAGTTGCTGCGGCATGCCGACGCGCAAGGCTTTGCTCGCACCGACGGCTGGACGACGGGGCGGATCGGCGCCGTTCCGAATCTGCGCGGTGCAATCGAACGTCCGGCGATCACGCACGGCGCGGCGGATCGCTCGCTCGTCAATGCGCTGCAGCGCGCGGGCGATGGCGCGCGCCTCGACGAAGCCGAAGTGGCGCGATTGTTTCGCGCGCGCGGCGACGAATTCGATCAGGTGTGCGAAGCGGCCGACCGGGTGCGCCGCGCGGCCGCGGGTGAAGCTGTGCGCTATGTCGTCAATCGCAACATCAACTACACCAACGTCTGCTACTTCAAATGCCGCTTCTGCGCGTTCAGCAAGGGACGGCATTCGGCGAACCTGCGTGGGACGCCCTATGACCTGTCGCTGGAAGAGATCCAGCGGCGCGTGGTCGAAGCCTGGGAGCGCGGCGCCACCGAAGTGTGCATGCAAGGCGGCATTCATCCGGACTACACCGGCGCTACATATCTGAACATCCTGCGTGCGGTAAAGGAGGCGGTGCCCGCGATGCACGTGCACGCGTTCTCGCCGCTCGAGGTGTCGCAGGGCGCGGCCACGCTCGGTCTGCCGGTCGCGGAGTTTTTGCGGCAGCTAAAGGATGCCGGATTGGGCAGCCTGCCAGGCACTGCCGCCGAGATCCTCGATGACGAAGTGCGCCGCGTGATCTGTCCCGACAAGCTCGACACGCAGCGCTGGCTCGCGGTGATGCAGGCCGCGCACGAAGTGGGGCTGCGGTCCACCGCGACGATCATGTTCGGGCACGTCGAGACCGAGCAGCACTGGGCGCGCCATCTGCTCGCCGTGCGCGATCTGCAGTGTCGCACCGGCGGATTCACCGAGTTCGTGCCGCTGCCGTTCGTGCACATGGAAGCGCCGATGGCCTTGCGCGGAATCGCGCGCAGTGGTCCGACGTATCGCGAAGCGTTGCTCATGCATGCGGTGTCGCGGCTCGCGCTGTATCCGCTGATTCCCAATATCCAGACGTCATGGGTGAAAATGGGTCCGGAAGGCGCGAAGGAGTGTCTGCGCTGCGGCGCCAACGACTTGGGCGGCACGTTGATGAACGAGAGCATCTCGCGCGCCGCGGGCAACGAGCACGGCCAGGAATTGCCACCCGCCGAGATGGATGCGTTGATACGCGCGGCCGATCGCGAGCCGGGTCAACGCAGCACGCTCTACGGCGACCCGCCGGCCGAACAGGTCGAACGCTCGTATCGGGCCGCATCGCTCGCGCCGATCGTGCTCACGCCGCTGCCCCGACGATCGCAGCGTACCGGCGAAACCGTCGGCTAAGCATCCGGTGATGGGCTGGCGCGCTCGGGCATAATCGCGGCCCGTACGCGCACTCGAGTGCGCACCGCGGACTGTGCCACGCGGTTGTTCGGTGACTCTGACGCAGGCTCATCCCACTCATATCTTCCATGACGCAACCTCGAACCAAGGTCGCCGTGCTCGGCGGCACCGGCAAGGAAGGCTCCGGCCTCGCCACCCGCTGGGCCCATGCGGGCTACGAAGTGATCATCGGTTCGCGCTCGGTTGAGCGCGCGCAAGCTACGGTGGCGGAAATTCGCGCAATCGTCGGCGACGGGGCAGCGATCAGCGCAGCCACGAACATCGATGCGACGCGCCGGGCCGACGTCGTGGTGCTGTGCGTGCCGTTCGCCGCGCAACTGTCGAGCGCCGAGGAAGTGAAGAGTGCGCTCGCAGGCAAGATCCTGGTCGATGTGACCGTGCCGCTCGTGCCGCCCAAGGTCGATCGCGTGCAATTGCCCCCAGGCGGTTGCGCGGCGCTGCAGTTGCAGCAACTGGTCGGCGCCGAGGTGCGCGTGGTTTCGGCGTTTCAGAACGTGTCGGCCCATCATCTCAAGCAGCTCGACCACATCATCGAGTGCGATGTCCTGGTGTGCGGCGACGATGCCGAAGCCCGCGAATGCATCGTGCAGATGGCCACTGACGCAGGCATGCGGGCCTACCATGCCGGCGCCCTCGCAAATGCCGCCGCTGCCGAAGCGCTCACCTCGGTGCTGATCGCGATCAACAAGCGCTACAAAGTGCCCTCTTCGGGCATCCGCATCACCGGAGTGCCCGACACGCGAGAAGTGAAGTAACGCGCGACGTAGCGCGTGCCCACGAGGCTGGCATGGCGGCAGGCATGGCGTTCTGGACCATCGTTCCCACGCGCGGATTGGCGCGCGGTAAGTCGCGCCTGGGCGGCGCACTCAATGACGAGGAGCGGTACGGTCTGAACGAGTGGCTGCTGCGTCATGTGCTGGGCATCGTGCAGAGCAGTCAGGGGAGTCTGGAGCGCTGCATCGTGGTCAGTCCCGATCCGCAAGCGCTCGCGCTGGCCGAGTCGCTCGGTGCGGCGCCGCTCGAAGAACCGGATCGCGCGGGGCTGAACGAAGCACTCGGTCTGGCCACCGGCATGGCGGCCATGCATGGCGCCACGCACGTGATGATTCTCGCAGTCGATCTCCCATACCTGACGCGCGAGGCTTACGACGGTGCGCTCACGGTGGCAAGAGAAGGCGAGTGGATCGTAGTATGTGCCGATCACTCCAGTACCGGCACCAACGCGATCGTGCTGGCCGTGCCGTCGCGATTCCGCTTCCGCTTTGGTGAAGGCAGCCTGCTCAGGCACCGTGAGGAGGCCATTCGCATCGGCGCGGCGGTCGTGGTGCATCGCGACCCCGCCATCGAGCGCGATCTCGACACCGCGGAGGATCTGCGGCAATGGCAGGCGTCGCTGCCGAAGTAGCCGCTCGTCACACCGACCAAGCGCGCATCAGCGTCGTTCGGGGACGAGCTTGACGAACCGGCTTTGTTCGAAGGCGAGCGTCGCCCTGGGCTGATCGTAGAAGCGGAACAGCAGCTTGGCGCCGTGCTGCACCACCGATTCGAGTTCGACGCATTGATTCGGCAACTCGCGCGTGCGCACCCGCTGACCCGGCGCCAGCACCACCAGCAGCACACGACTGGCGGGGCACATCGCGGTGCGCTCGCCCGAATCCACGACAACGATCGTTTCCTCGCCCATTTGCGTCGCCAACACCTGACGCGCACCGTATTGATGCTGCGGGATCAGCGCAGGTGGAGTTTCGGCCCGCAGATCGCGCAAGGTCACGCTGTTCCAGCGCAACTGCCAGTACGGCGTGATGCCGGTTTCGTCGGGTGCCACGCTGACCACGCCGAGCGCCGTGCGCGTCGTGCGCGGACCAGACACGCCGGGCAGCGGCGGAACCGCACCGCCAACGGATTCATTCTCGGTCCGGATGAAGAACTCCGGCGCGGCCGGCGCGGCCGGCTCAAGGCCCGCGGGCGGATCGAAGGCGGTGCTCGGCGGACGCGCAGGGCTGAGCGCGGTATGGCCGGGCATCGGATCGGACAACAGCGTCACTGCCGCAGCCAGGGCCACCATCGCCGCCGCGTGCAGCATCGTTCGTCGGGCGCGCAGTTCGGCGAGTGATCGTTCGATCGGCGCGGCCGTTCTGTTGGTCGCGCGCCTGCCGAACACGCGTGACCGGATGAACGATGCGCTCGCAAGCAACCAGTGCACCGACCGCCGTTCGATATCGGCCAGCGTCACCAGCGCCGATTGCGCCATTGCGAGCATCGGAATACGCAGCGTGTCGAGCCGTGCGATCAGCGATCGACTTCCGGATCCGACGCGCTCGACTTCGCACTGACAGCCGGCCATGCGCAGCACGCGTTGCAGGCGTGCGGCCGACCCGGGATCGGCGACGGTGCGTACCACGAACGAACCGGCGAACTTCTCGCGTAATAGTTCCGGATCGGCACGCAGCAGGCGCGCCACCACTGCGAGCGCCGTGTCCGGATCGAATCCAGGCAGGACACCGGCGATGATGACTCGATAGGTCGCGCCCATGGTGGCGATTGCGGTAACGAGGGGAGGGTGATGGGACGGCGTTGGCTGCGGCTTGGTCGACCAACGCCGGCGGACGCCTTCAGGGAGCGATGTTGGTTGGCACGCGGGCGCGTGGCGAGGAATGTTTGCCCCAGATTGCTACAGACCGTTGCACCATGTGCAAACTAGCTGACGGAAGGCCAGACAATCTGCGGCAGCGGCCGTTCGAGCGCGATAAGACCGATATAGCCGCAGGTTAGAGGTTCGCGCGCCGCCGGACCAGTCGACCCGACGGATTACCCACGCCGGCCACGGTGCGATCGACTGAAAGGCCTGGGTCAGCGCGACATTTGTCGCCTTCGCGTGCGCAACTATTTCCGCTGTAGCACTTCGACGATGCGCAGCGCGGTGGCTTCGGCGATGCCGCCGCGCTCCAGTGCCAGCGGGACGCTACGGCGGCACAGTTCACGATAAAACTCGAGCGCACGGGCGTCGAACGCCTGCAGCGCTGCGACATGTTTGGCGACGGTGCCGACATCGCCGCGCGATACCGGACCAGGCATGCCGTGCGCCACGCCGGAACGCTCGATCGCGGCGACGGTGCCGCGCACCAGCGGCAGCAGTGCACGCACCGCGTCTTCTTCGGTGGCGCCCCACGACTGCCAGGCCAACGACGCTTCGCGCAGCAGCACGTTGATGAACTGCGAAGCGTAGCCGCCCACTGCGTGGTACAAGCCGCGTGCGCCAGGTGGCAGGCGATTCACGCGACATTCGAGTCGTGTCGCCAACGCTTGGAGCACCGCGTCGAAGGGCGGCGCCGCTTCGATCGTGATGGTGCAGCCTGGCAACGATCGCACCGCCGTATCGGGGTCGCCGAAGGTTTGCAGCGGATGAAAGCCGCCGATCCACGCACCGTCGCCTTGCGCCTTGGCGAGCACCGCGATTTCGGTAGCGGCGCTGCAGTGTGCAACACCCATCCGTGCCCGCCATCGCAGTGCCTGCACGACCGGTTCGATGGCCGCATCGGGCGTCGCGACCAGCACCAGATCGCAGTCATCGACCAGCTGTTGCGGCGATGGCGACACTCGACATTGGTCGATCGCTTGAGCCAGCCGCGCGGCCCTGTCGGCAGTGCGGCTGTAGGTGGCGACCACGCGCAGCCCCCGCCGCGCCAACGCCCACGCCAGCGCCGTGCCGAGCCGGCCGGCGCCGATGACGCCGATGCGCAACGTATCGATCGCCGTCGCAGTCACCGTGCGCTACCCGCGATACCTTGTCGCGCGCTTTGCATGATCACTCGCCACCGCCTTTGCCACCCTGACCCCAGGTATCGCGCAGCCCCACAGTGCGATTGAATACCAACTGCTCAGGCGTGCAGTCGCGGCTGTCGGCGACGAAGTAACCGAGCCGTTCGAACTGGAAGCGCTCTTCGGGCTGGCACTGGCGCAGTTGCGGTTCGACGAACGCATGGACCACCTGCTTCGAATCGGGATTGAGGTCATCGAGCCAGTTGTATTCCTCGACCGTCGCTTCACTTTCGCCTTCGGCGTCCGCGCTGACCACCGGCACCGGCATCTCTTCGCGCCCGCGACGGGAACCAGGGAAGGGCGCGCGGAACAGTCGATCGAACACACGGATCTGCGCGGGCACTGCTTCGTGCGCGCTCAGCCAATGGATGTTGCCTTTGACCTTCCGCTCCGCGCCCGGTGTACCCGATCTGGTGGTCGGGTCGTATTCGCAGTGCACTGCCACGATCGCCCCTGAGGCATCGCGCTCGACGCCCGTGCAGCGCACCACGTAGGCATAGCGCAGCCGCACTTCGGCACCCGGAGACAGTCGGAAGTAGCCCTTGGTCGGCTGCTCCATGAAGTCGTCGGCTTCGATCCACAGTTCGCGCGAGAACTCCATCGTGCGCTTGCCAAGTTCGGGTTTCTGCGGATGGTTCGGCGCGTGGCACGCTTCGGTCTGTCCGCTCGGATAGTTGTCGATGATGAGCTTGAGCGGCCGCATCACCGCCACGCGGCGTTCAGCGCGCGCGTTGAGATCGTCGCGCATCGCCTCCTCGAGCACGCCGTAGTCGATCCACGAGTCGGACTTCGACACGCCGATGCGCTCGGCGAACAGCCGGAACCCTTCCGGTGTGTAGCCGCGCCGGCGCGCGCCGACCAGCGTGGGCATGCGCGGGTCGTCCCAGCCGTCCACGTGTTTGTCTTCGACCAATTGAATGAGCTTGCGCTTGGAAAGCACGACGTACGACAGGTTGAGGCGCGCGAACTCGTACTGGTGCGGCAGCGGCTTGTCCAGCTCGCCGAACTCCACCAGGTGCTCCAGCACCCAGTCGTAGAGCGGGCGGTGATCCTCGAATTCCAGCGTGCACACCGAATGGGTGATGTTCTCCAGCGCGTCCGAGATGCAGTGGGTGTAGTCGTACAGCGGATAGATGCACCACGCATCGCCGGTGCGATGGTGATGCGCGTGTCGAATGCGGTAGATGACCGGATCGCGCATGTTGATGTTGGGCGAGCGCATGTCGATCTTGAGCCGCAGCACGTGCTGGCCGTCGGCGAATTCGCCTGCGCGCATGCGCCGAAAAAGATCGAGGCTTTCGGCAACCGGGCGATTGCGGAAGGGGCTGTCCTTGCCCGGCTCGGTGAGCGTGCCGCGGTACTGGCGCATCTGCTCGGCCGGCAGGCTGTCCACATACGCCAGCCCGTGCTCGACGAAGCGCTCGGCGAAGCGATAGAGGTACTCGAAATAGTCCGAGGCGAAATACAGATGCTCGCCCCAGTTGCCGCCCAGCCATTCGACGCTTGCGCGGATCGCCTCGACGTACTCCTGTTCCTCCTTGGTCGGATTGGTGTCGTCGAAGCGCAGGTGGCACACACCCTCGAATTCGCGCGCAAGGCCGAAATTCAGCAGGATCGACTTGGCATGACCGATGTGCAGATAGCCGTTCGGCTCGGGCGGAAAGCGTGTGCGGATGCGCGCCGGGTCGGTGCCAGCCGCGCGCTGCTCGCGGCCGTCGCCAGGCTTGCCACGCCAGCGTCGCGACGCGTAAGCACCTGCGGCAAGATCGGCCTCGACGATGCCGCGCACGAAGTTCGCTGCGGGGGCATTCGATGCGGTTGCTGGTTTCTTGCTGGAGGCGGGACTCGAAGGCCTGCTCGACATGGCGCGGTCGCTCGGTGATCGGACTGGAGGGCGCTGACGCGCAGCGGCGGCAAATTCTACCGTAGCGCGCAGGGGCTCCCGCACGCTGCGTCAGCGGCAGGTTCGCGATGACCCGACTTGCCGTCGCGGGGATCCGGCCGTGAAAGATTGCGCGAGGCCAGCAGTCGGGTGGATGATGCGCGAGCAACCTCGCACAGTTGTTGGTGATCGAATCCGGCGCCAACCTGTTAATCCAGTACATTCACGCCGATAACGCTTGCAGAGCAGACGACTCGGGCTCGAATGCATTGCGAAGGGGGCTCCGAAACAATGCATTCGCTTCCGGGCACGCTGCTTGCAACCTGCCCGCTTCGGGTCGTTCGAGGATTAGGTCCCAGGTTGCCATCCAATTCATGCGGACCTGCGAGCGTGCGTTCGCCGTACCTGGAGTCGAGAAATGTTGATCGGTAAGCATCACCAGTGGCCGGTTTGCTCCGCCGAAGGAGTGCGAGTGGCAGGTGGCGCGGGCCCTGCGAACGGGCAGGCGATGGCTGATATCGACGCCGCACTGACGTCGCTTGCCAACGACCTGGGCGCCGATACCGTGTTGGAGATCGTCGATCTGTATCTGGGTGAAGCGCCACGCCAGGTCGCCGATGTCCGCAAAGCCGCTGAAGCGGGCGAAGCGGTCGTGATGCGTCGAGTCGCGCACACGCTGAAGTCGACCAGCGCGACGGTGGGTGCCTCGGCGCTGTCGGCGGTCTGCCTGAAGATCGAACATCTGGCGCGCGATCAGCGCCTGAATGAGGCGCGCGAGTACATCGACCAGCTCACAGCCGAAGAAGCCATCGCCAGCGACATCGTCCGTGCGTTGCGCGAGAAACTCGCCAGGCAGGCCGCGGCGGTCTGAGTCTGACCCGCGGCGCCGTAGCGCCTGCTCCAACTACGGCAACGGCCCCGGCTAAGGCAATTGCAGCGTGATCGGTGCTGGCAGGGGATAGCCGCGCTCAGCGGCGATCGTGCGCAGCAGGTCCGGATAGTCCGAGATGATCCCGTCGACTCGCCAGTCGATGAGCCGTTCGATCTCGGCGCGCGTGTTGCCAGTCCAGGCGATGACCCGCAGGCCCAGGGCGTGCGCCTCGTTCACCAGCGCCGCATTCAGATCGCCGTGAAACGGTGACCAGATCGTGCCGCCCGCCGCCTTGACCATGCGCGGCACCGATCCAGCGATGCGCAATTGTGTGTCCGCCGTCCAGATGGAGTCCGCGCCGGTGTGCGCGCCGATGTTGTCCAGCCATGGCTGTTGCGCGGTGAGGTAGACGGTCGCGATCTCGGGCGCCTCGCGTTGCACGACCGCGAGCGTGCGCCAGTCGAACGACTGGATCGTCGCGCGAGACTGCATGCCCGCGTTGCGCAATGCGCCGATCAGCGAGCGGGCGAACGTGTGTGCGTCGACCGTCAGCGCCGGTTCATCGGGAAATATCTTCGTTTCGATGTTGACGCGCACGCTTGCCGCGGCTGGCGCCTGCAGCATCTGCAGCAGCGCATCGAGCCGCGGGATACGCACGCCGTCGCGACCGCGCTGGTGCGGAAACCGCCGCGCATACTCCGATGCGGGATCGATGCGACCGACGTCGTAGCGCTGCAGATCGGCAAAGGTGATGGTCGAGATCGGCCGCAGCGGCGGCTTGATCCACTTGCCGTACTCGTCGCGCGTGATCTCCGCGTTGAGCCGCGGATCATGGGCGATCACCAGTACACCGTCGCGGGTGATCGCGGTGTCCAGCTCGAGCGTGTGCACGCCGATCGCCAGCGCATGGACGAAACCGCGAAGCGAGTTCTCCGGATGCAGCCCGCGAGCGCCGCGGTGTCCCTGCAGTTCGAGTGCGTGACTCATGGTTGTCAGTAGGCAGATGGTGATGCCCAGCGCAATGCGGCCAAGCAGACCCGGACGCCCGAAGCGTTCGAACGCAGCGGCCCCGGTGATCCTTGTCCACATGCTCATCCGCTGCAAGTCGATCGGCACGGCATCAGGTGGATCGAGCGGTTCGCGCGAGGAGATGCGGCGATAGAATGGGCCCCGACGTGAGACCGCGCGCGCCGCGGGCTCAATCCACCCAACCTCATCGCATTCATGCCCAAAGTCTACTCGCTGGACGGCATTACGCCGGTCGTCGATCCGAGCGCATTCGTACACCCAACCGCCGTGCTGATCGGTGATGTGATCGTCGGCGCAGGCGTCTACATCGGACCGTGCGCCAGCCTGCGCGGTGATTTCGGCCGGCTCATCATCGGCCGTGGCGCCAACATCCAGGACAGCTGCATCGTTCACGGTTTTCCCGGCAAGGACACCGTCGTCGAAGAGGACGGTCACATCGGCCACGGCGCGGTGATCCACGGCTGCACCATCGGTCGCGGTGCCTTGATCGGCATGAACGCCGTCGTCAACGACAACGCCGTGGTGGGGGAGTACGCGATCGTCGCCGCGCTGGCGTTCGTGCGCGCCGAGGCGGTGATTCCGCCGCGGGTCATGGTGGCCGGCGCGCCGGCGAAGATCGTGAAGTCGCTGTCGGAGCCCGAGATGGCCTGGAAGCGCGAGGCGACGCGGCTGTATCAGCAACTGGCGGTGCGCTCGCTCAACACGATGCGCGAGACCGAAGCGCTTACTGCGGTGGAGCCCGATCGCAAGCGCTTCGACCTCGGTCCGGTCGTGCCGCTGTCCGAGTTCAAGAAGGCGCAAAACCGATAGCTCTGCCGGGCGTCGCCACCTCATCCCTTCAACGCATCGAGCAAGCACGCGGAGATAACCATGACCTACGAGACGATTCTGGTTGAAAAACAGGGGCGTGTCGGCCTCATCCGGCTCAACCGACCCAAGCAGTTGAACGCGCTCAACGACACGGTGATGAACGAGCTGGTCGATGCGTTGGGCAAATTCGACAGCGACGCCGACGTCGGTGCGATCGTGCTTACCGGCAACGAGAAGGCGTTCGCCGCCGGTGCCGACATCGGCGCGATGAAGGACTGGTCGTTCATGGACGTGTACAAGACCGAGTACATCACCCGCAACTGGGAGCGGGTGCGAGCGATCCGCAAGCCGATCATCGCTGCGGTCGCCGGCTACGCGCTGGGCGGCGGCTGTGAACTGGCGATGACCTGCGACATCATCATCGCGGCCGACACCGCCCGATTCGGTCAACCGGAAATCAAGCTGGGCATCATCCCGGGCGCCGGCGGCACGCAGCGACTGCCGCGCGCGGTGGGCAAGGCCAAGGCGATGGATCTGGTGCTCACTGCACGGATGATGGACGCCGCCGAAGCCGAACGCGCGGGGCTGGTCTCGCGGGTGGTGAGCGCCGACAAGCTGCTCGACGAGGCGATGGGCGCTGCGATCGCGATCTGCGAGTTCTCGCTGCCTTCGGTGATGATGGCCAAGGAATGCATCAATCGCGCCTACGAATCCGGGTTGTCCGAAGGCGTGCTGTTCGAGCGGCGCATGTTTCACGCGCTGTTTGCCACCGCCGACCAGAAAGAGGGCATGGGCGCGTTCGTCGAGAAGCGCAAGCCCGCGTTCAAGCACATTTGAGCGGACGCGTCGCTCCATGCGAGTCGTGCGGCACGCCGTCCTGGGAGGGGCGCTTCTGTGTGCGCTCGGTGCCCTTGATCAGGCAGCGCTGGCGCGCGAACTAGCACCGCCGCCCGAGCCGATCGAGTTCACCGGCAAGGCCACTGCACGCGGCTGGCCGGTGACCAGGCTGTTCCTGAGCGCGCAACAGGTCGATCTGGCCAGTGGCGATCTGGCGGCGACGGCGAAGTTCGCCACCGAGACGAAAGTAGAGACGCGCGGCGAGGGTGAGGAGCGCGAACGTTGGACCTGCTATCTGGTTCTCGGTACACAGACCGACACCACGCTGTGGTTCGTCGCGCGCGGGTCACGCGAGCCCGCGCGTGTCGACGAGATCGTCGCGGTGCGCCAGGTACGCGGCGAGAAGATCCCGCTCGGCTGCGAGCGATTGCCGACGCACATGCAGCCGGCGAGCTTCGATCGATGGCTGTGGCTGGGTCTGCCCGAACGCGAAGTGGTGCGTCGACTCGGCGCGCCGTCGTCACGACGTGACGACTGGGTGCGGTACGCGTTCGATGGCGTGCAGGCGCGCAAGGTGCGCACCCAACTCGGCCGCGAGGAGACCGTGCGTTACGCCAGCGCCGCGAGTCTCGAATTGCGCTATGCCGAGGGCAGGGTGGTGTCGATTCGCGCGCGGGGCACGATCCCGCGTCAGCTGTAGCCGCGCCGGTGAACCAACCGTCCGGCGACGGCAGGCTGGTCACGGCGATGTGCCTGGCGCACTTCGCCAGCATGTGGAGCTTCTCGGCGTATCCGACGCTGTTGCCGCAGTTGCGCGACGCGTGGGGCATGACCAACACCGAAGCCGGGCTGGTGAGCGGCCTGTTCTTCGCCGGCTACATGGTCGCCGTACCGGTGCTCACCAGCCTCACCGATCGACTCGACGCGCGGCACATCTATGCCGTGGCGGCGGGCGCGGCAACGGTCGGTTCGCTCGGCATGGGGCTGCTCGCCAACGGCGCGGTCGCAGCCGGCCTGTTCCAGATATTGCTCGGGGTGGGCATTGCCGGCACTTATATGCCCGGACTCAAGGCCCTGTCCGATCGGTTGCGCGGCGCGACGCAAAGCCGCGCGATCTCGTTCTACACCGCGACGTTCGGCCTCGGCCTTGCGTTCTCGGTGTTCCTGGCCGGCAAGCTGGGTGAACTGTTCGGCTGGCGCGTCGTGTTCATCGTCACCGCGATCGGACCGCTGATCGCCGCGGCGATCGTGCTCGGACGGCTGCGCCCGATGCCGCGCGCGAGTGGGCAGGCTCCACGCTTCCTCGATTTCCGTCCGGCGTTGCGCAATCGGCTGGCGATGGCGTTCACGTTCGGCTACACGGTCCACTGCTTCGAACTTTTCGGCTCGCGCTCATGGTTCGTCGCGTTTCTCGATGCATCGCGCGGCAACACGGACTGGAGCCTGTCGCCCGCCGACATCCATGCCGGTGCCAATTTCATCGCGGCCTTTGCCAGCATTGCCGGCAACGAGGTCGCGTTGCGCCTGGGCCGTGCCCGGTGGATTCGCATCGCCATGCTCGCCTCCGCGCTGCTGTCCTGCGGCATCGGCTGGGCGTTCGGCGCGAGCATGACGTTGCTCGCGACATTGTGCCTGCTGCACATGGTGCTGGTGATGGGCGATTCGGCGGCGCTCACATCCGGCCTGGTCGCCAGCACCGATCCCGCGTCGCGCGGTACGGCCATGGCGCTCTACTCGACGCTCGGCTTCGGCGGCGGCTTCATTGCGCCGCTGGTGCTGGGAGCGGCCATCGATCTGGGCGGCGGTGCGAGTGCGGCGCTCGGCTGGCAGCTTGCGTTCATCTGCCTGGGGCTCGCGCCGTTGATCGCAGCGCTGTTGCTGCGGTTCGCCGAACCGGGCCGACGTTGAGCAATCCTCGCGGCCCGACGCATCGGGTAGTTAGAATCCGGACATGTCCCACACCCCTGATCGCGTCATCATTGTCGGCGCCGGCCCCGTCGGATTGCTGACCGCACTCGTTCTTGCCAAACAGGAAGTCCCGGTGCTCGTGCTGGAAGCCGAGCCGGGGCTTACCCACGACCTGCGCGCCGGCACCTATCACCCGCCGTCGATGGAGTTGATGGCCCCGTACGGCATCACCGAAGCCATGCATCGCATCGGCATCAGGGTGCCGCGCTGGCAGATCCGCGACAAGCGCGAGGGCGTGATCGTCGAGTGGGATCTGTCGACGCTCGCCGATATCACGCCGTATCCCTACCGTTTCCACCTCGAACAGCATCGGCTCACGCCGATCATCTACGACAAGCTGCGCGAATGTGCCAACGCCGAGATCCGATTCGGCCACGAGGCGATCAATGCGGGCCAGGATGCAGATGCCGCCTACGTCGTCGTGCGTACGAAACAGGGCGACGAGCGCCTCAGCGCGCCGTGGGTCGTGGGCGCCGACGGCGGACGCAGCACGATCCGGCGCGCGTCCGGCGTGGAATTCGAAGGATTCACCTGGCCCGAGCGGTTCGTGGTCTGCAGCACCACGCACGATTTCGAGCCGCATGGCTATGCGTTCAATGCCTATATCGCCGATCCGGACGAATGGTCGGCGATCTTCAAGATGCCCGATGCCGGTCCGCCCGGGCTGTGGCGCATCGTCTTTCCGGTGCAGCCCGACGAGTCCGATGAAACCGCGCTCAGCCTGGAGCGTTGCCAGTGGCGCATGCAGGGCTTTCTCGCTCGCAGCGAGCCGTACGCGCTCAAGTACAGGTCGATCTACAAGGTGCATCAGCGCGTGGCGTCGGACTATCGTGCCGGCCGCCTGATCCTGGCGGGCGACGCCGCGCATCTGAACAATCCGCTGGGCGCGTTCGGTCTGAACGGCGGCATCCACGACGCGGTCAACCTCGGCGAGAAACTCGCCCGGGTGTGTCGCGGCGAGGTCGATGCATCCGAGCTCGACCGCTACACGCGCCAGCGCCGCACGGCGAACATCGAGCAGGTGCAGGCGGTATCGATCCAGAACAAGAAGCGTCTGGAAGCGCGCGACCCCGCGGTGCGGCAAGAGAATTTCGACGAACTCCGTCGCACCGCAGCCGACCCCAAGGCCGCACGCGAGTTCCTGCTCACCAGTTCAATGATCGAATCGGTCCGGCGCGCCGCCGCGGTGTCGTAGTTCGCCTACGGCGCTGCGGCGTTGCCGCTCTTGCCAAGGGGCGGAGCGTGCGGGAATATGGTCGCAGAGCAGCCGCGCTGCGCCGTCCGTGTGTGGTCATTGGATTGAAAGCCACCGGCGGCAGCGTTGCTCTCCGCCAAACAGCCCGCCGTTCCACCGGAGACAGGAAGCGGAATCGAACATGGAAAAAATCTGGCTGAAGAGCTATCCAAAGGGGGTTCCGCCCGAAGTGCGCTGGGACCAGTATGCGTCGGTCGGGGCGTTATTCGAAGCGAGCGCCACGAAGTATCGCGATCGCCCCGCCTATACGAATCTGGGCAAGTTCATCTCGTTCAGCGAGCTCGATCGGCTCTCGCGCCTGTTCGGCGCCTGGCTGCAATCGCGTGGTCTGGGCAAGGGCGCGCGCGTGGCGATCATGATGCCCAACGTGCTGCAGTATCCGGTGGCGGTGTTCGGCACCCTGCGCGCCGGATGCGTCGTGGTGAACTGCAATCCGCTCTATACGCCGCGCGAGCTGGAACATCAGCTCAAGGATTCAGGTGCCGAGGCCATCGTCGTGCTGGAGAACATGGCCAACACCTTGCAGGAAGTGTTGAAGGCCACGCCGGTGAAGCACGTGATCGTCGCCTCGGTCGGCGATCTGCTCGGGCTCAAGGGCTATATCGTCAACTTCGTGCTGCGCAGTGTGAAGAAGATGGTGCCGGCCTACAGCCTGCCGGGCAGCATCCGCTTCAACGACATGTTGAGCGAAGGCGAGCGCCATCAGCTCAAACCGGTCGCGGTGTCGCAGGACGATCTCGCGTTCCTGCAGTACACGGGCGGCACGACCGGCGTCTCCAAGGGCGCCATGCTGCTGCACCGGAACATCCTGGCCAATCTCGAGCAGGCCAGCGCGTGGCTGCATCCGTTCCTCGGTGATACGCAGCACACCATCATCACGCCGCTGCCGCTCTATCACATCTTCTCGCTCACGGCGAACTGCCTGATCATGTTGAAGCTTGGCGGTTGCAACGTGCTCATCACCAATCCGCGCGACATCCCGGCGTTGGTGAAGGAACTGACCAAGCACAAGTTCACCATGTTCACTGGCGTGAACACGCTGTTCAACGCGCTACTCAACAACACCGAATTCGCCAAGCTCGACTTCTCATCGCTCAAGGTGTCGCTCGGCGGCGGCATGGCGGTGCAAAAGCCGGTGGCCGACCGCTGGAAGCAGGTGACCGGCACGACGCTGGTCGAGGCGTACGGCCTGTCGGAGACTTCACCCGCGGCAACGATCAACCCGCTCGACCTGACCGAATACAACGGCACCATCGGTCTGCCGATCTCGTCGACCGACGTCGTGCTGCGCGACGATCAGGGCAACGACGTCAAGCTGGGTGACCCCGGCGAGATCTGCATCAAGGGCCCGCAGGTGATGAAGGGTTATTGGAACCGTCCCGACGAGACGGCGAAGGTGATGACGCGCGACGGCTACTTCGCCACCGGCGATGTCGGCGTGATGGACGAGCACGGCTACATCCGCATCGTCGATCGCAAGAAGGACATGGTCCTGGTGTCGGGCTTCAACGTGTATCCGAACGAGATCGAGGGCGTGGTCGCCGGCCATCCCGGCGTGCTCGAGTGCGCGGTGGTCGGTGTGCCCGACACGCATTCGGGCGAAGTCGTGAAGCTGTTCGTGGTGAAGAAGGATGCGGCGCTCACCGAGAAGGACGTGAAGGATTACTGCGAGCAGCATCTCACCGGCTACAAACGCCCGCGGTACATCGAGTTCCGCACCGAGTTGCCCAAGACCAACGTCGGCAAGATCCTGCGGCGCGCGCTGCGCGACGAAGAGATCGCCAAGAGCAAGAAGGCCGCCTGAGCCCTGCGCGTTACCAAACGTCCGAAATTGCACCGGTAACGATGCATCGGCACACCTGTCGCACGGAAATTGCTGCGACGCAGCGTAGAGTTTGCTATAAACGCCCCGCCCCGTCGGGCGCGAAGGAAGCCGAATGCTCTACGCGTTGCACGAACTCAGTCAGACGATGCTGGCTCCGTGGGGAGCGGCCGCCCGGCTGAGCACGCAGCTGTTCAGCGATCCGCTCAGCCCGTTTTCATACGCGCCGATGGCGCGCACCGTCGCGGCGGGGTCGGATCTGTTCGTGCGACTGACCAAGCGCTACGACAAACCCGCATTCGGCCTCGATCTCACCGCGGTCGATCAAGCCCCGGTCGGCGTGACCGAGGAGGTCGTGCTGCAACGCCCGTTCTGCACGCTGACGCATTTTCGCCGCGCGTTGAGTGCCGAGCGCGACGCCAAGGATCCGAAAGTGCTGCTGGTTGCGCCGCTATCGGGTCACTTCGCTACGCTGTTGCGTGACACGGTCCGGGCACTGCTGCCTGCGCACCGCGTGTACATCACCGACTGGGTGAACGCGAGGATGGTGCCGCTGGCCGATGGGCCATTCCACCTCGACGACTACGTCGAGTACGTGTGCGAGTTCATCCGCACGCTCGGCGAAGACGTCCACGTGATTTCGGTGTGCCAGCCGACGGTCCCGGTGCTGGCTGCGGTATCGCTGATGGCAGCACGCGGCGAGACACCCGCGCCGCGCACCATGACGATGATGGGCGGGCCGATCGATCCGCGCAACAGCCCCACGGCCGTCAACAACCTCGCGACGCAGAAGTCGCTCAACTGGTTCGAGCACAACGTCATTCATCGCGTGCCGATGCAGTATCCGGGCTTCATGCGCCGGGTGTATCCGGGCTTCCTGCAGCACGTGGGCTTCGTCGCGATGAATCCGGAACGGCACGCGCAGGCCCATTGGGACTACTACGACCACCTGCTCAAGGGCGACGGCGAGAGCGCCGATCAGCACCGCCGCTTCTACGACGAATACAACGCGGTGCTCGATATGGCTGCCGAGTACTACCTCGACACCATCAAAACGGTGTTCCAGGAGCACGCGCTGCCCAACGGCAACTGGCGGGTGCGCGGTGAACTGGTGCAGCCGCAGCGCATCAACAAGACTGCGCTCCTCACCATCGAGGGCGAACTCGACGACATTTCCGGCAGCGGGCAGACCGAGGCGGCGCACGGTCTTTGCACCGGCATCCCGCGCGCCCGACGCGAGCACTTCATGGTGCCCGGCGTGGGGCACTACGGCATCTTCAGCGGCCGGCGCTGGCGCGAAGTGATCTATCCGCGCATTCACGGCTTCATCCGCAAGCACGGCTGATCCCGGGCGAAACTCCCCTGCACGCACCAGGCTGAAATCGGGCGCAAAGCCCGCGCCGCGCTCGAGGTGTAACCTTCGGCGCTGCGCCGCGTTATTGGCCTTCGTGTCGAG
>CADEDU010000001.1:36124-51789 GCA_902826155.1 uncultured beta proteobacterium
CGCGCTCGAGGTGTAACCTTCGGCGCTGCGCCGCGTTATTGGCCTTCGTGTCGAGCGGTTCCGGGTAGCCCGCACGATGCACGCCGGCCGGCGGTTTCCCTGCGCCCGACATGAGGTTCGATACACCGACCAGGCCGTTCGCGGCGGCCGGTGCACCGCGCATCGCGGTCCAGAGGTGCGGGTGAGCCGCTGTCGGGCACACTAGTGGCACGGTCGTTGCCGTATGGCGGCAAGGGCGCCGCGATACACGACGATCCGTGTACGAGACGAGCCAGGAGGATCCAGTGCGAACCCTCAATCGCAATCAAGGTCTGCGCCGAACAGCGGGCGCGTTGGTCCTCGCCGTGGTCGGCTGCGGATGGGTCGGCGCCATCGCGCAGCAGCACGACCCGAAACGCCCTAATCAGCAACAGGCCCGGCCGGCGCCGACGCCCTCGGGTCCGGTCAACGTGCCCACGTACAACCCACCGATCGGGGCTTACCCCTCCGCGCCGATCAATACGCCGCCACCGCAGCAGCGGCCGCCACGCAACGGCGGCGATCGGCAATTCAATGGCCCGATCCTCATTGCGCCCACGGTCGGCCTGCCGGTGAGTCCCACATTCGGCTCCGGCCCGGTTGGCACCGACGGATCGGTCTACGCGTACTACTGCCCCGACTTCGGCGCCTACTATCCGCATGTGACCCATTGTCCGTCGGCGTGGGTCATCGTCGCGGCCCAGAACGGCCAACGGTGACGATGGTGCGGCGCGCGGGCGTCGTGCTCGCGCTCATCGGTACGGCGATTGCGTTTCCGACATTCGGGCAAAGCGCCGCGCCGGGCGAAATCGACTTCCTGATCGGGCGCATCGAGCAATCGGGTTGCCAGTTCGTGCGCAACGGCTCGGCCTATCCGGCCACCGAGGCGGCTGCCCATCTGCGCAAGAAACTCAATGCGGCGCGGCGCAGTCTCTCCACCGAACAGTTCATCGAACACGTGGCCTCGAAAAGTTCGATGTCGGGCGAGCCGTACCTCATCCGCTGTGCCGGTCGCGCCGATGAGACGTCGGCGGCGTGGCTACGCCGAGCGCTCAAGGACCGTAGCGGGTAAATTCGCGGGCAGTCCGTCTGCATGACCTCGCGCGCGGCGATCGCACGGTGATCGCCCGGTTGTTGCGCGGTGATCGCGCAGCGATCAATGACGCGAAGGATTAGTGGAGCGCCCGATGAATCTGCTGGTCAACGAACAAAGCGGTATCACCCGCATCACATTCAATCGCCCCGAGCGCGGCAACGTACTCGCCATCGACGATCTGCGCGAGCTTGCCGCCGCGGTCGGCAAGGCCGGTCAACGCGAAGATGCGCGGGCGATCGTGCTGGCGGCCAACGGCGAAGATTTCTGCCGCGGGCGCGATGCCGGTCCGAAGTCCGCCGCTCGCCCCACGGCGCTACAGCTGCGTGCGCAGGTGATCGATCCGATCCTCGGCGCGTATCGCGCGATCTACGAATCGCCGGTGCCGGTGATTGCGCTGGTGCAGGGGCCGGCGCTCGGTTTCGGCTGTGCGATCGCCTCCGCCTGCGACGTGGTGATCGCCTCCGACCGCGCGCGCTTCTCGCTGCCGGAGATGCACACCAATCTGCCGCCGACGCTGGCGATCTCCGCGCACCTGCGTCGCGTCGCCCCGAAGATGACGGCCTATCTGGTGCTGAGTCAGGACGAGATCGATGCTCGACGCGCCGCCGAGACCGGGCTGGTGAGTTTGGTGGTGCCGCACGCCGAGCTGGAGCAGGCGTTGGGCAAGCTCACCGCCACGATCGCCTCACGCCTGCCTACTGCGTTGCGAGCGGTGAAGGAGTACCTGCGCAGCGCGCCCTACATGGAAGCACGCGGTGCGGCGGACTTCGGTGGCAACCTGCTGGCCGGCGTGCTGGCTTCGCAGTGAAGGGGGCAGTACATGGACCTCACCACCGTCCGATTCGAACGCGCTGACCGCGTCGGCACGCTTACGCTCAATCGGCCCGAGCGGCTCAACGCGATGAATCGTGTGATGCTGCAGGAGATCAATCAGGTGTGCGACGCGGTCGAGGCCGACGCCGAGCTGCGGGTGCTCATCGTCACTGGCGCGGGCACGGCGTTCTCATCCGGGTTCGATCTCAAAGAGCAGATGGAAGCGCGGCCGTCCGGTGCCGAGCAATGGCGCAAGGTGCTCGACGACGACTTCAACGCGACGATGCGATTCTGGTCGCTGTCCAAGCCCACGATCGCCGCGGTGCAAGGCCACTGCCTCGCGGGTGCATGCGAACTGGCGCTCGCCTGCGACATCACCATCGCCGCCGAGAACGCATTGTTCGGCGAGCCGGAACTCAAGTTCGGCGCCGGCATCGTCACGATGATCCTGCCGTGGATGACCGGTCCGAAACAGGCCAAGGAGATCATCTTCAACGGCATCGACAACGTGAGCGCGGCCGAAGCATTGCGGCTCGGGCTCATCAATCGTGTCGTGCCCAATGGCGAGCATCTGAACGCGGCCATGGCGATGGCGCGGCACATCGCGGCGGTCGATCCGGTGCTGATGCGCGAAACCAAGAAAGCGATAAACCGCACCTTCGAGATCGCCGGCATGCGTGAAGCGCTGCAGACCGCGCTCGAAATCGATCTGCACATCGAGTCGCACGGCTCGCCCGACAAACGCCAGTTCATGGAGATCGCGCGGCGCGACGGCTTGCGGGCGGCGATCGCCTGGCGCGACGCGCGCTTTGCCGGTCGCACCGCGACGTAGCTGTTCGCCGCAACGCTCAGCGCCATGGCCGCACTGGTCGAACTGCTCGATGCAGCATGCCGGCAAGCGCCTGACCGGGTCGCGCTCGCAGGTGAAGCGGATACGTTGACCTACGCCGCGTTCGCCGCGCGTGCCGGTGAGATTGCGGCAGCGTTGGGTAAGGAACGCATCGAAGCGAACGAGCCGGTGCTGGTGATGGTGTCGAACCAGCCGGGCGACATCGCCGCGTTTCTAGGCGTGTGGCGCGCCGGGGGCGTCGCGGTTCCGGTGCATCGCTCGACGCCACCTGCTGCGCTCGCCGGATACGTCGACGCGACCGGTGCCCGCTTGCTGGTTGATGCAATGAGCGACGCGCCGCGTCACGGCGACTTCGTGCGTGGCGGCGCGATTCAGGTTGCGCCTCGGTCGGCCCCAGCGGCGCGACCGATCCTCGCGGATGCCGCGCTGATCGTGTTCACCTCCGGATCGACCGGCAAGCCGAAGGGGGCGGTACTTTCGCATCGCGCGATCGCCGGCAAGCTCGCCGCCAACGACAGCTATCTGGGATTCGGTGCGGGCGAGCGCACGCTGCTGGTACTCAATATCACTTTCAGCTTCGGCGTCTGGGTGAGTCTGTTGACGCTGGCCAAGGCCGGCACGCTGGTGATGCGCGAACGGTTCCGCTCGGAAACGTTTCTGACCGATCTGATCGCCGAACGCATCGATCGCGTGGCGGTGGTGCCGACGATGATGCGCGCGCTGATACCTAAGCTCGACGACGCTGATCACCGCGATCGCCTGAAGCGCCTTGCCGCCGACGGTCCGCTGCGGCACATCATGATCGGCGGGGAGTTTCTGCCCGCTGCGCAGGGTGCGGACATAGAGCGCCGTTTTCCGCGTGCCGCGCTGATCGACATCTACGGCCTCACCGAAACCGCCACGTCGGATTTCGTGCTGCAGCCGCAGGAGCGGGCCCAACACGGTGGTTGCATAGGCCGACCGGCACCGCAGGTGACGTTCCGGATTGGCGGTGCGCAGCGCGAAGGCGAGCCCGGTGAACTGCAGATCAAGACGCCGTTCATCATGAACGGCTATCTCGACGCCCCTGATCTGACCGCCGCCGCGTTCGACGACGGTTACTTTCGCACCGGCGATCTGGCGCGCGTGCGAGACGGCGGCATCGTCGAACTGGTGGGGCGTGCCAAAGAGATCATCAATCGCGCCGGGGCCAAGATCTCGCCGCTGGAGATCGAGCAGTGCTTCGCGCACTGCCAAGGCGTAGCAGCGGCGCTGGCGACCGGGGTGGCTGATCCGATCCTGGGCGAACGCCTGCACGTGCTGCTAGTGCCGACAGTGAACGGCACCATCGATCTGAGCGCGTTGCGCGCCCACGCGGCCGCGCATCTGGAGAAGTTCAAGCAGCCCGATCGCTACTACGTCGCTCCGGATCTGCCGCTTGGTCGCACCGGCAAGGCCGATCGCGGCGCGCTGCGTGCGCTGATCGAGTCCGGCGCTCTGACCTTGATCGAATAGCCGCGCGCGCCGCTAGTGGTATGTGCGTAGTACCTGCGTAGTACCAGAGCCAGCGCCGCGCAGTTGTACCGCCGCGGCGGCGTTCAGCCCGCCAGCCGGTGCGACACCGTCATCGCCGGCGGATTGCGCAGCGTCTGGTAGATCACGCAGTAGCGCTCGGTGAGTTTCATCAGCGAAGCGAGCTGATCGGTCGAGGCGTCGGTATCGAGATCGAAGCGCAGCCGTACATCCTTGAAACCCACCGGCGCCTCCTTGGCGATGCCGAGCGTGCCGCGGAAATCGAGATCGCCCTCGGCGTATACCGTGCCCGAACGCAACGTGATGCCAAGCGCGGTAGACACCGCTTTCATCGTCACGCCCGCGCAGGCGACGAGCGCTTCGAGCAGCATGTCGCCCGAGCACGCGGCGATGCCATCGCCGCCGGTCTTCGGATGCAGGCCGGCTTCAACCAGCGCCTTGCCGGTGTCCACCTTGCAGGTGATGCTCTCATCGCCCAGCGTGCCGCTGGCCTTCAAGGTGATGACGGCGGCATCGGGGCGATCGCGATATTCGGTCTTCAGGGGCGCTTGCAGCGCGCGCAGGTCGTCTGCGTTCATGTCGAGGGGAGCGGTGAACGATGGGCCGCAAGCGTAGCATTCGCGCATCCATCATGCCGAGCGGAGCCCTGCCATGCGAACCAGCGAGTCGCGCATCCTCACCACGCACGTCGGCAGTCTGCCGCGTAACCCCGCGCTGCGCGATCTGCTGATCGCCCAGGAGCGCGGCGATGCGATCGACGAGCGCAAGCTCGACACCGAGATCGAGGCGGCGATCGATCGCGTCGTCACGCGTCAGCTCGACGCCGGCGTGGACGTCGGCAACGACGGTGAGCAGCCGCGCGTTGGGTTCTCGACCTACGTCGCGCGGCGCATGCGCGGTTTCGGCGGGACGAGCAAGCGCCCGGTCTCGCTCGACATCATCGAGCATCCCGACTACGGCGCGATGCAGGCCGAGCGCCGCAGGAATTCGTCGCGCATCCTGAATGCGCCACAGGCCCTGGCGCCGGTGGAATACCTCGACCTGCGCGAAGCCGAACGCGAGTGCACCGTGTTCGCGCAGGCGCTGGAGCGGGCCCGTCCGCGCGCGTTCAGCGAGGCGTTCATGACTGCCGCCTCGCCCGGGACGATCGCGTGCATCCTGCTCAACGCCTACTACGCCTCGCACGAGGCATATGTCGATGCGCTCGCCGAGCAGATGCGCAAGGAGTACGAGCTGATCCATCAGGCCGGCTTCCTGCTGCAGATCGATGCGCCCGACCTGGCGATGGAGCGGCCGCGGCTGTTCCAGCGCGATTCGCTCGAACGTTTTCTGGAGATCGCGGCCCACCACATCGCGGCGCTGAACCGTGCGCTGGTGAACATCCCGGCCGATCGCGTGCGGCTGCACGTGTGCTGGGGCAACTACGACGGGCCGCATACGCACGACGTCGCGCTCGCGCCGCTGCTGCCGATCCTGTACGGCGCGCGCGTCGGCGCACTGTCGATCGAGATGGCCAACCCGCGCCATCAGCACGAGTGGAGGACGATCAAACGGCAGCCGCCGCCCGATCACATGCTGCTGTTGCCCGGCGTGATCGACAGCACCAGCAACTACGTCGAGCATCCGGAGGTCGTGGCCGATCGCATCGGGTGGGCGGTCGAGGCGATGGGCGATCGTTCGCGCGTCATCGCGTCCGTCGATTGCGGCTTTGGCACGTTCGCCGGCAGCGACATGGTCGCCGACAGCCTGGTGTGGGCGAAGCTCGCGACGCTCGCCGAGGGAGCGCGACTGGCCTCGAAGCGATTGTGGTGAGCATCGCGCCCGGGAGTTGGCGCGCGCTCGGTTCGATCAACCTTGCAATCGGCCTAGAGCCTTTGCTGCAGGAACCGCAGCAACCGCGGCGCAAGAAATCCGGTGAAGCTGCTCTCCTCGTGGATCGGATCCCACGCCCAGAAATGCGGCGCGCCTTCCACCGGCACCGGCCGCACGAAGAAGCGCGCCTGCTTGAGCGCTTCGAGGAAAGCTTCCGACTGCGTGGTCTTGTCGACGATGTCATCGATCGTGCCCCACACCACCAGGAACGACGTCGAGTTGTTCTTCGCCGAAACGTAGCTGAGCGGTGACGCGTCGAAGTACACCCGTTTGTCGTCGATGGCGCTGGCGCCGAGAAATTTCTCGGTGATGTGGTCGCGCGGTCGGGTGCGCTGGTCGTATTTCCACTGCGCGTACATGTCGAACACGCCATAGATCGGCACGGCCACTTTCACCTTCGCGCTTTGCGCTGCGTGCGGATCGTCCTTGTACGCGTTGGCGAATTGCGGATGGTCACCTGCCAGCGCCACCAGCGCGGCGAGATGTCCGCCGGCGGAATCACCCATCAGGCCGATACGATCCGGATCGATGCGCATCTCCGCGGCGCGACCACGCAGGAACTGCACCGCAGCGCGCACGTCGTGCACCGCCTCGGGAAAACTCTTCTGCCCGGGCTTGGAGAATCGATACGCGATAGCGAAGACCGCGATGCCACGCTGCGCCAGATACGGTCCCCAGTACTGATAGGCCTGCGGACTGCCGAGTTGCCAGCCGCCGCCGTGAATCGCGATGACCGCGGGGTAGCGCCCGTCGGCCTTGGGCACGTACAGATTGCCGGCCAGGCGCACGCCATCGTGCACGACGTAT
Organism: uncultured beta proteobacterium; assembly: GCA_902826155.1. The sequence goes on from CADEDU010000001.1 coordinate 43,093, forward strand.
TCGAGGTCGCGCCGGACTTCGATCTCGATCGTCTGGGCGTGCGCGTGCACCGCGACGAGCAACCATGGAATCAGCCAGCCGATCCAACGCCTGTGCAGACGCATTGCAGCCTCCTTGATGAAACGATGAGCGAACGGGTGAACACAGCGACGTCTCTGCTACGATCAACGCGAGACTATCCCAGCGAGCCGAGCCATGCGTTGGTGTCCGATGAAGATGATCCCCATCGCATTGCGCTGCGGCGCGGGGTGCACGATCGCCAGCGGTGTTTTGTCAGGAGTTGTCACGCTCGTGCTCGCGGGAACCAGCTTCGCGCAAGACCGGCCGCTGCGCATCGTGAACGGATTTCCACCGGGCGCTGGTGCCGACCTAGTGAGCCGCCTGTTGGCCGAGAAGATGCGTGGCGCGACGATGCCCAACGTCATCGTCGAGAACAAAGTGGGCGCGGGCGGCCAGATCGCCAACGAATTCGTCAAGGACGCGCCCGCCGACGGGACGGTCGTGCTGCTCACGCCGATCGCGACCATGGCGGCGTATCCGCACTCGTACGCGAAGCTTCGCTATGACCCGTTCAAGGACTACGCGCCGATCGCGCATGTTGCCGATTTCGCGCTGGCGTTGGGTGTCGGCGCGGCGGTGCCGGCGCAGTCACTGGCCGATTACGTGGCGCTGGTGAAGAAGGATCCGAAGTACACCAACTACGCCTCCGCTTCCGCCGGCAGCCTGCCGCATTTCTTCGGCGTGATGTTCGCGCGCAGCGCCGGCATCGAGCTGGTGCACGTGCCGTACAAGGGCACCGCTGCGGTGATGCAGGCGTTGCTCGCGGGCGAGATCGCCGCGGCCTCGGTCGGTTTGTCCGACATCGGTGCGCAGGCGCGCGCCGGCAAGGCGCGGGTGCTGGCAATGTCCAGCAGCAAGCGTTCGGCGGCCTACCCCGACGTGCCCACGTTCAAGGAGCAGGGCTTCGACATCGAGGGCAACGGTTGGTACGCAATGTTCGGCCCGGCCCGGCTCTCCAAGGAGGTGGTCGACCGGCTCGCGCGTGCCACCACCGAGGCGGTGCGCTCATCCGAACTACAGCAAAAACTTGCGGGCATGGGCATGGACCCCACCGGCTACGGCCCGGAACAGCTGGCGTCGATCCTGCGGCGCGACTTCGATAAATGGGGGCCGATCATCCGCGCCTCCGGGTTCAAGCCGAGCGACTGACATGCCCGCATTGCGCGTCCTCGTTGCTGCCGTATTGCTGCTTGGGGCGCTCGCGCATGCGGCGCGCGCCGACGATGGCAATCGCCCGCTCATGGACGAGCTGGTGCGTGCGCTGCGGCTGCGCGATTTTCTCGAACCGTTCCCGGCGCACGTCAAGCAGGGTATGCAGCAGGCGCCCGAGTGGCGATCGCTCAACCCCGATCGGCGCGCCGCGCTGGATAGGCTTGCCGACGAGACCCTCAACGGCGAGCGCTTGGTCACCGCTGTCACCAACACGCTGGTGCAGCAGGCTGAGCCCGCTGCGGTGCGCAGCTATCTGGAGGCGGCGCGTTCGCCGCTCAGTGCGCGCGTGCAGGTGATCGAGATCGAGCGTTTCCGCGCGTTGTCGACGCCGGAAGGCGCCGCGCGCATGCGCGAAGCGCTCGGCCAGGTCTCACCGCAGCGCCAGGCGATGATCAACGAACTCGATCGCCTGACCGGCGCGGCGGAGTCGGCGGCAACGCTCAACGCCTCGATCGTGGTGGCGGTGCAGGCGATGCAAGGCCGCGCGCCCGACGATCCAACCGCGCTGCTCGCGCGTACCCGCGAGATGGTGCTTACGCCGACGCGGCTGCAGATCCAGCAGCTCTACACCATGGTGTATCAGCCGCTCTCCGATGAGGATCTGAATGCCTACATCGACGAGCACCGCAAGCCGGCGATCCAGACGATGCTGCCGGTACTGAATCGGGTGATGCTGCGCGCCTACACCGGGGCGATTCTCGATTTCTTCGATCGCTTGCGCACGCTCGACCAGGCCGGGCGCGGCACCTGAGCGCCTGGTCGAACCGTTGCAACGCAGGCTCCACGAACAAGCCGAACAGGCAACAAACAACAGGAGGCCTCATGTCACGACACCGAACCAATGCCGCGAATCGATTCGATCGGCTCGCGCTGAGTTTGTGTCTCGGTGCGGTGCTGGTCGGCGGCTGCGCGATCGGTGCCGGCGGCGCAGGGTCCGAGCCCAATCGGCCTCGCGCCGGGCGTACCGAGATGCTGAGCGAGCACGGCAACCGCCTGACGGTCGAGGAGCTCGACCAGATGACCAACGGCTATGCCGATCGCTACCTCACCTACGTCACCAGCGCGATCGACAACATCATCAAAGGCAATCCGTCGACCGAACAGGTCAGGCGCGCACATCAGGTGCGCGTCACCCAGGTGAGCGCGATCTACGACATCGTCACCAACGCCGACCCGTTCACGCAACTGCTCGATCTGGTGCTGGTGGTGACGTTGCAGAGCCAGAAGTGGATCGACGAAGACCATGCCGAACAGTGGTTCGGGCCGCGCGCGCAATTCCTCATCGACGCGTCGCGGCGTGCGCGTGAAGACGTATGGCGCATGGCCGCCCGCGTGATGAAGCCCGAGCAGCTCGAGCAGCTCGACTACATGATCTGGGATTGGCGCAAGCGCAATCGCGGCGTCGATGTCGTCTCGTTCGTGCGCTTCGACGAATTCGCCGCCGAGCGTGGCAAATCGATGGTCGCCGAAGTGGCGGGTGGGGGCGGGCTGCTGGCGCCGGTGGGCGAGGCGAAGAAGGCGGTCGACGAAGTGCGGCTGCTGGCCGAGCGCGCGTTCTATCTCACCAAACGCATGCCGCTGCTGCTCAACTGGCAGGTCGAGTCGACGGTGGCGAATGTCATCGACCAGCCGCAGCTCAAGCAGGTCACCGACTCGATGAACGTCGCCACGCGCAGCGTCGATCGCATGGCGAGCCTGGCCGAGCGCATGCCCGAGGAGGTCGCCAAACAGCAGCGCGAGATCTTCGCGCAGCTCGAACGCTCGCATCCGCTCATCAATGCCGCGCTGACGCAGTATCGCGGCGCGGTCACCGACACCAACCAGCTGGCAGGAACGGTGAAAGACATCAATGCGGCCGCCGATGGTCTGCTCAAGACGCTGCAGCAGACCACCACCGCGCTCAATGCGACGATGACGACCATCGACAAGGTGTTTCTCCAGTCCGGCAAGGACAAACCGACCGATCCCAACGCCAAGCCGTTCGACATCGAGAACTACACCAAGACCGCGGCGGCATTCACCGGCACCTTGCGCGAAGCCAACGATCTGCTCGCCAAGGCTGGTGGCCTGCTCGGCGCATCGAACGACGCCAAGTGGATCGAACAGCGCATGAACGATGCCGCTGGACTGAGCACGCGCGTGATCGACACCGCATTTTGGCGCGCGATCGTGCTGATCGGCTGGTTCTTCGCGCTGCTGTTGCTGTATCGGGTGCTGGCCAATCGCTTCGCGCCGCGGTCGCGACCCTGATCGGATCGGCCCGATGGCACGCATGCGAGGGATGGCGCGCTTCGGCGCCGTGGCAGTTGGCGCCGCGGTGGTGGTTGCGCTCTTCCATGGCGCCGCGTTCGCGCAGGGCAAGGCGACGGCGCCCAACACAACTGCGGACAAGAGTGCCTTGACGCCACCGGAGCCCGCGCGGCCGGTGGTCGATGCGGCTATTGCCGACTACGTGCGCACTGTCGACGTCGACGGCTCGGTGCGCAGCATAGGTTCGTCGACCTTGAGCAACCTGCTCAATCGCTGGGTGCGGGATTTCAAGCTGCTCCATCCGCAGGTGCAGATCGACGTCGTCGGCGGCGGCTCGGGCATCGCGATGCCGGCGCTCATGGAAGGCAAGTCCGACCTGGCGCCGATGAGCCGGCCGATGAATCGTGACGAGATCGCCGTGTTCGAGAAGAAATTCGGCTATCCGCCCACGCGGGTCACCGTGGCGCTCGATGCGATCGCGATCTACGTGCACAAGGACAATCCGATCGAGCGGGTCACCCTGGCGCAGCTCGACAGCATCTTCTCGGTCACGCGGCGCCGTGGCGGTGCCGAGATGCGCCGCTGGGGCCAGCTCGGCGCGACCGGCGAATGGCAAGACATGCCGATCACCATCAAGAGTCCGGCCAGCACGCACGGCATGCACGGACTGTTTCGCGAACTGGTGCTCAACGGCGGCGACTATCGGATGGATCTGCGTGCCGAGCCGGTGTCGACGTCGATCGTGCAGGGCGTGGGTGCGGAGCGCGGCGCGATCGGCTTCGCCAGCTACTTCTACGCGACCCAACGCACGCATCTGCTCGCGGTGGCTGCCAAGGAGGGCGGGCCGTTCGTCGCGCCGACGCAGGCCGACGCCGCGAGCGGCCGCTATCCGCTCACGCGGTTTCTCTCGATCTACGTCAACAAGAAGCCGGGTGAGCCGCTCGCCGGCGCGACGCGCGCACTGCTCACCTTCATCTGCTCGCGCCAGGGTCAGGAAGTGGTGGCGCGCGACGGTAACTATCCGCTCAGCGCCGAGATCGCCGCGCGTGAGTGCGCGAAGCAACTCGACTAGCTAGCCCACGCCCGAAGGCAGCTCGAACTGCCCCGCCGGATATGCCGCAAGCAACGACAGTGCCTCGTCGGAGTGGATCACGTCGGCGTATTTCGCATGCATGTCGCACAGGTTGATCGCGTGCGAGGCCTGTGAGCGGTCGAAGCAGCCGTCTTCGATGATGCTGCAGCGATAGTTGTTCGAGAACGCATCTAGCACCGACGCGCGCACGCAGCCGCTGGTGGTGGTGCCGGTCACCAGCAGGCTGTCGCACCCCAGCAGCACCAGCCATGAGAGCAGCGGCGTGCCGAAGAACGCGCTCGGTTTTTCCTTGTGGATCACCAGATCCCGCGGGCCGGGTGCGATCTGCGGCATGATCGTCTGGCCGTCGATGCCTTGCGCTTGTTTCGAGGCGCCATCCTCGCGGGTGCGGTTGTTCTTCCAGGCCCACGAGCCGCGGTTCCACTGGTCGGGGCGCGAGGTGCCGGTGGTGTAGATGACCGGCACGCCCTTGGCGCGGCTCGCTTCGATCAGGCGCTGCAGCACCGGCAGTGCGATCCACGCGTCTTCGCCGCATGAATTGCGCCAGCGCTTGATCGATTCGAGGATCGGCTCGCGCTTGTCGCCGCAGAAGAAGTAGTTGACGTCGATGACCAGCAAGGCAGGCCGCTTGCCGAACCCCTGGCGCGCGCCGTAGCCGCTGGTGCCGAACACCTGCTGGTCGCGCTCGGTGAGAAATTGATCCCAGATGCGTGTGCTCATGTGCAATCTCGCGGTTGGTGAGAGAGTCGAAGATCAGCCTGCCGTGACGGCTTCGGTCGGCTTCGATTCTGCGGCGCGCTCGCGCGCCCAGCATTCGGCCGCATCGCGGTGATACCACGGATGGTCGAGCGCAATGCCGCGCAGCACGTCGAGCACCGCGTCGGCGGTGGCGGGTCGATCGCCCGGGCGCTTGGCCAGGCAGTCCATCACCAGATTCTCCAGCGCCGGTGGGATCGATGCCGGTGAAGACGCCGGGTCGACGAGCGTCGAAGGTCGCGGCGGCATGACGTAGCGGATGTGATGCTGCAGATCCTCGCCGGACAGTCCGGCGAACAGACGCTTGCCGGTGAGCATCAGGTACGCCACGGCGCCCAGCGCGTAGAGATCGGCTCGAGCATCGGTGGTGCCGGGGTCATCGAACCGCTCGGGCGACATGTACACCGGCGTGCCCAGGATGCGTAGCACCGAGCGGGTGATGTCGCGCGTATGCTTTTCCTCGATGCTCTTCACCAACCCGAAATCGAGGATCTTGATGACGTCGTACTCGCCGCCGCGCACGCACGTCATGATGTTCTCGGGCTTGATGTCCCGATGGACCAGCCCGGTGCCGTGCGCGCCCTTCAACGCCGAGGTGATCTGGCGCATGAAGAACACCACGCGGCCGATCGGAAGCGGGCCGGTGCGGCCGACGAGCTGCGCGATGGTGATGCCGTCGAGATACTCCATCACGTAGTAGAACTCGCCCTGGCGGGTGCGGCCGTAGTCGAAGATCTCCACCGTGTTCGGGTGCCCGAGCCGGCTTGCCAGTTGCACTTCGCGCTCGAAGCGCGCGATCAGCTCGTCGTTGGCATCGCGTTTGAGGATCTTGATCGCGATCGGGCGCTTGAGCAGCTCGTGCCGGCCGCGATAGATGCTAGCCATGCCACCTTCGCCGATCCGCTCGAGCAGCGTGTAGCGGCCAAGGCGCCGCACCGTGCCGAACCGGCGCCGCTCGCGAATCGCCGAGAGCACCGAGATCAGCACGCCGACGCTTGCGGCGACCGATAGCCCGAGCACGATCGCGAAGGCGCGCTCCAGCGTCTTGAGCGGCGCGTAGGCCTCGGCCTCCTCGATCTCGACCGCGATCGCGAACTGATACTCGGGCAGCCAGCGCCATGCGCCGATCACGTCGCTGCCGCGATAGTTGCGATACGGTTCGATCAGCACCCCGCGCTGCTCCGAAGCGGCAGTGCGTTTCTGCGCCGCGACCGCGATCGCAGCGAGCCGCGTCAACGGCTGTTCGGCGGTCGGGGTAGCGGAATGAAAACCACCGAGCAGGTCGCCGCCCGGATCGCGCAACTCGACATTGAGCGTGCTCCGTGCAAGCGATGCATCGCGCAGCACGTGCGCTTCGCGGTTCTTCTCCGGGTGGCGCAGTTCCGAGAGCACCACCCCTTCAGGCGTGAAAGCGTAGATCTCGTCGGATTCCCCCAGGCCGGAGGGCGCAAACAACTGCGCGAACTGCGTGCGCGCCGGTTCGCCCAGACTCAACACCGCGACGGTGCGTCCGTCGCGATTGCGAAGCGGCACGTCGAACCACACCCACGGCTCGGCGAGCCTGCGCACGGACGCGTCCGCGAAGCGCTCATCATCCAGATGCGGCCGGATGAATGCCGGTTTGCCCCCGAACACCTGATCGAGCCGGGCGAGAAACTGCGCCGGATTGAGCCGCGCCCCGCACACGGCCGGATTGCTCGCCACCACCACGACGCCGTTGCGATCGATCACGCTGAACGAGTTGAAGCCGCGCTCGTGCATCGCCGGGCGCAATGATTCGGCGGCCCGCGCGGCGAACGCCGATTTGCAGCCGTTGCGTTCGCGTTCGTCGACGATCGCCATGAGCCCGCTCACCGCTTCGCGCAGAGCCGGCTCACCCGCCCAGCCCTCGGCCGCGGCGATGCGGCTACGCACCCACAGGTTAAGCGCGTTCACCTGCGCGTCGCGCAGCGCCTCGATGCCGTCGCCGCGCAGCTCGCGCAACGCGTTTTTCGCACCGAAGTAGGTAGCCAGGCCGATCGCGAACAGGATCAGGATGCCCAGCGCGACGATGGTCGTGCGCTGCGCCTCCGATTCCACCGTCTGGATGACGGTGATCTCGGGGGCAGGCGTTGCACCCATGCGTGCGTCGGGGCCGCCGGCGTGCGGATCGGGCGTCAAGTTCGCGTCTCCATGCGCGCTCGTATAACCCGTTCGTCGGGGTGACGCAAGGCACTCCCGCGCCAGACGGAGCTGTCCCGCGGAGTCACCCGCGCTGCCGCACAACCCGGTTGCGTCGCGGAGTCAGTCGAGCTTGATCTTCGTCTGCTCGGCGAACGCTTTCCAGGTGTTCACTTCGCGCACGATGTCCTGATGGAATGCTTCGGGGGAGATCGGCGTGATCGCCGCGCCCTCGCGTTCGAGCATCTCGCGCAGGTCTTTGCTGTCGACGGCGCGGCGGATCTCGGCGTGCAGCTTCACCACGACCGGACGCGGCGTCTTGGCCGGTGCGAGCACGCCCCAGCGCAGATCGACCTGTGCATCGCTGATGCCCTGTTCCTTGAGCGTCGGAATCTCCGGTGCACCGGGAATGCGCGTTTCGCCCGTCACCGCGAGCGCGCGCAGCTTGCCCGCCTTCACGAATTGATACGCCGATGGCAGGCTCGCCATGCCCACCTGCAGTTGTCCGCCGACCGTGTCGTTCACGGCCGGGGCGATGCCCTTGTACGGCACGTGCACCAGATCGAGCTTCATTGCGTGCGCGAACAGCTCCATCCCCAGGTGATTGATGCTGCCGTTGCCGGGCGTGCCGTAGTTGAGCGAGCCGGGCTTGGCGCGCGCCAGATCGATCAATTCCTTGATCGAGCGCGCCGGCAGCGCCGGATGCACGATGATCATCATCGGCCCACGCCCGACCGAAGCGACGCCGGTGAAATCGTTGATCGCGTCGTAGGGCAGCTTGCGCGTCGCGGCCGTCACCGAAAACGAGCTGGAGCTGAACAGCAGCGTGTGGCCATCGGGTATCGCGCGCGCAACGAACTCGGAGCCGATCACGCCGCCGGCGCCCGGCTTGTTCTCTACGATCACCGGCTTGCCGAGCGAATCGGTCATACGCAACGCGATCGCACGGGCGATGATGTCGTTCGATCCGCCCGGTGGGAACGGCACGACGAGCCGCACCGGTTGCGTCGGAAACTCCGTTTGAGCGATTGCCGTGATCGAGGCGAGCGACAGCGCGGCCGTCGCGAGCGTGCGCAGTATCGAGGCGGAGTTGGAGCGGTTGCGGGACTTGGGCGTCATCGTGCGATCCGTTGCGAGGGCGATTGAAGTTAGCACAGCGGAGCGCG
>CADEDU010000001.1:51889-89939 GCA_902826155.1 uncultured beta proteobacterium
TCGGCACCGCTGCGTCTTGTGCGATCATCGCCGCGTGGATGCCTCCCGATTCGATTCGAACTACGCCTGGACGCGGCTCGGCCTGATGCTGGCACTGGGTACGGTCGGCACGGCCGCAATGTGGATCGCGAGCGTTGCGGTGCCGCAGGTGCAGGCCGAGTTCGGCGTGTCGCGCGCTGACGCAGCGATTCCCTATACCGCCACCACGCTCGGCTTCGCGATCGGCGCGATCATCATGGGGCGGCTGTCCGATCGGTTCGGCGTGCGCGTGCCGATCGTGATCGGCGCGGTGTCGCTGGCGATCGGCTTCGTGCTCGGAGCGTTCGCCAAGTCGCTGTGGCAGGTCGGGCTGATCCATCTGGTGTTCATCGGCATGCTGGGCAGTTCCGCTTTCTTCGGGCCGCTCATCGCCGACATCTCCCACTGGTTTCTGCGTCGCCGCGGTATCGCAGTGGCGATCTGCGCGTGCGGCAATTACGTGTCGGGCGCGATCTGGCCGCCAATCACGCAGTACCTGTTCGACACCATCGGCTGGCGCAGCACCTATCTGGCCACTGCTGCCGTGACGATCGTTGCGATCCTGCCGCTCTCGATGCTGTTGGGTACACGCACCGCGCCGGGCGCACATGCATCCGATGGTGCGGGCCTTGCGCGCACGAGCGAGCGTCCGCTCGGATTCACACCGGGCATGCTGCAGACGCTGCTCGCGTTGGCGGCGCTGAGCTGCTGTGTGGCGATGGCGATGCCGCAGGTGCACATCGTCGCGTACTGCGTCGATCTGGGCTACGGCGCCACGCGCGGTGCGGAGATGCTCGCGCTGATGCTCGCTTGCGGCGTGATCAGCCGCATCGGCGCGGGCATGATCTCCGATCGCATCGGTGCGCTGCGCACGCTGTTGATCGGCTCGGCACTGCAGGGCCTGGCGCTGTTGCTGTTCCTGCCTTTCGACGGATTGGTGCCGCTGTATCTGATCTCGGCGCTGTTCGGGCTGGTGCAAGGCGGCATCGTGCCGGCCTACGCGGTGCTGGTACGCGAACACTTCTCCACGCGCGAGGTTGGTATGCGAGTGGGCATCGTCATGACCGCGTCGCTGCTCGGCATGGCGCTGGGCGGCTGGATGACCGGTGCCGTGTTCGATCTCACCGGTTCGTATCGTGCCGCGTTCATCAATGGCATCGGCTGGAACGTGCTCAACCTGGCGATTGCCTGGTGGCTGCTGCGACGCGGCTCGATGCGCCTGGCGATGGCTTGAGCGGATCGGAACGGAGCTGCACGCAGCATGGACGCACTGACCGCCCTCATCGCGATCGCCGTCGTCGCGCTCGTCGTATGGCGCATCGCGCGCACGCTGCTGCGCAACAACGACGCGACGCGTCCACCCGCCGATCCTGCATCGGCCTCACCTGCCGCAATCGAGCCGCCAGCCATTGCACCACCTGCGACCGAATCGCCCGCGATCGCGCCATCGCCATCACCGGCTGCGAGCTCGGAGCTCTCGGCCATGTCGCTGCAGGATCTCGCCGCGGCGATGAGCGAGTTCTACGACCAGAGTGCGCATCCGCAGGATCTTGAGTCGAACGAGCACTTTCGCGCCGGCGTGGCGCGCATGGTCGATGCGCAGATGCCGCTCGATCAGCTCATCAATTTCGCCATCGGTGCGAACTCGCAGCTCGCCGCCATGGCAGGCGCCGCGCTCGCCGAGCGCGAAGATAGTGCCTCCGCCACGCCGCGGCTGCTCGGCGCGCTGCGGTTCGCGCGGGTGTGGACCGATTTCTTTCTGTTCCGCTTCTTCGTCGCGCGCGCCGACCGGCCGATCATCGGTGCCGCGCTGATGGAAGCACCCGACTGGTGGGCCGACAACCCGCTCATGCCCACGTTCGTGAGCGATCTGATCGACGCACGCATCAAAGGCGGTGAGCAGCCGGAGTTGGGTGACGCGCTCGATGCGTATCCGGGCAAGTCGCTGCGCGATCTTGAAGCGCTGCTCGCCAAGCTCACCACCGAGCACGTGGTGATGCTGAACGGGCAGCTCGCCGCCTGGCAGGCCACGCGCGTCGACTTCGCGTTTCTCGCATCGATCGGCAGGTTGTGGCGCGATGATCCGAATGCGCCCAAGGTCATCGATACCGACTGGATGAATGCCGGCGTTGGCGCGGTGTACGAGGCGATCCGAAAAAGTCCGCCCGCGTCGTTTCTCATCGTCGGCGAGCCCGGCGTGGGCAAGACGAGCATGTTCCGGCGCATCGGCAACGCTCTCGTCACCTCGGGCTGGACGGTGTTCGAATCGTCCGCCAGCGAAGTCCTGGCCGGCCAGGTCTACATCGGCGAGCTGGAACAACGCATGCAAAAGCTGCTGCGCGAGCTCGACGTCGGCCGGCGCGTGGTCTGGTACATGCCCAACTTCCACGAGTACTTCTACTCCGGCCGGCATCGCTACAGCCCGACCGGCGTGCTCGATCTGGTCATGCCCGCGGTCGAGGCCGGGCGCCTGTGCGTGATCGGCGAGACGCAACCGGCAGCGTTGGAGCGTGTGCTGCAGCAGCGGCCGCGGCTGCGCGTGGCGTTCAAGAGTCTGGTGATCGACCCCGCCTCGCCGGATGAAGCGGCGGAGCTGGTGACACGCTGGCTCGGCGCCGAGGCGGCCGCGCTTGCGATCGCCCCGGGTCTGGCGAGCGAAGCGATGGAGATTGCACGCCACTACCTCACCGAGCGGGCGTTGCCCGGCAGCGTGCTCGACCTGCTTGCTCACACCCGCGCGCGGCTGCACACCAACAACGCGACGAGCATGTCGCGCGATGATCTGTTCGATTCACTTACCGAGCTCACCGGGCTGCCTCGCCGCGTCGTCGACGATCGCGAAGGCTTGGAGCCGGCGAGCCTGCGCGAGCACTTCGCCGCGCGCGTGATGGGTCAACCGGTCGCGGTGCAATGCCTGATCGATCGCATCGCCATGCTCAAGGCCGGACTCACCGATCCGCATCGGCCGATCGGCGTGTTCCTGTTCGCCGGCCCCACCGGCACCGGCAAGACCGAAGTGGCCAAGTCGCTCGCCGAATTCCTGTTCGGCTCGACCGATCGGATGATCCGCCTCGACATGAGCGAGTTCCAGGAGTCGCATTCGCTGGTGCGCATCCTGGGCGACGGCGGCGAACAGTCGGAGACCAACGCGCTGGTCAATCGCATCCGCAAGCAGCCGTTCTCGGTGGTGCTGCTCGATGAATTCGAGAAGGCGCATCCGCGCGTGTGGGATCTGTTCCTGCAGGTGTTCGACGACGGGCGACTGTCGGATGCCCAAGGTAATCTCGCCGACTTTCGCCACAGCATCATCATTCTCACTTCGAACATCGGCGCGACCGATCATCGCGGCGCGAGCCTGGGGTTCACCCACGGCGACGGCGCGTACAGCGAGGCGCAGGTCACGCGCGCCATCGGCAACACATTCCGCCCGGAGTTCGTCAACCGGCTCGATCGCGTCGTGGTGTTCCGGCCGCTGTCGCGCGCGGTGATGCGCGACATCCTCAAGAAGGAACTGCGCAACGTGCTGCAGCGGCGCGGCTTTCGCAGTCGCGACTGGGCGGTGGAGTGGGAGGAATCGGCGATCGAGTTCCTGCTCGACCGCGGCTTCACGCCCGACATGGGCGCGCGCCCGCTGCGGCGCGCGATCGAGGAGCACGTGCTCGCGCCGATCGCGATGACCATTGTCGAGCACCGCTTTCCGCAGGGCGATCAGTTTCTGTTCGTGAAGAGCAACGGCGCATCGATCCAGGTCGAGTTCGTCGATCCCGACGCGTCCGAGCAGCCGGCGGTGCTGGCGCCGGCATCGGATGCCGAGGCGAGCACTGCGCCGCTCGCCCGCCTGATCCTCGCACCTCGCGGAGTCGAAGACGAAAAAGTGCAACTCGATGCGGAGGTTGCCGCGCTGCTCGATCGGGTCGAAGGCGAGGGTTGGTGCAACGAAAAGCAGGAGCTTCTGCAGCAGATCAACGGATTCGGCTTCTGGGAATCGGCCGGACGCTTCCAGGTGGTCGACCGCATGGAGCGCATGGACCGCATCGAAGCCGGTGCCGACACCGCACGTTCGCTGTTGCGACGGCTCGATCAACATGGCGGACAGCGCACGCGCGTGCCGGGCTCAGTGGTGTCGAATCTCGCCCAGCAGGTGTATCTGTTGAAGGCCGCGCTCACCGATCTCGATGCGGGCATCCCGGCCGAGGTGTATCTCGCGGTGGAGCCGGTCGGTTCGAACGAGCACGGCGCTGATCGCGACGCCGCCTGGGCGCGCACCGTGCTGCAGATGTACGAAGGCTGGGCGCGCAAACGGCGCATGCGCGCGAGCCTGCTCAGCGATGGCAAGGATGCGGGCGACGGTACCTTGTTGATTTTGTCGATCGGCGGATTCGGCGCGCACCAGATCCTTTCGCGCGAGCGCGGTCTGCACGTGCTCGAAGTACCTGAAAGCGAGGCCGGCTTTGATCGATCGACAGCGCGCGTGCGCGTGGTGCCGCAACCGATCGAGCCGCGCGTGAACCGCTCCGAGCGCGATCACGCCATCGCCTGCCTGCAAGCGGGCGGCGCCGGCGCGAACACCGTCGTGCGCCGTTATCGCGAGCGGCCCTCACCGCTGGTGCGCGATGCGCTCGGCGGCTGGCGCACCGGGCGCATCGGGCAGGTGCTGGGCGGCGACTTCGATCTGTTGGGCTGAGGGGAGCAATCACGATGCGCGCATCAAGAATCATCGCGCTGGCAGTCCTGCTGGCGGTCGTGGTCTGGGCCGGCGAAAAGATCTACCGTGACTACGCGCTGTCGCAGGCCGCGCCGCGAACGGTCACTGCACGCGGTGAGCTGTCGCAGCTCGAACAGAGCACCATCGCGCTGTTCGAGACCGCGGCACCGTCGGTGGCCTACATCTTCACCGAGACGCTGCAGCAGAGTGACATGATGATGCGTCCGCAGGTGGCGCAGGGTGCGGGCTCGGGTTTCGTGTGGGACAACGCCGGGCATATCGTCACCAATTCGCACGTCATCGCCGGCGCGCAGCGCGTGCAGGTGCAACTCGACACCGGCAAGCCGATCGCGGCGAAGATCATCGGTGCTGCGCCGGAGTACGACCTCGCGGTGGTGCGATTGATCGATCCACCGGGCACGCTTCGGCCGATCCCGGTCGGTGCATCGAAAGACCTGCGCATCGGTCAGTCGACCTTTGCGATCGGCAATCCGTTCGGCCTGTCGCGCACGCTCACCACCGGCATCATCAGCGCGCTCGATCGCACGCTGCCCACCTCCGACATGCGCGCGATCGCCGGCGCGATTCAGACCGATGCCGCGATCAATCCCGGCAACTCGGGCGGGCCCCTGCTCGACAGCGCGGGTCGGCTCATCGGCGTCAACACCGCGATCCTGTCGGAGTCGGGTTCCTCGGCCGGTATCGGTCTGGCGATCCCCGTCGACCTGGTCAATCGCATCGTTCCGCAGCTCATCAAGAGCGGCAAGGCGGCGCGACCCGGGATCGGCATCGCGGCCACCGACGCTGCGCGGCTCGGCATTGCGGGGGTGGCGGTGCTCGGTGTTGCGCCCGGATCTCCGGCACTGGAAGCGGAACTGCGGCCATTCGATCAACGCACCGGCACCATCGGCGACATCATCGTCGCGGTGAACGGCAAGCCGATCGGCAGCGTCGCGGAATTCGCGGCCGAGATCGACAAGGTCGGCATCGGTGGCACGGCCGAGCTCACCATCCTGCGCGGACGCAGCGAGCAGAAGGTGTCCGTGAAGGTGGTCGATGTTTCGTGAGGGGGCGACCGCCGATGATCACGGATGAACGCGCCTGGCCCTGACCGCACGTAGAACGCACGATGGAACTCCTCATCCTGATTTTCCTGATCATCCTCAACGGCCTGTTCGCCATGTCGGAGATGGCGATCGTGTCTTCGCGCAAGGCGCGGCTGCAGCAATGGGCGGACGAGAATCGCCCGGGTGCCCAGGTCGCGCTCGCGCTGGCCAACGAGCCGGCTGCGTTCCTGTCGACGATCCAGGTCGGCATCACCGTCATCGGCATCACCAGTGGCGCGTTCGGTGAGGCCACGCTCGCCGCGGGGTTCGCGCACTGGTTGTCGGGCTGGGCGCCGATTGCGCCTTACGCCGATACGGTGGCGATCATCATCGTGGTTGCATGCATCACGCTCGCGGCGCTGATCATCGGTGAGCTCATTCCGAAGCGGCTGGCGCTGGTCAATCCCGAGGGAATCGCCAGCGTCGTCGCGCGGCCGATGCGAATGCTCGCGACCATTGCGCATCCGGTGGTCCGCTTCCTCACGTCGATCACCGAGGGCGTGTTGCGTTTGTTCGGCATCGGCGGCGCCACGCATCCGCCGGTCACGGAAGAGGAGATCAAGGTGCTCATGGAGCAGGGCACCGAGGCGGGCGTATTCGAGGCCCATGAGCAGGCACTGGTGTCGCGCGTGTTCCGCCTCGACCAGCTCAAGGTCACCGGCATCATGACCCCGCGCAGTGAGATCGAATATCTCGACCTCGATGAAAGTCCGGGCGTGAACATCGAGCGGATCGTCGCGAGCGGTCACACGCGATACCCGGTGGTGCGCGGCGGACTCGAGCACGTCGAGGGGATCGTGCAGACCAAGATCCTGTTCAACGATGCGGTGGCGGGCCGCAAGGTCGACATCGCCGGCCGCATGACCAAGCCCGTGTTCGTGCCCGACTCGCTGACCGTGATGCAGCTGGTCGAGGCGTTCCGCAAGCATCGGGCGACGATCGCGCTGGTGGTCAACGAATACGGCGAGACTCAGGGCGTGGTGACGCTCAACGACGTGATGGAAGCGATGGTCGGTGACATCGCCACGGTGGAGGACGTGAAGGATCTCGACGTCGTGCGCCGCGCCGATGGTTCATGGCTGATCGACGGCGCGGTCACGATCGAGCGATTCAAGGACGTGCTCGACATCAGCGAATCATTACCGGGCGAAGCCGAAGCCGACTACAACACGGTCGGCGGGTTCGTGATGATGCAGCTCGGCCGGATCCCGCAGGTGACCGACCACTTCGATTGGAGCGGCATCCGCTTCGAAGTGATGGACATGGACCGGCATCGGGTGGACAAACTGCTGGTCGTCCCGCCCAAGCCGGCCGCGCAACCCGGCGCGCAGGATCCCGTGGTCGGTGACTGATGGCTTGCTGCTACAGCGGCGGTGAGTACTGCGGAAACCCCTGCCGTTCGAGTTCCTTCTTCATCGCCTCGTTATCCAGGTGCCATTGCAGGCCCTGTTCGTAGGAGACCAGGCCGCAGCCGGTGAGACAGGTCAGTGCAAGGAACAGCGCAACCAGGGATGCATGCATAGTACGCATTGACGTTCGCCTCCGACATTGCCCGAATGGTACGGGCGCCGGAGTATGGATCAATTCGCAATCGCGCTGCTCGCGAGCATCAAGGCGATTTCCGGATCTCCTCGTTTCGACCTCGACCTCCACGAGTCGAGTCTCTCGCGTGTAGCGCACATCATTCGTCGTGCAATAATTTTCGGGCCTGGCGCTGCCCGGAAACAGAACAGGAAAGGGAACAATGCCGCGTGCCGTCTATCGTGTTCTAGCTGGCTGCTTGAGCCTGTTGTTGGTCGCGTGCGAATCGACGACGCCACAGCAGTACTTCAGCCGCGCCGTACTCAATGTGAATCTGCTCTACGGTTTTGCCGGCGATGTGATGCACAACCAGCTGGCCACGCCGGGTGTGAAGCTGGTTGATGCGAAGACCGGCGCCACCGCACCGGCGAAACGCGCCGAGATCCTCAAGGACAAACTCGACGCGATCGAAGCGAGCTTTGCCAAGGTGAAGGCACTCAAGAGCACCGACGACACCAGGGAGATGCTGCAGGCATCGACCGCGCTCTACGAATTCGTGCTGCCGGTGTACAAGAACGAGTACCGGCAACTCGCGGCGCTGTATGACGAGAACGCCGCGCCCGACAAGATCGCAGCGCTGACCAGAACGATCACCGAGAAATACGCGCCGAAGTTCCAGGAGATGCATCGCGCGCTCATCACGGTCGGAAAGACCTACGCGGCGAAGCACGGCATCATGGTGAAGGAGGTCAACCCGTCGCCGGGGCGGTAGCTCGCATTCGCGCGAGCTGCCCAGGTGTAGGATCAAGCCTGATCTTCCAGCTCATTTTCCAGGAAGGCCGCGACATGACGTCTAGCTCGATCCTGCTTGGCGTGATGGTGGTGTCCGTGGCACTCGCGTGGCTGTTCGGTGCGTCGTTGTCAGGACGTATCGATGGCGCGAGTGCCGTCCGCGCGGCGCACGCACAGGAGGCGCGCCGCTGCGCACCCGGCCCCGGTGCCACCGGCTCACCGCGCAATGTCGAAGAAGTCGTGGCGCTGATCAACACACTGCCCCGACCGGTCACCGTGCCGTGTCTGATCGAGAGCCTGACGCCGCCGCTCAAAGTCTTCGCGATGCGCAGCACCGCGAGCCTGCAGTTCTCGATGAGCGAGGACGATCCGCGCTGGTTCATCTTCTTTGGGCCGCTGATCATTTCCGTCACATCGGCCGGACCGGGCTCCGAACTCGTGGAGATGAGCGTCGTGCAGCCGGGTAATCAGCTCTCGCTCAAGGCGGAACTGCGCTTCCCGGTCGATGCTCCCGTCTCCAACGCGCTCGCCTACGAGCGGATCCGGACCGGCCTTGGCACCACTTGCGCGCACTTCTGCCATCAGCACGAGGTGCGCGACTGGCGCATCCAGCACGCGGAGGCGTTCCTGTCGAAGGCGATCCAGCCCTCCGCCCGATTCGAGATCAGTCTGGATTACCTGCACAAGGTGCGATCGGCGTGCAAATCGCCCGCGGACAGCCTGCGCTGCGATCTGCTGCACGCAGTGCTCGTGCGCGGCAAGGCGGAGCGCCAGGCGTTTCCGGCGGACATGCCGGTGGGGTTCTAGCGGCCGCGGACTGCAAGAGCCGGGCAGCGATCGCTCAGCCGCGACAGCACGATCCGCTCGACCCGGGTGCTTCGTCGGACGGAAACGATTGCACCGAGTAGTTATAGCCGACCTCGTGCATGGCAAGCGCGACCGCGGCCTCGGCGACGACGCAGCGTGCGCGTGCCAGTTGCTCGCGTTCACCGAAGCCGCGTCGTGCGCGTCGCAACAGCGCGCGCGCCGCGGCGGCGATGAGCGAATCCACCTAGCCGAAGATCACCTGCCAGGTCTTCGGGCCGACGATGCCATCGGGCACGAGTCCGTGCTCGCGCTGGAACTGCCGCACCGCCGCTTCGGTCATCGGCCCGAACACGCCGTCGACCCTGTTGCCGGTGATGCCTACCTTGCGCTGCACGATCTGCACCAGGAACTTCGGGTTATCCGGCGCGCCACGACGCAGCGTCGGCCTATCCAGCGGATCGACCCACGGAATCGGGTCGGACACGATCTCGCCCGCCATGTATCGGGCGACCTGCCGGCGAAACACGGTCATGTTGATCGAATGCGGATCGGGCTTGCGCCCCTTGGGCAGCGCGTACTCCTTGTGGCCGCAGCACATGATCGCGCTCTGCTGCAGATGCTTGAGGATCGCCGCCGCGCCGCGCTGATACGCCTCGAGCTGAATCGCCGGCCACGGATCGGAGGGCAGCCCCACGTTTTCCGCTTCGATGCCGATGAACGCGGCATTGCCGGCAGTGACGCCCTCCCACTGGCCGACACCCGCGTGATTCGCGCGACCCGCCGCGATCACATAGTAGGTGCCGTCGCGACCGAGCCCGAGCTGGCACAGCGGCCCGGGCAGATCGGGCCGGCCATTGACCAGCACGCGCAGGCTCGGCATGTTGCCCGCGGCGGGCCCGGCGGTGTGATGACACATCACGCCCTTCGCGGCGGGCATGTCGGCGACGCCGCGATTGGGCCAGCCATCGACTTCAGCGACTTTCAGACCGGCGTTCTTGAGCACGGTCGGCAACCAGGTGAGCTTGAATGCCATCTCAGGCGACTCCGCCTTCGGCCGCCGGAAGATCCTCGTCGGGCGTCGCCTCTGCTGCGGTGAGTTTGAGGTCGCAGGCGTCGAGCACGTGCACGTGCTTGGCCGTCTTGACGTGGCGCGACGCTGGGCGGCTGCCTTGCGTCTTGGGCTTGGCGATTGATCTGCGCGGTGATCGTGCCGTCTTCTTGGGCATCGGCTGACTCCTTTGGAGGGGCGCGGTGGGTGGACCGTCGTGGCTTTCTATCTTCCTCGTCCAGCGGACCGAGCGCCATACCGCTTATCTCGTAGATTCCGGCGAAGTAGCGCGGACGCTCATCGACTTACTACCCGTCGCGCGCAACTAGGGGCCAGTGGGCGCCGGCTTGAGCCGCACGGTTACTTCCTCCGCGTCTTCCTCTCTCCGCGCAACCGCTCCACCTCCTCCGCTCCATCCACCACCGTCCCCGCCGCGAGCAGCTTGTCGATCTCCGCCTGATCGATGCCCGCCTCGCGCAGGATCTCGAGCGACTGCTCGCCATAGTGCGGCGCGTACCGATCGATCTGCGGCTGATACGCCGAGAGCTTGCTGGGCGGCGGCATGTGCCAGTACGGGCCCTGCGTCGGATGCTCGGTGAGCTCGAAGAAGCCGACCTCTTTCAGGTGCGGATCGTCCCAGATCGAGTCGAGCGTGTGATACGGCATCGCCGGCACGTCGTGGTGATCGAAGATCTCCAGCCATTCGGCCGTGGTCCTCGTCTGCAGCGCCTGCTCGCGGATGCCGTAATAGGCACGGGTGTTGGCGGCGCGGTCCGACACGGTCTTGAAGCGCGAATCGTCCTTCAGCTCCGGCATGCCGAACGCGTCGAACAGGCCGCGCGCCTGCGCGTCGGTGTTGGCGGTGATGCAGATGTAGCCGTCCTTGGTCTTGAGCGGACGCGCGTCGGGATCGAGCAGTCGAAAGTCGCCCGCCGGCCCGAGCGGCGGCTCGAATGCACGCGTGAACATGTGATCGTTCAACACGAACGCGGCCATGTTCTCGAACATCGGCACGTCGATGCGCTGGCCCTCGCCGGTGCGTTCGCGATGCAACAGCGCGGTGAGCAGCGCATTGATGGTCATGAGCCCGACGATGCGATCGGCGATTACCATGCCGACGTAACGCGGCGTGCCCGATGAGCGCTCGAACAGCGAGGCCAGTCCGCTCGAGCCCTGGATGATCGAGTCGTACGCGGGCTTGGCACGATAGCGGCCGCCCTGGCCGAACCCATAGATGCCGCAATAGATGATCTTCGGATTGATGGCGCGCACTTCGTCGTAAGTGAGCTTGAGCCGTGCCATCGCGTCGGGGCGCACGTTGTAGATCAGCGCATCGGCGCTCTTGATCAGGCGCTTCAGTACGTCGAGGCCGCCGGGCTTCTTCAGATCTAGCGCGATCGTGCGCTTGTTGCGATTGAGGATCAGGTACTTCGAGGCCATGCCCGGCGTGGGCGACTTGCCACCGATGGTGCGCGAGAGATCGCGCGTGGGCGGCTCGATCTTGATCACGTCGGCGCCATAGTCGGCCAGATACGAGGTGGCGTACGGCCCGACCACCACCTGCGTCATGTCGACGATGCGATAGCCCTTGAGCGGCGGCGTGCTCATGCGAACGTGCAGCTGCCGTCGAGAATCAGTGACCCGGAGGCATTGTTCACGATCCAAAGCTGCGCACTGGTGCCTTCGGCATTCGGCTCGGCGCACACCGTGTAGGGCTGGTTCGCGTACACCGGGCTCAGGTTGCGCGAAGTCATCGATGTGAGCGCGCGCGGGGCCCGATCGCGCAGCAACTCGTACATGTACAGCGTGTTGAGTCCGCCGTTCACCACCAAGCCCGGATAGCCCTCGACCTGTGTCACGTACGGCAAGTCGTAATGGATGCGATGACCGTTGAAGGTCAGCGCCGAATAGCGAAACAGCGTGACTTCGTCGGCAACGTGCTCACGCGACCAGGTTGCGCTGCGCTTCGCCGGCTCGGGTTTCGACGGCGCGGACGACTTCGCAGCCGGCGTCTCTTCGCGATAGACGATGTCCTGGTCCTCGACGACCGCCGGCCCACGCTGCGAATCGATCGCGTGTCGCACGGTCACGAAAATCATCTGTCCGCTCTTGCCTTGTTTGGGCGTGATCGAAGTGATCGTTGAGGTGCACTTCACCGTGTCGCCCAGCAGCAAGTCGGCAAGAAACTGCGTGCGCCGTCCGGCGAACATGCGTCGCGGCAGCGGCACCGGCGGCAGAAAATCACCCAGCTTCGGATGCCCGTCGCGCCCCACCATCGAGCGACGCGCCACACGCGGAAACAAGAGCGAATGCCAGCCGATCGGTAGTGTGTCGCCGGGCTTGGGCGGCGGATCGTCGCGATCGAGCGTCGCAGCGAGGCGCTCGACCATCGGCACGGTCACGTAGTCGATGCGTGTCTCGCTCTTGCCGATCCACGATTGCAGGGCGTTGCTGTCGATGGCGGTGCTCATGGACTAACCCAGCGCCTGGCGCAGCTTTGCTTCGCGCTCGACGATGCGACGTTCGCGTGCGAGCAGGCGCTCGGCGCGTTCCACCACGGGTATGTCGATCATCTTGCCGTCGATGGCGAACGATGCGCGGCGCTCGCGTTTGGCGAGTTCGTAGCCATCGATCACCTGCTGCGCGAAAGCCGTCTCTTCAGGTGAAGGGCGGTATTCCTGATTGACGACCGTCACCTGCGTCGGGTGAATGCAGCCCGCGCCCATGAAGCCGAATGCGCGCGAGCGCCGCACCATCGCGCGGAATTTCGGAATGTCGCCGTAGTCGGCGATGCTCGCTATGTAGCCGAGCGGCATCGCGCCCACGCTCGCTGCGGCGATGATCATCTGCTGCTTGGGGTAGAGCAACGTCTCCTCGATCGCTTCCATGTTGCAGTCGGTCGCGAAATCCTCGCCGCCGATGTTGGTGGCGACCACGCGTGCCGAGCCGCGCAGCACCTCGCCGATGTTGAGGAACGCGCGTGCCGTCTCGATCATGGCGATGAATTTGATGTGCCCGGCGGCCAACCCACGCTTGACCTCCAGCTCGCTCACCAGTTCGTCGAGCAGCGCCAGGTGCGAAGCGCTCTCCACCTTGGTGATCGCCAGGCCGTCGATCTGCGGCAGCACGCACGCCTCGATATCGCGCACCGACAGCGACAACGGGCGGTTGATGCGCACCACGACGTCGGCGCCGGCGCGCCGCACGCGGGTGGCGGCCTGCTCGACCAGGGTGCGCGCGTGATCTTTCTCGCTCGGCGGAACGCTGTCTTCGAGGTCGAGCTGGATGACGTCGGCGCCGCGCGTATGGGCCTTGTCGACGAATTTCTCGACGTTGGCCGGCACGTACAGGAGCGAACGCCAGACGGGGAGGGCTTTGGCGGTGGGGTTCATGCGGGAATTCTACTTGCCCGAATGCGACAATATCGCCCGCTCGATCGTTCTCTCGCCAAGTCCGCAATGTCGAACCCGATTTCCCGCCGCTTCGCGGTCGCGCCCATGATGGACTGCACCGACCGGCATGCACGCTATCTGCTGCGGCTGATCTCGCGGCGCGCGCTGCTCTACACCGAGATGATCACCACCGGTGCGCTGCTGCACGGCGAGACGAAGCGGTTCCTGCGCTTTCACCCGGCCGAGCATCCGGTGGCGATCCAGTTGGGCGGGGCTGATCCGCGCGAGATGGCCGCCTGCGCACGCATGGCCGAAGACGAGGGCTACGACGAGGTCAACATCAACGTCGGCTGTCCGAGCGACCGGGTGCAATCGGGCCGCTTCGGCGCGTGCCTGATGGCCGAGCCGCAACTCATGGCCGATTGCGTCGACGCGATGAGGGCCGCCGTGAAGATCCCGGTGACGGTGAAGACCCGCATCGGCATCGATCGCGACGAGACCACCGACAAGCTCTATGCGCTGATCGAAGCGTGCCGGCTGGCGGGCTGCCGCACGTTCATCATCCACGCGCGCAAGGCGTGGTTGGACGGGCTGAGCCCGAAAGAGAATCGCGAGATTCCGCCGCTGCGCTACGAAGTGGTGCATCAGCTCAAGCGCGCGTATCCGCAGCTCGAGATCATCCTCAATGGGGGATTGAAGACGATCGAGGCGTGCCTGGAGCAACTCGCGCACGTCGACGGCGTGATGCTGGGCCGCGAGCCTTACGACAATCCGTACTTTCTCGCGCGCGTCGATGCGGCGATCTTCGGCGATGCGCACCCGATGCCCTCGATCGAGGAGATCGTCGGTTCGTACTCGGGCTACATCGCACTCGAACGCGAGCGCGGCACGCCGCTTACCGCGATGACGCGCCACCTGCTCGGACTGTTCCAGGGGCGGCCCGGCGCACGGTCCTGGCGGCGCATTCTCAGCGAGCGCGCACGGCTGCCCGGCGCGGGGTTGGAGGTGGTGCGCGAGGCGCTCGAGGCGGTGAGCCGTGGCACCGCACAAGGGCAGCCTTCGCGCGCCTGACCCTCACCGATCACCGTTCCGCCACCAGGAGTCCAGCGTGCCCACGATTCGATTGCTCAACGTCGAACGCCTGACCGAAGACGCGTTCGCCCCGTTCGGTCAGGTGATAGGCATGCCCGCGAAGAAGCCCGATTACGAAGGCCTGTCGGGTTCGAAGACCTGGGGATTCAATTTCGAGGCGGACGGTCGCCTGCAATTCAGCTACGTGCGCGTGCCGTATCAAAGGCTCGCGTTTCACACCATGGAGCAGCACTTCAGCGTGACGCAGAGCTTCGTGCCGGTGGGTGGAGTGCCCGCGATCGTTGCGGTTGCCGCGCCGACCGATGACGGCGTGCCGCCCCGCGTTGAAGACGTGCGTGCGTTCATCCTCGATGGCACGAAGGGGTACGTGCTGAAACGGCGCACCTGGCATTCGCTCGATCGCTTCCCGCTGTATCCGCCGCACGGCGACTGGTTGATGCTCACCGATTGGGATACGACCGCGGACTTGAAGGCCTCCAGCGACGGGCTAGGCGATCGGCTCACCCGCGCGCTGGATTTCGAGAAGCACTACGGGGTGGTGTTCGAATTCGATCTCACGCGCATTGCGTGAAGGGGCGATCGACGCCGTCGCACAGCCGTTGCAGAAGCCGCTAGGCGGCCGCCTTCTC
Organism: uncultured beta proteobacterium; assembly: GCA_902826155.1. The sequence continues at coordinate 67,000 of CADEDU010000001.1, forward strand.
GGGCTTGGCCTGCACCCGCTGCAGCGCCGCGAGCGCGTTGCCATCGAGGATCGCGCGCTTGTCGGCCGCGCTGATCTTCGCCTCGGCGATCGCGTCCATCGACCACTTCATGCCGAACTCGGTGCCATCGGTGCCGAGCACGATCTTGTCGGCACCGTACACCGCCACCGCGCATTCGATCCCGCGCGCGCCGAACGAGTTGCAGTCCACCAGCACGCGCATCGCGCGGAAGCGCTTCGAGGGCAACTCCTCGCCGGGGCGGTCGATCAGGCTGCGATGATCGAGCCGCTCGATCTCGAACGCGATGTTGCCGCCGAGGTTGTGGCTGAGCACGGTCACGTTCGGATACGCCCGCAGGAAATCGGTGAAGCACAGCGTCACCATGTTCGACGACAGGCGCGCCTGCATGTCGAGCGTCCCGTAGCGCACGCCGGGGTTGTCGGAGCTGTCGATGCGCGGCGCCGACGTGTCGTTCGCCATGCGGCCGTAGTGGATCTGCAGCACCGCGTTGCGCCGGTCAGCGGCGGCGAAGATCGGTCGATACGCTTCGGCGCGCTTCTCCGAAAGAAAGCCATCGCCGGGCAACAGCGCGCCGACCATGCCCGGCAGCGTCATCGCGCGTTCGAACTCGGCCAACGCCACCTGCAAGTCGGCGTTAGGCAACGCGGCCAGGCCGTAGAAGCGATCAGGGTACGCCGCGCACGCCTGCGCGACCGAGTCGTTGAATGCACGGCATAGCGGCAATGATTCCTCGATCGGCAGCGTCTCGACGCCCCACACGGTGGTGAGCGAGAGCACGCCGATCGCCACGCCGGTGCGATCCATCTCGGCCAGGCGCGCGGTGGCGTTGTCGAACCCCGGCGTTAACGCCGTCGGAAAGCCGGTGCACTCGATGATCTCGGTGCCGGCCGCGTCACGGTAGATCCGCGGCAGCGACGTGCGCGCGCGCAGCGCGTCGGCCAGACCTTTAGGTATCCAGTGGGCATGGAAGTCGATGGACATGGTCTACCCCCTGACCTTCGGCGTCCACCGATACGCCTTCGCGCACGCCCCGCCCATCAACATCGCGCGCTCGCTTTCGTTCAATCGCTTGGTCAGGCGGAACGGCTCGACTGCCTGCTCATAGTTGACCACGGCGAACGCGCGAGTCCAATCGGTGCCCCAAAGACAGCGCTCGAAGCCCCACGCGTCGAACACGCGAGCGAGCGGATCCCAGATATCGTCGAACGGGTAGGGCTGGTGCGACAAGGTGCAGGCGCCGCTCACTTTGATCACCACGTTCTGGCGTTTGGCCAGATCGAGCACCTTCGGCAGATCAGCCCAGGGCTGCGGCGGCGCAGGCGGTGTGCGCGGCTGCATGATGCCCAGATGGTCGATGATGAATCGTGTCTCGGGGTGGCGGTCGATCAACGTCGTGCCTGCTTCGAGATTGCCCCAGCACAGCATGTTGACCGGAAGGTCGTAGCGCACCGCTGCGCGCAGGATGCGATCGAGCCCCGGATCGGTCGGCGAGCGATCGCGGCCCGCCTCCTTGGTCAGCATGATGCGGATGCCGACCGCACCGGGCGTGTTTTTCCACTCGGCCACCACGTCGGCCACCGCGGGGTCATCAGGGTCGACCGGCTTGACGATCGCCATCCGGCCCGGATGCTTGCGCTGCACCTCCACCGCGTAGCTCGCGTCGTAGCGATAGAGCGACATGGCCGAGATGAAGATCGCGCCGTCGACGCCCACCTTATCCATCGCCGCGACCATCTCGTCGCCGGTGACATGGTCGGGCCAGTTCGGCACGTTGTGCCACGGCCGCTGCGGGGTGTTGGCTTCGTAGGCGTGGACTTGGGAGTCGATGATGGGCATTGGGGATCTCCTTTGTTCGAGTCGACTTTATATCGTGCGGCTGAAGAAAGCGCGAACCAGTGCGGTGAGTTGACCGTTCCGGGTCGTGTGCTCCAGTCGTTCAGCTCCTGTTCTTCAGCCCTTGCGTTCCTTCGCCGTCGCCAACGCCGCCTGCAACTGCTCGATCAATGCGTCTTTCTCGCGCAGCGTCGCTTCCATATCCTGCGGCCGCTTCGATCGGGACTCCCATTCGCTGATCGGGGCGAGGATGGCCGCGTCGATGTTCTCGAGCAGGTCGTCCTTGCTCTGGTATTCGAACAGCGGCAGCACCCACGGGTAGGGCCGAAAGTGCTCGAACATCGCGTACTCACGCTGGCTGGCGAGGATGATCGGACGCACCGGCACCGAGGGCAGATGCGGAACGATGCTGGTGAGTTCCTGCGGAATGCTCTTGGCGTCGGTGATGTCCGCGACCACGAAGCGCGACATGTTGGCGAGCAGCTGCACCGTTTCGGTGAGGTCGCGGCCGGGGGCCTTGTCCCAGTCGAACACCATCGGTACGAGGTTGCGCTCGCGCAGACGGTCCTTGATACCGTCGAGCACGGCCTTGCGGTCCTCGGTGAAGCGGCCGAGGATCAGCACGCCTTTGCCCGTCACCGTATCGATCACGTCGCGGATCTTCCGGTTGTGCAACATGAGGTAGATGAACTGGGCGACTTCGAGGTTATCGACGGTGATCGTTGCTTCGCCCTCGGGCGTGATCACCAGATTCGACTGATCCTTGACTCGATTCAGCTCGAGGCCCCAGGCGGCCACGCCGTAGACCTTGCAACCCGAGAGCGAAGCGTCGTCGAGCACGGTCTCGATCATCGAAGCCTGTTCGAGATTCGCGCCGGTGAGGTCGGCGCCGGTGAGAACGGCCTTGGACAGATTGGCGCGATTCAATCTGGCACCGCGAAGTGACGCGTGCGCGAGATCGGCGTCACGCAGATCGGCGCTCCACAGACTGGATTCGGCGAGATTGGCCTGGGCGAGGTGCGCCCCTTTGAGGGCGGCCTCGTCCAGCCAGGCCTGCGTGAGGTTGGCGCCGGTCAGATCGGCGTTGTAGAGCTTGGTGCCATTCAGGTATGCCATGGAAAGATCGGCTCGGGCGAGGTTTGCCGCCAACATCCAGGCTTCGTTCAAATTGGCGCCGATGAGCGATGCGCCGCTCAGATTGACCTTTTGGGCGTTTGCTTTCGTGAGTATCGCGATATCGAGACGGGCACCAGAGAGATTGGCATCGAAGAGCCTGGCCTCGCCAAGATGTGCATGGCTGAGGTTCGCGCCCGACAGATTGGCGTCGCTCATGTAGGCACGAGTCAGGTTGGCTTGGTGCAGATTGGCGAGACTGAAATCCGCTCGCCCCGCGCTGACGTCCACGAGTTGAGCCCGATCGAGATTGCACCCGGCGAGGTTGGCCTCACCCAGGTCAAGGCCGATGAGATTCGCGCCGGCGAGATCGGGTTCGATCGAAGGGTTTGCGGTACGCCATGCATTCCAAGCGTCCACGCCTCGATATAGACGAAGCAGATGTTCCGGATTGCCCTCGAAGAGGTACGCACCACTGAGATCGGCCTCGCCCATATCCGGCACGCCCGAGATGCGTGCTTGACGCAGATCGGCGCCATGGAATTGCGCACCTTCCAGGCTCGACCATTCGAGGTTGGCCTCCACGAGATTGGCAGTCGTGAGGTTGGCCTTTCCGAGGCCAGCCTGAGTGAGGTCTGCGCGCGCCAAGTTTGCGTTACCCAGATTGGCGAGCGACAGGTGCGCCTTAATCAGGCAAGCGCCCGAGAGATCTGCCGCCTGGAGATTGGCGCCCAGTAGATTGAACTCCCGCAGATCCGCGCCCGCCAGATCGGCGCCGAACAACATCGGAAACTCTGGTGTCCGCGCACGCCAGTCATTCCATGCTTCGACGCCACGACGCAGCATCGCGAGATGCTCCTCGTTGCCTCGGAACAGATCGGTCCAGCCTGCGGCGGCAAGCTGAGTTCGGTTCAAGCTTGAAGCAATGTTCTTCGCACCACGCAGATTCGCATTGCTGAAATCTGCGCCTGGCGCGAAAGCCTGATCCAGATCGGCCGCCGAGACATCGGCGCCGCGCAAGTCGGCGCAGACCAGTTTTGCTCTGCGCAGGATCGCGCCGGCGAGACAGGCACGACTGAGATCGGCTTGCGTGAAATCGGCCCCGCTCAGATCGAGCCCGGTGAGATCCGCGCCGGCGAGATCGGGAGCAGCGATCAGTTTCTCGTATCGCCAGGCATTCCACGCATCGACGCCTTCTTTCAACTTCGACAGGTGTCTAGGGTCGGCCATACCTATTTCTCACCGCGTCTTCGCCGGATCGCGTGGCGCATCGATCTACTCACGTCGGCCGGCGTCGCCGCCAATGTTCCGCATTCACAGCGCCACGCGGCACCCGGCCCGCGACGATCTCGCGCGCCTGCTCGACCGTTTCGAGCGATTGATGCTCGATCGCCGGCGGCGTGAGACCAGCAGTGTGCGGCGTGGCCAGCACGTCAGTGCGCGCAGCCAACCGCGGCGTCGGCATCTGATCGGGCGCACGTCCGACGTCCATCGCGCAGCCGGCGAGGTGTCCGCTGGCCAACGCGGCTTCGAGCGCGGCTTCATCGACGAGATTACCGCGCGACACGTTGATGAAAAACGCCCCGCGCTTCATCCGCGCGAATGCGGCAGCATTCATCATGCTCTCGGTTTCTTCGGTGGCCACCGCAAGCGGCACGACGAAATCGGCCTGCTCCAGCAGCGCCTCGAAGGGTTCGGCTTCGATGTCCGCAACGCGCGCGAGATCGGCCACGTACGGATCGTGCACCAGCACGCGCATTCCCAACGCCCGGCCGACGCGCGCAACCTCGCGGCCGATCGCACCGAATCCGATCACCCCGAGCGTGCTCCCGCGCAACTCGCGCCCCATCGATGCGTGCGGCGGCTGGCCGGCACGGTAGGCGATGGTCGAGCGGGTGATGCCGCGCGCGAGATCGACCATGAATCCCACGACCATCTCGCTCACCGCAGCGACGAACCCGGCGCTGGCTTGTGTGACGAGCACGCCCGCGCGACTGGCGGCTTCGACGTCGATATTGCGAATATCGATCGCGCAGCGCAGAAACGCGACCAGACGCGGCAGCCGCTCGAACAGCGCTGCCGGAGCCGGGCTCTGCCGATACGAAACGACGAGATCGCAGTCCTGCGCGGCAGCGATCAGCGCTTCGCCTTCGAGCGATTGCGGCCCGGCGTGCAAGCGCACTTCGCCGACCGATTGCAGGCCACGCAGCGCGCGCTCGCCGTAGTAGTTGGCGAGTGCATCGGGAGAATGCGTCAGCAGGATCGTGGCCATGCAGGGGCGCGATGTCGGGGGAAGGCGATGGGAAAGCAAGCAGGAGGCATTGGATGCTACGCCGAGCGCGACTTGCGCTGACGCATTCGTCCCGCGACAGGAGAGCGTCCAACAAGGCCCCAGCACTGTGTGACCGCGCAATTGCCAGGGATGTAATCTGCGCCGGGCGTGTTTCGGTCCCGCGACTTGACTGCAGTGCCCACGCCGCAGTGCTCACCCAACAGCCGCCACTTCAGGAGAACGCATGCTCGACGTTACACGCGAAGTCGTGCGATACGCGCTGGACTCGCACTGGTCTGATCTGCCCTCGGCGGTCCAGCACGAAGCGAAGCGTGCGTTCCTCAATTGGGTTGGTTGCGCCGTCGGCGGATCGTCGCATCCGGCGGTCGCGGCCGGGCACGCGGCGCTGGCGGATATCGCGGGCCCGCCGCAGGCCACTGTGCTCGGCCTGGGCGCGCGAACCGACATCGCCCATGCTGCGCTGCTCAACGGCATGAGTGCGAGCGCGCATGCGTTCGACGATACCCACCTGCCTACGGTTGCGCATCCCACTGCTCCGGCTGCCGCCGCGTTGCTCGCGCTCGCCGAACGCCAGCCGATATCCGGCGCGGATTTCCTCCACGCGCTGGTGCTCGCGAACGAGCTGCAGTGCCGTCTGAGCAACGCGCTTGTCGTGGCCCCGGCGCACTGCCACGTCGGCTTCTACATGTCGGGCATCACCGGTGCATTCGGTGTGGCGGCGGGTGCGGGCCGGCTGCTCGGACTCGACGCCCAGCGGATGACCTGGGCACTGGGAATTGGCACCGCGCAGGCGAGCGGTCATCGTGCCACGCACGCGTCAATGTCGAGCGCGTTCGTTCCGGGTCATGCCGGGCGCTGTGGCCTGGTCGCCGCGCTCATGGCCACACGCGGCTTTACCTGCCCGGAGCATTTTCTCGAGGGGCGCAACGGCTTCGCAGACGTGTTCGGCGCGCCGGCACACCTTCCCGCGCTGACCGATCGTCTCGGCGATCACTTTGAATGCCTGGCAGTGGCGTCCAAGCCGTATCCGTCGGGCGTGTTCACGCATCCGGTGATCGAAGCGTGCCTCGCACTGCGCGCGCAGGCGGGCGTGGAGCCAGCGACGATCGAGCGCGTCGAGTTGCGCCTGCATCGGCTGGCCCTCGGACTCACCGGCAAACCCGAGCCACGAGACGGCTACGACGCGCAGGTGAGCATCTTCCATTGGGCGGCTGCCGCGCTGGTGCGCAACGCGGCAGGTTTGCGCGAAGCAAGCGATGCGGCCGTGAGCGATGCGGAGATCGTCGCGATGCGCCGGCGCATCAGCGCGACCGAAGATGCATCGGTGCAGGGCGATGAGGCAATCGCGACCGCGACGTTGCGCGACGGCTCGACGCGACGCGTGCACATCGAGCATTGCCTGGGCAGTGCGGCACGGCCGCTCACTGATGGCGCCCTCGAAGCCAAGTTTCGCGCGCAACTGGTCGAAGTCGTGCCGCCAGCCCGTGTGCAATCGTTGATCGAGGCAATCTGGAATCTTCCTGCTGCGGCCGACGTCAGCCGAATCGCACCGGGAATCTGGGGACGCTAATGCAAACAAGGAGGATCCGATGATGATTCTGTCGAGGCGAGCAGTCGTCGCGCTGTGCACGCTCGTGTTTGCAATAGGCGCCACGCAGGCCGCCGCGCAGGAGACTGCTTATCCGCGCCGGACGGTGCACCTGGTCGTGCCTTACGCAGCCGGTGGCGCGACCGACGTGCTGGCGCGCATCGTCGCCGAGGCGATGAGCGCACGCATCGGCCAGACCATGATCGTGGAGAACAAACCCGGCGGGGGCACCGTGCTTGCGACCGGATTGGTGGCCAAGGCCGCGCCCGACGGTTACCAGCTGCTGTTCACGACGCTCGCCCATTCGATCAACGCGAGCCTGCGCAAGTCACTGCCGTACGATTCGCTCGCCGACTTCGAGTTCATCGGCAAGTTCGGCCAGTTGAGCTTCGCGATCATCGTCAATCCGCAGCTCGGTGTGAATGATCTGAACGGACTGCTCGCGCTGCTGCGGTCGAATCCGGGCAAACAACAGTACGGTTCGGCCGGCGTGGGCTCGCCGATGCATCTGGGCGTGGAGCTGCTCAAGAGCCTCACGAAAGCGGAGGCCGCGCACGTTCCCTACAAAGGCGAAAGCGCCGCGCTCGCCGACCTGCTTGGCGGCCGGGTCACCTTCATGCTGTGCTCGGTGCCGACCTGCACCACGCGCATCAAGGAGGGCGCGGTCAAGGCGCTCGTGCTGGCGGCCGCCGCGCGTTCCACGCTCGTGCCCGACGTGCCGAGCGCGCCGGAGGCGGGCGTGCCAGGCTTCGAGACCTACACCTGGTTCATGATGGCTGCGCCCAAGGGCACGCCCCGCACGGTCATCGACCGTCTGAGCCGTGCGATCAACGACGTGCTGCAGGACAAGACCGTGCTCGCCCGAATGGCCGGGCTCGGTATCGAGGCCGATGCGTCATCGACCCCAGAAGGCACCCGCATGCACGTGCAGCGCGAGATCGACAAGTGGCGCCCGATCGTGATCGCTACCGGCGCGACGTCCGATTGAGACAGCGTCTCAGATCGAGCAAGCCCAAGCCCTGACTGCGCGCGATGGCGCTATTCTTCCCGCGCCCGCCCAAGGATGCGCGGGTCACCGAAGGAGCGACGCATGGAACGCAAGGACCTTCGCATCAAATCGTCGGACGGCAACGGCGAGTTCGGCTGTTACCTGGTCGCGCCTGCCGGCAGCGGCAAAGTGCCCGCAATCGTGCTCGCCTCGGCGATCCACGGCGTGACCGAGGAGCTGAAATCGATTGCCGACGAATTCGCGGCGGCCGGCTATCTCGCTGCGGCACCTGATCTGTTCTGGCGGACGGTTCCCGGTCCGCTTGCTCGCGACGATCCGCGCACCACGCCACGCGGCCAACCGCGCCTGGAAGTCATCGCCAAGGGCGAGACCGACATGCGCGACACGCTCGCGATGATTCATGCGCATTCGCGTTCGAACGGCAAGGCCGCTGCGATCGGTTTCTGCTTCGGCGGGCCGTATGCCGCGATCGGCCCGGTGCGCCTCGGTTACGACGCCGGAGTGTCGTGCCATGGCACGCAGATGCTCGACTACATTGACGTCGCAACTTCGGTGTCGGGCAAACCGGTGTGCATCATCTGGGGCGATGCCGATCATGCCGCGCCGCCGCCGGTGATCGACGCGTACCGAGCGCTCGCCGCTCGTAACAGCAACATCGCGCTGCACGTGTTTCCAGGTGTGAAGCACGGGTACATGATGCGCGACGCGCCGCAGGCGTTTGATGCGAAGACGCGCGAGTTCTCGATGCAGCAGGCGCTGGCGATCCTGGCTGGCCTGCGATCGTAATTGCTTGCTTATGCGCGCTTGTCTGGTTCATCGCCGCTATCGACGATGCGTTCGCCCAATCCGCGCGACCGGCGCGTGATGCCATGCTAGCGCGCGCGAAAGCACTCGAACTTCCGACTGCGTACACCCCGCCGCCCGGCGACCCGCAGCTGCACTACGCTGCCGGATACGCACGCATCATGTGCACGGCCGTGTTCGTCACCGGGCTCGATCCGGACTTTGCCGCGGTCAACGTCGGGCATTTCATCAGCCCGGATGCGGAGCGTGCGAAGGTCGGCAAGCCGGTGATCGACTACGCCACGCGCAGCGTCCACGTGACGCTGCCTAACGGCGTGCGGCGCACGGCGCGACATTATGGTGACCAGGGCTGCGTGATCCTCCCGCTCGGTGCCGATGCGGTGAACTTCACGCCGGTGAAGGTGGTGAGTCATCTGCCCGACGCAGCGACGCAACCCTGGCCGATGGGCGATCTGCTGCACGGCGATCCTCCCGCACGCGGCATCGATCTGGCGAAAGTGCGCGAGGCTGTCGCTGCCGCCTACGCCTATCCCGATGAAATGACGGCCGCGTTCGTCGTGACCTGGAAAGGCCAACTCGTGGGCGAGCGCTACGGCGAGGGGATCACCGCGCTCACGTCGCTCGAGAGCTGGTCGATGGGCAAGAGTCTCACCGCGACGCTGATGGGCGTGTTGTTGCGGCAGGGCGAATATCAACTCTGGCAGCCGGCGCCGATACCGGAGTGGCAATCGCCAGGCGATGCGCGCGCCAGGATTCGCATCGGCGACATCCTGCAGATGTCGAGCGGTCTGCGGATTCGTGCCGAGCAAGACCCCGACTACGATCCGCGCGCCGGCTATCCCGACCATCTCTACTACTACACGAGCGGCGACAACGCGTTCAAGTACGCGGCCACGCGTCCGCAGCAGTGGCCGCCGGGCATGGTCGGTCGATACCGGAACACCGATCCTGTGCTGATCAATTATCTGGTGCGCCTGGCGGTGGAGAAGCGCGGCGAGGAGTATTTCTCTTTCCCGCAGCGCGCGTTGTTCGACAAGATCGGCGTGCGCACGATGGTGATCGACACCGATCCGTTCGGAAATTTTCTCCTGCAAGGATCTGAGACGGCGTCCGCGCGCGATTGGGCACGCCTTGGCAATCTCTACCTGCACGATGGCGTTGCGAACGGCGAGCGCATTCTCCCCGAGGGCTATGCCAAATTCGTGAGTACGCTTGCGCCCGCGTGGATCGCCGACGGACGCCCCATCTACGGCGGCTTCTTCTGGATCAACGGCGACGGTGCGCTACCAATTCCGCGCGAGGCCTATCGTATGGCGGGCGCCGGCGGCCAGACGACGATCATCATTCCTTCGCACGATCTCGTCGTCGTGCGCCTCGGTCACTTCAAAGGCTCGCTCGCCGGAACGAGAGGGTTGCACAAGGCGCTGTCGATACTGATGGGGGCGGTGAGGGGGAAGTAGGTGCTGCTGTGCCGTCGGGCACTCACTGAAGCGCTCCCGGCCGCTTGTCGTCGATCGCTTCGATCAGCAGGCGCAGGTTTTCCTTCATTGCGAGTGTTACGCACTGGTTCAAGGCATCGTTGCCGCCCGAACGCGCGGATCCCGCTTCCGTGCTGATCGTCTCGCGCATCAGCGTGCGGCCCGAAGCGACATCGACGAGTTCGTACGCGTTCACCAGCCCCCACCGCACCTCCATGCGCACGATGGGAATACGTGACTGCGTCATCTTGGACGACAAAATCGTCGTGCGCAGTTCGAGCTCGGCCGGCGCGGTATCGACGGCGCGAAACCGTCCCGACGCACCGAGCGCCGCGACGAGCGCATCGCGCATGAGCGGGTTATCGAGCGTGACGCCCATGCCCGGCTCGGCGCCCGTGACGGCGGCCACAGCCAGCGTACGGTCGACAAGCGGCTGTGCGGGCCGCTTCACGTCGGGGATCGCTTCCTTGACGTTGGGGCCGGCGCAACTGGCGACAACCAGGGCGGTCAAGGCGATCAGCGCGACGCGCGCACCGAGGCGATGCGACACGGGGATTTGGCTCATGGTGTCATTCGTCCTTGAGGAGTCAAAGTGATATCGCGCAGCAAAAGACCCAGGCCCTCCGGGTGCACCAACGCATCGGCCTTGAGCGGATCGCCGTTGGTGTGGATGACGCGGGTGCGTGCAACGCGCGTGTCGCGCAGGTCGATCAGCGCAGCAGCCATCTGCGTGCTGTCGCGCACCGGGCTGGCCACGAATATGGGCTGGATCGCGTAACCAGTGCCGATGGCAATCGGTCCGATCGCCATTGAGAGTGCGAGCCCACCGACGACTCGGAGAACGTTGAACGCAGACGCCTTCTCGGTCGACAAGCTGCTGCCTGTGACGCCGACGTAGACCAGCGTGGAATGCCCGCTGCGCTCGCGGACCAACTGCATTGCGCGCTGCGCTCGGTCGTCATCGACGAAGCGCTGCGGAGCGGCCTCCGCCGACGTCGCTTCCGATGCCGCTTCCGTGAGTGCACCTTGGTAGGAATACGTGGCGATTTCGAGCAGCGCGGCACGGTATGCGGAGTCGCCCGCCAGCGTTGCCGTCGACCAGAGCGGCTGCGGCCGCTCGGTGAGTTCCCCGTCGATGGCCACGGCGACCTTCTTCGGCACGTTGCCGGCGTCATGCAACGCGCCGCAGACGAAGGGAGTGAGCGCGGTGCCCACGCTGACGCCGTGCAGGGTCAGAAACTGGCGGACGGCAGTGACCATCGTCTCGGCGCCCTGCCGCGCGGGATCGATGACGAAGTAGTCGCTGCCCGCGAGCGGGCTGAAGTTGACGCACATGTCAACAACGAGCAGAACGCTGCGGTCTTCGGCGAGTGCTGAATGGGCGCCGAGGCGCGTACCAGTGGTGGGTTGCACGGCACAACCCGCCAGGCACACCAACACGACGGCGGCGCCAGCGAGGGCGCGCTTCGATATGGCCAGTACTTCATGGCGCACCCGCTCGAATCCAAACGCAGGCATCCGAGTCCTCCCTGCCGGTGTGTTTTCGGTTCTCCGCCCTGCCAAGCAGGACAATACACGGCGATAGGTCGCACGAGCGAAACAAATCGTCGCGTCGATCGCGCCATTGCCCCAAAGGGCGCGGCACGCACGCCATCCGCATTCGGGGATCACGCAGTCAAGTGCGAAGGGTGAGTACGCAGCAAAGAGCTTGTGCGGGGTGCGATGGGTGTTCAGTGACGGCCCTCGCTGAGTCCACACGTCGCGGACTAAGATGTCTCATGGTGCGCAGAGTCGCTGTCGGTTTTTTCTGGCGGACGCTTGCCGTGCTGTGCGTGGCGCTGGGCCTGATCGGCGTTCTTCTCTCAGGGTTGCGCACGACCTCTTCCGTATCCTGCTACGGCGCTCGTACGACAAGGAGTAGCCCGATGGATGTCCTCATCTCCGGCGCCAGCATGGCCGGCCTCTCGGCGGCCTACTGGTTCGCCCGACTCGGTCACCGGGTCACGGTGGTCGAGCGCGCTGAAGGTCTGCGCCCTGGCGGCGCCCCCATCGATGTGCGCGGACGCGCGCTAGAGACCGCGGAGCGCATGGGCATCCTGGCGAAGATCGATCAGGAGAAAGTCTTCATCCTGGAACCGATGCCGGTCCTCGACGGTGCGGGAGTACAAGTGGCCACCCTCGATCTGCGCTGGTTCGCCAATGAGACCGATCATGACATCGAGATCGCGCGCGACCGGCTGAATCGGATTTTGCGCGGCGTCGTTCCCGATGGCGTCGAGTTCCGCTTCAACGTATCCATCGTGTCGATTGTCGATGGACCCGGTGGCGTGGAGACGGCCTTTACGGACGGCGGGCGGAGCCGCTACGACCTCGTAGTCGGTGCCGATGGCCTGCACTCCAACGTGCGCAGGCTCGCCTTCGGACCTGAGCAGGACTACGTTCGCCACTTCGGCCACTATGTCGCACTCGTCGACCTGCCGAACGACCGGCAGTGGCAGCGCGCAATGCTCAATGTGCCCGGACTGACGATCCTCGTGCGCGATGCCGGCGACGGACCGCAGGCAATGATGCTGGCAGCCAGTGCCGAGTTGGACTACGACTATCACGACCCGGGATCACAACGCAGGATGATCGGTGACTTCCTCTCCCGCGTCGATGCATGGCAGGTGCCCGCATTGCGTGCGGCATTCACCGACCCCGCAGCCAAGGGCTTCTACTTCGACTCGGTCGCCCAGACGCACATGCCGAGCTGGATCAAGGGCAACGTCGCGGTGATTGGCGATGCGGCCCACTGCGCCGCGCTGTTGTCGGGTATGGGCACGACCTTGGCGATGGTGTCCGCGGAAACACTGGCGAGCATCTGGACACAGTGCGGCGGCAACATGGAGGCTGCATCTCCCACCTATCACGCGCGGTTGCGCCCCTACGTCGATCAATGCCAGGCGTTTGCGCATGAAGGTGCGCCGATCATGGTGCCGGCGACGCAGGAGGCGCTCGATGCGCGCAACGCCAACTTTCGCGAGGTTGCCGCCAAGTTCGCCTCATGAACGAGGCGGTTGCTCGTCTGGGATGCGCACGGAACCTGAGGCAGCGGTCGTGCAATGGTTCGACGAGCAACCGGCGGAATCGATCTGGACCACCAGCCTCACCCTCTTCGAAACGAGGCCCGGTCCGGGTTTGTTGCCGAAGGGTCGTCGTCGGCAATTTCTCGCGCTGGTCGTCAACCCATCGTTTGCGGCGAAGACGGTTCCCGAATTCATTGCCCACGCCAAGGCTCGTCCGGGCAAGATCACCATGGCCTCGGCAGGTGCTGGTACGCCGCCGCATGTCGCCGGAGAAACTGTCCAAGATGAGGTTCGCGATCGACCTGCATCACATACCCTACCGTGGCGATGTTCCGGCGCTTACCGACATCCTCGGCGGCCGTGTAGACCTTTACTTCAGCGCTCTGAGTGGGGCGATCCGTCGCGCGAAGCGGCAACATAGCCGCGCGAAGCCGCGATCGCCGCAACATAACCGTCAGGAGTCGGCAATCCTCGCCCGCATCGCAGGCGAGCGTGCATCGGCATTGGCAAGTGCCCTGCGATCGGTAGCTGCGACGCCCAGAAATACGCGTAGCCGATTCAATTCTTCGTCCAGCGCCGCGCGCAGCGTTCGATCGCGCGCGAGCGCTTTGTCGACGTAACCGAACTCAGCCGCGAGGCTACCTTCGCGTACCGATACATTGCCCCATCCGACGATTCGGTCATGCCAGAGCAGGGGGAGCGCGTAGTAACCCAACCGGCGTTTGGTGGGCGGTGTGTACGCCTCAAATCGATACGCCCATCTCCAGAACAGCGTGAATCGACGACGGTCCCAGACGATCGGGTCGAACGGAGCCAATAGCCGCGCTAAGGGCGCCACCTGCCAGCGGCGAGACAAGGGATCTTCGCTGGCTGGCCAGAACCACTGAATACCGTCGATCGAGCAACTGGCCAGACGCTGCTTGGCTCGGTTCAGTGCCGCGGTCATGTCCGCTGAATATTGGGGCGCACCGTGGCGCAAATGGCGGACGAGTTGACCGAGGCTTGCTGCCGGCAACGGCGCGTACTTGAGCACGATGACATCGATCAGGCTGTCCATCCGTGCACGCGCCGTAGCCGCATCGGGTTCATCGGCCGCTCGTCTGGATACGGCGTAGACGCGCGTGCCCTTGTCGCGATGCGAAACGCGCAACATGCCGCGATAGTGCATGCCATCCAAGAGCTGAGTGCTCGCATTGGAGGTGCCGCCAAACCAATTTGTGACCTTGCCGTGGGCGAACTGCTGATCGACCTCACGCGGATGAGTTGCGCCCCGCGCCGAAACGAACTCCAGTATCTCTTGCGCCTGCCGCTGTCGCTCAGCCGGCCACGGTTTGATGGGTTGCCTGGGGTGCATGAGTTGGTACAGATTTCGCGTCACAAACCCGTAGTTGACGAAGAAATCCTCTTCGATTGCCAGTCTGCGGTAGCGGCGCTCGAGATCGCCGACGCGGTACTTCACGACGCGATGACGCAGGATCAAGTCTTGCGCGCGGGCAGGTGCGCGAATCGGATCGGCTTGGACAAACCCCAAGGTTTTGACTGCCCGCATGAGGGTGGTAGGCGCAAACAGTGAGCGCGCGACACCGTATCGTCGCAGATCGTTCAGAGTTGGTTGCATGGGGCTCAGTGTTAGGGCGCTTCACTTGCGGCACGCTCGTGCTCAGCGGTCGAGATCCGGGTACTTTGCAGAGAACGAGCGATCCACGTCCGCTGAACCCTTATGCCGTCGCCAACCTCCCGACCGGCCGCTCCACGATCGCCCAATGCATCGCCGCGGCAACGAAACAGAGCGCGGCGCTCGCCCACCACATGACGGTGTAGGAGCCGGTGGCATCGAACGCCACACCGCCCAGCCACGAACCGCAAAACGCGCCGAGCTGATGGCTCATGAACACGATGCCGTAGAGCGTGGCCATGTATTGCGGACCGAAGAAGATCGCGACTAACGACCCGGTGAGCGGGATCGTCGAGAGCCAGGTGAGGCCCATGCCGATCGCGTAGATGAGCGCGGTGGTGGGTGTGAGCGGCAAGCTGAGCAGGCCCACCACGAGCACGCCGCGCGCGAAGTAGAGCCAACCGAGGATCGATTTCTTCGCGCGCCGCTCGCCCATGCGGCCGAATACGTAGGTGCCGACGATGTTGGTAACGCCGATGGTGGCGAGCACCGCGGCGCCCAGCGTCGGCGACAGACCGTTGTCCACCAGATACGCGGGCATGTGGGTGGAGATGAAGTTGAGCTGGAAGCCGCACACGAAAAAGCCGATGGTGAGCAGCCAGAAGCTGGGTAGGGCGAACGCTTCATGCAGTGCCTGCGGCAGCGTCTGCGCTTTGGTTTCGGCGGCCGAGACGGTGATGCCCGCGACGGCACGTGCGCACGGAATGATCGTCGCGGCCAGCGCGGCGAGCACCAGATACGCCGCCACCCAGCCCCAATTGCCGATCACCCATTGCGTGATCGGAATCATCAGAAACTGGCCGAGCGAGCTGCCCAGACTCACCGTCGCGATCACACGCGCACGCAATTCGGGTGGTGCTGCTTTGCCCGCGGCGGCGAGCACGACCGAGAAACCGGCGGCGGCCAGTCCCACGCCGACCATGAGATTGCCGAACAGGTAGTCGGCGTTGCTCGCTGCGCCGGCCATCAACAGCAGGCCAAGCGCGTAGATGACTCCGCCGATCGCGGTGATGCGGCCCGGTCCGTAGCGATCGGCGATCACACCGGCGAGCGGCGCGCCGAATCCCCACAGCAGATTCGACACGGCGATGCCGAAGCCGAATGCCTCGCGACTGATCTGCAGATCGGTCGTGACCGAGGGCAGAAACAGGCCGAAGCCTTGCCGCAGCCCCATCACCAGAAACAGGATCCAGGCAGCGGCGAGCGTGATGAGCCAGAGCGGGCGAGAGGGCATTGATTCTTTCGACGGCAACGGATGCGCGCGCAAGGGCGGCGGCTTTGGGAGCGGCGTCTAGCCGATCGGAGCTTATACGTGATCCCTCGCCATCGTTCCGGCAGCGCAACGCTTGCGATCGAGCATTGCGCCGCGCAGACTGCTCGTCATCCCATAAGCTCGAAAGGGAGGAGACGATGAGCAGCACCGCTTCGGATGTCGGGCGTACCAATGCACCGAGCCCCGACGACCAGGTCGCCCGCATCTTCGCCTGGCGCCGCGGCTTCAATACGATCTTCCTGATCGACGTCGGCGTGAAGCTGGGGCTGTTCAAGGCGCTGGCGGCGAAGCCGGAACGCACCGCAGCCGAACTCGCACTGGAACTCGGCTTGCACGCGCCGTACGTGGCCACATGGTGCCGCACCTGTTACGGCATGGAGATCCTCGAGGTCGTCGATGACGGCGTGACCGGCGGCGCGCGCTTCCGGCTTGCTCCGCACATGGACACGATCCTCGCCAGCCCCGGCCATCCGCGCTATCTCGGTGGCTTCATCGATCTGGCCACGGGAACGGCGGTCGACGACTTCCGGCAAAACGCACGCGCGTTTCGCTCGGGCTGGGTCAAGCCGTTCCAGGGGCGCGGCGCGTCGTTCGCCAGCACCGTGGGCGATGCGACCTTCGGCTTGCAGGTGCTGACCGCGCGCAAGCTGCTGGGCGAACTCGACGGGCTCGCCCCGCGGCTCGAAGCGGGCGGCACGGTGCTGGAAGTGGGATGTGGCACCGGCAATCTGCTGGTGCAGGTGGCCAAGGCGTATCGTCAGGCGCGCTGCGTCGGCGTCGATATCGACAGCGACAGCCTCGAGGTGGCACGCGAGCGCATCGCGGCGGCAAAGGTGGGCGGTCGCGTCGAGCTGCGTCATGGCAGCGTGTCGGCAACCGTCGAACCCGCCAGCATCGACGTGGTCACGATGGTCGAAGTGCTGCACGAGATCGCGCCGGGCATTCGCGCCGGCGTGGTCGCCGAGTGCGCCGCGGCGCTCAAGCCCGGCGGCTGGATGCTGATCGTCGACGAGACCTATCCGAGCACGCCGCGCGAATCGCGCCAGCGCGATTTCCTGTTTCCACTGCACACCGGTTTCGAGGAACTGCTGTGGGGCAACGTGCTGCCAACGCGCGCCGAGCAGGAGTCGATGCTGCGCGCTGCGGGGTTCACCGGCGAGATCCGTCGCTCGATCGTCGGCGAGGGCTTCACGGTGCTGGCCACGCGCAAGGGTTGAGGTGCAAGGCTTGAGGTGCAAGGGTTGATGTACAAGAGTGACGAGGCGGCGTCGCTTTGCTTTGTATTGATCTGCTCGCGCGTTGCTTCGTGTACGGGCCGGCCGCTATGATCCTGCGCTCGAGGCGAAACCCGCCGTGACCTGCTGAATCCCGCCATAACCATCGATTCCATTGCCGGAGGATCCACGATGAAACCCCTGTACGTTGCTGCGGCACTCGCTGCGCTGGCTGCTGCCGTCAGTTCCACCGCGACGCTCGCGGCCTATCCGGATCGGCCGATCAAGATGATCGTGCCGTGGGCCGCCGGGGGCGACACCGACAACATCTTCCGGCCGTTCGCGCCGTTGCTGCAGAAGAATCTCGGCGGCAATTCCACGGTGGTGATCGCCAACGTCGGCGGCGCTTCCGGCACCACTGGCGCGCGCGAAGCCAAAGCGGCCGCGCCGGATGGCTACACGATCTTCTCGGTGCACGATTACATCCATCTCACCTATTACACCGGCATCGCCGATGTGAACTACACCGACTTCGAGCCGGTGTGCCTGATCTCGGCGACGCCTTCGGTGCTGACTGCGAGCGCGAAAACGCCGTTCAAGGATTTCGCCGGGTTGATCGCCGATGCGAAGGCGCGTCCGAACCAGATCAGCGTCGGAGCCACGCTGGGCTCGACCAGCCACTTCTTCCCGCTGCTGGTGCAGCGCTCGGCCGGCGTGCAGTTCAAGTACGTGTCGTACGACGGCCTGGCGCCGCGCATGAACGCCATTCTCGGCGGGCACATCGATCTCACCGACTCCAACCTCACCCAGAAAGGCAAGGTCGAGGCTGGACAGTTGCGCTTCCTCGCGATCGCCAGCGAAAAGCGTGACGCGCAGATGCCGAGCGTGCCTACGCTCAAGGAGCTTGGCCACAACATCGTCTACGAGGTCTCGCGCGGCTTGCTGCTGCCCAAGGGCACGCCCGCCGACGTGATCGGCAAGTTGGAGACGGCGTGTGCCGCGGCAGCCAAGGATCCGGCGTTCGACGAAGCGATGAAGAAACAGGGCACCAAGGTCGACTATCGCGATCGCAAGGGTCATCTCGAGTTCCTGAAGAACGCGGATGCGTTGAATCGCAGCGTGCTCAAGGAGATCGGGCTGCTCAAGCGGCAGTAGGCCGGGCTCGCTCGCACCGATCCGAACACGCTCAATCATGACGCGCGACCTCGTCGCGGGGCTGGTCTGCCTCGCGATCAGTCTGGTGCTGCTTGCTGCCACGCGCGGATTACCTGAAGCCTCGATGCTGGTGCCGATCGGGCCGGGTGCTTATCCACGTGTGGTGCTGGCGATCACCGCCGCGCTATCAGCGATGCTGGTGTGGAGCGGCTGGCGCGCGCAGCGTTCGAGCCGGGCGCGATCCGCGCCGCGCGAGGCAGCCGGGCAATCGAGCGGCGGCGTCAGGAACTACGGCCTGGTGCTCGCCGCGTTCGCGGTGTTCGGGTCGTACACGCTGCTGCTGCCATATCTCGGATTTCGCATCGCGACGCTCGCATTCGTCGCGGCCATGCAGGCCCTGCTCGAACCGCCGCGTTCGGCACGCGCCTGGCTGGTGCTGATCGTCGTTGCGCTGGTGACTGCCTTCGGCGCGCACGCGGTGTTCGAACGCGGCCTGTCGGTGCTGTTGCCGCGCGGGTCGTGGACCGCGTTCTGACCGGTTGATAGCGACGCGATGTTCGAACTCCTCGGCCTGGGCATCATCGACATCCTGCAGTGGAAGTATCTCGTTCCGCTGTGCCTGGGTACGCTGATCGGCATCATCGGCGGTGCGCTCCCGGGCGTGACGCTCACGATGACGATCATCGTGGTGCTGCCGTTCACCTTCGGGCTCGATCCGCTGCAAGGGCTCGCCGCGATGGTGGGCGTGTATGTGGGCGGTGAATCCGGCGGACTGATCACTGCGTGCCTGCTCGGCATACCCGGCACACCCTCGGCGGTGGCCACCACGTTCGACGGTTTTCCGCTGGCGCGAAAAGGTGAACCGGGCCGCGCCGTGTGGCTCGGGATCTGGGCGTCGTTCTTCGGCGGACTGATCGGGGGCCTGTTCCTCGTCGCTGCGACCGCGCCGCTTGCCCGACTCGCGCTGGAATTCGGGCCGTGGGAGTACTTCGCGCTGTTCGTGCTCGCACTGTCGATGGTGGTCGGGCTGGTCGAGACCTCGATCGTGAAGGGCCTGCTCTCCGGGGCGATCGGGCTGGTCATCACCATCATCGGTACCGATCCGATCATGGGCGTGCCGCGCCTGGACTTCGGCACCGATTTCCTGAAGAACGGTTTTCCGTTCCTGCCGGTGCTGATCGGCATCTTCGCCTTCGCGCAGGTGATGTCGGAAATCGAGGCGATGAAACCCGGCGGTGCGCTAGAGCGTGCGATCACCGCGGCACCGAAGCTCGTGGTCTCGCACGTGCGCGTCATCGGCGAGATCCTCGCGCGTCCGTTCCTGCTGCTGTGGTCCTCGATCATCGGACTAATCATCGGCATCCTGCCGGCCATCGGCGGCAGCGCGGCGAACATGATGGCCTACGATCAGGCGAAGAAATTCTCCAAACATCCGGAGAAGTTCGGCACCGGCACGCCCGAGGGCATCATCGCCTCGGAGGCGTCGAACAACGCCAACGTCGGCGGATCGCTCGTCACCATCATGGCATTCGGCATTCCGGGCGATGCGGTCACCGCGGTGATGCTGGGCGCGATGACGATCCACGGCATCCAGTCCGGACCGCTGTTCATGCAGCAGCAATCGAAGCTCGCCTACGGCATCTTTGCCGCGTATCTGGTGGCGCTGGTGGTCACCGTGCTCATCCTGTGGGTGGCGGCACGCGCGATGCTGCGCATCACCGCGGTGCCCAAATCGATCCTGATTCCGGTCGTGCTGGTGCTGTGCGTGGTGGGTGCCTACGCGCTCAACAACACGATCGGCAACGTGCACATCCTGCTGCTGTGGGGCGTGATCGGCTATCTCATGGTCAAAGGCGGGTTGCCGCTCGCGCCGCTGATCCTCGGTCTGATCCTCGGCGATCAGATCGAGATCAACTACATCCGCGCGATCCAGACCGATGCGAACCCCTGGTTGTTCCTCACGCGGCCGATTTCCGGAGTGTTGCTCGGACTCGCCGCGGTATCGGTCGCCTACGCGCTGTGGCAGCATCACCGTCAGGCGCAACGCGCGGTCGAGTCCGGTACCGACTTCTAGAAGGAAGTCTTCATCGGCGGTGACCGCGCCGGGTGCGCAGGCCGATCACGACTCCTCATGAAGCTAGAACACGCTGAATCGCTCGAACCCACGCCCTTGCTCGGGGCGCCGGTGCCGCGTCTTGCCGCGCGGCGCCTTGTGGCCGGTCGCGGCCGTTACGTCGACGACGTGCGAGTGCCGGGCATGCTGTACGCGGCGTTCGTGCGCAGTCCATATGCGGCTGCGGCGATCGATCGCATCGACCTGCGCGGGGCACAGCAGCGCACCGGGGTGATTGCGTGCCTCGACGCGGCGGCGCTGGCGCACGTTTGCAAGCCGTGGCTCACCCGGCTCGCCACGCTGCCGCAGCATCGGTCGGTGCCGCAGCCGCCGCTGGCTACGAAGCACGTGGTGTATCAGGGGCAGCCGGTCGCGCTGGTGGTGGCGCGCTCGCGAGCGATCGCCGAAGACGCCGCTACTGCGATCGAGATCGAGTACAGCGCCGGCACCGCGGTTGCCACCTGGCGCGACGCGTTGAACGCAGCGAGCCCGATCCACGCCGAGCTCGGCACCAATCTCGCGTTCGAACATCGCATCGAACAGGGCGATGTGGCGGCTGCATGCGCCGGTGCGCACAAGGTGCTCAAACTGGCGATGCGCTTTCCGCGCCACACCGGCGTGTCGCTCGAGCCGCGCGGTCTGATCGCCGAGTTCGATCCCACCACGCGCCGACTTACCGTACACGCGTCCACCCAGGTGCCACATCAGCTGCGCACGCTGCTCGCCAGACAACTGGCGCTGCGCGAGAGCGACGTGCGCATCATCGCGCCCGACGTGGGCGGCGGGTTCGGCGTGAAGCTGCACGGCTACGACGACGAGCTGGCGATCGCGGCAGCGGCGGTCCGTCTGGGGCGACCGATCAAGTGGACCGCCGATCGCATGGAAGCGTTCGCCTCCGACGTGCACGCGCGCGAGCACGAGGTCGAGGGCGAGATCGCGGTCGATCGCGACGGGCGCATCCTCGCGCTGCGCATCGACGATGCGGTTGCGGTTGGCGCGTATTCGATCCATCCGCGTTCGAGTGTGCTGGAAGGCATGCACGCGATCACGATGGCGGGCGCCCCCTACGACGTGCCGGCCTACGCCGCGCATCTGCGCGTGCTCTATCAGAACAAGCCCAACACCGGCTCGTATCGCGGCGTCGGTCAGCCGATCGCGTGTGGCGCAACCGAGCAGCTCATCGATGCCGCGGCACGCGCGCTGGCGATCGACCCGGCGCAGATCCGTCGGCGCAACCTGCGCAGCGGGGCGCCCGCGAGCGGCAAGACGGTGAGCGGCCTGGAGATGGAGGCGCTGTCGCAGCACGAATGCCTCGATCGATTGCTCGTGCTCATGAACTACGAGGCGCTGCGTTCGGAGCAGGCCAACGCGCGGCGCGCCGGGCGACACCTCGGCATCGGGCTGTCGGCATTCCTGGAGCAGACGGCGCCGGGGCCCGGTTTCTACGGTGCCGCGAACGTGCCGATCTCCGCAGCAGACGGTTGCATCGTGCGACTCGAACCCGACGGCTCGGTGAGCTGCGTGGTGAGCACGCTCGATCAGGGGCAGGGCAACGAAACCGCGCTGATGCAACTGGTGGCGAGCGCGTTGGCCATTCCGCTGTCAGCGGTGCGGATCGTCGGTGCGGACACCGGCGCGACTCCGGTGGGCGGTGGTACGTTCGCCTCGCGTGGCATGTCGATCGGCGGCGAGGCAACGCTGCGTGCCGTCAATCTGATGCGCGAGCGTTTGCGGGCCGTTGCCGGCGCGCTGCTGGGTGTCGATGCAGCCAGCATCGAGTTCGAGCAGGGCGCGATCCGCTCACGTGGCAACGTCGCGGGTGAATTACAGGGAGCAGCGCAGGGAGCAGCGCAGGCACTGACGCTCGCCGAGCTCGCGCACGTCATGCACTTTCAGCCGTACCGGCTGCCCAAAGGATTGAACGCCGAGCCGATGGTGGTGGCGCACTGGGTGCCCGAACGCCCCTACATGTTCGCCAACGGCGTGCAGGGCGCGCTGGTGGAAGTCGATGTCGAGACCGGCTTCATCCGTCTGCTCAAGCATTGGATCGTCGAGGACTGCGGCCGGGTGATCAATCCGCTGCTGGTCGACGAGCAGTTGCGCGGCGGCATCGTGCAAGGCATCGGCGCGGCGCTATTCGAGGAATTGCGCTACGACGCGCACGGGCAACTGTTGAACGCGAGCATGGCCGACTACCTGGTGCCCATGGCGTTCGAGCTGCCCGATATCGTCATCGATCACATCGAGACGCCGGTGGCCGGCACGCTGTTCGGCGGCAAGGGCGTTGGTGAAGCAGGCACGGTCGG
>CADEDU010000001.1:90039-102018 GCA_902826155.1 uncultured beta proteobacterium
GGCCACGGCGGATTGCTGCGCGAGCGGTTCATCCCGAGGCTGCTTGCGGCCAAGCCCGAGAAGCTGCTGGACCGTGACGGCCGGCTCGATCCGTCGCTCGCCTACGACGCGATGATGGCCAACGAGAAAGAAGGCGGACACGGCGAGCGCGCGGGTGCGATCGGCCTGCTCGACTGCGCGTTGTGGGACGCGCGCGCGAAATCCGAACGCATGCCGTTGTGGCGCGTGTTGGCCGAACGCTACGGCATGGGCCACGACGGTGGCGTGTGCGATGTCTACGGCACGGTCGGACATTTTCGTCCTGGCGAGAGCCTCGACGGGCTTCGCACGGAGGTGCAGCGCGCGCGCGATGCCGGTTTCCGGCGCATCAAGATCAAGCTCGGCGGTACCAGCGTCAAAGACGATTGCGCGCGCGTCGATGCGGCGCTGTCGGGGATCGGTGCCGGCGAGCAACTCGCCGTCGACATGAACGGGCATCTCGAGCCCGACATCGCCGGCGATTGGTTCCGCGAGATGCGCACGCGCAAGTTGTGGTTCGTCGAGGAGCCTGCGCCGCCGCTCGATTACGCACTGCTCGGTTCGTTCGCGGCGATGAGCGAAAGCCCGATCGCCACCGGCGAGAACCTGTTCTCGTGGGACGAGGGGCGCAATCTGCTGCGCTACGGCGGACTGCGCGTCGGGCGCGACCTGATCCAGATCGACGTGTCGTTGAGCTATGGGCTGACCGGCTTCATGCGCATCGTCGGTGGATTCGAGGCCGCCTGCTGGACGCGCAAGAGCTTCTGGCCGCACGCGGGACATCTGCTGGCGGCGCAGGTGGTCGCCGGCTTCGGCCTGGGCGGCCATGAAGCGGCGCCCGATCCGACGCTGCCGTACGGCGGATTCTGGGACGACACGCGATTGGAAGGCGGACGTTTGCGCGCCCCGCAGTTGCCCGGTGTCGGGTTCGAAGGCAAAGCGAATCTGTTCGCGGTGCTCGCGCCGTTGGGGAATATCTGAACAAGGGGCTCGCCCCCTCGTAACTCCCTGAAAAGTATGGGACCTCCGCATCACCGCGATAGGTTATGCGGAGGGTCCTTGGGTGTATCCGACAGTTGAGCCAAACGCCCAGGCGTTGATTCGCCGGGAAGGGAGAGCCATGACACAACGCGAACTCGTCGCGATCGACGTGCGCCCCGGCGCGGCACTGGAGAGCCAGTCGGGTCTGGCGATGTTGTATCCGCGCATCTGGGGTGCGATCGAGCGCGCGAGCGACAAACGCATCGCGGCCATCGTGATGCATCCGGCCTCCAATTTCATGGGGCACTACTTCATCACGCCGTTGCGCGAGCGCGGCATGACCTGCCTCGGATTGAACTCGCGCTACGTCAACAACGACAGCCAGCTCATCATGGAGCGCGTGATCCAGGATCTCGGCGCGGGCGTGGCGTGGCTTCGTCGCGAAGGCTACGAACGCGTCGTGCTCATCGGCAACTCGGGCGGGGCTGCGCTCGCGGCGTACTACCAGGCGCAGGCCGAGCACCTCACCGCGACGACGACGCCGGCGGGTGATCCGATCGAACTCACGCCGGCCGATCTGCCGCGCGTCGATGGCATCGTGCTTTCCGCAGCGCACGCCGGACGCTCGCGGCTGTTCGCCGACTGGCTCGATCCGTCGGTGATCGACGAGTCCGATCTGCTGGCCGCCGATCCGGCCATCGACATGTACAACCCGCAGAACGGTCCACCGTACCAGGCCGATTGGCTGGTGCGCTACCGGCAAGCGCAACTGGCACGGCGCGATCGGATCGACGCATGGGCGCTGGCGCGGCTGCGGGCGCTGCGTGCGATCAAGGGCGGGCCGCGCGATCAGGCGTTCATCGTGTATCGCACCTGCGCCGATCCGCGCCAGCTCGATCTGTCGCTCGATCCGAACGATCGGCCGCTAGGCTCGATCTGGGGCGACTCGCGCACGGTGAACTACGCGGCCAACGCCGTCGGGCGCTACACCACGCTCACCGCTTATCTGTCGCAATGGTCGGCACTGTCGCAGGCCGACGGACCCGACAATCTCGCGCGTACCTCGGTGCCGGTGCTGCTCATCGAACACAGTGCGGACTCTTCGGTGGTGCCCTCGATCAACACGTTGTGGGCCGAAGCAGCGGGTGCGCGGTGCGAACGCCACCTGCTCAACGGCGCGAATCACTATCTGTCGGGTCAGCCGAAACTGATGCAGGAGGCAGCCGATCGCGTGGCAACGTGGTGCAAAGCGAAGCTCTGACGCCGAATCTGCGAACGCATTCGACCCCGCTGACCGTCGAGCACCGTCGAGCAGCCTGATATAGTCGAAGCGATCCACATACAAGCTACGGGAGAGGGAGCCATGTTCAAGCGAGGCGGATTGCGCGCGGTGCCGCTGTTGAGCACGCTGGCGGCGGCGCTGCTGATGCCGATGTCGGGCGCGTTGGCGCAAGGCACGATCAAGATCGGCGTGATCACCGACAAGGTCGGGCCGGCCAAGCCGTATGCCGAGCCGGTCACGCAGGGTGCGGTGTTCGCGGCCAAGGAACTCAATGCCCGCGGCGGCATCCTCGGCCGGCAGATCGAGTTGCTGGTGGAAGACGACCAGGGCAAGCCCGACGTGTCGGCCACGATGGCGCGCAAGCTGGTCGATGCGGGTGCGGTGTTCATCCTGTCGTTGTCGCTGACCCCGGCCACGCAGCAGGCGCAGACGGTGTCACTGGAGACTAAGACGCCGCACATGACGCCGTCGAACTCCGGCGATACGCTCACCACGCAGATCCAGAATGCGTATTTCTGGCAGACCGGGCCGCTCGGCTCGACGCAGATCGCTACGCTCCTTTCGTACGCCAAGAGCCGCAACTACAAGCGCGTGGCGTTGATCACCGACAACTCCGATCTGGGTCAGCTCATCAACCGCTTCTTCAAGCAGGGCTTGGAGAAGGCCGACATCCAGGTTGCCGCTGAAGAGGTGGTGCCGCGTGGCGCGACCACCGCGGAGCCGCAGATGCAGAAGATCCGCGCGGCCAACCCCGAAGCGCTGTTCATGTCCGGTGTGCTCACGCCCGAGAACACCCTGATCCTGCGCGCCTATCGTCAGCTCGGGGTGAAGGCGCCGATCCTCGCCAACTACAACCTCTCGGTGCCGATCTACACCAGCGTGGCCAAGGGGCTGCTCGATGGCGTGACGTTCGTCGACGCGTTCGATCCGGCCAAGCCCGAGACCAAACGCTTCATCGACGCGTACAAGAAAGACGCCGGACAGGAGCCCTGGAACCTGCACGGCTACGGCTACGACGGTGTGATGATGGTGGCCGATGCGATTCGACGCGCGGGCGCCGCCGACAAGGAGAAGATCCGCGAAGCGATGCAGGCCACGCGCGGCTTCACCGGTGTGATGGGCGCGATCGGCGCGCAGTACGGCTTCGCCGACAATCGCCGCACCGGCTTCGATACGCAGGGCATGGTGGTCCGCGTGTTCGAGCGCGACCAGCAGGGCAAGGTGATCCACGTCGGCGCCAAGTAGTGCCCGGCGCATAGTCGTCCACCAACGCGGCGTGCAAGACCTCGCGGAAATCGCGGTCAGCGCCACGGCCAGCGGCTGCATCTACGGCCTGATCGCGCTGTCGTATCTGTTGATGACCCGGCCGACCGGGATCATCAACTTTGCCGTCGGCGAATGGGCCATGCTCGGCGCGTTCGCCGCCGTGGTGTTGATCACCTGGCTCGAGTGGCCCTATCTGCTCGGAGCGGCCGTGGTGATCGTCGTCATGCTCGCGGTCGGCTGGGGCACCGAGCGCCTGACGGTGCGTCCGCTGGTGGAGCGCGGTGCGCCGATCCTCGCGCCGATCCTGGCGTTGCTGGGCATGCTCGTGGTGTTCCGCGAAGTCGTGTCGCTGTACTTCGGGCCTGATCCGCTCGCGTTGTCCGGCCCCTTCGGCTTCGGTCGGCTCGAGTTCGGCATCGTGGCCGGTTCGTACCAGAGCTTCACCATCATCGCGGTCACTGCGCTGGTCTTCATCGGCACCTGGTTCTTCTTCGAGCGCACGCTTGCCGGCAAGGCGTTCGAGGCGGTGGCGATCGATCGGCGTGCCGCCGCGCTCATGGGAATCAATTTGCGCCGCGTCACCGCGCTTGCGTTTGCATCGGGCGCGGCCGTCGCGGGCGTGGGCGGGCTGCTGGTGGCGCCCAACGTCTCGGCGCACTACCTCATGGGGCTGCCGCTGGCGGTGCAGGGCTTCACCGCGCTGGTCATCGGCGGCGTGGGCCGGGTCGAAGGCGCGCTGCTGGGCGGATTGATCCTGGCATTCTGCGAGCAGCTCACCGCGCGTTACGCACCGATTCCGGCGGGCTATGTGCAAGGGATTCCGCTGGTGCTGCTGATCCTGTTTCTGCTCGCCCGACCCACCGGCTTGTTGCGAGCCCGTGAGGCGCGCGCATGAAAACGCTCGCCGCGTACCTCGCCGCCGCGCTGGTGCTGTCGGGCGTGGCGTTCGTGCTCGGCGACTATCACACCGACGTGTACCGCAAGCTCCTGCTGTGGGTGGCTTTGGCGCTGGGCTACAACTTCCTGTTCGGCATCTCCGGACAGATCGCGTTCTCGCACTTCAGTTTCTACGGCATCGGCGCCTACGCGATCGTGATCCTGATATTCCAGCTCGGCCTGCCGTTGCCGATCGCTGTCTTGGTCGGCGTGCTGGTCTGCGTACTGCTTGCACTGGCGGTGGCGATCCCGTCGACCCGGCTGGAAGGCTTCTATCTCGCGCTGGCTACGCTTGCTTTCGCGCAGCTGTTCGTCGTCGTTCTCAACGAGGGCGGCACCGTCACCGGCGGGACCGGTGGTCTGGCCAACTACCGCCTGCCGGATATCTTCGGGCAGCGCATCAGCGGTCCGTGGTACACGGTGGTGATCGTCGTGGTGATGCTGGCCACGCTGGCAGTGCTGTGGCGGCTCGATCATTCCTACTTCGGTCGCGCTTGCCGCGCGGTGCGTGACAACCCCGAGGCGGCGGCGGCGATGGGCATCGATGTCACGCGCACCAAGGTGATCGCCTACGCGCTGACCAGCGCGTTGGCGGGGGTCGCCGGCATGGTCTACGCCTTTGTCGATAACACCGTGAATCCGGCGATCTTCGGCCTGGAGAACGTGTTTCTGCTGCTGTTCATGGTGATCGTCGGCGGCAGCGGCAGTCATGTCGGCGCGATCGTCGGCGCGGTGCTGCTCTATCTGCTGCCGTTCGTGCTCTCGCCGCTGATCGGCCATCACCATGCGCTGGTGTTCGGTCTGGTCATGGTTGTAGCCGTGCTGTTTCAGCCCAAGGGACTGATAGGGCTGTGGAACACGCTGCGGCCGGTGCGCGCAACACAATGAGCAGCCTGCTCAAGGCCGTCGGCTTAACCAAACGCTTTGGCGGACTGACTGCCGTCGCCGAACTCGATTTCGACGTGCGTGCGGGCGAGATCCTCGGGGTGATCGGGCCCAATGGCGCGGGCAAGAGCACCACGTTCAACATGGTCACCGGGGCCTACGCGCCCAGCGCCGGTCGTATCGAGTTCGACGGTAGCGAGATCACCGGCTGGCCGGCGCATCGGGTCGCCGGGGTCGGCATCATGCGCACGTTCCAGCACAACAAGCCGTTTGCCGGCATGACGGTGCGCGACAACGTCATGGTCGGCATGCATGCGCGCTTGCGTGCGTCGTTGTGGCAGGTGTTCCTGGGCACGCCGGCGGCATCGCGTGCCGAAGAGGATGCCAAGCGACGCGCGGATGAACTGATCGAGTTCGTGGGATTGAACGAATGGCGCGATGCCGACGTGACCACGCTGTCATTCGGGCAGGGGCGCCTGCTCGAGATCGCGCGTGCGCTGGCCGGTGAGCCCAAGCTGGTGTTATTCGACGAACCCGCCGCCGGCCTGACGCTCGCCGAATGCGATCGATTGGCCGCGATCATCCGCTCGATCGCCGCGCGTGGCATCGCGGTGCTGCTGATCGAGCACGACATGCGCTTCCTGCTCTCGCTTGCCGAGCGCGTTCTGGTGCTGAATTTCGGTCGCAAGATCGCCGAAGGATCGCCCGATGCGATTCGCACCGATCCGGCAGTGATCGCGGCGTATCTGGGCAATCTCAAGAGCGCGGAGAGTGCGGCGGGTGCAGGGGGTGCGCCACGTTCGGTTCGCGCGAGCGATGGGATTGCAGCGCCCGCGCAGGGAGGATCGCACCATGCTTGAGCTGCGCAACCTGCGCGGGGGCTACGGTAGCGGCGAGGTCATCCGCGGTGTGGACCTGTCGATTGCGCGCGGCGAGACGATCGCGTTGCTTGGGCCCAATGGCGCGGGCAAGTCGAGTTTGGTTGGGGCACTGTCGGGCACGCTGCCGCAGCGCGCCGGTGAAGTGTGGCTCGCAACTGCCGACGGACCGTCGCGTAGTGACCTGGTGCGTCTGCCCAGTCACGCCATCGTCGATCTGGGCGTCGCACAAGTACCAGAAGGGCGTCGCGTGTTCGCGCCGTTCAGTGTCGCGGAGAATCTCGCGCTCGGCACCGTCTCGTTGATGCGCGGGCCGCGTCGTCGTACCGTGCAGACGCGCTACGACTACGTCTACGCGCTGTTTCCGCGCCTGTTCGAGCGCCGCAAGCAGCTCGCCGGCACGCTCTCTGGTGGTGAGCAGCAGATGCTCGCGATCGGTCGCGCGCTGATGGGCGCGCCGTCGCTGCTGCTTCTGGATGAGCCCTTTCTCGGACTCGCGCCGCTGGTGGTCGATGAGATCCGCAAAGCGCTCGATGCATTGCGCTGTGAAGGGCTCACCATGCTGCTGGTCGAGCAGAAGCTCGAGATCGCGTTGTCGTTCGCGGCCCGCGCCTACGTCATGATCAAGGGTCAGATCGTGTTCACCGACACCTGCGCGGCGCTCGCGGCGCGCCCCGATCTCGACCAGCTCTACTTCGATCTGGCGCGTGGAGGCGCGGCTGGGGCGCATGCTGCCTAGTTTCCGGTCGGCGGACGCCGGCAACCCTCGATCCGCCCCGGATCTTCGTGCATGCGTTGATCGACACCTTCTGTCAGCCGGTACCTGCTTGCGGCGTTAAGGCTCAAGGCCCTGCCGCGCGCGATTCATCCTCCGACCGTCACGGAAAGTCAGGAGGAGCAGAATGCAGGTGGCGCCTCGTCGGCCGTCGCACTCGCTGGCCCGACGCTCCGCAAGCTCGATCTCCGAGGAGAGGGAACACCCATGATGCGGCAGCTGCTCGCAGGCTTGATGATGCTGTTGTGCGCGATCCAGATCGCGTACGCGGCGCTCGATATCAACACCGCCACCGCCGACGAGTTCGACAAATTGAAGGGCATCGGCCCGGTCAAGGCCAGGGCGATCGTCGACTTCCGCATCAAGAACGGTCCGTTTCGAAGCATCGAGGATTTGAAGAACGTGCCCGGCATCGGCGATTCCACGTTCGAGGCCATCAGGCACGAAATCAGCATCGGTGCGGGGTCGGGGCTTCGCGCAACGAAGTCGCCCGGTTCTGCGCGGGATTCCATGCGCCAGCCCGAGAAGGGGAGTGCCGTCGGCGTGCCCTCAATGAACAAGGGCGATGACAGGGCGATCAAGAGCGAAGCGAGGGGCGCGGTCGGGAGCGAAGCCGCTGCGGCCACGAAGAAAGACGCGCCGAAGTCCGATGCGGGCAAGGCGAAGCTTGAAGTGAAAACCGGCGAGCGGCCGACTGAAAGAAAGTAGGGCTTCGACGCTGCTGCGCGCTGAAGGCGCGGGGCTCGCTTGCCGCGCTAACGCGATCGCGCGTGACTCAGACCGTCGCGAGCTGCGTCATGCGCTCGGCACCGTTGGCCACCCAGTCGTGTGCCCACGTGTCGAACGATTCGCGATCCATCGGCTTGGCGAACAAATAGCCCTGCGCGGCATCGCAGCCGATCGAGCGGATCAGCGCGAGCTCCGCCGGCGTCTCGATCCCTTCGGCGGTCGTCTGCAGCTGCAGGCGGCGGCCCAGCTCCAGACTCGACTCGAGAATCGCGCGCACATCGGGCTTGCGCAGCGCACCTGACACGAACGTCCGGTCCACTTTCAGTTCGCTGAACGGAATGCGCGACAGCTGCTGCATCGTCGAGTAGCCGGTACCGAAATCATCGATAGCCAACCCGAAGCCGCGCATGCGCAACCGCGCGAGGTTGCCGATCACCGGGATCAGATCGGTGGTCGCCATGCTCTCGGTGATCTCGAGCACCATCCGATCGGGGCTCAGCTTGTTGCTGCGGGTGAGCGCGAGGATGTTCTCGGTGACCGCCAGCTCCTCCAGGAAGCCGACGGTGATGTTGATGTTGAGTGCGATGTCGAGACCGGCCTGTTGCCACGAGGCCGCGGTGCGTGCGGCCGAATCGAACAACAGCCAGGTGAGCTCGTTGATGAGCCCGCACTCTTCGATCGCGGGAATGAACGCGCCCGGCGGCACCAGTCCGCGCTTGGGGTGATACCAGCGCGCGAGCGCCTCGGCGCCCACCAGCCTGCCGTTGCGCAGATCGATCTTCGGTTGGAAGAACAGCACGAACTGCCGCTCGGCCAACGCCACGCGAATATCCTCGATCGGAATCGCCGTATGCGCGCGCGGCGCCGCGGCCCCGGCGACCGGCCGGTTGAGCGGCTCGAGTATCTGGCCCAGCCGCGTGCGATCGATCGGTTTTTCCAGCGCACCCAGCACGCGCAGGCCCGCACCGCGCGCCATCTCTTCGACCGCGGCGATCAAGGGCCGCGCCATTCCCGATACCAGCACCACGGCCATGCCGGGTTTGGTGCTGCCCAGTTCGGTCAGGAACTCGACCCCGTCCATCTCGTCCATCTCGAGGTCGCAGATGACCAGGTCGATCTTATGTTCTTCCTTGCGCAGCAGCGTCAGCGCGTCCAGGCCTCCGGGCGCTTCGAGCAGTGTCTGCGCGCCGAGCGAGCGCAGCACGCCGGCGGCCAGGCGCCGCGCGAGCGTATCGTCGTCGACGATCAACGCGGTCGACAGGGGTGAACGCTCGTCGGTAGGATGGGTCATGGATAAAGCGCGACGCGCAGCGGGCGTGGGAGAGCAGAGCGGTGTTGTTGGTTTGAAGCGCTCGGCGATCCTACGCATCGCCTGCGGCGACCGGATGGACTTCTGTCACGGCGATCTGCGGCCGGCGCCGACATCGCGACGCAAACCGTTAGATCTGAACAGTTTTCTGCGCGCTTCACGCTCACGCGCAGCGGCGTTTTCCTACGCCGTCGGCGCCTGAGCGTTTGCCCGACATTCCGATGCGTGGCGCATTGCATCAAGCGGCGTTGCGCGTTGCCAACTGCGCCACGGTGGGGCGCGGCTGGGCGGTCTGCCAGGCCCCCGCCCAATGGCGCAACGCTTCCCCGTCGATCGGTGGCGAGATCAGGTTGCCTTGCGCGGCGTCGCACGGCAGCTTGCGCAGGATGCTCAGCTCCTCGCCGGTTTCGAGGCCTTCGACGATCGTATAGAGACCGAGCCGGCGTCCCAGACTGACGCTCGATTCGAGGATCGCGCGCAAGTTCGGGTTGTGAACCGCACCGGCGACGAAGCTGCGGTCGACCGCGAGATCGGTGAACGGCACGCGCAGCAATTGCTCCATCGAGGCATAGCCCGTGCCGAAGTGATCGATCGCAAGTCGCACACCGCGCAGACGCAGCCGGGCGAGGTTGCCGATCATCACCGAGTCGAATCCGGCCGCGCTCTTCTCCGCGATCTCCAGGATTACCTGGTTCAAGGGCACGTCGTGTTCGCGTGCGAGCGCGACGATGTTTTCGGTGACCGACGCCTGCTCGAGCAACTCGATCGGGATATTGATGGCGATGCTCAGATCGAGTCCGGCGTCGAACCAGCGCCGTGCTTCGGCCAGGCAACGCTCGATCATGTGCCAGGTGATTGGAATTAGCAGGCCGGCGTCGCGCGCCAACGGCACGAAGCGTCGTGGTCCGAGCAGGCCGTGGCGCGGGTGCTTCCACCGGATCAGCGCTTCGCAACAGACCAGCGCGCCGCTCAACAGCGAGATCCGCGGCTGGAAGTAGGGCACGATGCGATGCGCGGCGAGCGCGGCGCGTACTTCGGGCGCGGAGATCTGACCGGCGAAAACCGGTGCACGGTCGACCGTGTCGCCCGCTGCGTTGAGTCGGGCGATGAGCCCGGCGAGCTGCTCACGATCGAGCGGCTTGCCCAGCGCCCCCAGCACGCGCAGACCCAGGCTCTTGGCCATGTTCTCTACCGCCTGGATCACTGCCCGGTCGATGCCCGAGAGCAGCACGATCGCGATGTCGGGGTGCTCCGCGTGCAGCCGCGTGAGCAGTTCGACGCCATCCATGCCGTCCATCTCGAGATCGCAGATGGCAACGTCGATGGCAGCGGCGTGCGATCGCAGCCGATCGAGTGCCTCCTGTCCATTGCTCGCTTCCAGTGCGGGTGCCACGCCGATGACCCGCAGCGCCGCAGCAGCAAGCCGCCGTGACAGCGGATCATCGTCGATGACGATCGCATGCACGCGGCGCCGGGTGCGCACGACGTTGCCGGGCAATGGCTTCACGGATCGCATGCTAGGCCGATCGAGTCGAGGCGACGAAGCACGAGAGTTCGCCGGTCACCTGTTCACAGCGCGCATCCAACTTGTTCACCAGCGCAATGCAATGGGTGATGTCGCCGGCGCCAGCCGCTTCTTCGATTGCGATCGACTCGGTCACCAGCGGATCGATGGCGAGCGCGGCGAACGTTCCGGCGAGCTTGTGGGCCGATTGGGCGACGCGAGCGAGCTCACCGCGGTTCAGCGCGACGCGTAGCGCGTCGAGATCGGCGGGCACGTGTTCCAACAGCAGCGCCGCGAATTCGCGTAGTCGCTCGCCGTGCTGACCGGTTCGTGCGCCAAGCCGCTGCTCATCGAACAGACGCTCCTGATCCTGCTGTTGCAACGACTCGCCAACGATAGTGTGCGCGTCCATGCCGATCTTCGAGTGCCGTGCCGCCACTATCATCGCCTCCGCGGAGGGCGAATCGATACAAGAATTGTCAGCACTCGGCAGGACATGAGCCCGAGAAGGAGAGGGAGCTCGCGCGTCGGGGAGATCAACTGCATGCGCGCAGACGGCGCCGGATACTACGTGATTCCCTTCGATTCAGGGGGGCTGACGGTCCTGGTTGAGCGCGATGCAAGATTGATCCGATCTCTGGATCTTTGACCTCGACAAACCGCCGGGTCAATCCGACACGGGTCCTGCCGCAAACCGCCTGTCGAGGAACGTCAGAACGAGCCGGTTGAACGCTTCGGGCTGCTCCAGATTGGAGAGATGGCCGGCGCGTTTGATCACCTCCAACTGTGACTGCGGCATGCGGCGCGCCATGTCCAGGGCAAGCGCGGGCGGGTAGAGCCGATCCTCGTCGCTGGTGATGACCAGAGTCGGAACGGTGATGGTCTCGATTGGGGCGCCGCGATCCTGCATCACCGAAGCCTCGATCGTCTTCAGATAGGACTCTTTGTGCAGTGCAGCCATCATCGCGACCAGGTGCTCCCTGTGTGCCGGGGTCGCCGTACTGGCCAGGAGATTGTGCGCCAGCGCTTGTGCCACTTCGCGTGGCGACTGACCGGCGAGTAGCGGCCCCTGGCGGGCGCGCACGAACTCCTGGCGCTGCGCCTCGGTCAGTGCATCGAAGCCCGGACTGGTGTTGGCGAGCACCAGGCTGGCGACGCGGTCGCGATGGCGAAAGTAGAAATCGCGCGCGATCCGGCCACCCATCGACAGACCGACCAGGTGCGCCTGCCGTGCGTCAAAGTAGTCGAGCACGCGTAGCAGGTCTGCGCTGAAATCGGCGAACTGCAGCGGCCCGGCGTAATCGTCGCTGTCGCCGTAGCCGCGCGCGTCCCACGCGCACGCGGTGTAGCGCGGCGCGAACGCCGCGAGCTGGTCACGCCACTGGTGGCGGTTCCCGCCGATGCCGTGCAGGAACA
>CADEDU010000001.1:102118-124424 GCA_902826155.1 uncultured beta proteobacterium
CCGGACAGTTTCACCGCACGGCCGCGGCTATCGGAGTCGTTGCGGATATAGGCGGCGAACTCCTCCGGGGAGTTCGCAACCAGATCGTAGCCCTTGGCGATGATCTCCTTGTCGCGAAACCCCGGCTCGGTGACGACCTTCACCGCGTCGCGGTGCACCCGAGCAATCACCTCGCGCGGCGTCGCGCTCGGCACGAACAGGCCGAACCACGCATGGGTTTCCACCTCGGGAAAGCCCTGTTCGCTGAAGGTCGGCACCTCCGGCAACAACGGCGAGCGCTTCGGGCCACCGATCGCCAGCGCCTTGAGCTTGCCGGCGAGGATGTGCGGGCGCGCCGAAGCGATCCCGGAGAACGTGAGTTGGATTTCACCGCCCAGCACCGCGGCTACCGCAAGCGGCAAGCCCTTGTACGGGATGTGCGCGATCTCGACGGCGGCCTTGGCCTTGAACATCTCACCAGCCAGATGCGGTTGACTGCCGCTGCCGTACGAGCCGTAGTTGAGCGTTCCGGGCCTTCGCTTCGCCAGCGCGACCAACTCGCTCAGGTTGTTCGCCGGCAGCGACGGCTGCGCAACGAGCATCTGCTGCAACAGCACGAG
The DNA here is from genome assembly GCA_902826155.1 of uncultured beta proteobacterium. The sequence continues at coordinate 102,718 of CADEDU010000001.1, forward strand.
CAGACTGATCGGGGCGAGATCGCGCTGGGCATCGTAGGGCAGCTTGGCGAACAGATGCGGGTTGATCGAGATCGAACTGTCGGTGGTGAGCAAAAGGGTGTGTCCGTCGGGCGCGGACTTCGCCACCGCGTCCACTGCAGGAATGGTGCTCGCGCCGGGCCGGTTTTCGACCACGACCGACTGTCCCCATTGCGGGCCAAGATGCTCGGCGAGCTGCCGTCCCAGCACATCGATGCCGCCGCCGACCGGGTACGGAACGACGATTCGCACCGCGCGCGTCGGCCACGTCTGCGCGGCCGCAGGGGCGGCGAGCACGGTGAGCGCACCCAGCACCAGCGCGAGCGGGACCAGCGTCATCGAGGCCATGGCCAGTCGTGTCGACAAGGTTTGCGTCGCCACGTACAAAACGCGAAGGGTCAAAGGAGACATGAGAGTGTGTGCGGGCATGGCGGAGAAGATGGGGACGCGCATCGACGTCGCGGCGTTCGAGCCATTCTACGGCGCACGGTCTGGCGCGGCGGTAAAGCGCATCAGTGCCAGCCATTGTTCGGAGAGACTGCCGGCGATGTCCAGCGGGCGCAGTCGTGCCGCCCGCTCCGACACGTGGATCGCGTAGATCGTATCGGCTCGCGAGGGGTCGCGACACAGCACGTCGACCATGCGCATCGTCATCGGCGCGCCCGGTGCCCGGGCCGCGCTGCGCAGATCGTCCAACAGCATCGAGCGACGCACGCACATCGTCTCGGGCGTGTCGATCGGTTCGACCACGTGCCGATTCAGCTCGAATCGATTGCGATCGATCTGATCGGTCATGCGCACGACGATCGCGTGCAGCGTGGCGTAGCCGTTCACCGGGCGCGTAGAGCGCACGACCTTCACCCAAGCGGTCAGATCGATCGCCGGCGCTTCGGCCGCCTGCGCTTGTGCGTCCAGCGCTGGTTCGTGCCGGCCGAACACGACATGCTCGGCGCTACGCTCCAATTGCATCCAGCCGCTGCCAGGCGGCGGGGCGAACGTGATCGCGCCGAACGTGATCGGGCCGCGCGCCGGAACGATGACTTGCTGCGCACACGCGGCGATCAGACCAAGCGCGGCTGACAGAACCGCTGTCCTGATCCAAAGCGCGCGTGCGGGTCGCATCGACGGCGCGATCGAACGCATAATCCCGGCGCATCTTCCACCGACAGCTCTCAGCGAACTCACCATCCGGCATGCGCACACTTCGGTCTCACGATCGCTATGACTACTCGCCGATCACCCGGCGAGCCGACTACGTCTGGCCTGACGGGCAGCGCCTCGCGCTCTACCTCGGCTTCAACATCGAGCATTTCGAGTTCGGCGCGGGCATGGGCGCGAAGCTTGCGCCCTCGGGTGAGCCCGACGTGCTGAACTACGCTTGGCGCGATTATGGCAACCGGGTCGGCGTCTGGCGCTGCCTTGATCTGTTCGACGAGTTCAAACTGCCGGTGGGCGTGCTGATCAACACCAGTCTGTACGACTACTGCCCCGAGGTGATCAGCGCGTTTCGCCCCGCGAACTACGCGTGGCGCAGCGAGATCATCGGACACGGCCACACCAACGCCGAGCGCCAGGGGGACATGGCGGAGGCGGAAGAGCGTGCGCTCATCTCCAGTTGCACGGCGCGTATCGAAAAGGAAGAAGGCGCGGCGCCGCGCGGCTGGCTCTCGCCGTGGATTTCCGAGAGCCGCAGTACGCCGGATCTGCTGCAGGAGACGGGTTACCAGTACAACCTCAACTGGTGCCACGATGATCAACCCACGCGCATGCACACGCGAGGGGGCTCGCTGCTCGCGATTCCCTATCCGCAGGAGATCAACGATATCCCGCAGATCGTCGGGCGCCAGGTCGGAGCCGAGGAGTTCGCCGACATGATCATCGACTGCTACGACGAGATGCTCGAACAGCGCCAGCCGCTGGTGATGGGCATCGCGCTGCATCCGTATCTGGTGGGCCAGCCGCACCGGTTGCGGCAGTTGCGTCGCGCGTTGCAGCACATGCGCCGGGTCGGTCGCGGCTGGTGGACCTTGCCTGGGGAGATCGCGAACTACGTGAGCGAGAACAAGCTGGCCTGATTGTTTGCCACTTCGCACGCGAGCGGGCTATTCGCCGACCGGATCCACCTTCTCGCCGGCCGCGCGTCGATCGAGAATGCTGCGCACCAGGCCGATGTGCTCGCGCAGGATGTAGACCTGATCGGTGAACCCGAGCGGAATCGAACGGCTGAACGCCTGATCCTCCAGGGCTTCGAGCTGCGCATCGTATTCGGCCCGCTTGGCGGGGTCGTACCGGTTGCGGATCTCGTACTCCAGCAGCTTCAGTTCGCCGTACTGGCGCGCGATCTTGGAACGCACCCGCCAGGCGTACAGCGTCGGCGCGATGCGAATCGCCGGCACCATCACCGCAATCAGCGGCACGATCATCACCAGCAAGCGGTCGGCCAGCGTGGCCGCCCAGAACGGCAGATAGCGCTGCAGCAGTGGCGGTCCCGCCTTGAAATAGCGCTGCGCCTCCTTCGCCACCGGCAGATCGGTCATGCGTGCGTTGGGGAAATCGCCGCTGCGATGCAGGGCACCGATCCCACCATGCACTTGCTGGAACGTTTGCATCAGCAGATTCGCAAGTGCCGGATGGAAATCGTCGCGCACCATGATCTGTGCGGTGGTGGCGATGAGCTTGGTGTCCTGCGCCGGGATGTCGCGCACCAGGTCGATCGAACCCTGCGGGAGCGTCACCGACGACATGAACGGGAACAGCCGCGTATAGGCGTGCGCGCGCGAGAAGGACATCAGTCGCAATTCGGGCGCGTAGAGCAGAGCGCGAACGATTCCGGTTTCGGGCGCGGCGACGATGAACAGCGCGTCGATCTCGCCGCGCAGCAGCGCTTCGGCGCCCGCCTCGCTGGGCAGATCGAACAGGCGCGTCGGCGGGCCCTCGGCTTCGTTGGCGCGCAGGATTCCCAGCGCGAGCTGGCGCATACCGCTGCCTTCGGGGCCGATCGACACGCGCATTCCTGACAGTTCACGCACCCGGTCGAGGGGTTTCTTCGAGCGATAGAACACCCACACCGGCTCGTAGTAGACCGCGCCCAGCGATAGCAGACCTTCGGCTTCATCGGCCCGCAGGATGCCCGATTGGATGAACGCGATATCGATGCCGCTGTCGGGGTCGCGCAAGCGCTTGAGGTTGTCGATCGAGCCGGCCGAGGGTTTCAGAGTGGCGCTGATGCCGTGCCGGGCGAGCGACTCGCGGTAGCGCTCCCCGAAGGATTGGTAGGCGCCGAGTTCCGAACCGGTACTGATGACGATCTCTCGCGGCGGCGCCGGCTCGACGAAGAGGTAGGCCACCCAGAACGCCACGGCAATCAGCGCGAAGACGGGGAGTCCCACCCCCAATGCATCGCGCACCGAGACGATCGAAAGTTTGATTTGATTGAGGTGTTTGAGGTGCTTGAGGGGGCGCATCGGCTGGCGCGCTCGGTCGCTTGCTGTGTCGGGTCAAGTTACGTTTGCAACTTGAACCGCGCACACCGCGCAGTGAACATCGTTGCAGGGTCGGAAGTACGGACATTCTAGGGAATCCCAGCGATGACGGGCCGCCGCGTTCGCCGGTGGTGCTGTCCGCTAGGCGGTCCATTCCTCCTTATGTCGGGTGCGCTGCTCCGGGCGTCGTACAATTCTTCGCGCCTGCGCATATCAACCGCACTAACAGTTCCGGGAGGAGCAGCGGCATGCGAAGTACTGGTTGGATCGTGCTCGCCTTGCTGGCCTCAGGGACGGCCATGGCTCAGATCGACGGCGCGAACATGGTGAGCGACGTCGAGCGCGGCTACGCGATCGCCAAGCCCTGCGACGCGCGGATCGTCGAATCTCCCGAGCGCTATGAAAGCTGCATGGCGGCCCAGGCCAACAAACTCCCCGGTCGAGCGCGAGTGCAGCGCCAGGCATTCTTCTTCTACGGCTGGTTGAAGGCCGATGCGGCGCTTGCCGGGTCGGATCAGGCCGAGGCGCTGCGCCGGCACTTCGCCGAGCGACTCGCCAGCGAGCGAGGCAAGAGTGAGCTACCACTCAAGCTGATGTGCCGAGTGGCGCGTGCTGATTGTGCGGGTTTGGAGAGCCGGCTCGCGCTGAAGAGGTAGCTGTATCTGCGGCAACTGCAGGCCAATCGAACACGCGCGGCAGTGCGCGCATCCTTGCCGTGATGCATGCGTCGCGCCGACCTACCCATCAGAGCGATTGCCTCACTGGCGCCCTTCGCTTAGGATTGCGTCACAAAACCCGCGCGACGCCCGCCATCTCGAGCATGTGCATGCGGAGCACATGAGCGACGCCGCCGCTGCCACGACCTCGATGCGCGTGGATCCGCCAGCGCGAATCCGCCGGAGCACGAATTGAGAACGAGATTGCTAGTGAGCTGCACATCGGGAGACCGGCTCTGACGAAGGGAAAGGCACAACCTGCTCAGGATCCTCGTCTGGCGAAATGGCGCGATGAGGGGACGATCGTTACGGTGTTCCTGACCAACGGCACGCGACTTGAGGGCAAGATCACCGCCTTCGATCCGCAGACGATCATGGTCGATTCCGGCGAACAGAATCTCGTCTACAAGACGATGATCCTCACCATCTCACCGCCACGCAAAGGCATGCGGCCGCGGCGCGGACCCGCTCGCCCGTCGCCGCGCGGCGAGATGCCCTCGCGTGAACCGCGTTCGGGGCCGCGCGAAGGCACGCCGCGCGTGCCGGTGGTGCGATACAAGCGGCGCTTGCCCGATCGCTGATCTGCGGCAGTGGTCTTGGTCGTTCGATATTGACCTGGACAAAATCCCTCATCGGCGCCCCGCTTTTCCCGTGCATCGCGCTGTCCGCTAACACATGAATCTGCTGCTCTGGCGACATGCCACCGCGGAGGACGTCGCCGCCAGCGACATGGATCGTGCCTTGACCAAGCGCGGCCATGCCCAGGCGGAACGGGTTGCGCAATGGCTGCAGGCGCACTTGCCGCGCGAGGCGCGGGTGCTGGTCAGCCCGGCATTGCGAACGCGGCAAACCGTGGAAGCCTTCACCCGGCACTACGAGGTCGTTGAGGCGCTCGCGCCCGGTGCCTCACCCGAAGCCGTACTGCGCCACGCGGGCTGGCCGAAGCAAGGCGGCACCGCACTGATCGTCGGACATCAGCCGACGCTTGGTGCAGTCGCGGCGCTCGTGCTCACCGGCCATGTTCAGGCTTGGTCGGTGCGCAAAGGGGCGCTATGGTGGCTGAGCCATCGAGATCGCGAGGAGGGCACCAGCGATCTGCTGCGCACTGTCATCGATCCAGAGTTCGTCTGAACGCGAAGGCGTTGATCGGTATCGCACGGTAGTCGCAGCAATTCGTCCGATCGGTCCGTCGGTTCGGTCTGATCAGCGCCCGCCGTGCACAAGCGTCAACTCGTATCCGAGGCGCCGCCATTCCTCGATCTCCTGGCGCAGGTCGTACTCGGTGAGCGGGTTCGCTTCCAGCCAGGCGCGCGTGACGTCGAGTCGATACGCCTTCTTCTCGTAGGCCAGCCGAACCGGCGGAACCTGGGCGTGATTGCGGCTGCGATAGAGCAGAGCGGCCAGACGCACGCACGCGACCAGGCGCCAGTCGTCTTCGTGTTGCACCTCGCCTTTGATCTTGGGCAGCTTGCCGGTGTGCGCCAGCGCGATCAACGACAGTGCGCGTTGCTCGCGCTTGGAAAACCCGGGCATGTCGGCATTCGACAGGATGTAGGCGCTGTGCTTGTGAAAGCCGTTGTGTGCGAGGGATCGACCCACCTCGTGCAGCGCGGCCGACCATTGCAGCAGGCGTTCGGCGTGCTCGAGACCCTCGATCATCGGCGGGGCGATCGGTTGTTTGAGCGAGTCCGACAGGTCGCGCCATAGCTGGACCGCAAGCGCGCTGACCTGTTGCGCGTGCGGCTCGCTCACCGCATAGCGCTGCATGAACTCGCGCACCGTGGTGTCGCGCATGTCTTCGTCGTTGGCGCGGCCCAGCAGGTCGTACAGCACGCCGGTGCGCAGGGCGCCATCGGAGACGGCCATGCGCTCGACACCCAGTTCGTCGAACACCGCGCACATGATGGCCAACCCACCCGCGAGCACCGGCACGCGATCGGGCTTGAGGCCGTCCAGACGCAGATTTCCGGCACGACCCGCCTTGATCATCACTGCGCGGAGCCGGTCCAGCGCGTCGCGCGTGATTCCATGCTCGGACAGCTTGTTGGCTTCGAGCAGTTCAGCCAGCGCCCGCGCCGTGCCCGAGGAGCCGATCGCTTCCGACCAGCCGCGGCTGCGATAGGCGTCGGACACGACTTCGATCTCGCGTCGCGCCGCCAACTCGGCTTGCCGGAACGCGCTCTTGTCGTATTCCTGCGCGGGAAAGAACTTGACCGACGTGCTGACGCAACCGATGTAGATGCTTTCCAGCACCTCGGGCGAGTAGCCCGAGCCGATGATCAGCTCAGTCGACCCGCCGCCGATATCGACCACCAGGCGCCGCGCGTTTCCCGGCGCCAGCAGGTGCGCGACACCGAAGTAGATCAGGCGCGCCTCTTCGCGTCCGGCGATCACCTCGATCGGGAACCCCAGCCGCGCTTCTGCCGATCGCAGCAGCGCCTCCCCGTTGCGTGCCACGCGAAAGGTATTGGTGGCCACTGCGCGCACCTGGCGTCGCGAAAACCCGCGCAGGCGTTCGCCGAAGCGGTCAAGGGTCTCGAGTGCACGAGCCTGCGACTCCTTGTCGAGCGTCTTGTCCCGGGTGAGGCCGGCGGCGAGACGGACCGGTTCGCGAAGAGCGTCCAGGGTGTAGATCTGATTGCCGCTCACCCGGCCGATCTCGAGCCGAAAACTGTTGGAGCCCAGATCGACGGCGGCGAGCGATTGCCGGTCGGTCATGCGTACGAACGCGCGCCGGCAGGTCGCGGGGTGCGAGGTGGACGCGGATGCACGTCGGGATACGACGCGAAGCGGGCGAAGAACGGAAGCACGGCGAGAGGGCGAGAAGAAAACGCGGGAAGTTTGCGCCCGGCCGCCTGAAAGATCAAAGAAGCACCACTTTCGCGGGCCGGCGCCGAACGCATCGACGCACGACCTCGGGGAAGTCGCTTTCCGGAAAAAGAATTCCCCCGGACGCGCTTGCGTCGGGGGGAATCGGAATCCGCGAGCCGGGAGGATCGTGCCGGCAGGCGCGGTACTACCACAACCGTTGGTGCACGCCGGCCCGATTCATTGCTCCATTCGCTACGACTTCGGCGCGCACGCTGTGCATCCAGTTCAAGCCTCGCGGTCGGTCACCGACGTGCATCACCACGCCGTCGCGACCGCAACGTGTTCGAGAATGAGAATAGCGAAGCGACCTGTCATACACCTGTCGGTGAACAGGCTCGCCGATGTACGCCAGGCGTTGTGACGTGATCGACTTGCGCAACCGCTGCCCGCTGCGTGATCCGCTGAAGGCGTAATGACGGCGCACTGGGACTCGATTGCCGGGGGCTCGGCTTATTGGCGCTCGATTTCTTTGCGCCAGCGCAAGTGAAAGTCTGAAAGAGCTCCGATGGCAGCGCGGGGAGGACGTGCGCGCAGTTGCACAAACAGGCACCGGCAACGAAAAGGCCTCTTGCCCGAGACAGCGCCCCCGGCAAGAGGCCTACGCAATAGCCGTGTTAGACGGCGATAGTGTCTTTTTATTGTCCTCAGACACCGCGTTGGATCGGTCTAGATGCGGACCGGATCGGCTCCGCTGTTATTGACGACTTGTTTTGTTGTAGCCCACTTCTCCCCGCGGCGCGCGCAGTGTAGCCAAATCGTCTCGGAGCCGGACCGGTGTGAAGTTAATGATCGTAAAATGCGCTCGTAAGGTCGGTGTGTCCCGGTCTACCGGCTTGGCAGGTGAGACGACCCTGGCGTCTTATTGCAATACGTGGGCACGGCAAGCGCGACAGCCTGCTCCGCACAAGAAATCATTTCTGAGGATCGACATGCGTCTCGCATGGCTGGTGTGCATCGTTGTACTGCTCGGTGCCTGCGCGGGCCTCGCTCCGCAAGAAGATCGGTCGGCCCCGGATTCCGGCGCACCACAGGTTGCGCGCTTCTCACACAGCGCCCCCGGTGAGGCACCGCCCAAACCCTGGCGAATCTGGACCATGGCGGCGTTCAAGCGGCCGACCGACTACCTGCTGGTGCACGACGCCGGCCGTACCGTGCTCAAGGCCCGCGCCAACGCCTCGGCTTCGGGGATGATCCACGCGATCAATTTCGATCCGAAGGAGTTTCCGCGCCTGTCGTGGCGCTGGAAAGTGAACTCGCTGATTCCGCGCGCCGACAACTTCAGGCCGCTGGTCGAGGATTCGCCGGTGCGCATCGTGGTGGCGTTCGATGGCGACGTGTCGAAGCTCAAGCCGATGGATCGGCTCGCGCATCACAAGTTCCGCATGATCGCCAAGACCGAGCTGCCGTACGCGATGCTGATGTACATCTGGGAGAACCGCGCCGCGCCGGGCACGGTGATCGCGAGTGCGCATACCTCGCGCATCAAGATGATCGTCGCCGACAGCGGGTCGGATCGGCTGGGCGCCTGGAGCGAGCGCAGCGTCGATCTGTCGGATGATTTTCGGCGCGCGTTCGGCGAGGAGCCGGGGCGTGTGAGCTGGATCGGCGTGATGACCGACACCGACAACACCGGTGAAACGGTGCAGGCCTACTACGGCGACATTCGGGTGAGCGCGCAGTAAAAGTGTCGCGCGCCCGCGATCACGGCAATGCCGCCACCGTGCGCTCGGCGCGAATCGAGCGGATGCCTTCGAGCATCGCGATCCAGGCGCTCACCACACCTTCCTGCTGGCGCGCCTCGGTGCTGTCGATCGATTGAATACGCGCCTGTTCGCGCAGCAGATGGGAGATCGCGCTGGCCAGCCAGCCTTCCAGGGCGGCGCGCTCGTTGCCTCGATACAGTCGTGCGGCGCTCTCCACGTCGTCGAGCAATGACTCGAACGGCAGCGAGCCCGCACCTTGTGTGTCCCAAGGCATGCGCACGGCGCGCAGTGCGCCGGTGAGGAAATACTCGCGCACGCGCCATGCCTGCGGGGTGGGCCCGAGTCGCTCGATCGCCGCGAGCCGATCGCGCGAGGGCGTGCAGTACACCGCTCGTGACGGCAGCACAGCCGCCGCGAATGGCTCGCCACTCGCCGAGTGGCCCACGCGAATCGAGTCGAGATGCTCGATGAGATGCCGGATCTCCTTGCTGCTGCCGGCACGTGCATTGCGCAGCACCGCGGCGAGCGCGCTGCCGCGATCGCTGTCGATCGCTTGATCGACAGCATTGGCAAGCACCGTGTCGGCGCGCATCAGCTCGATCAGGCGCTGGCAGGCGGCAACGTCATTCTGAAACGCCTCTAAGACGACCGCGGGATTCTCGCCCAGCGGACCAGCGACTTGATTACTGGGAGCCGCGGCATCATCGTCCTGGTCGGCGGCGCGTGCGGCGTGTTCCGGTGGAAAGTTGCCGACCTCGGGCGCTGGCGCGGTCGCGGCCGATGCGGTCGCGCGCGTGGCCGGTCGATCGTCCGCGCATCCGGCGAGCAGGCACGGTACGACGATCAGCAGGGCAGCCAGGGCGCGTCTCATGCGGCAGACTCCAGTTGCGCGCGTTGCACGATGGCGGCCAACGGCGCATCGGCGGGTAACGTACCGAACTGGTAGCCGCTATCGCCGTCGAGCCGCGCGCCGACGTACGCGTTGGCTTGCGGCGCCGGCGCGTACGAGATCATCAAGGCCGCCGACAATTCCAGCGCGAGCCGCTCCACGATCAAGCGCGCGCGCACTTCGACCTTCGCGTGTTCTTCGAGCAGCGCGCGGGTCGTCCGATGGTGGGTGCTCAGCCGTGCATCGGTGCGTGCCGCCTGCGTGATCTCGTCGCACACGGCGTTGAGAGCGTCGGGCTCCTTCTGCATCGTGCGCAGCACGTCCAGGCAGATCACGTTGCCGCTGCCCTCCCAGATGCCGTTGAGCGGGGCTTCGCGATACATCCGGGCGAGCGGCGCTTCTTCGACGTAGCCCGCGCCTCCGAGGCATTCCATCGCTTCGGCAGCGACGGCGGGCAGCCGTTTGCACGACCAGTACTTCGCGAGCGGCGTCATCAGGCGCGCGATTCCGGCTTCATGTGGATTGTCGTGCTGTCGATCGAAAGCCCGTGCCAGCCGGAACGCGCACAGCGTCGCCGCTTCGGTTTCGAGCGCGAGGTCCGCCAGCACGTTCTGCATCAAGGCGTGTTCGTGCAGCTTGCGGCCGAACGCCATTCGATGCGTGCAGTGGTGCAGCGCCTGATTGAGCAGGCCGCGCATCTGACCGGCGTTGGCGATGACGATATCAAACCGCGTCAGATGGGCCATCTCGATGATCGTGGCGATGCCGCGACCGTCTTCGCCGACGCGCCAGGCCGCGGTGTCGTCGTATTCGATCTCGCTCGAGGCGTTCGAGCGATTGCCGCATTTGTCCTTCAGGCGCTGGATCAGGATCGGATTGCGCGTGCCGTCGGGCAGCGAGCGCGGCACCAGGAAACAGGTCGGACCGGCTTCGGTGCGTGCCAGCGTGAGGAACGCATCGGACATCGGCGCCGAGCAGAACCACTTGTGGCCGGTCAGCGCGAATTGACCGGCGCCGCTGGGGCGTGCGCGCGTGGTGACGGTGCGCAGATCGGAGCCGCCTTGCTTCTCGGTCATCGCCATGCCGACGGTCACGGCATCCTTGCGGCCCAGCGGCAGCGCACGCGGGTCGTACGCTTCGGCGAGGATCTTCGGCTCCCACTGTTTCGCCAGCGACGGCTCGGTCCGCAGCACGTGCACGGCGGCGAACGTCATCGTCACCGGACAGGAGGTGCCCTGCTCGTTTTGATTCCAGAGGTAGTTGAGTGCGGCGCGTGCGACGAATCCACCCGCCGACTTGGCCGTCCAGGCGAGCGAGTGCAGGCCTGCACCGAACGCAGCTTGCATCAGTGAGTGATAAGCCGGGTGGTAATCCACCGAGTCGACGCGATGCCCGAATCGATCGTGCGTGCGCAACTCTGGCACGTAGCGGTTGGCCTGATGCGCGTAGAGCTGGAACGTCTCGCTTCCGATTTGCGCGCCGAGCGCCTGTGCGCGCTCGCCGACCCAGGCGGCGCCTTCGCGGCTTACGGCCGCGCGCAGGATCCGGTCGCCGGTCCAGGGGTTGTGGCCGGCGAGCGCAGGAACCTGGTTGGTGACCTCGTGGGTGACGAACCGAGCCATGCAAGTAACTCCAATCGACGCAACGGAGTGCATCGCAAATCTGGCCCCCTCCCTTTCTAGCGACGCAAGTCGCGCGAGAGAGGGAAGGCGGGGGGAGGGAGAGCGCCTCAATCCACCTTAGCGCCCGACTCCGCCACGACTTTCGCCCATTTCGCCACCTCGCGGCGAATGTGCCCGCCGAACTGCTCGATAGTGCCGCCGACCGGTTCTACCCCGGCTTTCTGGAAGCGGTCTTTGGCCTCCGATGTCGTCAGGAAACGCTGGATCTCGGCGTTCAGTTTCTCGGCGATGTCTCGTGGCGTGCCTGCCGGCGCGGTCACGCCGAACCAGGCTGTCAACTCGAAATCGGGCACGCCCGACTCGGCCACGGTGGGCACATCGGGGGCGAAGGATGAACGCGTGGACGTCGTCACCGCGAGCGCACGCAGCTTTCCGGCCTTCACGTGCGGCAAGGCGTTCGGCGCGTTATCGAAGTAGGCGGCGACCTGTCCGGCGATCAGATCGGTCAGCGCCGGGGCGCTGCCCTTGTAGGGCACGTGAATCAGATTCGTGCCGGTGATGATCTTGAACATCTCCATCGCCAGATGGGGCGACGAGCCGCTGCCGGCCGACGCGTAGCTCAGCTGGCCTGGTTTCGCCTTGGCCAGCGCAATGAACTCCTGCACCGTGCTCGCGGGCAATGATGCCGGCACCACCAGCATGTTCGGCGTCAACCCCGCCTGGATGATCGGCACGAAATCGCGGGTCACGTCGAGCTTGGCACGTGGATGCATGCTTTGCAGCACCGAGAACGGCAGCGCGACGATGAGTAGCGTGTAGCCATCCCCAGGCGCCTTGGCTGCGAACTCGGTGCCGACGAGCGAGCCGGCGCCGGGCTTGTTCTCGACGATCGCCGGCTGCCCCCATGCTTCCTGGAAGCGCTGCGCGAGCATGCGCCCGAGCGTGTCGTTGAACGCACCGGGCGGGAACGGCACGACGATGCGGATCGGCTTGTTGGGATAGCTTGCAACGGTCTGCGCGAGAGAAATGTTGGGCAGGGCAATCGTTAGCATAGCCAGCAGCGAGCCGGCACAGGCGATCAGGCGACGAACGCGCGTGCGAGGGGTGCCATCCGAGAGCGAATTTCGTTCACACATAGCTCGGCCCCTCGATCACCGGATACTTGGCGAGAAACGATTCGTCGACTTCGACGCCGATGCCCGGCCGATCGATCGGACGCACGCAGCCGTCCTTGCCGATCTCGTAGGGCGCCTGCGTCAGTTGATCGCGGAACAGATTCAGCTTCGACACGTCGGCTTCGAAGTACCCGCCGTTCTCGATCGCCGCGAGCAGATGGATCGACGCGGCCATGTTCAGGCCGGTCATCGAGGTGTGCGGATGAATCGGGATCTTATGCGCGGCCGCCATGCCCGCGATGCGCATTGTCTCGGTGATGCCGCCGGTCTTCGACAGGTCGGGCTGCCAGATGGTGACGACGCCGTCGCTCGCCAGATGATTGAACTCGAACCGGGTGAAGTGGTTTTCGCCCGCGGCGAGCGGCGTGTGCCCGAACGCGCGTGCTTGCCGGAACCAGGCGTAGTCGTGCGCAGGGAACGGTTCTTCCAGCCAGCCAACGGCGTTGGCATCGAGCGCGGGCATCACCTTGCGGGCATCGTCGATGGTGTAGCCGGTGTTGGCGTCGGTGAGGATGTCGATCGCATCGCCGAATGCGCGGCGCACCGCTTCGACGCGTTCGATGTCGCGTTTGGGCGTGTCGCCCAGTCGCAGCTTGAGTGCTTTGTAGCCGCGCTCGATGAGCGGCGTGGCCTCGTCGATCAGCGCCGCCGGCGGTTGGTAGCCGAGCGATACGCCGCCCGCATACGCGGGAATCGGCTTCATCGTGCCGCCGAGCAGCTTGTAGAGCGGCCAGCCGGTGGCTTTGCCGCGGATATCCCATAGCGCGAGATCGATCCCGCTCATCGCCATCGCCGTGCCGGCACCCATGCCATGGCTGGCCAGTTGCTTGTCGTAGATCGCCTTCCAAACACCGACCACGTCGGCCGCATCGCGACCTTTCACCAAACCGGCGAGCGTGGTGTTGATGTGATGCGCGATCGCACCGGGTGAGCGCGAATGATGTGCCTCGCCCCAGCCGACCAGTCCGCCCGCGGTGGTCACCTTCACCACTACCGTGTCGCGCTTGACTACACGGCCGACACCGAGAGTGAGGCTGGCTTCGGGCGGCACCGGAAACGAAGTGGCATAGGCCTGAATCTGCACGATCTTCAGATCAGCATCTTTCGACATGGACTGCACTCCTGGTTGCGTCGGTTGAATCGAAACGAATCGGCCAGGGAGCCTCTGCATGACCTACTTCGGGAATGCAGAGCTCCAAATTCTTCCGGGAGTTACGAGGGGGCGAGCCCTTTCGTTCAGAGATTCTCTAGCCGCGTGCGAACGCATCGAGCGCGCGCTGCGCGATGTCCTCGCCCCATTCCTGCGCGAAGTGGCCGGCCTGCGCGTGCAGGGTTGGATCGGGGCAGCCACGAATCTGTGTCGCAAGACCGCGCATCACCGGCTCGCCCAGCACCGGATCGGTCATGCCGATCGCCATGAAGGTGGATCCGCGCCAGGTATCGCGCCACCAGTCGCGCGCGCGGCGCGAGATCGCCGCACCGTCGGCGTCGGGACGATCCGGCACGAGCTGCGGAAAGCGCCGCACACCGGCCTTGAACCGCGCGTCGGGGAAGGGCGCATCGTAGGCGGCGGCCTCGGCTTCGCTCACATGCGCACAGCTGCGCCGCAGCAGCCGTCCGGGCGACAGATCGGGATTGTTCGCCACCCAGTCGCGCCACGCGATGAAACCCGGGCTGAGCGGTGCATCACCCCCGGCAAGCATGGTGTTCATCACGATCAGTCGCGCGAACCGCTCGGGCAGATCTGCCGGCAGTGCCAGCCCGAGCAGGCCGCCCCAGTCCTGGCACACCAGCGTAATGCGTCGCAAGTCGAGTCGTTGCAGCAGCGCCTTGAGCGACGCGTAGTGGGTGCTGAACGTATAGAACGCTTCGTCCGTCGGTTTGTCCGAACGGCCGAAGCCGAAGAAATCCGGCGCCACCACGCGCGCGCCGCTTTGCAGGAATATCGGGATCATTCGCCGGTACAAGTACGCCCAGGTCGGCTCGCCGTGCAGGCACAGGAACACGTGCTCGGCGTCGCGCGGACCTTCGTCGACGTAGTGCATTCGCAGACCGCTGAAGCCGGGCAGATCGTCGATGTAGTGCGGCGCGTAGTCGAATCCGGGCAGGTGAGTGAAGCGATCGTCGGGGGTGCGCAGCGCCGGGACGGACGGGTTCGACATGGTGTACTCCAACGATGCAGCGATGATGCGCCAAGCAGGCATCGACGGGCTATGGCGCCCCACGAGAGTTGGCGCAGCGGGCCGCAGTGGTAACGTGGACCGAACGTAGACTATCAGCCCGAACGCGATCGGTGAAAGCCGCGCGACCAGCGACCTTTGGCCCAGCACCATGAACCTCGACGCCATCGCTCACGATCTGTTGCTTGCGCAGGACAGCCATGTGCTGATCGAACCGATCACGCGTGCCCATCCGGAATTTGACAACGCGGCCGCTTATCAGGTGTCGCAGCGCATCCACCGCGCGCGGCTGCGCGACGGAGCCATCAAGGTCGGCCGCAAGATCGGCTTCACCAATCGCAACATCTGGCCCGAGTACGGCGTGTACGAGCCGATATGGGCGTACGTGTACGACACGACGGTGCAACACCTGACCGACAACCGCGGTGCGTGCGCGCTGTCGCGCTTCGCGCTGCCGCGTATCGAGCCGGAGGTGGTGTTCCATTTCCATCGCGCGCCGCCGCGCACTCGCGAACCGGCCGCGATCCTCGCGTGCGTCGACTGGATCGCGCACGGCTACGAGATCGTGCAGTCGCACTTCGCCGACTGGAAATTCAAGGTCGCCGACACCATCGCCGATTCGGGGCTGCACGGTACGTTGCTGGTGGGCGCGCCGCAGCCGATCGAGCGGCTCGGGGCGCAGCTCGCCGGGCGGCTCGCTGATTTCAACATCGAACTTTCCTGCAACGGCGTGCTACGCGATCGTGGCCGCGGCGCGAACGTGCTCGACAGTCCGGTGCTGGCGCTCGCCTATCTGATCGAGGTGCTCGCCACGCAGCACGAGGCCGAGCCGGTTGCGGCGGGCGAACTGGTGACCACCGGTACCCTCACCGCGGCGCTGCCGATCCGCGCCGGCGAAACCTGGAGCACGAAATTCGACGGGCTCGATCTGCCCGGGCTGACGGTGCACTTCGACTAGCCGCTGCTCTGCGCCCGATCGCGCCAGCCTTTCACTGCCCGATGGCGCGACCCCAAATCAGCCGGCCTGCTCGCTCCGCAACCCGCGGCGGTACAGCTTGCCGGTCGGGCCGGTCGGCAGCACCGCGACGAAGTGAATCGCCTTGGGCAGCTTGAACGCTGCCAGTGCACCACGTTCGCGGCAGTGCGCGAGCAATTCGGCAGCCGCTAACGACGGATTTCGCGGGACCACGAACGCTTCGATGCGCTGGCCCCATTGCGCATCGTCCATGCCGATCACCGCCGCCTGCACGACGTCGGGGTGCTGCAGCAGCACCCGTTCGATCTCCTCGCCCGACACTTTGATGCCGCCGGTGTTGATCAGATTGTCGGTGCGCCCGGACAGCGTGAGTTCGCCGTCGGCGTCGATCCACCCCAGGTCGCCCGAGCGCCACCAGCCCGCTACGAAGCGCGCGCGGGTGAGTGCTTCATCCTTCCAGTAGCCGATCGCGAGCGATGGACCGGTCAGCACAATCTCGCCCACGCTGCCTGCAGGCAACTCGTCGTCGATCGAGCCCTCCGGGTCGACGATGCGCAGATCGGCGTGCACCACCGGCTTGCCGGAACTGCCCGCCTTGCCACGCGTGAGCAGCGTGTCGTTCATCGCCAGCACGCCACAGCCACAGCCGCCTTCGCTCGACAGGTACACGCTTGCCACCAACGGGCATAGCCGATGGATGCGCTCGACGTCGCTCGGTGCCGGTGCCTCGCCCGATATCGTTGCAACGCGCACCGACGCGAGATCGAAGCGCGTCCGATCCTCGGCCAGCACCATGCGCCACATCGTCGGCACCAGCGGGGCCATGGTGATGCGTTCGCGCGCGAGCGTCTCCAGGAAACTGCCCGGCGTGAACTGCTGGCCGAACACCACGCGCGCCTTGCCGCCGACGTAGCCAAGCACCACATTGGGCCACGCAGCGAACGAAGGCTGCATCAGGACGAGCGTCGAGTCGGCCGGGCCCGCGGCCCCATAGATCAACTGGCCCGCTTTGGCGTTCTCGAGCATGGTGCGCTGGGTGTGCATCACGCCTTTGGGCTGGCCGGTGGTGCCCGACGAGAGCTGGATGGCGCCCAGATCGTCGGGCTGGATCGACCACGCGTGGCGCGAAGGCGCATCCATTGCATCGACCACGTCGAGCCATGCCTGATCGAGCGTGATCACCCGTGGCGGATGCGCCATGTTCGCGGTGACTTCCGCGGCGAGCGGGGCGAGATCCGCGTCGCACAGAATTACCACAGCATCGAGCCATGCCAGCGTCTGCGCCAGTCGCGGTGGGGTCTCGCGGATGTGCAGATTGCACGCCACTGCGCCGCGCAGCACGCAGCCGAACCACGCCAGCGTGTGGCGCACCGAACTCTTGCAAAGCATCGCGACCCGCTCGCCTTGCGCCACGCCTCGTTCGGCCAGATATGCCGCGATCCGGAGCGATCGCGCTTGCGCTTCGTGCCCGCTTGCCGATTCGATCGGATCGGTGAAGAACACGTCGCGTCCCTTCCATCTGCACGAGCGCAGAAACAGGGCAGCAAGCGTTTCCGAGGCCGCGAGCGTGTCGGGGGCAGCGAGGGTGTCAGGATGGATCGTAGGCACTGCGGTGACCGGACAGGGTTACGTCTTCGGACGGATGGACAGACGCCAGGAGTCTAGCGCGGCATAAAATCCAGGTCCGCTCCCGAGGCTGCCATGCGCATCACCGATATTCGCGAAATCGCGGTGCCGATCAACTCGACCATCCGCAATGCGGTGTTCGATTTTTCCGAGATGACGACCTCGGTGGTGGCGGTGGTCACCGATGTCGTGCGCAAGGGCAAGCCTGTCGTGGGCTACGCCTTCAATTCGACCGGACGCTACGCCTGCGGGGCGCAGATGCGCGCGCGGTTCATCCCGCGCGTGCTGCGTCAGAAACCCGAGGCACTGCTCAACAGCGCGGGCACCAACATCGACCCGGAGAAAGTGCTCGCGGCGATGATGACCGGTGAGAAACCCGGTGCGCACTCGGAGCGCTCGATCGGCATCGGCACGATCGAGACCGCAGTGTGGGACGCGGTCGCGAAGATCGAGGACAAGCCGCTCTATCAGGTGCTGGCCGATCGCTACAACGGCGGCCAGGCCAACCGGCGCGTGTTCTGTTACGTCGGCGGCGGCTGGTACAAACCCGGCGGCACCCTGGACGATCTGCGCGATGAGCTGCGCCGGCATCTCGATAGCGGCTACACCATGCTCAAGATCAAGGTGGGCGGCCTGCCGCTCGCGCAGGATCTCGAGCGCGTCGAGGCGGCGTTGCGCATCGTCGGGGCGAGCGAACGGCTCGCGGTCGATGCCAATGCCAAATTCACACGCGCCGAGGCGCTCGAGTACGCCAGGGCGCTGGCGCCGTACAAACTGCGCTGGTTCGAAGAGGCGGTCGATCCGCTCGATTTCGAAGGGTTCGCGCAGATCGCGGCGGTGTACGAGCCGCCGCTGTCTACCGGCGAGAATCTCTACTCGACGCAGGACGTGCAGAACCTGTCCACCTTCGGCGGTTTCAGGCCCGATCGCGACATCATCCAGGTCGATCCGCCGCAGGCCTATGGTTACGCGATGTTCGCGCGCACCACGGCAATGCTCGAAGCGCGTGGCTGGCATCGTCGCGCGCTGTGGCCGCACGGCGGCAATCAGATGTCACTCGCAGTTGCGGCTGGCTTGAACCTGGGCGGCTGTGAAGCCTACCCCGGGGTGTTCGGCGTGTTCGCCGGCTATGCCGACGACGCGCGAGTCGACAACGGTTATCTCACGCCGTCCGATCGACCGGGGATCGGCTTCGAAGGTCAGGCGGCTTTGTTCGAAGTGATGTCGAAGCTATCGGGTTGATGCCATGTATCGCAAACGAACCTGGTTGTTCAGGCCGTCGGCGTTCGCTGCCATCTTTCTGGTGTCGGTAGCGGCGTCGGCGCAGCAAGCAACGACGCACGAGATCCGCTTCAGCGCGAGCATCGGCGACCGCCCGCTCGTGTGCGGCGAGCGTTACGCCGAGGTCGGCGCGTCGAAATCGAGCGTCACGCTGGCCGATCTGCGCTTCTACGTGATGGATGTGCAGTTGGTTCGCGCCGACGGTCAGGCGGTCACGCTCGCGCTCGAGCAGGACGGCATCTGGCAGCAGAAGAACCTCGCGTTGCTCGATTTCGAAGACGGCAGCGGCTCGTGCAATACCGGCACCAAGGGCGTTCGCCACGTCGTACGCGGGACCGCGCCGGCTGCCGAGTATCGCGGCTTGCGGTTCACGCTCGGCGTGCCGCCGCAGATGAACCATGCCGATCCGACGCTCGCAGCATCGCCGCTCAACCTGACCGCGATGTTCTGGAGCTGGCAGGCGGGCTACAAATTCTTCAAGCTAGATCTCGCGCCTGCGCCGCGCGAGGCGGGCAGCGCTCCAACTACATCGGCGGGTGCACCGAGCGCCACCGGTTTCGTATTTCACGTCGGCAGCACCGGCTGCGTCGGCGGCAGTCGCACTGGTGAGCCGCCGAAGTGCGCGAACGGCAACCGCCTGGTGGTCGATCTTCCGGGCTTCGCATCACAATCGAACGTGGTGCACCTCGATCTCGGGGCGTTGCTCGCCGGAACCGAGCTCGACAAGAACACGCCGAAAACCTCGCCGGGCTGCATGTCGTTTCCGGGCGATGCCGACTGCGATCAGGTGATGACGCGATTGGGGTTGCCGTATGGCTCGCTGCCGGCTCAGCCGCAGGTGTTGTTCTCGGTGCGTCCGGCAAAGTAGGCACCGGTAATTGCGGGGTTCGATCGACGGGAGCGTAGCCATGCGCACACCGATAGCGAAGGGTTCAATGGCGGCGCTGCTGGCCGCACTTGCCGGAGCATTCACCGGCATCGGCTCGATCGCCAACGTCAACGCGCCGTTCCAGTGGCGTGTCCCCGCATGGGCGCCCACGCCAGCGGTACCTGAAGACAACTCGATGTCGGTGGCGAAGGTGGAACTGGGCCGGCACCTGTTCTATGACCGCCGGCTGTCGCGCAACGAGACGATGTCGTGCGGCACCTGCCATCAACAGGCCAAGGCGTTCACCGACGGCGTCGCCGTGCCGATCGGCGTCACCGGCGAGAAGCACACGCGCGGCTCGATGTCGCTCACGAACGTGGGTTATCTGCCGGTGCTCACCTGGGCCAACCCGAACATCAAGACGCTGGAGCAGCAGGCGCTGGTGCCGATGTTCGGCGAGCACCCGGTGGAGATGGGCATGGCCGGGCGCGAACAGGAGCTGTTCGAGCGGCTGCGGCGCGATGCGCTTTATCCGAACATGTTCGCCACTGCGTTTCCGGAGAGCAAAGGCGAGATCTCGCTCGCGACCATCACGCGGGCGATCGGCGCGTTTCAACGCACGCTGATCTCGCTCGATGCACCGTACGACCGCTACCGCCATGGCGGCGATGAGGGCGCGATCTCACCGGCGGCCAAGCGCGGCGAGACGCTCTTCTTCAGCGAGAAGTTCGAGTGCTATCACTGCCATGCCGGATTCACCTTCACCGACAACGTTCATCACTCGCGCTTGCCGTTCCCCGAGATCGGCTTCCACAACAACGCGCTCTACAACGTCGACGAACGCGGCGGCTACCCGAAGTCCAACCAGGGCATCATCGAGTTCACCAACCGGCCCGAGGACATGGGCAAGTTCCGCACGCCGACGTTGCGCAACATCGCGCTGACCGCGCCGTACATGCACGATGGCTCGATCGAGACGCTCGAGGGCGTGCTGCGCCATTACGCTGCCGCCGGACGCACCGTACACGCCGGCGACAACAAGGGCGATGGTTCGGCCAACCCCTACAAGAGCGGCTTCATCGTCGGCTTCGATCTGTCGCAGGAGGAACTCCAGGACATGCTCGCCTTCCTGCACAGCCTGACCGATGAGAAGTTCGTCACCGATCCGCGGCTGGCCGATCCGTTCGCGAAGAGTGATGCGCCGGCGCAGGCAAAGCCGGGCGGCGCGGGGCAGCGCCGCTAGGCGCGCAGCGTGGTCACTGCAGCACGCGTTCCACGGGCGACGTGAAGACGTAGCCCACGCCACGCTCGGTACGAATGAAATCCGGTGCGCGCGCGTCACGCTCGATCTTGCGTCGCAGCCGCAGGATCTGCACGTCGATGGTGCGATCGTAGACATCCTCGTACAGGCGGCTGCCCTGCAGGAGCTGCTCGCGTGAGAGCACCTGCTGCGGCCGCTCGAGGAATGCCATGAGCAGATTGAATTCACCGATGGTGAGCGGGATCAGCTCCCCTTGCGGCGACGTGAAACGGCGGGATTTGACGTTGAGTTCCCAGCCGGCGAATCGATACATCCGCACCGCAGCTCGTGCCGCGGCGCCATCGTCCACGGTGGCGTTTTCCGGTGCTTGCGCTTCCGCGGTCGCCGGGATGACGCCGCGGTGCTTGGTCCGGCGCAACACCGCGCGGATTCTGGCCAGCAGTTCGCGCGGACTGAACGGCTTGGTCAGATAGTCATCGGCGCCGAGCTCCAGGCCAAGGACCCGATCGGCCTCCTCGCGCCGGGCGCTGACGATGATGATCGGCACCGCGCTGGCGCGCTGGCGCAGTTCCCGCGCCAGCGTCAGGCCGTCGGCGTCGGGCAGTTGCAGATCGAGGATGATCAGGTCGAAGGTGCCGGATTGCAGTGCATCACGCGCGGCCGAACAACTGCTGACTGCGGTCACCGCGATGCCATAGCGAGGCAGGTAGTCGCACAAGAGCCCGCGTACATCGAGGTCGTCTTCCACCAGGAGAACGCTGTCGTTCAACGGAAGCCCTCTGCGTGTGGACGCTCGTCTTCTTGTGCGAGCAGGTCGGTCCCCATTGATTAGTACCTGATGGTCGCTCGAGGCTGAAGCGCCAGTGCTTTCACATTATTTGTCAGGGCGTATAGAGTTGCAAGCCGCAACACAGCCTCTTATCCAGTATCGGATGCCTCGCGCGTGCGTGTGGCGCCGGAAAACGAACCCGCGTGGGGAGACAAAGATGACGGCAATCGCTATCCCGGCCGATTCGTTCGTCTCGTGGCGCCGGCCGGT
>CADEDU010000001.1:124524-231069 GCA_902826155.1 uncultured beta proteobacterium
TGATCTACATGTTAGGAGATCTGCTCGAATACTGGATCGGTGCGTCGCTGTTCCTGCTGCTCACCAAGGGCCGCACCGAGTTCGATCGGATCCAGGACGTCACCGCGCTGGTCGTCGCGATCGTCGGCGTATCGGCCGGAGTGAGTGCGCTGTTCGGTTCGCTTGCCGGCGTCGCCCTGTTCGATCGCAGCTTTTTCGGCGAGCTGCGCATCTGGTGGGTGTCGAACGCGACCGGCGACATCCTGATCGTGCCGCTGATCCTTGCCGTGGCGGCCGCGTTCCGTCGGTACGGCTGGCGCTGGATCGCGCAGATGGACCTGTTCGACTGGATTCTGGTGGTTGCCGCATTCGCCACGATCGTGATGGTCTCGCTGCCGGCGGTGACCATGGACAATCAGCTCGCGCCGTACCTGTTCCTGGCGTTGCCGTTCCTGCTTTGGATCACGATGCGCCGTGGTCTGCCGATGGCCACCATCGTCATCTTCGTGGGGGCCTGCATTGCCTACTCGTACGCGATCGCGCGCCTGGGTCCGACCGCTCGCACCTACGGCAATCTCGCCGAGACCGCGGTGCAGCTGCAAGCGGCGATCGCCTGTTTCAGCGCGAGCTGCCTCTATCTCGGTACTACCCTTGCCAGTCGCGCCCGCCTGAGCAGCGAGGCCGCGCGGATCAGCGCGCAACTGGCCGATGCCCGCAAGCTCGAGGCGATCGGCGCGGTCTCCGGCGGCGTGGCGCACGACTTCAACAACATCCTGTTCGCCGTCGACGGTTACGCCGAGATGATGGAGGAAACGCTCAACAGCGACGGCGATCGGGTCGACGCACTGCGCAGCGTCGCCGCGATTCACCAGGCCACGCGCCGCGGGCGTTCGCTGGTCGATCAGATCTTCAGCCTGTCGCGCTCCGGTGCGTTCGAGCCTGGCCCGGTCGCGATCGCGCCGTTGATCGACGACGTGATCGCACTGTATGCGCCGCGGCTGCCGGTCGGCGTGGAGGTGCGCCGGATCGGACTCGACGATGCGATCGCCGCCGGCATCGAGGTGCAGCTGCACCAAGTGCTGATGAATCTACTGTCCAATGCCATCAAGGCGACCCCGCGCGGTGTGATCGAGATCGACGTGGCGCGGATCGATCTGGATGAGCCGCGGACGACGCGTACCGGCGTCCTGGTGCGCGGCAGCTATCTGCTGATCAGAGTGCGCGACACCGGCACCGGCATCGACCCGATGGTCGAACCGCACATGCTCGATCCGTTCTTCAGTTCAGGGCAACCCGGCACCGGCCTGGGCATGACCGTCATCACCCGCAACATCAAGGCGCACGGCGGTGGCCTGGAGATCGATTCACATCCGGGCGAGGGCACCACCGTGCGCGTCTATATCCTCGAGGCACGCGCTCCCAGCCCGGCGGCGTCCGTGCTCGTCGAAAAGCTCGACTTGAAGGGGCGCGGGCAGACGGTGCTGCTGGTGGACGACGATCGCAACGCGCTGGTGCAACAGGAGGAGCTTCTGGCGCTAGCCGGGTACGAGCCGGTCGGATTCGACGATGCGCACCAGGCGCTGCGCGCGCTTGCGGCCAGCCCGCACCGGTTCGACGTGATCGTGGCCGACTCCCATCTGAGCGATCGCAGTGGGCTCGATCTGATCGGGCAGATGCGCCAGCACCGGTCCGATCTTCCGGCGGTGCTGGTGAGCACCGACAGCTCGACGGAGCTCGAGCGGGTCGCCGCCGCGGCGAACGTGCTGGGGCCGATTCTCAAACCGCCTGGTGTCGGGGAAATCGCACGTGCATTGGGAAGCGTCCTACGCGAGCCGCGGTAGTTCGCTGATGCGACTTCAACCGGAACAGGCTTTGTTGCAATCGTAGGCGCAGCCAGATGCGAAGATCTTGCGTGCGGCTACGCGATCGTGTCTCATCGCCATCCGCCAGTACCGCCTGTATAACCAGTTGATCGAGCGGTCTCGAGCCTTACTGCGTGTCGGCATTTGCAGTACACAAGACTGTCGCGTGCGTGGTGCCCGAAGTAGGTCGACGCCGCCGCAATCGTCCCCTTCGTTCGATGAGCGCTTCCGATCCTTCTTCCCTCCCGCACAACCGCGCGCCGCTGCAGACAGCCGGCGCTGTGCGCGCGCCGGTGATGCTCGACGCTTACGCGCTGCTTGCGCGCCTGACGCGGCTGGCGATCATCGGCGAGTACGACGTTCGTCATCAGCTCCACGAGGTGCTGCAGCACGGCCTGCGCATGTTGAGCCTCGATCGGGTGGTGATGTGGCGCATGAGCGGTGACCGCGAGTCGATCATCGTGGATGCCACCGCGAGCAACTCGGGCGTTGCGGTGCGGTCGTTTCCACGCGAACTGCATGCCGCCGCCAGGTCGCACTACTTTCGCGCGGTCGGCAACGGCGAGATCATCGTGGCCTCGGCCGACCAGATCGATGCTCCGATGATGGATCTGTGGGCCGATTACGCTGCGGCCAACGGCATCAGCGCGAAGCTCGACGTCCCGTTGATGGCGCTGGGCCGCACCTTCGGCCTGATGTCGTTCGAGCGGCTCGGTGGATCCAGCACCTGGTCGACCGACGACGTGACCCTGGCGCTGCAGATCGCCAACCTGATCCAACTGGGTGACTGGGAGTCGCGCGCCGCAAATCCACTGCTCGAGTCGCTCGCGGAAAGCAGCGAGCATGCGCTGCCGGCGCTGCGCAACTACCAGCGACTCTAGTTATCGCCTCCTGCTTGACTCCAGTTGCCTCTGCGCGTCTGGCTGGGGCCGCCGTGCCGACGATCGACGCACCGCCGGCGATCTGCTTCAATCCCTGGACCGGGTCGTCCGACCCTCAGCCAGGAGCACTCATGCCCAACCCTGTTCGACGCATCGTCACCGGCCACGACGACGCCGGCACCGCGATCGTCATCCGCGATGGTTCGGCGCCCAACGTGCGGGTGCGTGAAGCAAGCGGCATCGTCTCGACGCTGCTATGGGCGACCGACGAATCGCCCGCCGATATCGGAGGCGAGGCCGATCGGGCCGATCGCACCAGTGGCGTGGCCCCGCCGCGGAACGGCTCGGTGTTTCGCATCGTGGACTTTCCCCCGCTCGGTAAGGGCGGTCGTGTGGAGCACGCTGCGGTGCTCAAGGAAATGGGGTTGGCAGAACCGGGGCGGCCGGTACAACACGCGGGACCGGGAGCACGGGCGGGATCGAGCGCGCATCCAGCCAGCACCCGCAGCCCGTTCATGCATCGCACCCGCAGCGTCGACTATGCCATCGTGATGAGCGGCGAGATCGACATGCTGCTCGACCAGTCCGAGGTGCACCTGAACGCGGGCGACGTACTGATCCAGCAGGGCACGAATCACGCCTGGGAAAATCACGGCACCGAGGTGTGCCGGATCGCGTTCGTGCTGATCGATGCCAACGCGCCACCACAGTGGCACGGCGCTGATCACTGAGCGCTGCGTCGGTTACACGAGCCGGGCGCGCACCGGCCGGCTTCAGGCGAATGCCGGCATCACGTCGCGGCTGAACAATTCCAGCGAGCGCATCGATTCGGCCAGCGTCATGTCGCCATAGGCGAAGCGCATCAGCACGTAGTTGATGCCCGCGGACTCGATCTGGCGCGCGATCAGGCGACGCACGGTGTCCGGTGCGCCGACGTAGGCGCGACCCTGCTCGATCAGACCGTCGATCTCGTCGGGGTACTGCGCGTAGATCGGGTCGAGGTTGTGGCGCTTCCACAGGTACAGGAAGCTCTCGATCCAGCGCCGGTACGCGCGGCGCGCGATCGTCAACGCCTGCGCGTCGGTATCGGCGATGAACAGATGGCGCGAGGTGCCCATCAACGGCATCTCGCCGGTGTGGCCCTCCTGGGTCCACTGCGTCCGATACGCGTCGGTGATCGCGCGCACGCGCGTCACGTCGGCGTTGGACACGATATTGACCCGATGCTGCGCACACCATGGCACCGCCTCGACGTTGCCGATGCCGTACCACAGCGGCGGCATCGGCCGCTGCACCGGGCGCATCATGATCGGCACGCCCTCGAACCGATAGTGCGCGCCGGCGAAGTCGAGCACATCCGCTGACAGCGCCGCCTGCACCACCTGGAACGCTTCCACGTACATCGCCTGCGCCTGCTTCGGGTCGATGCCGTAGTACTTTAATTCGATCGGCGAGATGCCGCGCCCGATGCCCAGCAGCAGCCGGCCGCCGCTGAGCTGATCGAGCATGCAGATCTCCTCGGCGAGCCGCAGCGGATGGTAGAGCGGCAGCGTGTAGACGAGCGGACCGAAGCGCAACTGCGTCGTGCGCGTGGCGATCGCGGCGTGCAGCACCGAGGGCGAAGGCGACATGCCGAGCGGCGTCGCATGGTGCTCGGCGGTGTGATAGCCGTACAGTCCGGCGCGGTCGTACGCTTCGATCAGCCGCAACCGGTCGCGGTAGAACTCCTCGAGCGGTGCGCCGCTCGCATCGAGGTGATCGAACACGCCGAATTTCATCGCCATCGTCCGAGTTACAGCCCGCGCGCGATGATCTCGCGCATGATCTCGTTGGTGCCCGCGTAGATGCGATGCACGCGCGCATCCGCCCACATCCTGGCGATCGGGTACTCCCACATGTAGCCGTTGCCGCCGTGCAGCTGCACGCAGGCATCGAGCACGCGGTCCTGCAGCTCGCTCGACCAGAGCTTGGCCATCGCTGCGGTATGCATGTCGAGTTCGCCGCGCGCGTGCAACTCGATGCAGCGATCGGTGAACACGCGCCCGATCTGGATCTGCGCGGCAAGATCGGCCAGGGTGAATCGCGTGTTCTGAAAATCGAACACCGTCTGACCGAACGCGTGACGCGACCTGGTGTAGTCGAGCGTGGCATCGAGCGCACCTTCACAGGTGGCGAGTGCGCGCACCGCCACGATCAGCCGCTCTTGCACCAGCTCCGACATCAGCACTTTCCAGCCGCCGTGTTCTTCGCCCAGCAGGTTCTCCACCGGCACCTTCATCTCGTCGAAGAATAGCTCGGCGGTGTCCTGCGCCTTGTTGCCGACCTTCTTGAGGTTGCGGCCCTTGCGATAGCCGGTAGTGGTGGTGTCCACCAGCAGCAGCGATACGCCCTTGGCCTTGAGCTCGGGCGCGGTCTTGGCCACCAGGATGATCACGTCGCCGAGGATGCCGTTGGTGATGAAGGTCTTCGAGCCGTTGACGATGTAGTGGTCGCCTTTGCGTACCGCGCTCGTGCGCACGCCGGCCAGGTCACTGCCCGAGGCGGGCTCGGTCATGCCGATGGATCCGATGATCTCGCCCGAGATCATGCCCGGCAGCCAGCGCTTCTTCTGCGCCTCGGTGCCGTGATGCAGGATGTACGGCATGACGATGCTCATGTGCAGGTCCCACGCCGGAGCCGAAGCGCCGACCCGGCCGAGCTCCTCGATCGTCACCGCGTCGAAACGGAAGTCTCCGTCCGAGCCACCGTACTCCTCGGGGAAGCAGGCGCCGAGAATGCCGGCCGCACCGCCATGTCGCCACACCTCGCGTCCGGTGTGCCCCTGCTCCTCCCAGGCGGGGAGGTTGGGCGTGATCTCGGCGGCCACGAACTTGCGCACCATGTCGCGGAACGCGTCGTGCTCGGGCTCGAAGATCGTCCGCTGCAGGCGTAGCGGTCCACTACCAAGGGGCTGAGAGCGGGCGGTCATCGCAAAACTCCTGTTTCAACCGTAGTGCCAATGCAAACAATCTGGCAGTTTTCGTGGGCCGGAGGCCCATAATGGCGCACCAGGCGAGGGCGCCCGAGGGAGGCCGTACAAACCATGAGCACGACGATCAACGGCGTCACGATCACGCGGTCAGGCCCCCACCTTGTCATCAAGGGCCAGGCGTTCGATGCGGTGCGCGCTGCCGTCGGCGAACTGCTGGCGCAGGGCTGCGAGCAGATGGGCGACATTGCCCCGCTCGGCAAGAACTGGATCGCCACCGTCAAGGACAAGGAATCGCCCGAAGCCAGGGATTGGACCACCGTCACCAACATCGGGCTGCAATCGGTGATCGAAGGGGCGAGCTACGAAGTGGTGAGCGTGCGCATCGAGGAACTCACTACTTACGGTGCGGTGCTCGTCGCCGGCCCGGAGCAGGTCGAGGACAAGTGGGTCGCGGTGGTCGACACGCGCGCCTCGAGCCCCGGGCGCTGAGCGCCGGGCCAAGTATCGATCAGACCCAGCGTCACCCAGGCCGAGCGCCGCACGCTTCATCGCGGCCGCTGCGCGTTGTACCAATCGAGAATCTGGCTGCCGTCCATCACGACGACCCCCGCGCGGCCGGCGATCTCCTCGAACACGCGTTCGACGTAGCGGATCCGATGCGGCTGCCCGGACAGGTACGGGTGGCAGGCGATCGCCATGAGCTTGGGGCGCGCGGCGCTTTCCGCGTACAGGCACTCGAACTGATCCATGCACCGCCGGTAGAACTCCTCCGAGGGGTGATGCTGCACCGCCATCATCACGATGTCGTGCAGCTCGA
Organism: uncultured beta proteobacterium; assembly: GCA_902826155.1. The sequence goes on from CADEDU010000001.1 coordinate 131,035, forward strand.
AGTTGTAGGGCAGCGCCACGATCGGACGGCTCGCGGTGCGCAGGGTAACCGGCTCGTCGTCGAGCGACCAGTCGCCGATGTACTCGATGCCGCATTCGGCCAGATAGTCGAGCGTCTCGTACGTCTGCGTGAGGCCCGGACCGAACCAGCCGCGCGGGGCCTTGCCCCATTTGCGGGCGATGATCTCCACCGCACGACGGATCACGGCGCGCTGATCCTCGAGCTTGTGCATCGGAATCTGCTCGTAGCTATGCGCGTTCAGCTCCCAGCCATGGTCGATGCACGCCTGCACCACCTGCGGATAGAACTCGCAGACCTTGGCATTCAGCGTGACGGTGGGACGCAGCCCGAGGCGCTGGTACATGCGGATCAGCCGCCACACGCCCACCCGCATGCCGTACTCGTGCCAACTCCAGTTCGGCACGTCGGGCAGCAGCGTGCCACCCTGCGGCGGCGGGATCACCGTGCGCGCCATCGGGCGTGAGATGTCCCAGTCCTCCAGCGCCAGCACCGGCCATACGATCAGCCGCCCGCCGTCGAGCTTGAGCGGCGCGCGTCCTTCGATCGGCGAATAGGGCAGACGCTCGCGCGGTTGCATGGTTGGTCTCCGGGGGCTGCGATCGGTGGGGATTTCGGGGATTGAATCGCGCGGGTGCAGGCGCGCACCGCGCGCGACGGACGATTTGATCACAGGCGTTCGCGGGCGCCAACCGACCGCGCTACTCTTGGCGCCCATGACCAGCACTCCGGTTTCGATCGCATCGATGCAGTGGTATGGCCAAACCTTCAGCGCGATGGCCTCGCACAACGAGGTGCAACTCTATGCGCCGTCGCGCGAGCAGGCCGAGCGTGTTGCCCGCACGGCGATCGACGAGGTGGCACGGATCGAGGCGAAGTACTCGCGCTACCGCCCCGACACCATCGTCGCGCGCATCAACGCCTCGGCCGGCCAAGCGGCGGTCGCCATCGACGAGGAGACCGCGGCGCTGCTGCGCTATGCCGACCAGTGCTTCAACGCAAGCGAGGGCTTATTCGACATCACCTCCGGCGTGCTGCGCCGCGCATGGAATTTCCGCGAACCCGCGGTACCCGATCGCGCCACGCTGCGCGTGCTGTTGTCATTGATCGGCTGGCGCGCGGTGCGTTGGAGCGAGAGCGAAATCGCGTTGCCCAGGCCGGGCATGGAGATCGACTTCGGCGGTATCGGCAAGGAATACGCAGCCGATCGTGCTGCCGGCGTATGTCTCGAGGCCGGCATTCGTCATGGATTGATCAACCTGGGCGGCGACGTGCGGGTGCTCGGACCGCATCCGGACGGGCGCCCGTGGTCGATCGGCATCCGCCACCCGCGACGCGAGGGCGAGACGATCGCGAGCATCGAGCTGGGAGAGGGCGCGCTCGCCACCAGCGGCGACTACGAGCGGTACTTCGAGCTGGCGGGCAAGCGCTATTGCCACATCCTGAATCCGCTCACCGGGTTTCCGGTGCGGCACTGGCAGTCGGTGAGCGTGGTGGCGCCGGTGTGCGTTGCCGCGGGCAGCTACTCGACGATTGCCATGCTGTTCGAGGGGCGCGGGCGCAAGCTGCTCGAGCGCGATGGTCTGCCTTACCTTGCCGTTGGGCCCGACGGCAGTTTGCGCGGGCCGCTGGCGGCGCGATAGGTGCGCCGCGCGCCGATGCGCGTCAGAACTTCGTGCTCACGCCGAGCTGGAACATGTGAGCGCGGAATGTCTCCAGACCCGGGCTACCGTTGCCGCCGATGCGCCACTTGGCGCGCTGCTCGTAGTACTCGGCCTTGAAGTCGATCGCCCAGCCGCTGGCGAATTCCTTGATCAGCTTCAGACCGGGTGTGACCGCACCGAACGCCGAGAGCCGCTGGTCGGCCGAGTAGTACGGTTTGGTACCGACGCCGGTCGGAAACGGCGGATCGAAATAGAAGTCGGCCGCACTCTGCGTGGCATAGCGCATGCTCGGTACGGTGAACCAGCCGTTGCCATGCGACTGTACCCACTCGGCGCCGAGCGTATGGCCGGTCACGCTCCAGGAGTCGCGGTAGTAACGGTAGCTCGATCGCAGTGTTGCATTGGCCGATTCGAAATGATGATTCCAGCGGGTGAGCCAGGCGATCTGGTTGCGATCGTCGGGGCGGATGTCGATCGACTTGTAGGGATCGTTGAAATAGCCCCGACCGCGCCCGATGGTGACGTTGCTTTGGACGATGTCGTTGGGCGAGAGCACCTGGGTGATCCCCACCAGGAACTCGTTGGTGGTGCGTCGCTGATTGATCGCGACGTTGTTGACGCTGTCGATGCGGTCGGAGGCAACCGCCGCGCCCAGAGTCAGCGTGGTGTTCTTGTCGGGCGTGAAGAACCGGACGTCGACGCTGCCGACGTTGGAGCGATAGTCGTGTTCGTCGGACCGGCCAACCCCCACGCCCAGCGCCCAACGCTCGAAGTAGCGCGTGACTTTCGCATCGGCGGCCAGGCGCCTGTCCTCGATGCCGCGGCCCGAGGCGCCCGAGAGCGTGCTGTGATAAAGCGGCGAAGCGCCGGAGATCACATCCACCACGCCCGAACCCTGGATCACCCAGTCGCCCAGTACCGTCTTCGCGACGTGGACTGACGGAGCTATCACCTTCATCCGGTTACCGCTGGGCTGGGAGTCCTGGTAGTAGAGGATCTTGAACCCGATTTGACCCTCCTCCGGCGCGTTGCCCGCGGCGGCGGCATCGGCGGTTACCCCCAGACCGGGGAGGGCAAGCGCTGCCGCCAGCAGTGCCTGCCGGCGCGGCCGCCGCGCACCGTTGGCAGGAGCCCGCGCGGTGCGGTGCTTGTCGGGCGTGCGCGCCCCTCGGCCTAGTTTCAGTTGCATCCACAGCCCCCGCCGCCTACGCCGTAGCCACCGGACATGTTCTCTTTGCTCTGGTAGGTGTGCTGCGTGAACCGATCATCGAGTGGATCCATATCGAAGCTCATCGAGCGCTTGGCGAGGTTGCCCTTCTGCCAAGCCTCGACGCTACCGATCGAGCCGCATGCGCCGAGCGCGAGGCAGCAGACAACGGCGGCGAGGACTCTCATGACGTGTGGACTCGGGTGTGGACTCAGTTGATGACGGGGTGGCGGAATTCGAGCGGCCAGTCGAGCATCACGGTGCGCGGGGCACTTCGCAACGCGTCGCGAATTTTCGATTCCACCGCCTGCTTCTGGTCTTCGCGGAATCCGTGGTGCACGAACCGCACCGTGCCATCGGGGCCGATCAGCATCGAGCTGGGCATTGCCTTGACCGAGTATGCCTTGGGCGTGGTGCCAGCGGCGTCAAATGCCACGGTGAACTGCGCCGGCAGTTGCGCCAGGAACTTCTCGGCCTCTTCGCGCTTCTGGTCGACGTTGACGGCGACGATGGTGAGGCCGTCCTTGCCGTACTTGGACTGCATCTCGTTCATCCACGGGAACGACTGTCGGCACGGGCCGCACCACGACGCCCAGAAGTCGAGGTACACGAACTTGCCGCGAAAGTCGGCGAGCTTGACCGTGCCCTGCTTGCCGGGCAACGCGAACTCGGGCGCGGGCTTGCCCTGATCGACCGCGCTCACCGCGCTCGACAACAGACCCAGCGCGACACCGAGTGCGGCCCCCCGCACCATTCGACCCAGACCGAAGCGTTTCATCGTTATGTGCTCCTGTTTTATCAGTGCAGATGAGGATCCCGGCGCACCGGCCGCACAGCCCGCTCGCGACGCCGGATCAGCAGGAACGCAGCGAGAGCGAGCAACGCGAGCAGCGGATCGGGATCGCCGTTGCCGCCCATGGCGCAGCCGCCGCCACCGCTATCCCCCGAGGCGGCCGCCGTGCCGGTGCCCGACGGGCCGGCACTTTGCGCCGGCACGCCGGTGCCGCTCAGCGCGACGGTCCGTGGCGAGCCGCTGGCGCCGTCGGTGATGACGAGCGAGCCGGTGCGTGCGCCGGTTGTGCTCGGTGCGAACGACACGCCGATCGTGCACATGCCGTTTGCCGCGACGCTGGTGCCGCAGGTGTTGGTTGCGGCGAACTCGGCGCTGGCGACGATCGACTGGATCGGCAGCGGCGCGTTGCCGGTATTGTTGAGCACCACGACCTGCGCGCCGCTGGTCGACCCTACGGCCTGGTTGCCGAAAGTGATCGTGCTGGTCGAGAGCGTTGCGACGGGTGCCGCCGGTGCTACGCCTACCCCCGAGAGCGCAGCCGTCGGATTGCCCTGAGCGTTCGAGGCCAGGGTCACCGTCGCATTACGCGTGCCTACCGTCGCCGGCGTGAACGTCACGCTCATCGTGCAGGTGCCGTTGGGTGCCACCATGACCGGCGCGGTGCCCACACAGGTGCCGGTGCGGGCGAACTCGGTCGAGCTGGCGCCTGCGATGGTCACGTTGCTGATGGCGAGTGCGACGGTGCCCGTATTGGTGACCGTGATCGTCTGTGCCGCGCTGGTCGTGGTGAGCGACTGCGGGGTGCTGAACGACAGCGAGGTCGGATTCAGCGTCACGGTCGGCAGCACGGTGCCGGCGGCGATGCCGGTGCCTGCCAGCGTGATCGTCGGCTGCGGATTGGGTGCGTTGGTCTGGATCGCGATCGACCCGCTCAACATCGCTGCTGCTGAGGTCGGCGTGAACGTCACGTCGATCGTGCAGCTGGCATTCACCGCCAGGGTCGTCCCGCAGTTGGTGGCATGCGCGAAATCGGCACCGGTGCGGTTGATCGAGGTGATCTGCATGGGCATGCTGCCGGCGTTGCGCAGCGTGACCTGCAGCGCCGGGCTGGTCGCGCCGACGTTGTAGTTGCCGAAGAACAGCGAGTTGGTCGACAGCGCCGGCAGCGGCGTCGGCGCGGTCTCACCGACGCCACCGAGGGCGACCTTGTGCGGGCTGCCCGGCGCGTTGGTGGCAATGTCGAGCGAGCCGACGCGGGCACCGAGCGCGGTGGGCGAGAACGTCGTCGTGATCTTGCAGCTTTGAGTGGTGGCCAGTTGTGTGCCGGCGGCGCAGTCGCCCGCACTGATCGTGCGGGTGAAGTCCGAGGCGTTGGCGCCGGTGATGACGATGCTGTTGATCGTCATCGGCAGCGGGCCGGTGTTGGAGAGCATCACGTCGCGCGTGCCGCTCGTGGTGGTGAGAGCCTGGTTGCCGAACGCCAGTGAGGCGGCCGACAGGCTGGCGCTTGGGCCAGGTGCGGCTACGCCGTTGCCCGACAGCGCAATGACATTGGGGCTGTTGGCGCCGGTGTGAATAAGCGATACCGATGCCGAACGAGCGCCCAGCGCAGTCGGACGGAACGTGGCGATGACGGTGCAACTTGCATTGGGTGCGAGCGCCATGCCGCTGGCACAGGTGCCTGCGAGTGAAAAATCACCTGGCGTCACACCGCCCGGTGCGACTGTGCTCAGCGTCACGCTCACGGTGCTGCCATTGGTGACGGTGACGGTGCGCGGCGCGGAGTTCGCGCCTTGCGCCTGATCGCCGAACGCAACGGTGGCTGGCGAAGGAGTGAGCGAGCCGCCGGCGCTGCCGTTCGGATTGAGGATGTAGGCAGACAGATGTTCAGCGTCGATTGCGCCCACGAAGGGCTTGAGGAACATCATGTCGGGCCGCACGTTGATCGCGTTGAGGATCAGCGAGGGCTGATCGGCGCCGCGCGTGATGCCGTTCTGATTCTTCGTCGGATCGGGCCCGTGGCATGCCGCGGCGGCGCAACCAAGCGGCGCGCCGTTCGGATTGATGTAGAGCATCTTGCCGATGTTGGGATCGCCTGCTGCGAATACAGGCCCCGAACAGATGGCGGAGAAGATGGCGCTCGCAGCAAGCGCAGAGATTCGGCGGACGGCAACCATGAACATTCCTCGCGGACGTGCAACGGAACGAATCGATCGCGAATCCTGTGATCATCGCGAGCGAAGCTTGGCTGTGGCGGCAGTGTGTCGGTGCTCGGCTAGAGCCGTTTCGTCTGGGCTGGTGAAGCCCGATGCCCGGTGTTCTGTCGGCCGGTGCACGTCGTTCGCGGGTCGTCGTGTTGAGATGCGTGACGCTTGCGCGAAGGCGCTGCAAAGCAGGTCGGTGCATTCAGCGCGGTTGCATGTTACGAAGATTGTCGCGGCGTCTGCGGGCCACTTATCGCAGGGCGTGGTCCGCCTGTCCGCGTTGCAAAACGCGGCGAACGCGGCGCGGATGAGCGGTCGAATCGAGCGGTGCAAACGATTCGTCGCGCATGCGCATGACAGCTTCTCGACCGGATCGCTCGCATCTCGATGAGCTACGCGCTGCGATGCGCGTAGTTGGAAGAACACGCGCGCATCGAGACTGCACGCCCGCATCATGTCGATGCCGCGGCGACGTGTGTGGCTCGCAGCACCGCGTGCGATTGCGGATGAGCGGGATTTATCGGATGATCAGCGGCCGTTTTCACTTTCCTAAACAACAATGTCCACGCGCGCACGCGGCCGCTCCGCCTCAACAGACTGGCCCAAGCAGATCCACGCGATCCTGCGATCGTTCCAGGTTTCACAGGTCTCTTACGTTCCCGACGCCGGCCATCGACGGTTGATCGAGTTGTGCCACGCCGACAAGTCGATCCGCGCAGTCCCGTTGACCACCGAGGAAGAAGGCATCGCGCTCTCGGCTGGCGCATGGCTGGGCGGTGCGCGCAGCGCGGTACTGATGCAATCGAGCGGCGTGGGCAACTGTCCGAACATGCTGGCGTTCGCGCGCAGCTGTTCGTTTCCGCTGCTGATGCTGGTGACGATGCGTGGCGAGTGGGGCGAGTTCAATCCGTGGCAGGTGCCGATGGGGCAGGCCACTGAGCCCAGCCTCAAGCTGTTCGACATGATCGTGCTGCGCGCGAGCCAGCCGGCCGAAGTGGCCGAAACGGTCGAAGCCGGCGCCAAGCTTGCCTACAACGGGCTCAACATGGTCGCGGTGCTGCTGTCGCAGCAGCTCATCGGCACGAAATCATTCGGCAAGTAGCGCGGGAACACACATGGCCACCAACAAACTCGACCGCCGCGCCGTCGTGCGCGGTCTGCTCGCCGATCGCGGCGACATGCTCGTCATCGCCGGCCTGGGCGCGCCCGCCTGGGACATCACCGCCGTCGAAGACGCCGCGCTCAACTTTCCGCTGTGGGGGGCGATGGGCGGTGCGCTCACCATGGGACTGGGGCTGGCGATCGCACAACCGAAGCGCCGCGTCCTGGTGATCACCGGCGATGGCGAGATCCTGATGGGATTGGGCAGCCTGGCCACCATCGGCGTACAGCAGCCGAAGAATCTCGCGGTGGTGGTACTCGACAACGAGCACTATGGCGAGACCGGCATGCAGCGCACGCATACGTCGTTCGGGGTCGACATCGCGCAGGCGGCGCTCGCGTGCGGATTCAAGCACGCCGAACAGGTGACCAGCACCGCCGCGATGAAGCGCATGTGCGAATCGATGCGGGCCAAAGGCGACGGACCGATGCTGTTCCAGGTGAAGGTCGTCGATCAGAAGCTCGACTTCGTGCTGCCGCCGCGCGATGGCGCGTACTTGAAGCATCGCTTCCGCGACGCGCTCCTGGGCGCCAAGCAAGCGCAGCGCTAGCCGACGCAACTGCAGCTTTGCATGGCGCGCGAGCGCGAATCGTCTCCCGGCTGGGTCGGTGCGGCACTACCGCGCAAGGAAGACGCTGCGCTGTTGCAGGGGCACGCGCGCTTCATCGACGATCTGGAGCCCGTCGGTGGCCTGAAGCACGCGGCGATCGTTCGTTCGCCGCATCCGCATGCGCGCATCCGCGCGATCGATACGAAGGCGGCCGAAGCCATGCCGGGCGTAGTCGGCGTCGTCACCGGCGCGCTACTGCTCAAAGTGGTCGGGAGCATTCCATCGGTGGTGCGCACACCGGCGAAGTTCTATCCGTTCGCGCTCGACAAGGTGCGCTACGTCGGCGAGCCGGTGGCGGTGGTGGTGGCCGACGATCGCTACCTTGCCGAAGACGCAGCCGCCGAGGTGGTCGTGGACTACGAGCCGTTGCCGGCGGTGGCCAGCATCGACGATGCGATCGCGCCCGATGCGCCGCGCCTGTTCGACGACGCTTCCTCGAACGTGCTCGCCACACGCACCTTTCGCTACGGCGATCCGGAGTCGGCGTTCGCGCGGGCCGATCGCGTGTTCAACTTCGATTACACCTTTCCGCGCTCGTTCGCCACGCCGATGGAAACCTACGGCGTGGTGGCGCAATTCGAGCGCACGCCCGATCGCTACACGGTGTGGTCGAACTTTCAGGGCCCTTATGTGCTGCATCCGCTGATGGCCGGTGCATTGCGCGTGCCCGGCAACCGGCTGCGGCTGATTACCCCGCAGGCGAGCGGCGGCAGTTTCGGCATCAAGCAGGCAGTGTTCGCCTACATCGTGTTGCTGTGCGGGGTGAGCCGGGCGTTAGGCGTGCCGGTGAAGTGGATCGAGGACCGGCTCGAGCATCTGAGCGCATCGTCCTCGTCGACCGATCGCAAGGGCACGGTGCAGGCTGCGTTCACGCGCGACGGTGAGCTGACCGGGCTGCGCTACGTCAATTACGTGAACCTCGGGGCATACATTCGCGCACCGGAGCCCGCGTCGGTCTATCGCATGCACGCGGCTTCCAACGGCGCCTATCGCGTGCGCAACATCGCCCTCGAGAATCATCTGGTGGTGTCCAATCGCACGCCCTGCGGCCTGAACCGCGGCTACGGTGGACCGCAGTTCTACTTTGCTCTGGAGCGGGTGATCGAACTGGCCGCGCGCGGCCTGGGGATCGATGCCGCCGAACTGCGCCGGCGCAATTTCATCGACGCGGCGTCGTTTCCGTATCAAGGCCCGGCCGGCGCCACCTACGACTCCGGCGACTACGCCGGCGCGCTGCGCGAAGCGCTGCGGCTCGGTGGCTACGACGCGCTGTGTGCCGAGCGCGATCAGGCACGCGCGGCAGGGCGGCTGTTCGGCATCGGCCTGGCATGCGGCGTCGAGCCGTCGGGCTCGAACATGGCCTATGTGTCGCTCGCGCAGACGCCCGAGGAGCGCGCCAAAGGCGATCCGAAATCCGGCGCCAATGCGACGGCAACGGTGGCGATGGATCCGACCGGGCAGGTCACGGTGCAGATCGCCAGCACGCCCAACGGGCAGGGCCACGTCACGGTTGCCGCGCAGATCGTCGCCGCGCAGCTCGGGCTCGATCCGAAGGACATCGACGTGATCACCGAGCTGGATACGCGCGCCTCGTCGTGGTCGATCGCCTCGGGCAACTATGCCAACCGCTTCTCGGCGATCGTGTCCGATGCGCTGGTGCTGGCCGCCGACAAGGTGGCCACGAAGATCAGGCGCATCGCCGCCGAGGATCTCGAAGTCGACGTCGCCGACATCGAGCTGGCCGACGGCGTGGCCCGCATCGTCGGCGTGCCCGACAAATCGATCCCGATCAGGAAGATCGCGTTACGCACGCACTGGCACACCGAAAGCCTGCCCGATGGTGTCGAACCGGGCATCTACGAGACGGCCACGCTGTCACCCGAACCGCTCGGCACGATCTCGGCCGACGACAAGGTCGGATCGGCGCTGACCTACGGGTTCGTGTGCGATCTGGTGGCGGTGCAGATCGATCGCGCCACCGGGCAGGTCGCGATCGTGAAGTACGTGTCGGTGCACGACGTCGGCACCATGCTCAATCCGCTGATCGTCGATGGGCAGGTGCAGGGCGGTTTCTGCCACGGCTTCGGTGCCGCGCTGATGGAAGAGCTGGTGCACGACCGCGACGGGCACTTCACCAGCGGCACGCTCGCGGAGTATCTGTGTCCGACGGCCGCCGACCTGCCGCCGGTGACGATCGGCCACGTGAGCACGCGCAGTCCGGCGAATCGCCTGGGGGCCAAGGGCATGGGTGACGGCAGCTCGATGCTGGCACCGGCCGCGATCGCCAACGCGGTGGCCGATGCGCTCGGTCGTGAGGATGTGATGCTGCCGCTGTCGCCGGCCCGCGTGTGGCGGTTGATCGGGTAGAGGCATCGAACGGGCGGCGCATCGAGTAAATTGTCGGGCCAGCGGCGCGGCCGGGCGGCCAGTGCGTGATCCCCGCCCCTCGAGCAAGCTTCCCTGAAAAGACATCTCCCCTGGAGGATCCAATGAACCGAACCATCCGAGAGACCATCGCAGCGGCGCTTTGTGTCGGAGGAGCTTTGGTTGCCGGTGCGGTGCACGCCCAGAGTTTTCCGACCAAGCCGGTGCGCGTCATCGTGCCGTTCGTGGCGGGCGGCTCGTCGGACATCCTGTCGCGCCTGATCAGCGGTCCGCTGCGCGAAATGTGGGGCCAGGCGCCGATCGTCGAGAACAAGCCCGGTGCGGGCAGCGCCATCGGCACCGATTTCGTCGCCAAGGCGGCCCCGGACGGACACACGCTGCTGGTGTGCGATCTGGGCACGATGACGATCATGCCCTCGCTCATCAAGAATCTGCCGTACGACCTGCACAAGGATCTCGCGCCGGTCACGGTGATTTCGTTCTCGCCGTATCTGATCGCGGTCTCGCCCAAGCTCCCGCACAAGACGCTCAAGGAACTCGTCGAGTACTCCAAGCTCAATCCGGGCAAACTCAATTTCGCCACCGCGGGCATCGGCAGCAACCCGCACCTGGCCGGTCTGCATTTCGCCAAGTCGATGGGCATTAGCTGGACCTTCATCCCGAGCAAGGGCGGCGCGCAAGCGTTGCAGGACGTGGCCGGTGGTCACGCCGATCTGGTTTTCAACAGCATGCTCGCCACCGCCCCGCACGTGAAGAACGGCAACGTGCACCTGCTCGGCGTCACTGCGCCCAAGCGCATCGGTGCGTATCCCGACGCGCCCGCGGCCAACGAGTTCGTCCCGGGTTTCACCGCCGGCAGCTGGCAGGGCGTGTTCACCACGGCCGGCACACCGCGCGAGATCGTCGCGAAGTTGAATGCCGACATCGTCAAGGTGCTCAACAGTGCCGAGGTCAAAGAGAAAATCATCGGCATGGGCGCCGAGACCGTAGCCGGCACGCCCGAGCAGATGGACAAGTTCCTGCGCGACGACCGCGCCCGCTGGGCCAAAGTCATCCAGGAAAACAACCTGAAGATCGAGCAGTAGGGCCCGATCGTCCGCCCGCGCGCGCCGATGAACCTCGGTCAGGCCTTCCAGATCACGGTCGCGCGCAATCCGGGCGCGCTGGCGATCGTCGACGGCGACACGCGACGCACCTACCGGCAATGGCAGGACGACGTCGAGCGCGTTGCCGGCGGACTGGCGAAGCTGGGTCTGGTGGCCGGTGATCATCTGCTCACCGTCCTCAAGAACCGCTATGAACTGACCTCGCTCTACTGGGCGTGCCACTGGCTCGGGCTGATCTACACGCCGCTGAACTGGCGTTCCACCGCCGACGAGATCGCCTACTGCGTGGAGAACGCCGAGGCGCGCGCGATCGCGTTCGAAGGCGTGTCGGAGGAAGCGGCTCGTCAGGCGCTGGACAAGGCCGGTATGTCGGCGGTGCCGCGCATTCGCGTGGCCGCTTCCTTGGGCGAGAGCTCCCGCGCCGACGATGCGATCGCCTATGCGACGCTGGCTGCGGCATCGCCGATCGCACGCCCGGTCGACATCGACGAGCGCGCCATCTGCATGATGCTCTACACCTCCGGCACGACCGGACGGCCCAAGGGCGTGCCGCGATCGAGCGCCAATGAACGCAACGCGGCGGTCTCGCACATCGCGCACAACCGCTACGAATTCGGCGAGGTGCAGCTCGGTGTCATGCCGCTCTATCACACGATGGGCGTGCGGGTGCTGCTGTCGAGCGCACTGTTGAACGGCGTGTGCGTATGCATGCCCAGCTACGACGTCGAGCAGGCGATCGATCTGGTGGTGGGCGAACGGGTGAGCGCCATGTTTCTGGTGCCGACGCTGTTCCACGACATCGTGCATCACCCGCGGCTCAAGTCACGCGATCTCGTTTCGCTGCGCAAACTCGGCTATGCCGGCATGTCGATGACCGATGCGCTGTCGCAGCAGGTATACGAGACGTTCCGGCCCGACATCTGGGTGAATTTCTACGGATCGAGCGAGATCTACACGTTCTCGGTGTGCGACCGCATCGCGCGCAAACCGGGTTGCGCCGGACGCGCAGGCATGAATCAGGCGTTGCGCGTGGTGCGCGCCGACCCGGGCAGCAGCGTCACGCCCGACGATCTGGTGCCTGCCGGTGAGCCCGGCGAAGTCATCGCCAGCCTGGCCAGCCCCGAAGCGTTCAAGGGCTACTGGAAGCGGCCCGATGCCGATGCGCGCGCGCTGCGTGCCGGCTGGTACTTCACCGGCGATCTGGGGCGCATCGACGAGGACGGCGATCTCTACCTGCTCGGTCGGGTGGATGACATGCTGATCTCCGGCGGCGAGAACATCCATCCGGAAGAGGTCGAGAATGTGCTCGCGCGTTGCCCGCTGGTGCGCCGCGTGGCGGTGGCCGGTGTGCCCGACGAGCGCCTCGGCGCGAAGGTGATCGCGTTCATCGAACCGAGCGGGCCCCAGACCACGGCGGAGAAACTCGATGCCTACTGCGCAGCGAGTGATCTGGCACGATTCAAACGCCCGCGCGGCTATGTGTTCGTCGAGCGCATCCCGCAATCGCCGGTGGGCAAGATCCTGCGCCGCGAGTTGCGTGCGGGGCACTACACCGCGCTCAAGAATTTCCACAGCACTTATTGAAACCAAGACTGAGACCCACCCATCATGATCGACAAATACGTCAAGCGTCGTACCGACCTGCTGCAGAACCTCGACGGCCTGCGCGTCGAGATCGACAAGGCGCGGCGCATCGGTTACCTCATCCTCGACCGGCCGCCGCTCAACATCGTCTCGTACAAGGCGCGCACCCAGATCCGCCTGCTCATCGAAGAGATGGACGAGGACGACGACATCGGCGTGATCGTGATCCGCGGCGCCAACGGCGTGTACACCTCCGGCGGCGACGTGAAAGGGTTCCTGAACGTGCCGGCCGATGGCATGTCGCATCTGGCGTGGAACATCGGTGCGCCCGAGCGCGCATCCAAGCCGGTGATCGCCGCGCTGGAAAAGTACGCGATGGGCGTGGGGTTCGAGCTGTCGCTCGCGTGCGACTTCCGTCTGGCCACCAAGGACACGGTCGTGGCGTTGCCCGAATCGTCGATCGGCCAGATGCCAGGCTCCGGCGGCGCGCCGCGCGTGGTGAAGCTCGTCGGCCTGACGCGCGCCAAGCACATGGTGCTGCTCTCCGAGCGGCTGCCCGCGCAGAAGGCGTGCGACTGGGGTTTGCTCACCGAGGTGGTCGAGGATAGCGAGGCGCTCACCGCGCTGATCCACAAGTACGCCGAAAGGCTCAATGCGCTCGCGCCGATTTCGTTGGCGAGCCTGAAGCGCGTGCTCAACTTCGCCGAGGACACCAGCACTGCGGGCAGCCTGGAACTCGAAGGCCACGCGTACGAGAAACTGCGCGGCACCGTCGACTACAAGGAAGGCATCCACGCTTTCGCCGAGAAGCGCAAGGCGAAGTACCACGGCAAATAGCGTGGCGGCAGCTTGCGTGCCGGCGCCCCGATGTCTCGCCACGTTCGCAGGGAATGACCGTGAAGAGGGCAACGTCGTGGCACGGCAGTGCCTGGCATTGCGGCGGCTCTTGGTGATCAGCGCCGTGGGCCTGTTGAACGCGTGCGCGCTACTGCCTGCCGACTGCGTTCCGCGCGGCACATGGGTAGTGCCGACGCAGCAGGGGCCGACGCTCACGCCGGCCATCGAAGTGCTGGAACGCGCTACACGCGCATCGATCGTACTGCTCGGCGAGCAACACGACAGCACCGCGCATCACCGCTGGCAACGCGAATCGCTGGAGGCGCTGCATGCCGTGCGCTCGAACATGGTGCTCGGGTTCGAGATGTTTCCGCGCCGCCTGCAGCCGGTGCTCGATCGCTGGGTCGCCGGCACGTTGAGGCCGAGCGAATTCCTCGCGCAGGCCGAGTGGAAGAACGTGTGGGGTTTCGACGAGAAACTCTATCTGCCGCTGTTCGAATTCGCGCGCGACCGGCGCGTGCCGATGCTGGCGCTCAACGTCGAGCGCGCGCTGGTGCGCGAAGTCGGCAAGGTCGGGTTCGATGCTGTGCCCGAAGCCACGCGGGCCGGCGTCACCAGGCCCGCGGCGCCGAGCGAGGCGTACGTCGACTGGCTGTTCGACATCTTTGGCAAGCATCGCAAGCCCGATCCCGCCAAACCTGCGCTCACGCGTGACGATGCCGGGTTTCGCCGCTTCGTCGACGCGCAACAGACCTGGGATCGCGCGATGGCGCAGGCGCTGGCACAGGCGGCGCGACGCGCCGATCGGCCGCTGGTCGTCGGCGTCATGGGTAGCGGACATCTCGTGCGCGGCTTCGGCGTGCCGCACCAGTTGCGCGATCTCGGCGTGCGCGACGCGGTTGTGCTGTTGCCGTGGTCGCGCGACGACGCCTGCGCCGAGTTGATCCCTGGCTATGCCGATGCGGTGTATGGCGCGTTCTGACGGCGAAGTGCTCTGAGGCGGACTGGTTCTCCTATTCATTCCGGCGACATTCGTTCCGGCGACGAGGCGCGCGGATACAAACCGTTACTGCAGCGTGCTGTGTGAATGCGATACGGTTCGGACCACAACAATCGCAGGAGATCGCAATGGTCCGTCGACCGGTAGTTGCTTCGGTCCTCATGGTGCTTGCAATCGCGGGTGCGTGGGTTGCGCATCACGCCCTGGCCAAGGAATCGGGCGCCGCGTCAGTCGCGGCCGGCATCGACAGTTTCGGATTCGATTCGCGCATGCGCATGGGGGTGGGCGGGTCCTTGTACCCGGCACCGGTGCCGGTGGTGCTGTTCCGCAACGGCGAGGCGCTGACCGACATCGCGGGATTGAACTTTCGCGGCGGCATCGGGGCGCACAAGGCGGCACATCCGAAGGCATGGACGCGCTGGCAGCGCAGCGGCGGACAGTTGCAGCTGCAGGATGGAACGAAAGGCTGGCGAAAACTCGCGTACCAGGCCACCTATGCGAAGCTGCCCGCCGATTTTCGTCTCGACGGCGCCTATGGTTCGATGTCGGGCACTGGCACCGTGGCCATCGGTGGCACCGACTCGGTGGTCGCATGGCGTGAATACGCGTTCGCACGCGACGGCCGTGTGGTGCGCGGTGGCGGGGCAGG
Source organism: uncultured beta proteobacterium (assembly GCA_902826155.1). The sequence continues at coordinate 146,254 of CADEDU010000001.1, forward strand.
TGCCTATGCGGCGATCGCCGGCGGCTCGACCGCGATGTCGAGTGTTGCGCCCAACCGCCGTGGACGCTACCGCATCGACGGCATCTCGTTGCACATCCAATACGACAATGGCGCGAGCGAAACCCGCATCATCGTCACCGACCCCAAGGACGCCAAAGGTGCAATCTGGCTGGACGGGGTGGGGTACACGCGCAAGACGAAGTAGGGGTGGCGTATGCAACCCGCGCGAGCGGCCGCAGCGCCCAACCTACGCGGAGCGACGCCGATTCGCTGCGAGCGGGCGCTGCGCACTCTTCTCGATCGTACGGTTCGCGCGCCGGCTCCCGCGCCGACGAGTCCGCTGCACCCACATGAAGAATCCGGTGCCCATCAGACCGAGCAGAGCGACGGAAATGAGGACATTGATCCCGCCGGAGTACGCACCTGCCCAGGTGCCCTCGTGCAGCGCTCGCGGCCAGTTCGCGGCCCCGCGCACGAGCCCTTCCTTGCCGACCAGGTAGATATTCGCCTCGCGTCCGTCGTAGATCCGCGCACGTAGCGCACCACCCAGCGGACGCACCCACACGACGTCGGCGAGGCTGCGCTCCGCTGCGACGACCTTGACTGCCTCGGCCAGTGCGACTCGCGATCCCGGTGATGCCGGCTGGAGGGTCGCGCCAAAGCTCACGCCGAAAGCAATCGCCAATCCGGTGAGCGGGCTGAGCACCAGCAGCGGCGCCAGAAACCAACCGGTGGCGCGATGCCAGCCGCGGGCAGTATTGCGCGGTCGCATCCAGCCCATCAGATAGCCGAGGATCATCATCGCCAGCAACGCGATGGTCGAACCGATCACCAGCCAAGACAGGTCGAGCAGCAGCTTCTCGTGCAACCGCCGGCTCTTGATGAGCACGTCCGACCACAACGTGCGCGAAGGGTCGATCACTTCGCCGGTGTGCAGATCGATGCGACGCGGTTCTGCGCCGCCGCCGGTGCTCAATGTCATCGTGCCTTCGTAGGCGCGCACCGCCAGGCTTCGCGCCTTGCCGTCAGGGTCGTGCTTCGCCAGCGCATCGAGCACCGCCTGCGTGCTCACCGTGGCGTCGGTGAGGTGGCGGTCGTAGGCGATCGGTTCGAATGAGAGGATCAGTCCGGTCGCCACGACGACCAGCAACGGCAGCGCAAAGAGCGCGGCGGTCCAGCGATGGACGCGTACGAGCAGCGGATTCATACAAGCCTCAGCGCATTGAACAAGAAGAGGTGGTGCGGCCCGCGAAGGTGAAATTCGCGGAACGACGCGCAACGATGCAAGAGTGCGCTTTCGTCGTAACCAGCCTATTGCCCGAACATGAAGTTTTGTTTCTGCATGATCCATGGCGCGTGCGAGACTCGGGCGGTGCTCGTGTGCTCGCACGCATTCGAAGATGGAGGCTGATATGAACGACAAGCAGCAGATCGCCGAAGTGATCCAGAACTGGGGTTTCTGGCGCGACCAGGGACGCTGGGCGCAACTGGCGAGCACGTTCCATCCGGAGGGTACGATTCAGGTCACCTGGTTCAGCGGCAGGTTCCCGGATTTCATCGCCGCCTCGCGCGAGATGCGCAAAGGCCGCAGCGGGTCGAAACACGAGATCGGCGGATCGCGCATCGACGTCAGCGGCAAGCGCGCGGTCGCCGAGACCAACGTGCACATCATGGGTCGGCGCGCGTTGCATGGCGTCGAGTGCGATCTCACCGCGTGGGGCCGCTTCTTCGATTTTCTCGAGAAGCGCGAGCGCTGGGCAATCGTGCGCCGCGTCGCGATCTATGAGCGCGACCGCGTCGATCCGGTCACACCGGGGGCAACCGTCCCGTTCGACCATGCGCTGCTGGCGAGCATGCCGACGGCGTACCGGTACCTCGGCTATTCGCTGGCGAGCGCCGGCTACAAGGTGTCGATGGATCTCCCCGTCGACGACAGTCCGGCGCTCGAGCAGTTGCACCGCGACGCCGAAGACTGGTTGCGCGGCTGAGCGGCAGCGACCCCTCGCGGCGCCAATCTTGATCGTGCGCATTGTTCGGCTCGCGTAGAACAAGGTAGGTTCGCAGCGTTCCCCACCTAGCGAACGAGGATCAAGCTCATGAAATTCGGACAGCGCGTGGCAGACGGCATCGAACGCATCGCAAAGATCGGCACCGCGGCGCTTCTGCTGTGCACGGCCATGCTTGCCCACGTACCGGCGGCCCACGCTCAGGCGCCGGCTGCGCCATCAACGTGGCCAGCCAAGCCGGTGCGATTCGTGGTGCCGTTTCCGCCGGGAGGATCGGTCGATCCGCTCGCCCGTCTGGTCGGTGCGAAACTCGTCGACGCGCTCGGTCAGCAGTTCATCGTCGAGAACAAACCTGGCGCCTCCGGTGCAATCGGCGCGGCGTTCGTCGCCAAGGCGCCCGCCGACGGCTACACGTTTCTGTTCGTGTTCGACACGCACGCGGTCAATCCGGCGCTCAACCCTAACCTGCCGTTTGACACGGCCAAGGATCTCGCGCCGGTGATGCTGGTGGGTACCGCGCCGATGGCAATCGCCACCAACGCGGCCAAGCCGTATCAGCATTTCGGCGACGTGATCAAGGCGGCCAAGGCCAAGCCCGATTCGGTCGCCTATGGCACGGTCGGCAACGGCAGCCTCGGCCATCTCACCATGACGCTGGTGCAGCAGGCCGCGGGCATCAAGCTCGTGCACGTGCCCTACAAGGGCGGCGGACCGATGACGCAGGATGCGATCGGCGGACAAGTCGATCTGGCGATCGGATCGGTCGCGGTGCTTGCGCCACACATCAACGGCGGCAAGCTGCGCGCGGTGGCGGTGACCGGTCAGAAGCGCTCGGCGGTGATGCCCAACGTGGTCACGCTGTCGGAGCAGGGCTTTCCCGGCCTCAACGCGCTCGCGTGGTGGGGCATCTTCGCGCCGGCAGGCACGCCGCAGCCGATCATCGACTGGTTCCACGCCGAGCTGGTGAAAGCGTTCGCTTTGCCCGATCTGCGCAAGCAGCTCACCGAGAATCTGGGCATGGATCTGGCCGTGAGCACGCCGCAGGCGCTGCAGAAATGGCTTACCGACGAGATGCAGCGCTGGGGCAAAGTTGTGCGCGACAACAACATCCGCGCGGATTGAGTTCGCGCGCTTGAGCCGACGGCGGCACCATCAGTTCAGCAGGTCGACTATCAAGCGCGATAACGTTCCAGCGTCGCGCGATCGATCTCCACGCCGAGTCCGGGTCGCGCGGGAATCTCGACCCAGCCACCGACCCAGCCTTGCGAGGACGCGAACGGTTCCTCGAGTGGACTCTTCAACACGTGAATCGCGATGTCGGTGATCTTCATGGTGGTATCCGGAGCGATGGGGGCGAGTCGCGCGGCAATTGTCAGCGACGCCGGATTCTGGGCCCGTGCGCCGCAGCTTGCCATTTGACCGGCAGTTGCGTGGTAAAACGCCGCGTCGCTCGCTATGGAGCGAATGCCGTGACGAAGGAGAAGTCGTGATCCGTCCAATCGCAATCGTGCTGCTCGCTGCGCTCGCTCTGGGCGCACAGGCGCAGTCTTATCCGACTCGGCCCGTGACCCTCATCGTGCCGTTCCCACCCGGGGGTGGCACCGACATCTCGGCGCGCACGGTTGCCATGAAGCTCGGTGCGAAGTGGAATCACTCGGTCGTGGTCGAGAATCGTGGCGGGGCCGGCGGCATCATCGGCGCCGATGCGGTGGCCAAGGCCAAGCCCGACGGCTACACGCTGTTGATCGCCAACGTCGGCATCACCTCGATCAATCCGGCGCTCTATCCGAAGCTGCCTTACGCGCACGAGACCGCGTTCGCGCCGATTGCGCTGATCTGCGAGCTGCCGTTCGTGCTGATGGCCAGTCCGTCGTTCCCGCCCGGTTCGGTGAAGGACCTGGTCGCCTACGCCAAAGCCAATCCCGGCAAGGTCACGTATGCGAGTTCCGGACTCGGCGGATCACCACACCTGACCGCAGAGATCTTCCAGACGCAGACGGGCACCACGATGACGCACGTGCCGTACAAGGGCGGCGGACCTGCGATGGCCGACCTGATGGCAGGCCACGTCAACATCCTGTTCGCCTCGGTGCTGGAGGGCTCGGGCCACATCAAGAGCGGCAAGCTGAAGGGGCTGGCGATCACGCACGCCAAGCGCAATCCAGCGTTGCCCGACGTGCCGACGATCGCCGAAGCGGGCGTTGCCAACGCCGAGTCGGGTTCGTGGATTGCGATCCTTGCACCAACCGGCACGCCGCGCGCGATCATCGACAAGGTGAGCGCCGACGTGGGTGAAGCCGTGGCGGCGCCCGATGTGCGCGAGAAGCTGATCGCACAGGGCGCGGTGCCGCAGGCAAGTACGCCCGCCGAGTTGCAGGCACTGATCGCCGCAGACCTTGCCCGCTACGGCAAGATCATTCGCGACAAGGGGCTGCGGGCGGAGTGAAGTTAGCCCGGATCGCGCGCAGCGACCCCGGAGGCGCGTAGGCGGGGCCGCCGAAAACACGCACCGGTGTTGACTACGCCGCCCGGACGCCCTCGGCCATTGGCGCTGCCGCGTTGATCGCCGCGATCTGCGCATCGGCGGCCACGGTGCCCTCGGCCACGGTGCCCGTCTTCACTTTGCGGTGGAACTTCACCGGCGTCATCTGGAAGCGGTTGTCCTCGACGATCTCCGGGCTCAACTGCGGCACCAGGCCCACTGGTTGGCGCGGATGGCGCTCGAACGCGGCCTTGATCTTCTCGAGTTGCTCTTTGTTCTTGTTGAAGTAACGCGCGGCCATCACCGTGTGCGGCAGGTGCTTGATCAGATGCCAAAGGCTCCAGCGGTGCTGCCATAGTCGCTTGCTGAATCGGCGCTGATATTCCTTGCCGCGGTAGAAGCGGGTGATGTGCCAGTTGTAGAGTGCGTCCATCTCCTCGCGCGAGGAGAAGCCCTCGGGTTTGTAGACGAAGTTCAGGCAGTTCATCAGGCGCCAGTCTTCGTTGAACTCGCCGGTCGGGTCGTTTATGCACTCGTCCCAGATCGGTGCGCCGTGCAGCGGGCTGAACTTGGTCATGTTCATCTCGTCCAGCCCCAGGGACAGGATGTAATCGCTGGTCCGGCGCACCGTCTCGGGCGTCTCGCCCGGCATGCCGAAGATGAACAGGCCTTTGGCGCGCAACCCCGCGGCATGGATCGACTTGACCGTCTTGGTGACCTCTTCGAGCGTCACGCCGGCTTTGTGCCGTTCCATCATCTCTTCGTCGGCCGACTCGATGCCCATCGACACCATCAGAGCCCCGGCGCGCTTGAGCATGTGCAGCATGTCATCGGAGGTGTGACCGGCACGGATGGCACAGTTGAAATTCATCCCGAGCGGTTTCTTGATCAGCAGCTCGCACAGATCGAACACGCGCTGGCGCTTGGCGGTGAACAGATCGTCGTACATGTTGATGTGGTGCACGCCGAAGCGGTCGCGCAGATATTTCATCTGCTCGTAGATGTACTCCGGCGAGTTGGTCTTGTACTGGCGCTCGAACACGGTGCGATCGCAGAACGAGCAGGTGTACGGACACCCGCGCGATGTGATCATCGTGGCGCCGTAGCGCTTCTCGTAGGCGAACAGCGGCAGGTGGTAGTCGCGCGGAAAGCCTTCGAGCTTCTCGTAGGCGGGGAAGGGCAGCTCGTCGAGGTCCTTGATGCGATCGCGGCGCGGATTCATGATCGCCTTCCCGCTCGAGTCGCGATAGGCGATGTTGCCGATCTCCCGCAGCGGCCGGTCTTCGGCCAGCTCGACCATCGCGCCTTCGCCTTCGCCGATCGCCAGCACGTCGATCTCGGGGAAGTGATCGAGGATCGGCGTGCCGAGCGAGCTCACGTGCACGTTGCCCACCACGATCTTGATCTCGGGGCGTTTGGCCTTGATGTAGGTGGCCAGATCGACGGTATCCATGAACCCGGAGGTGGTCGACGAGAAACCTACCAGTTCCGGATTGGTGCTCAGGATGCGCTCGGCGTTGGCTGCGATCCCCTTCGGCGCGTGTGGGCCGAGGCAATCGTGCAGTTGCGTGGGGTGGCCGTGTTTCTCAAGCCAACTGGCCAGTTGCATGATGCCGATCGGCGCCATGCGGTTGGCCAGCACCGTGAAGTCGGGTTGGCCCGGAATGAAGTTAAAGCCCGCAGGGTGGACAAGGGTAACGCGCACGATGCCTCCTGTTGTTGTCGGGCGGACTGTTGGCCCGCCTTACCGCGGATGGTCGTCTCGCCCGAGGGCGGATGCTGCGCCGAAATTCTCCTTCGCGCCAGAGGCTGGCGGCTGCCGCGAGCGCTTGACCGGCGGCAGCGCCAAGGCTACCCCTGACGCACATGCAAGTGCTCTCGCAGGAAATATTCCCCCTGCCGCCGCGCGGCCGGCTTTCTTCGGCCTGTGAAGCCCGCATGATCACCGGCCGCGCCACGCACGCTCGCCCGGGCCGTTGTCCAGGGCGGATCAAAAGATGGCGCGTGCGTCTCCTCTACCAGCCTGATAGCGCCGTCCTTGGACCATCCATTCTCAACGCCCGCCTTGCCGAGCGCCGACTCGCGCAGCTGGGCAGGCCGCATCGTCGAGCGCTTCCATGGCGGCACGATAGGTTGGTTCGTGCTGGCCGGCTCGCTCATCGTCACCGGACTGGCCTGGTACCTCTCGAATGCGTACGCCGATCGTTGGGCGACCGAACGCTTCGAGTTCCAGGCCGAAGAGGCACGGCTGGCGATCGCCAAGCGCATGCTCGAATACGAGCAGGTGTTGCGCGGCGGGGTAGGGTTGTTCGAAGCGATGGGCCGGGTGGTCACGCGCGAGGAGTGGCGCGAGTACGTAACCCGGCTCGAGGTCAATCGCCACTTTCCGGGTCTGCAGGGCATCGGGTTCGCGCAATGGATTCCCGCTTCGCGTCTGCCGAGTCACACCGAGGCGATCCGCGCCGAGGGCTTCGCCAACTACGTCGTGCGGCCCGACGGCGAACGCGAGGCCTACACGTCGATCGTCTATCTGGAGCCGTTCGCGGAACGCAACCTGCGTGCGTTCGGCTACGACATGTACTCCGAGCCGGTGCGCCGAGCCGCCATGGAGCGCGCGCGGGATACCGGCCTGCCTGCAGTGTCCGGGCGCGTGACGCTGGTGCAGGAAACCCAACGCGACATGCAGTACGGTTTCCTCATGTACCTTCCGGTGTACCGGGCGGGCATGCCCGAGAGCCCCGTCACTGACCGTCGCGCGGCGCTGCTGGGCTTCGTGTACTCGCCGTTTCGCGTCGGTGATCTGATGAGCGGCATCTTGCCGCACGGCACGCCGATGATCGACTTCACCATCTACGATGGGGCCGAGCCGCACGAAGGTAATCAGCTGTACTCGACGGGTCCTCCGTACTCGACGGGTCCTCCGTACTCGACGGGTCCTAATTCCTCGACCGATACAGCGCACCAGCCGCAGTTCGCGATGGCTCGATCGATCGAGGTTGCCGGCCGCGTCTGGACCGTGCAGTTCAACAGCCGTCCCAACTTCGAAAGTGCGGTGAGGACCAGCCAGCCCACGGTGATTGCGGTATGCGGGGTGGTCATCGACCTGCTGCTGTTCGCGATCATCGCGGCGCTTTCGAGCGAGCGCAGGCGTGTGCTGGTGACGGCAACGGTGATGAACCGCGAGGTGTTGGAAGGCCGCGAGCGGTTTCGGCTGGTGGTCGAGCAGGCTCCGAATGCGATCGCCATTGCCGACAGCACGGGCTTGGTCACGCTCGTGAATCGCCGCGCCGAGGCCCTGTTCGGCCATAGCCGCGCGGATCTGATCGGCCAGCCGCTCGATCTGCTGGTGCCGCAGCTGCACCGGCATCAACTCGCGATCGATCTGGCGGCGCAGAGCGATACGGCGAGCGCGCGCAGCGGCTTCGAATGTGTGGGCCGGCGCAACGACGGCGCCGAGCTGGCGGTGGAGGTCGAGCTGTCGCGCATCGAAACGCAGGATGGATGGCGGCTGCTCGTCTCCATCAGCGATGTCACCGAACGCAAGCGCGCCCGCGTGCAACTGGAGCGGGCTCTGGCAGACAAGACCACGCTCCTGAACGAGGTGCACCACCGGGTGAAGAACAATCTGCAGGTGATCTCCAGTCTGCTCAGCCTGCAGGTCTCGCACACCACCAACGAGTCGGCGCGCGTACTCATTGCCGAGAGCCAGAGCCGGATCAAGGCGATGGCGCTGGTGCATCAGCTGCTCTACGAGCGCCAGCACTTCGGCGTGATCCGGCTCGGCAACTATCTGCAGCGCCTGGTCGCGCTGCTGGTGGATCTGCACGCGGCGGGCCGGCGTGAGGTCGACGTGCGCGTCGACGGCGTCGACTCGCACGTCGAGATCGATCCGCAACGCGCGATATCGTGCGGGCTGGTCGTGCACGAGCTGGTGACCAACTCGCTCAAGCACGCGTTTCCCGATGGTAGGGCCGGTCAGGTCGTGGTGGCGCTCGCGCGCACCACCGAAGGCGATATCAGCGTGAGCGTGGCCGACAACGGTGTCGGTTTGCCGCAGAACTTCGAACTGCTGGACGCCACGTCGCTGGGCTTTCAGCTCATCCCGCTGCTCACCGAACAACTGGGCGGAACGATTGCGCGAGGTGCCGGGCCGGGCGCCCGCTTCGAGCTGCGCTTCAGCACGTCGCTCATCGATGCGCCTGTTGAACATCCGCTTGCCGCACCACAGATGTCGAGGGTCATCACAATGAGTGAGGAATCCGCATGAATGGCGCACGCGTACTGATCGTCGAAGATGAGCGCATCACCGCGTTCGAACTGCGCCTGGCATTGGCGAAGCTCGGTTACATCGTCGTGGGCACCGTCGCGCGTGGTGACGAGGCGATCGAGCGGGCGCAGACGCTGCGCCCCGATATCGTGCTGATGGATATCAACATCGAAGGGCCGGTGAACGGATTCGAGGCCGCCGAGCACATCGTCGATCAGTTGCGCATCCCGATCGTGTTTCTAACTGCGTACGCCAACGACAATATCGTCGAGCGCGCACTGGCGATCCGGCCGTTCGGCTATCTCGTCAAGCCCTACGAGACGCGCGAACTGCACACCACGCTGCAGGTGGCGCTGGCGCGACGGGTGCATGAGCCGACGCCCGCGCGCCGCGAAGAGACGACCGAGCGGCGCACCGGCGACGGCGGCCCATGGCAGCGGGCAAACACCGAGGAGGCAGCGCGTGACTCGGCCGCCGGTAGTCCCGTCGTGGCGAGTCTGGGCGACGATCTGGAGGGAGCGCTCGATGCGAGCGAGTTCGAACTGCACTACCTGCCGACCGTCTCACTCGATGACGGCAGCATCGCGGGCATCGAGGCGCTGCTGCGCTGGAACCATCCGGATCACGGTTTCATCGGGCCCGATCGTTTTCTGCCGTTGGCCGAGGCCCGCGGCCTCATGGACGCGATCGGCCGATGGGTACTGCGACGCGCCTGCGCCGACGTTGCGCAGCTGATGTTCGACATCAATCGTCCGCTGCGCCTGGCAGTCAACGTCGCGGCGCGCCAACTCGCCGCGGAATCGTTCGCACGCGTCGTGCTCGACGCGTTGCTCGAAGCCAGCCTGCCGGCCGAGCTCCTGCAACTGGAGTTCACCGAGAACGCGTTGGCAAGCATCGAGTGCAGCGACCAGCGGCTGTCCAACCTGCGCGATCTCGGCGTGAATCTGTGCATCGACGATTTCGGCTCAGGGCGTTCGGCACTGGGCCGGCTCAAACAGCTGCCGATCGGCCGGATCAAGATCGATCGTTCATTCATCGCCCGGCTGCCCGGCGATGCGAGCGATATCGCGACCGTCGCGTCGATGACGGCGATGAGTCACACGCTCGATCTGCAGGTGACCGCCGAAGGGGTGGCCTCGGAGGCGCAGATCCGCCTGGTGCGGCAACTAGGCTGCGAGGACGCGCAAGGTTTCGCGTTCAGTCGCGCTCTGCCGCTGCAGGGGCTGCGCCAGCTGTTCGCGCGGCCGGTGCCGTGGTCGCTGCCTGATCTGGGCGCGACGCCGGGCATGATCGCCGAGGCCGAACGCCTGTATCAATCGACGCGGCACCCGGTGCAGTGAAACGGCGGCCACCCGCGTTTCAGTTCGCCTTGATGTTCAGACTCTTCACCAGCGCCTGATTGCGCTCGAGCTCCGCGCGGGTGCGCTCGGCAAGCTCGCGCGGCGTACTGGTGCGCGGTTCGCTCGCGCGCTGCGCCAACGCCGACTTGTAGGATTCGCTGCGCGTCACCTTGGCCAACTCCGTGCTCAAGCGGTCCACGAGCGATTGCGGAACGCCCTTCGGCGCGAGCACTCCCATCCACGAGATCACTTCCAATCCGGGAAAGCCCGACTCGATCAGCGTCGGCAGTTCGGGCAACGAGGGCACCCGTGCCTGCCCGCCGGTCGCGATCGGCACCAGTCGCCCATCCTTGATGAATGGAAAAGCGGTGGCCACGGCAGCGAGCATCATCGGCACGCGCCCGGCCAGTACGTCCTGGAGTGCGGGCGCGGCGCTTTTGTAGGGCACGTGGTTGAGTTGGATGTCGGCGGCGCGCTGCAGGCGTTCCCAGCTGAGGTGATGGGTGCCGCCCACACCGTTGGTGGCGTAGTCGATGCTGCCCGGTTTGGCTTTGGCACTGGCCACCAGCTCGGCCATCGACTTCACCTTGAGTGCGCTGTTGGTGATCAGCACGTAGGGAAACATGCCGACCATCGCCACCGGCACCAGGTCGGTGAGCGTGTCGTAGGGCATCTTGTCGTTGAACAGCGGCACGGTCGTCAGCACGCCGTCGTCGGTGAGCAGCAGCGTGTAGCCGTCGGCCGGTGCCTTGGCGACGATTTCGCCGGCGATCACGCCGGCCGCGCCGGGGCGGTTGTCGACCACCACAGGCTGACCCCACAGCTCGGCCAGTTCCTTGGCGAGGATGCGCGCCGTGATGTCGACCGCACCACTGGGCGCGTACGGCACGACGATGCGCACGCTGCGTTCCGGATAGGCGCGCGATTGCGCGTTGGCGCAAAACGCCGTGGCCACGAGCACGGCCGCGGCGAGCAACCTGCCGCAGATCGCGATCGGGCGGCATCGGCCCATGTCGAACGTCGTTCGTATCGTCATCGATATCCCCCTTCGGGTCGTGGCCTGCGCGCGAGGCGCATGGACGGGTTGTACCTCCGCGCCGGCCTCGCAGGCAACGGTTGCGACGGCGCGGGCGGCACGCTTGCTTTCCGGTTAATGCAGATCCAAAATGGAACCATAGGATCCATTATGGAGCAGTGCATGAGCATCAACCTCTCGGTGAAAAACGTACCGGACGCACTCGCCGACAAGCTGCGCGAACGTGCCGCGCGCAATCACCGTTCGCTGCAACGCGAACTGCTGCTGATCCTGGAACGTGCCACGCAGGAGGCACCTGCCGGCTGGGCGGGCGCACCCGGACCGGACACCGGCCGCATCTCGATCGAACAGCTCGCCGGACGCGCGCGCAAGCTCTTTCCGAAGGGTACGGCCGGCTCGGTCGAGTTCATCCGAGCGCAACGCGACCAGCGTCTGGCCGCTGGGTCCACCGTCACGCGCCGCGGCGGCAGGTAGCCGTGCCGCTCATCGTCGCCGAGCCGCGCGCGGCTTATGGTCGCCGGCCGCGTCTGGTGGTCGATGCGAGCGTGCTCGCCGCTGCGTTGTTCGCCGAGTCCGACATGGACCACGCGCTGGCCTGGATGGGCGGGCGCGCGTTGTGCGCGCCGCAACTGATCGAGTATGAGTTGGCCAACGTCGCGCTGAACAAGGTGCGCCGGCGCATGGCCTCGCAGGCAGCAGTTGCAACGGCACTGGAGGCTCTCGATACGCTCGATCTGGAGCGACACGGTATCGCGCCCAGGGCGGTGTTCGCGCTCGCCGCGCGTTACGGGTTGAGCGCTTACGACGCAGCGTATCTGTGGCTCGCTGAGGAGTTGGGCGCGCCGCTCGCCACGTTCGATGCGAAGCTCGGTACGGTCGCGCAACAACACCTCGGCGGGCAGAGCGACTGAGCCGAGCAGAAGGTGCGCAGGATCCGCGGCACGTCGAAATCGGCTGCGGCCGCGCGAGTCGGGCGCATCGTGCCTACACTGTCCGTCTGTGACCAGCAACGCATTTATCCCATCACAAGGAGAGGGGCATGCCCAAGTTCGCGATCACGCCGCATTTCCGCCTGCACGAATGGGTGGCCGAGGAGAAGGGCTACTTCAAGGCCCAGGGTCTGGAGTACGAGTTCCACGGCACCTGGGAGGGGGCTGATCTTGCCAAGGCGCATGCCACGCCCGACAAAGTGGGCGCGTATCAGAGTTTCGAGGCCGGGCGCGACACCAACGTGAGCTGCGCCTGCCACTGGACGGTCAACGTCGCCGCCTCGGCCGGTCACGGCAAGCTCTACGCCGACTGCTACTCGGTATCACCCGCGGCGGTGTTCGTGCCGCCCGAGTCCGATATCCGCAACCCTGAGGATCTGCGCGGCGTGCCGATATCGGTGGGTTTCCAGTCTGGCAGCCACTACTCGACCATCCAGGCGCTCGAGCAGTACATGCTGCAATCCGACATCAAGCTCTCGTTCGCCGACGGCATCCTGTTCTCGCGGCTGGAGAAGCTGATCGATCGAAAAGTGCCGGCAGCCTCGCTGTTCTCGGGCCCTTACTACTTCCTCGAGCAGCTGGGCTTTCGCAAGGTGATCGACACCACCTTCATGATGGCGACGATGATCACCGGCTCGCCTGATCCGGCCGATCTTCGGAAGTACTTCGCTGCCTTGCGTCAGGCGCAGCGCGACATCGATCTGCGGCCCGACCTCTACACCAGGCACTATCGCAACGAGTTTCCGCAGCGGTTCCTGTCGCAGATGGACACGCGCCGCTGGGGGCCGGGCGAGCGCATCGTGTTCGAGCCGTACACGCGTGAGGTGTTCGAGGAATCGTTCGAATGGATCCGCGAACACAAGATCTTCGAGCCTGGCGCGATGGGTACGGGGCGCTACGAGGAGTCGGTGGTGTCGCTCGCTGGTTGATGGCCGCGATCAACGCGTTGTCGCGATCAACCTGCCCCCAGTTGTACGGCCATCCAGTCGGCGGTCTGGTCGCGATAGCGGTACCAGAGGTTGTTCACCACGTGGTTGCCGCCTTCGATGATGTCGAGCTTGCACGGCCCGGACACTTCGCGCGCCAGTTGCTCGGCATGGGTGTGCGGCGTCAGGCGATCCTTGGTGCCGGCAACGATGTAGATCGGACAAGTGATCTGCTGAGCGATCCCTTTCAGCGTCATGCGTGCGGCCACGTTGCTGGCTTGTTCCAGGTTGGCGCATCCGGCGCGCACCCGAAACGCTTCGACGTTGATCACCGGCCGGCCCTCGAAGCTGGTCGAACGCTGGTACGGCCCCGATAGCGCGACGCAGGCCTTCACGCGCTTCTCGAAGCACGCCGCGCGCGGCGCGTAGTAACCGCCTAGACTCACGCCCCAGATTCCGGCTCGCGCGGCATCGACGTCGGTGCGAGTTTCGAGAAAATCGAACACGGCCTTCACCGGCCGCTCGTACTCGGGGCAAATCTCCAGCTCGTACTCCGCTTCACCCTGACCCGGGCCGTCGAACGCGAGTGTGGCCAGGCCGCGCGCCAGAAACCGGTTCTCGTAGTCGTCCATCTCTTCCTTGGCGGAGTCCAGGCCCATGCACATCACCACCACCGGCGCGCGGGTGATGCCCGCAGGTTTGCGCAGGTTGCCATACAGCAGCTTGCCTTCGTACGGAATCGCCACGCGCTCGCCCGGCGGACGCAGATGCGGCAGCGCGAGATTGCGGCATTCCACGGCTTTCATGTGCGCGGCGCGCATCTGTTCGAGGTCGATCACGAACAGATACTTGGCGAAGTGATAGCAGGCCGCAGCGCGCGTGAGATGTCCGGCGGCGCTGTAGTGGAACCCTTGCGCCAGCGCATCTTTGCCCAGCTGCTCGTGGATCGCGCCGCGCGCGCTCCAGGCGCTGCACCAGTCTTCCCAGCGCTCGATCGCGGCGGTCACTTCGAGGAAATCGACGTGCGGTACGCCGTTGGCCACGAAGCGCGGCGACCAGTGGGCGATCGCGGCTTCGACGCGCGGGTCTTTGCTCATGATGAGTGCAGGCAATCAACAGGGCGGAAAAATGTAGCACGCATCGGAGCCCCGGCTTCACCGCGCCTTCGCTTGATCGTCCGCGCGTGTTGAGAACGCTTGGGCTAGCATCGGGCGGGCGTACACCTTGAATATCGACGCCGAACGACACGTTCGAGCGAATCCGCATTGCCGCCGTCCACGCAACCAGATTCCACACCGCATTCCGCACGCAACTGGCGTCGCACCGCGCTGCTGGTTGGCATGTCGGTGTTCTTCTTCAATCTGCTGGGCCGCGGCTCGGGCGAAACCTACGCGGTCTTCCTGTTGCCGCTGGAGCGTGAATTCGGCTGGAGCCGTTCGCAGCTCACCAGCGTGTATGCGCTCTACATGCTGATCGGCGGGTGCATCGCGCCGCTGGTGGGCACGCTGTTCGATCGGTTCGGCCCGCGCGCGGTGTACATGACCGGACTCACGTGCCTGGCGCTCAGCAATCTGCTCGCCAGCTCGCTCACCAGTCTGTGGCAGTTCTATCTGTACATCGGCTTCGTCGTCGGGCTGAGCGTTGCGCTCGTGGGCATGGTGCCGGCCTCGGGGCTGCTGGTGCGCTGGTTTCGCGAACGGCTCGCCGGCGCGATGGGCTTCGCGTTCGCGGCGAACGGTGCGGGCGTGCTCGCATTCGTGCCGCTCGCGCAGTTGCTGGTGGATGTCTACGGCTGGCGCATGGCGTATCGCGCGATCGGCATCGCCTTGCTGGTGCTGGTGCCGATCCTCGGGTTGCTGTTGCCGTGGCGCACCTTCGCCGCGGGCGACCCCACGCTGCGGCGCGAGCAGGCCGCGGCCAAAGCGGCCGGTGAAGGCTGGACGGTGCGCGCCGCGATGCGCACGCGGTTCTTCTGGGGGCTGGCGGTGTTGTTCACGCTGACCTCGGTCGGCATGTTCATCATCATGCCGCAGGTGGTGGCGTACTTCATCGATGCCGGCGTGGCGCCGATGGTTGCGGCTTCGGCCTATGGCATGTCGAGCGTGATGTCGGTGATGAGCGTGGCGGTCACCGGATTCCTGGCCGATCGCGTCGGTGGGCGCCCGGTGGTGCTCGCCAGCTACGTCGGAACGGCCTTGGGCATCGGCATCATCTTCGCGACTTCGTACTATCCGGTCGGATGGCTGCTCGCCTGCTATGTGATCGTGTTCGGCCTGTGCCAGGGCGTGCGCGGCCCGATCGTCTCGGCGCTGTGCGCGCGGCAGTTCGCCGGTCCGCGGGTGGCGACGATCTACGGGATTCTGTACGCCATGAATGCGGTGGGGGCGGCGTTCGGCGCGTTCATCGGCGGATTCATGCACGATCTCACCGGCGGTTATCGCGCCGGATTCGTGATCGCGTTCGTGGCGATCGTGTGCGCCTCGCTGCCGATGGTGTTCATGCGGGAGTTACGGGGCGGGAAGTACGTTTCGGCATCCTCCGCATAAGCTGTCCCGCAAATGCGGAGGGCCCGTATTTTCCGGGGAGTTACGAGGGGTCGGAGATCCCTTGTTCTCTCTGGCTACTTCATCGCGCGCGTGAGCCACAGCGCGATATCGGGCTGCCAGCAGAGCAGCGCGATCGCCACGAGCATCGCCAGCAGAAACGGCGCGGCACCGAGCGAGATGGTGCGCATCGACACGCCGCGACCGATGCCCTGCAGCACGAACAGATTCATGCCGACCGGTGGTGTGATCAGACCCACTTCGGCCATGATGACCAGCACGATGCCGAACCAGATCGGATCGAATTCGAGGCTCTTCATCAACGGAAACACCACCGGCAGCGTGAGCACGAGCATCGAAATCGAGTCGAGGAACATGCCGAGCACCACGTAGACGACCATCACGATCAAGAAAATGGTCCAGCGGTCGACCGAAGCTGCCGTGGCCGCGTTCATCAACGATTGCGAGAGCTTCAGGTAGTCGAAGCCGAAGGTGACGAGATTGGCGCCGACGACGATGAGGAAGATGAACGAGGTGACGGTGACCGTTTCGACCAGCGACTCGCGCATCAGCGTCCAGGTGAGTCGGCCGCGCACCGCGCACAGCACGAACGCGAGAAACGCACCGACGGCGCCGGTCTCGGTGGGCGTGGCGACGCCGAGATAAAGCGACAGCACGGTGAGGACCACGAGCCCGGCGACGAGTGCGACATCGATGCCCCCGCCTGGGATGCGTTCGAGCTGCGGCGGCGCCGGAGGCGCGGCCTGCGGGAAGACCAACGCCCAGATGAGAATCACCGCCATGAACAGCAGCATCAGCAACACGCCCGGGATCACGCCGGCGACGAAGAGCGTCGCCACCGGAACGCCCACCGTGGTTCCGTAGATGATCATCGGTACGCTGGGCGGGATGAGGATGCCGAGCGTGCCGCCGGCGGCGATCGAGCCGTAGGTGAGCCGTTCGCTGTAGCCGCGGCGGATCATCTCGGGGCAGGCGACCGTGCCGATCGTGGCGGCGGTCGCGACACTCGATCCCGACACGGCGGCGAACACCGCGCAGCCGGCCGTGCCTGCGTGCGCCAGCCCGCCGGGCAGACGTGCGAGCAGCCGCGCCATCATCGAGAAGAGTTGATTCGACAGGCCGCTTCGCACCAGGACCGCGCCCATCAGCACGAACAGCGGCACCGCGGTGAGCGCGAAGCTGTTGACCGCGCTCCAGGTGCGATCGGCGAGCGTCAGCGGAAACGGCCGCGGCAGCAGGAAGTAGACCGCGAGCAGCCCGACGAACGCGAGCGCAAAGGCGATGCGCACGCCGATCGCCAGATAAAGCACGATCGCCGCCGCGAGCAGGCCGCTCAGCCAGCCGAAGCCGATGCCGCGCGAGCCGAGCAGCACCAGCGCCGGCCCCGCAGTAAGGACGATCACCCGTAGCGCCACGCGCCAACCGTGCACGAGCGCCGCGCAGCACCACACCGCGACGAGAACCAGCGCGCTGCCGGCGTCGAAATGCGTATCGAGCAGGCGCGGCGGCGTCGCCCCCCACCAGGCCAGCAGCACTGCGGTGACGAGCACGATGAGCCACATCAACTGCGTGCGCCATGCGACACGGCACGAGCGCGCCGCATCCAGCAGCATCGCCAGCGCCAGCACGGTCAGGCCGATCGCGATCGGCGTCTTCGGCGCCCACGATGGCGTGAGCAGCAGACTGAAGATGCGCGCGCCGTTCTTCCAGTCTGCGTGTACCAGCAGCACCGCTTGCCAGGCCATCAGCGCGACGACCAGGAGCGCGATCCACATGCCGGTGTGCTCCAGGCGCGCGCGCGAGGGCTCGGACAGCCGGGTAAGCAGCACGTCGACGCGCACGTGCGCGTTGGCCAGATGCGCGCGACCTGCGCCGAGGAATACCAGCGCGATCAGCAGATAGGTGCTGAGCTCGGTCGCCCAGATCGTGGGCTTGTTGAAGAAGTAGCGCGCGCCGACGTCGTAGACCGTGGCGAGCAGCATGAGCGCGGTGGCCACCAGCGCGAGCACGCCGCATAGCTCGACGATCGCGCCAACGGGGCGCGTGGCCGCTAAAGCGCGTTCGGGGTTGTCCGCGAAGCCTGGATTGTTGTTCGCCATATCGACGTCACGCGCTTCGCTCGGCTATCCTGATCGTTCGATCAATTATCCGAGGGGGCCGTGATGCGGGTCAATGCACGTGCATGGTTGGGAATCGCGCTCGCCAGCCTGTGTTCGCTGTCTGTCGCACAGGCACAGCAGATCAAGTGGAGCGTGGGATTCGTCAACGCCAACGGCTCGAGCTATCTCGCGACGCTCAAGGAGGTGCCGGCGCGGATCGAGAAGGCAACGCAAGGCCGATTGAAGATGGAGTTGTACGACACGCTGGTGGCCGGCGCCGAACAACCGGCCGCGGTGCGCGACGGCCGACTCGATGCCTCATTCGCGGTGAGCCCGTGGCTGTCTGCGGAAGCGCCGTATATCAACTTCGGTCATCTGCCGGGGCTGCTCACCGATGTCGGACAGTATCAGAAGATGCTCGATCCGCTGCTGCGCGAGGAGATGGCGAAGGTGTGGCGCGACAAGTACCGCTCGCACCAGGTGATGACCGGGGTGTTCGAGGATCAATGCATCATCTCGCGCACGCCGCTGCGCACCGTGGCCGACTTCGCCGGCAAGAAGGTGCGGGTGCACAACACCGAAGCTGCCGCGCTCATGTCCAAGCTCGGCGCCGCACCGACGCCGGTGCCCTTCGGCGAGATCGTGCCGGCGCTGCAGCGCGGCATCGTCGATATCGTGATGACCTCGGTAGGCACCGCGAACGGCTTCGGCTTCCACACCGTTGCCAAGAACGTGAGCCTGTGGCGGATCGGCACCATCGTGCCCTGGTCGCTGGTAATCAATCAGGGCGCGTGGGACAAGCTGCCGGCCGACGTGAAAGCGGCCGTACAGAAAGAAGCGCGCGCGCTCGAAGACGAGCATTTCGCTCGCCATGCCCAGTACAGCAAGGAAAGCATCGCGGCGATGGTGAAGAACGGCATGACCCTCTACGAAGCGCCGTCCGACGAGTTGTCCAAGGTGTTCGCCACTGCAAACGTCGAAGCGGTGTTCGACAACTGGTACAAGCTGAACGAAAAGAGCGGTACCGACGGCCGCGGCCTGGTCAAGCGCATCACCGCGTTGCGTGACCAGAAATGAGCATCGACAACCTGCGCGATGTGCTCGCGCTGGCCGACGAGGCCGGCGCAGCGGCGCTCGCGGCCGCCGGACCGGAAGCGGCGATGCATGCGATCGCCGAACGGATCTATGCGGTGCTCGGCGATCGGCGCGCCCACGAAAAACCCGGTGCATTGAAGCCCGGCGAGCGACAGTACTTCGTCGCGGGCACGTTCTTCGTCACGCCGGACAAGCAATGGCACATGCTCGTGGGCAACGTGAATTTCCCCCCCGAGCAGCAGCGCCTGCTGGTGCCGATCGATGGCGGCCATCCGGGCTGGGTCTACACCAAACGTTCGAAGTTGCTGCTCAAGAACACCGACGAGCACGGCGAATTTCGCCAGTACCTGAAGAGCTCGCGCATGGGCTCGGCGATTTTCGCGCCGATGTTCTGGCGTGGCGATTTTCTGGGGCAGCTCATCATGGCCGCACAGGCGCGCTTCACGATGGACGAGACCGATCTCGCGGTGATCTGCGCGCTGGGGCATGTGGCGGCAGCGGCGTGGGTGGCGCACGGCGGACCGGCCTGGCTCGCGCGCGAGTATCCGCCCGCCAACGGCTACAAGGTGACGCAGCAAGGCTTGAGCAACTGAACGCGTGTCCGGCCGCGCAGACAAAGCCGCGCAGTCGAGACTATGACCGTGATCCTTCGACCCACTCCGGCGTGAGCGATTGCCTCCAGACGTGACTTCGTCTCCCCGCGCTTCGTTCCCCCGCCTGTTCGCTCCGCTCACGCTGCGCGGTCGCACGCTCGCCAACCGCGTAGTGATGACGCCCACCTCCAACGTGCTCGCGCGCAATCGTCTGCCGACCGATGCGACGGCGGCGTTCTACGAGGCGCGTGCGGCCGGCGGCGTCGGCATGATCGTGAGCGAAGGGCTGCGTGTCCATCCCACCAACTGCAATCCCACTTCGATCGGAACGTTCGTCCCCGAGGTGGTGAACGGACTTTCGCGCATCGCCGAACGGGTGCACGCGCACGGCGTCACGCTGATCGGGCAGATCATGCACGGCGGCCGGCAGTCGCATCAGCGCGTGCCGCATCTGTTGTGGGCGCCCTCGGCGGTGCCGTGTCTGTATTCCGGATACGTGCCGCACGCGATGACCACGGCGGAAGTGGAGGAGATGCGAGAGCACTTCTTGCTCGCCGCGATACGCGTGCAGGACGCAGGCTGGGACGGCGTCGAGCTGCATGCCGCCCAGGGCCATCTGGTGCAGCAGTTCCTCTCGCCGCTGTCGAACGTGCGCACCGATCGCTACGGCGGCGATTTCGAGCGCCGGCTCACCTTCGCGCTGGAAGTGCTCGATCGCATTCGCGCGCGCTGCGGCGAATCGTTCATCGTGGGCTTGCGGATCGCGTCGAGCGAGTTCGTGGCCGGCGGAATCGATCTCGACGATGCGATCGCCATCTCGCAGGCGATCGAGTCGCGCACCAGCATCGACTACGTGTCGGTGGCACAGGCCAATTTCATGAGCATCGCCGCGCACATTCCCGATCGGCGCGAGCCTCCGCTCACCTACCTCGACCAGGACCGGCGCCTGCGCGCCGCGCTCGAGCGCGTGCCGTTGATCGCGAGCGCGCGCATCCGTACGCCGGCCGAAGCGGAATCGATGCTGGAACAGGGCGCCGGCGACATGATCGGACTCACGCGCGCGCTCGTGGCTGATCCCGACTGGGTGCGCAAGGCTCGAGGCGGCGAGGCCGAACGCATTCGCCAGTGCATCTACTGCAACGTGTGCTGGCACACGATCACCAGTCCCAATGCGATCCTGTGCGTGCAGAACCCTGCGGCCGGGCGCGAGCTGGAGTTGCCGGCGATCGAGCCTGCATCGGCCGCCAAGCGGGTGATCGTCATCGGCGGCGGGCCTGCGGGTATGGCAGCAGCAGAGGCGGCCGCGCGGCGCGGACATCGTGTCACGCTCTACGAGCAGCGTGACCACCTGGGCGGACAGCTCAACGTCGCTGCACAAGTGCCCGGGGACGAGGAGATCGCGCATGTCGTGCGCCATCTGAAAGGTGAACTCGCACGGCTCGGTGTCAAGGTGCGACTAGGCCTGGCCGCCGGTGCCGAAACCATGGTGCGGAGCGATGTAGTGCAAAGCGATGCCGACGTCGTCATCGTCGCGACGGGCTCCGCGCCACCGTCGACCGTCGTGCTCGATGGCGTAAGCGTGCCGGTGTACTCGGCGGTTGCTGCGATCGAGCAGCGCGAGTCCGCTTCAGTACGTGATCTGCGACGCGTGATGCTGCTCGACCGCGACGGCTACTTCGCCACCTATGCGCTCGCCGAGATGCTCGCGCAGCGCGGCGTGGCGGTGCAGCTCGTGAGCTTTCACACCACGGTCGGACATGATCTGCCGCTCACCAATCTCACCCAGATACTCGGTCGGCTCGATCGCCTCGGCGTGGAACTGTTCGCCGCGCACGATCTGGTGCGGGCGAACGACCACGAGCTGGTGCTGCGTCACGTGTACTCGCAGCGCGAGAAGCGCTTGCCGGCAGTGGATGCGATCGTGGTGAGTGGTGCGCACCGCGCCAACGATGCGCTCGGCAATGCACTGAAGACCATGGGCCTGCGCGCACGCATCGAGATCATCGGCGATGCGCTCGCCCCGCGCGCCATCAAGGACGCCATCCACGAGGGCCATCGCGCCGGGCGTGCGGTGTGAAGACGAGGATGCGCCGCCGCTGTGCATCGGCGTGGTCCGTGGCCGCGCTGAGTTCGAATCTGGAAAGGGCTTGAGCATGCAAGACATCCTGCGCTGGCCGCAGCCGCGCATCGAGGCGCTGCAAGGCGAGCGCCTGCAGGCGATGCTCGCGCTGTGCGCACGCGGGCACGCGTTCTATCAGCGGCAGTGGCAGTCGGCGGGCATCGATGTCGCCTCGATCCGCACGTTGGACGATCTGCAACGGCTGCCGCTCACGCGCAAACAGGATCTGATGGGCGAGCCGGAAAGTTTCCGGCTGCGCATCGCCGAGTTGCCGCTGCACGAACGCGCGGTCTGGGAGATCGTCTACACCACCGGCAGCACCGGCGATCCGACCCCGATCTACAACACCACGCACGACTATCGGGCGTACCTGTTCCAGGCGCGACGTGTGGCGGAGATCTCCGATATCCGCGAAGCCGATGTGATCGCCAACCTGTTCCCGCTGACCGCCGCGCCGATGGGCGCCTATGTGCGCTCGGCCACGAGTGCCTACGCGGTGGGCGCTTCGATCTTCGCCGCCTTGCCCGGTGCGCCGCTCGGCCCCTATGAAGTGAACCGTTCGCTCGACGAGGCGGTGCGCATGATCGAGCGGCGCCGCGCGACGATCCTGTGGGGCGTGACCAGCTTCGTGCGCCGCGTGCTGGTGCGCGCGATTGAACTGCAGGCCGATCTCGCGAGCGTGCGCATGTGCGCGGTGACCGGCGAAGCCTCGACGCCGGCGGGGCGCGAGGAGGTGCGCGGATTCATGCGCAAGCTCGGTACCGCGGGCGCGATCTTCCTCGATCGATACGGCTCGACCGAATCGGGCGTGCTCGCACAGTGTCGCGAGGAAGGCGACTGGCATAACCCGGTGCCCGAGCTGCAGTATCACGAGGTGGTCGACATCGAGACCGGCCGGCGCTTGCCTGACGGCGAACGCGGGGCGTTGGCAATCACCTTTCTCGACCGGCGCGGTACCGTGCTGATCCGCTACCTGGTCGGCGACACGGTGAGCATCGATCGGCGTCCGTGCCCGCACTGCGGACGCTCGGGCGAGCGCATCGTCGGGCCGGTGGTGCGCAGCAAGGACCTGGTGAAGGTGAAGGGGATGCTCATCAATCCGGCCGCGCTGCTCGATGCGCTGAAGAGCGTCGAAGGGCTCGACGAATTCCAGGTGGTGGTGCGCAAGGAGGATCCGCGCGCCGCGCTGTCGATGGATCAGCTGATCGTGCGGGTCGCCACGCATGCGCACGATCGAGAACGCCTGAGCGCGCAGGTCGTGCAGGCGGTGCAAGGCGCTGTGCAGGTGCGACCGAGCGTCGAATTCGCGGCTGCGCACGAAATCTACGACCCGGCGCGGCAGACCAAGGCGGTGCGATTCGTGGATCAACGCTGATGCTGACCGCAACCGACCTCGAGCGTGTTGCGCATCTGGCCAACCTCGAAACGATCGAGGCGTTCGGGCGGACGGTCGATGATCGTGCCGTTGACGACGGGGCTGCAGGCCGCTGGCGCACGACCTCGGCGCGTTTCGTCCCGGGCGCATCGCCCTACTGCACGCTGCTGCTGGAAAGCGACGCCGCCCAGCAGCGGTTGTGCCGCGTCGAAGTGTTCGAAACGGCGCAGCCGGTGCTCCTGCCCGTTGAGCGCTCGCGCGCCGACCCGCTGCTTGGCTGGGTGCGCGTTACGCCTTTTCCGCACGACCCGATGCTGCCGACCCTGGCGCGAGTGATCGAGCGTGCGCAGCCGGCGCGCATCGTGCGATATCGCGCACTCAAACGCTGCACGCTGCGCGGCACGTCGGCGGGGCGTGACTGCTTCATCAAGGTGTTTCCCGATGAGCAGGGCGCGGTCATCCATCGCGACAGCGAGGCGCTATGGGCCGCCTCGGCGCGTGGCGCGGTCGCGTTTCGAGTCGCCGAGCCGATCCGCTACGAACGCGACGAGCGTGCCGTGTGGCAGGGCGTGATTCACGGCGAGCCGATCATCGAAGCGCTGTACGGGAGTGAGGGCATCGCGATGGCCCGACGCATCGGTGCGGCGTGCGGCTCGCTGCCACGATCGTCGTTGTCGCCGGCGATGCGATTCGATTGGTCGGTGCAGATGGATCGCAGCCGCCGCTACGCGCGCACGCTCGAGCGCTACGACGCGGGACTGGCCGCGCAGGCCGGGGCGTTGCTCGACACGCTCGCGGCGACGTACGACCAGCGGCCGCATCGTCCTGAGCCGCGTCCGATCCACGGCGCACCGCACGCGCACCAATGGCTCGACTGTGGCGATGCGCTGGGCCTGGTCGATTTCGACCGCTTCTCGATCGGCGACCCGGAGCTCGATGCCGCCACCTTCATCGGCGAGCTCGACTATGAGCGGCGCACGATGGTGCCGGTGCCGACGCTGGTCGACGCTTTCCTCGACGCCTATCAGCACGCCGTCGGTCCGCTCGATCCGGCGTTGCTGCGTGCCTATCGCGCGCACAAGCATCTGGCCAAGGCGCTTCGTTCCGTGCGCGCGTTGCGCACCGACAGCGTGCGTCGCGCGGCGCGGGCACTGGAGCGCGCACGCGGGCTACTGGCGCAGCCGTAGACGGCACCGGCTCACTGCCAGCCGCCACCCAGTGCGCGGTACAGACTCACGTAGGTGCTCAGCCGCTCGAAGCGCGTCTGAAGGAAATCATCCTCGGCCTTGAGCATCGCGTTCTGCGTGTTCAGCAGGTTGAGCGCATCGATCAATCCGGCGCGATAGCGCGTCTCGGCCAGATCGAACGCGCGCTTGGTGTGGCTGATGGTCTCCTGCTGCGCGGCGTCCTGCGCCGCGAGCTTCTCCAGTTGCACCAGCGCCGACTCCACGTCGCGCAGCGCGCCGAGGATGGTGTGGTGATAGGTCTGCACCAGCTCGGCGTGGCGTTCCTGCGCGCGTTCGCTCAGTGCCTGCAGCTTGTCGGCCTGGAAGATCGGCGCCAGCAGCCCCGCTCCGATGCTGAGCAGGCCGCTGGAGCCCTTGAGCAGGTTGGAGAGTTGCGCACTGGCGAACCCTGCATCGGTAGTAAGTTGCAGACTCGGATACAGGTTGGCGCGCGCCACACCGACGTCGGCGTAGGCCGCGCGCAGGTTCGCTTCAGCCTGCAGGATGTCGGGCCGACGCAGCAGGATCGCCGCGGGCAGGCCGACCGGCAGTTGCGCCGGCAGACGCACGTCGGTGAGGCGCGGCGGTTCGATCGCCTGCTGGGTGGGATGCTGTCCGGCGAAGAACGCCAGCAGGTGGCGCGCTTGTGCCGCGGCTTGCTCCAGCGGCGGCAGGCTCGCGCGAATGGCCGCGACGTTGGCCAGACTCTGCGCACGGTCCAGACCTGACACGGCGCCGTTGCGGTAGCGCGTCTCGACGATGCCGTCGATGCGTTCGGCGACCGCCAGCGTGTTCTTCGCGAGCTCGAGCCGTTGACTGGCCGCGGTGAGCTGGAAGTAGGCGGTCGCGGTGTCGGCGGCAAGCGTGAGCTTCACCGCGCGTCCGGCTTCGGTGGCTGCATCGAGCGTGGCGTGCGCCACGCGCGTGAGGTTGGCGAACTTGTCCCACAGATCGGGCTCCCAACCGATGTTCAGTTCGGCGCTGAACTTGTTGGCCGCCCCGCCGCCGCCCGAGAAAGGTCGGTTGCGCTCGGCGCCGATACCGCCGGTGATGAACGGATAGCGCCCCGCACCGGCTGCGCGCGTCACTGCACGCGCCTGGCCGATGCGATGCGTGGCGGCGCGCACGTCGCGGTTGCCAGCCAGCACTGTCTCTTCGAGTTGATCGAGCGTGCGATCCTCGAACGCGCGCCACCACTCGCCGGCGGCCGGGCTGTCGGCCTGTGTGATGGTCTTGGCGCCGTGCCACTGCTGCGGCATGTCGACGTCCGGGCGCTGATAGGCCGGCTGCATCGCGCAACCACTTACCAGCATTCCACCTGCCAGCCACAACGAAATTGTTCGCATTGCCGTCATTCCCGTACGAGTGCGTCAACCGGATCGAGACGGGCCGCCTTGCGTGCCGGCAGAAAGCCGAACACGACACCGGTGGCCACCGCGGAGCCGAAGGCGAGCAGCACTGGCGCGGCGGTGAACACGGTCATCCAGCCGGTGAGCCGGCCGGTGAACAACGCGCCCGCCACGCCCAACGCCACGCCGACCAGTCCGCCGATGATGCAGACCACGATCGCCTCGGTGAGAAACTGGATCAACACGTCGCCGCCGCGCGCACCCACCGCCATGCGAATGCCGATCTCGCGGGTGCGCTCGGTCACCGATACCAGCATGATGTTCATCACGCCGATGCCGCCCACCACCAGCGAGATGACGGCGATCGAGGCGAGCAG
This sequence comes from uncultured beta proteobacterium, assembly GCA_902826155.1. The sequence goes on from CADEDU010000001.1 coordinate 172,097, forward strand.
ATAACTGAGCGTGTTCTGCGCTTCGTTCGCCTTCTCGATGAGATCGGACTGGTTGCGGATGTGGAAGTCTTCCTTGCCGTGCCGATCGACCAGCAGCGCGTGCACCGATCGCTCCACCGGCGCGAGCAGCGAGGTCTCCTTGACCTTGACCGTGATGTCGCGGAAGTAGCGCTCGCCGAACACGCGTGTCGCGGCGGTGGTGTGGGGCATCCACATCTGGTAATCGCGGTCGGTGCCTCCGCCGGTGGCGCCCTTGGGGCCCATCACTCCGATCACCTGGAACGGCGCGTTGTTGACGATGACGAATCGTCCGAGCGGATCGGTTCCGGCGTCGTACAGCTCGCGCGCGACGTTGTGACCGAGCACGATGACTTGCGCGTGCCGGCGCACATCTTCGGCATTGAAGAACGCGCCGCGGCGTACCGGCCAGTCGCGCACCAGCGGGAACGACTCGCCGGTGCCCACCGCCGGCACCAGCAGGTCGCGATTGCCCTGACGCACGAGCACGGTGCGATCGGTCTCGGGCACGGCCATCGCCACGCCGGGCAGCGCATTGATCGGGCCCAGGTCGTGGGCGCTGAGGGTCTCGATGCCACGGCTCGCACCACGGACGCCGGCGACGCCGCGCTTGACCGACAGCAGATCGGTACCCATCGCATTGATACGTTCGATCACCTGTCGCTTGGCACCTTCGCCGATCGCCAGCATCGCCACCACCGATGCCACGCCGATGACGATGCCTAGCATGGTCAGCCCGGTTCGCAGTCGATTGTGCGCGAGCGAGCGACCGGCCATCAGCAGCGATTCGAGCGCCACGGCCGCGCGATTGCCGCCGCTTGCGCCACTGCGTCGCATCGGCACCTGATCGGCGCGCGCCTGACGCGTGACGGTTTCGCGCACGACGCGTCCGTCGGCCAGCTCGATGATGCGGTCGGCGTGCTGCGCGACCTGCGCGTCGTGCGTGATGAGCACGATCGTGTGGCCGTCGCGATGCAGGCCGTGCAGTACCTCGAGGACTTCGCGGCCGCTGGCACTGTCGAGCGCGCCGGTGGGCTCGTCGGCGAGGATGACCTGACCGCCGTTCATGAGCGCGCGCGCGATGCTGCAGCGCTGCTGTTGTCCGCCGCTCAGCTGACCGGGCCGGTGATCGAGTCGATCCTGCATGCCCAGGCGCGTGAGCAACGCGGCGGCGCGGTCACGCCGTTCGCCGCGCGCGACGCCTTCGTACACTGCCGGGATCGCCACGTTGTCGAGTGCGCTCAGGTCGGGCATCAGGTGGTAGCGCTGGAACACGAACCCGAACGTCTCGCGCCGCAGCGCGGCGAGTGCGCCCGGTGCGAGCGTGGCGACATCGAGGCCATCGACGCGATACTGACCTGCGGTGGGCCGATCGAGGCAGCCGAGCACGTTCATCAGGGTCGATTTGCCCGAGCCCGACTGGCCCATGATCGCGACGAACTCGCCCGCATCGATGCTCAGATCGATGCCGTCCAGCGCGCGCACTTCGCTCGCGCCGGTGTGGTACGCGCGTTGCAGGCCGCGCAATTCGAGCAGTGGTCGGTGCATCGCCATGCCCCCTTAGTTCATCCGCGCGATGCGCGGCTTGGTCGGCTTCGCGGCCTTGGTCGCGCCGGCCTCGTCGCCGATCACCACCAGCTCGCCTTCATTGACGCCGGACAGGATCTGCATCATCGATGCGCCCTTGATGCCGGTCTTGACGCTGCGCGTCTCGGCGGTGCCGTCGGCCAGCACCACCTTCACGCGATGCCGGCCGGCGCGGCCCTGATTGTCCGGACGCAGCGCCGAGAGCGGCACCAGCAGCGCTTCGCCGGCCTGGTCCTGCACGAAGAACACCTGCGCGGTCATCTGCACTTTCAAAGAGCCGTCGGGGTTGGGCACATCGAACAGCGCGTTGTAGAAGATCACGCCGTTGACGATCTCAGGGCCCGGCAGGATCTGTCGCACCTTGCCGCTGCGGCGCGTCTCCTGGTCGCCCAGGATGGTGAAGTAGGCGTCCTGCCCGATCCGAATGCTGGTGATGTCGGCTTCGGCCACCTGCGCCCACACCGTCATCGTGTCCAGGCGCGCGATGCGCAGGATGTTCGGTGCGGTCTGATTGGCATTCAGGGTCTGGCCCTGGCGCGCCGTGATCGTCACCACCTCGCCGTCCATCGGTGCGACGATCCGCGTGTAACCCAATTGGGCGCGTGCCGTGGCGATGCCCGCCTGTGCCTGCTTGATCTGCGCATCCAGTGAATTGATGCTCGACACCGCCACGCGGAAGTTGGAGTCCATCACCTCGGCTTCCGACTTGGCCATCGCGTCGAGCGCCACCAGCGCCTGGCTGCGCTTGCGCTGCACATCGGCAAGCGTGAGCTGATCGAAGCGGGCCCGGCGCTGCGCGCGCAGGTTCTCCAGCGTCGCCTCGGCCTCGACCAGCTTCGCCTGATTGAGTACCGGATCAATCTCGCCGAGCAACTGCCCCTGGGTGACGCGATCGCCGGGTCGTACCGCGAGAGCGCGCAACTGGCCGGAGATCTGCGCGCCCACGTCGACGAATTGCACCGGCTGCACCACCCCGGCAGCGATGACGGTGCGCTCGATCGGCCCCTTGGTGACCGGCGCGGTCAGAAAGTTCGCGGCGGACTGCTTGCGCTCGTTGCCGTCACTCCACACTTCGCGCCAGGCGAACGTGGCGACGAGCACCAGCGCGGCCGCGCCGAACAACGACCAGGGAAGAATGCGGTTGGAATGTGGACGATTGGCCATGGGTCTGTCTCCTTGGAATGCCTGGCGGAATGACCGGTGGAGGCGAAGTGGATGGAGGCGTGAATCGGGGGCAGGATTGCGCAATGGAGCTGGGTTGCCGGCGGGGTCGTCGGTCACGCTCATGGCGCGGGCACGGCGGTTGCAATCTGCGCCGTCGCACCGATGCGCGCGCTCGAACCGGCGCTGAGCAATGTGCGCATCGCCACCAGGCGCACGCGCGGATGGCGGGTGATCGCCTCGAGCATCTGCTCCAGCGTGTCGAAGCTCTCGGCGTGCATGACGGCGTGATGCAGCATGACTCCGAACGCCTGGTCGGCACCGGCGCAGGCGCTGAGTCCGCGGGTGAGCGCATCGAAGTCCGGACGCGATGTGCGGCACCAGTCGAGCGTCACGTCCGGTGTGCGCAATCCGTTCGTCTGAAGCGGTGCGGCGCCCACGTTGCGCGACAGCGCCGCGAAGCCGCAGGCCTGCAACGCCGCGACCGTCGCCTGCGAGCATCGATTCCACGGCGGCGTGAAGATCGGATCGAGCGCGTCGCCGAGCGTCTGCTGCAGGCGTGCTTGCCCTGCGGCGATGTCGGCATGCTGCTGCGCCGCCGAGCGCGCGTCGCCGAACTCGCACTTGCGAGCCTGCGGTTCATGATTCACGTGACGCAGGCCGTGTTGATGCAAGCCGAGCAGCGCCGGCGCCTCGTCGTGTCGCGCCAGCAGCATCCGTGCCGTGGCGCGCTCCAGTGCGTCGGGGATCACCGCCAGATCGAGCGGCGCGCGATACATCGCGAACAGATCGAGCAGCCGATACAGCCGCTCGTCGACCGCGCCGGCGTCGTCGTCACGGAAGAACATGGTGAGCGGCGCCGGCAGGGCATCGAGACAGCCGATGAGTGCGTCGATGCGGGGATTCATGCGAGAGGCTCCGAAAGTGCGACGGGAGTGGGGTTCGCCAACGTGCTGTTGCGATGCGCGGCCAGCAGCGATTGCACGATGCGCGTCGAACGCGCCGCGCCGTTCAGATCGAGCAGCGGTGTGACGTGCTCGATGAGCGGGGAGTGCGCGTTGGTGGAGGAAAGCGGGCTCGCCGGCACTCGCGCCGACAACGCCGCCACCACCGCGCGCGCCAATGACTTCCCGCTCAGTCGTGCTTGCGGCAGCCAGGTGGCGATGCCCAATTGCTCCAGTCGCTGCGCGCGCCGGGTCTGCTCGTCCTCGCGCTCCGCGGCGTACGGCACGACGATCGCCGGCACGCGTGCGGCAACGATGTCGAGCGCGGTGTTGTAGCCGCACTGGCTTACCGACAGGGCCGCACCTGCCATCTCGGCGGTGAGCGAGGGCACGGTGCGTTCAAGCGTGAAGCACGGCTCGTCGATCGCCGCCTGCCTGAGCGTGGCAAACGTGTCGTCATCGACGAACGGGCCGGCGATCACCCGCATCGAGATCGGATGCGATCGTCGCAAGATGCGATGTGCGGCGAGCGCGGCGCGGAACAGTGCCGCACCGACGCTGCCGCTGCCTGCCGACACCAGCACCGTGGTAGTCCTGCGTGATGCAGGCGTCGGGCCCGGATGCACGAAGCCGGTGTAGTGCACCGGCACGGTCATCGGCACGATCGGTCGGAATGACTCTTCCAGGCGTGCGAACTGCGCATCGGCGTGCACCAGCACTGCATCGAAGAATCGATTGGCCGTCATCGCGGCGCGATCGTCGTGGCGCTGCTGATCGGCGCGCGCCCCGACCAGGATGTCGCGCAGGCTGCAGAGCACCAGCGGACGCGCGTGTCCGCCCGGCGCGTGCGCCAGCTCCAGCAGCGGCACGATCTCGTCGGCGAACTTCTTGCGCCCGAACGGAAACAGCTCGATCAGCACCACCTGCGGATCGCACGATCGGAATGTCCGCTCGATCAAGGCACGCCGCGCGGCCTTGGCTTGCGACAGGCTGTAGCGCGAATCGAGACTGACCAGCTGCTTGTCTTCGTCCATGCCGAGGGGCGGGAGCTGCACCAGCTCGACCCCGCTTGGCACTGCCATGCCCGGCGGGAAATGACCGCCGCTGAGGAACACGACATGAAACGCCTCGCACAGGCTGCGCGACAGGGCGAAGGCGCGCGTCAGGTGGCCCATGCCGATGGCGTGCTGGCAGTAGAACAACAGGCGGGGTTTGCGCATGGTGGCGGCTCAGGCGGACTTGCGGGCCGGTGGTGCCGGCAGAAGGTGCTCGGGTGAGGTGTCGGGCGCGATCCGGGAATCGGCGGCATCGCGCGATCCTTGCGCTGCGATGCGTCCATCCTTGAGCACGAACACCCGGTCGCAATCGCCCAGCAGGCTGAGCTGATGCGAGATGACGATCGTCGTTTTGCCGGCCTGCAGGCGTCGCACCGCGCTATCGATCAGGCGGGCCGAGTGCGTATCGATCGCGGTGGTCGGCTCGTCGAGGATCAGGATCGCCGGCTGCTTGATGATCGCGCGCGCCAGACAGATGCGCTGGCGCTGTCCGCCCGAGAGCGTGTCGCCGCGCTGGCCGACTATCGTGTCGTAGCCGCGCGGCAGCGCGCTGATGAATTCATGGGCGTAAGCACAGCGCGCCGCGGCCTCGATCTGCGCATCGGTGGCGTCGAGCCGGCCGTAGGCGATGTTCTCGCGGATCGAGGCGCCGAACAGCAGCGTGTCCTGCAGCATCACGCCGATCGCGTCGCGCAGTGAGGCGCGCTGGTAGTCGCACACGTCCATGCCGTCGACCAGGATCGATCCGGCGGCAGGCTCGGCCAGCCGGGCCAGCAGGCTGGCGATCGTGGATTTGCCGCTGCCCGATGCACCCACGATCGCCACCCGTTCGCCGGGGCGGATGTGCAGGTTCAATTCGCGCAGCACCGGCTGGCCGCGCCGGTAGCCGAATGTCACGTTGCGGAACTCGATCTCGCCGCGTACGTCGGTGGCGCGGTGCGCACCGAGTCGGTCGGCGCTTACCTGTTCCAGGTCGAGTACCGATGCGATGCGCTGCGCGCTCACCATTGCCCGCGAGAACTTCACCGACAGCTTGCCCAGATCGCGCAACGGCTTGAACACGGTGCGCAGATACGCCATGAATACCAGCAGATCGCCGGGCGTCATCTGCTGCGCGAGCACCTGGTGGGCGCCGATCAGTACCGTGAGGGCGGTCGCGCCGGCGCTCACCAAGGCGATCGACTTGGCGACCGCGGCCGACTCGCGCGAAGTGCGGATGCCGTCGGCGAGATTGCGCTCGCTCGCGGCGTCGAACCGGCGCGCCTCGAACTGCTCGCGACCGAACGCCTGCACCACCTTGAGCGACGCCAGCATCTCGCCGACGCGCGAGGCCATCTTGCCTTCCTGCTTGCGTTGCGCCGCGAGCGCGCGCTTGACGCGGCGATTGAGCTTGAACAGCACTAGCACCAGCACCGGAATGCTCGCCGCCACCACCAGCGCCAGGCGCCAGTTGACGATGAACATGATCGCCAGCATGCCGACCATGAGCAGAAAGTGCGCGCACAGCGTGAGCAGCCAGTCGGCCACCACGTCCTTCACGCTCGCGGTGTCGGCAGCGAACTTCACCAGCACCTCGCTCGAGTCGCCGCGCGTGGAGCGGTGCAGCGGCATGCGTTGCAGCCGGTCGAACAGCTCGCGGCGCAATGCGTGCGTGAGTTCGTGCCCGATGCGCGCGGTGATGAACATCTGCGTATAGGAGAACCCGCCGCCCAGCAGCACCAGCGCGAAGATCGACGCGGCCAGTACCGCCACCTGCGTGCGCACATCGAGTGCGAACAGCGACGCCAGCGGCGACAGCGCCGCGGGCAGTGGCTTGTCGAGCAGCACGTGATCGAAGATGAACTTGATCGGCCAGGGCGCGGCCAGCTCGGCGGCGATCGTGCCCAGGAGGCACAGCGCGGCCAGTGCCATCGCGCCACGTGAGGTGCGCAGATGCGCGAGCAGCAGGCCTCGCAACGCGTTCATGCCAGAACTGTTCATGACTGACTCGATCCGTCAGCGCCACGTACACCAAGGGCGCGGGTGGCTGCTTCGAGCAGGACCATCCCCCGGTCGAGCGCACGGTCCACATCAGGACGCTGCTGCAGAAACTGCCGGTACGCGCGATTGATCCAGTGCATCACCGCGTGCCATTTCACGCGGGACGCATCGAACGGCACGCCACCGGCGGCGCGATACGCGGCGATGAACCGATCGAGCACCGCATGCACGTCGGGTGCCGGCAAGCCGCGCAGGGCGAGATCGACACCGAGATTGGCGATGTCGAGCGTGGCATCACCGATCGCTAGCTCGTCGAAGTCCGCCAGCATCAGCGCATCGCCGTGCTGCAGCCACTGGCCCAGATGCAGATCGCCATGAATGCAGGCGCTGGCTGCCGTCGGCAGATCGGCGAGCGCGCGCGTCGCCTGCTCGATCGCCGCCAGCAATGGCGCGGCCGCGCGCGGATGCTCGGCGATGATCTTGGCGGCTTTCTTGGTGGCGTCGGCGATCAGTGCCGGCAGCGTCGGTGCGGGCGCGGCACGCAACGGCATTCGATGCAGGGCGGCGAGCGATCGGCCGAGTCGTTCGATCAGGACGCCATCGTCGGTGAGCGCGATGTGATCGTCGAGTGCAACGCCGTCGAAGTGCGCCAGCCACAGCGCGTTGTGCGCGGCATCGTAGTCGAGCGCCGTCGGGATCAGCACGTCGCCCAACCGCACATGACCGGTGCGCGCGAGCGTGTTGAGATGCCCGAACGTGTCCAGGCCGCGCCGGTCGGCGTACACCTTGGCGAATGCCACCGGATGTGGCGAGTCGGAGCGCCCGCGCGTCATGGTCAGCGCACAGCGTTGCAGCGGCCGGTACTTCACCACCGAGCAGCGAGCGTCCTGCTGCAATGTGGACGGGATCGAGGCGATCTGCGTGCGACGGTTCGCGCGCTCATGCGTGGCGAGCAGCGCGGGTAATCCGGACAGACTCGGCTCGCTCGGCAGCATCCAGAACAGCGCGTCCGATCCGGGCAGATGCACGAGGTCGACAACGTTGGCGCGCCATAGCTCATGGGCGTGGGCGCTGCGCGCGTCGCGAAACATGCGAGCGCCGAACCACACCGTGTCGCGACCGTTCACGACGCATTGGTAGGCCGCCGTGAATGTCGCCTTGCCCCAGGACGCCTGGTTCAGATGGCGGTGGTAGCGCGCGTCGACCACGCTGCATTCCAGCTCCTCGATCGCCGATGCGTCGAAGCGTTGCGGCAGGCGCGGCATCACCTGCTCGTGCAGCAGATGCGCCACTCGCACGATGTCGTGCCAGCGTGCGAATGCGCCCGCACCAGCGTCCGCACCGATGGCTGCGGCGTGGATGGTCGGTGCGCTAGCCATGGGCGCTGCGCTCCATCGTGTCGGCTCGCGCCTGCGCCAGCAGATTGCCCGCGAGTGCGACCAGGGCATCGACGAGCGCCGAGCGGCCAGGCTTCAGTCGCACCATGCAGCGATACGTCCGCTCGGTCAGCAGCGCGAACGCCGTGCTCCAGCGCAGCGCTTGTGCCGCGACCGGCGTATCCGCGACGCGCCGGTACGCATGGGCGAAGCGCGGCAGCGCGATGTGCAGCGCGTGGCGCGCGTCGCCATCGAGCAAAGCCTGGTAGATCAGCGCGGCTTGAAAGCTGCCCAAGTCGATCACGGCCGGACCAGCGGTGAGTGCATCGAAGTCGATCAGCGTGGCGCTCGACCCATCGAGCAGAATGTTCTGCGGATGCAGATCGCCGTGCAGCGTCACCGGTCGGTCGAAGTCGACCACGTTGCTTTGCTGCAGGATGCGCACGGCCAGCCGTTCCACTGCCGCGGCGCTCGCCGGCGCCAGCGCCCTAGCGACAGCCGTCACGCGCGTCAGGCGCTCGCTGATTGACGCAAGCGAAAGCGCGGTTGCAGGCGGCCGCTGCGTGCGGTGCAAGGCCGCGATCGCGCGGGCGGCGGCTTGCCAGCGATCTTCGTCGATGGTGCTGCGCATCAGGTGTTCGAGCAGTGTTTGACCTGGCGCTGCGCGACAGCAGATCAGGCCGTACTCGGGCAGATGCAGCAGCGGCTCGGGCATGCGCAGGGCGCCGGTTCGTCGCTCATCGCTGTTCCACAGTCGTTGCAACGTCGCATAGGCGTCGGGCGATGCGCCATCGGCATGGCATTTCGCGTAGATCGACTCGCCCAAGCGCAACGTGCAGCCATGTTCGGGCACGTAGTGCACCAGTTCCACGCGATCGCGCCGCGGTGCCCCGATCCCTCCCGTGGCTGCGGCCTTCGCAGGCGCCGCCGTGGCCGGATCGTCCGCAAGGTGCTGGCGCAGCGTTGCGTGCAGCCCGTCGATGCCTCCCAGCCGTCGCAGGCCGCTCAGCTTGCAATCGTTGGGGAACGCCCACACCACCATGTCCAGCTCCGGCAGCCGGAACAGCGGCGCGCTTGACGGCGCGGGTGCTTGCAGCTGACCCGCGGCTTTGTCGAACGCGGGCTGGGACATGCCCGGTCCGTAGACGCGCGCGGCGAAGTGGAGGTGCACCGGCGGCGCGTCGTTCGCGCTGGCAAGCGTCACCCGGTAGCCGATGACACAGCGCTGTTTGAGCGGACGCAGCCGCACATGCGCGACGGTGCACGCGGTGATCGGCGCCCGACGCGCCGTGGCAGGCTCGGCCCACAGCCGTTCGGTGAATCGCTGCGCCATCTCTGCCGGATCGAGCGCCACCGCCAGCCCCGGCAAGGAAGTCGTAGGGGTGTGCATGACGGCCGTCTGCATCAACGCCAGACCTCGGCGATCGCGCCGTGCGGCGCAGCGTGAATGCGCACGATGTCCCCGAACGCGTCTTTGCGGGCCCAGGCAAAGCCACCGTCGCAGGCCAATGCGCCGAACCGCAACGCGCCGTCGGTGGGCTCGGGCGCGATCAGCCAGTGATCCACGACCGAGTCGGCGCCGCTGCCGATGTGGATCGCAAGCGCCTGCGCATCGATCGCGCGCGGAGCGCTGTCGCTGTCGTCTGCGTCGTCGCACCAGACTGGTAGCTCGTGCACGGCGATGCGTGGCGCCTGCCGTGCGAACGGGTAGATCACCGTGTGAAAGCTGGTGCGTGCGGCGCTGCGCCGGAACCGCACGACCGGCGCGGCCTGTTTCTCGCCGTAGCTGCGCGAGACATAGCCGTTGTCGATCGACACGGTGACCTCGGGCGTTGCGCTCTGTGCGATCAGCAGATTCGGCGCGGTGACAGTGATGGTGGAACCGACATGCTCGATGCGCGTGCTTTCCTGTGCGAGCGGATCGAGATGGAATTGCAGATCGAAGTCGTGTTCCCCCGTACCGGTGAGAAAGTCGCTGATGATCCAGTACTGCGCGCGCACGAAATGGATGATGCGGTCGTGGCGCACCGGATACTCGCTGCTGCACGCCCGTGCATGCAGATGGGTGAACGCGGGAGCGTCGTGCCAGGCGAGCACGCTCACCTCGGGGGCGGCACCGCGCACCTTGAAGCGCGTGGGGCCGGGCTCGTAGCGCGTCTGATTGCGGCCATCGACCAGCACGGTGTTGTGCGATCCGGTGCCGCGAAATAGCGCGCGCCAGTTGACCGTGCCGGACTCGCTGTAGGTGTAGCGGCCCGGATCGACGATCAGCGAGCGGCCGAACGCAGCGAGCTCGAAGCTCAGGCAATCGAAATGGCCATGATTGCCCGCGCCCAGCGGCCCGCAATCGGCCATCAGATACGGCTCGTCGCGGAACGGGCGCTCCCGACCCCAGCCGCCGCGCATGGTGTAGTAGCCGCTCGCGGTGAACGCGCCGGCGGCCGCGGCCGGCGCTTCGCCTTGCGCGCCCTGCGTGGCCACGTACAGCATGTCCTTGCGGCCGTACAGATCGAAGCCTTCGCGCAACAGGTCGCGGTAGCTGCGCACGTCGCCGTCGGAGAACGCCGGCACCTCACCGTCGGGCTTGTGCGCGTGCATCGAGAATTCCAGCGCGCGCACTAGGCCGGCGTCCATGCCCGCCGGCAGCTCGATCGCGTTCAACATCGCCAGGCGCTTCACGCACAGCCAGTTGCGCAGCACGATGTGGTGGTAGTCGGTGGAGAGCTCGCACTGCACGCCGTCCTCGAGCAGGTCGGTGGCGACGTTGCGGGCGATCTCCTGCAGCGCGAATTCGCGCCACTCGGCGGCCGCTGCGAACTCGGGGAACACCACGCCCGCCAGGAACACCGCGTACAACTCGAGCGTGCGGTGATTGCGCGCCGCGTGCAGATTGCGCCGCAGGTATTCGGTCTGTTCGTGCAGCGACACCAGAAACCGTTCGTAGAACGCCGCGGGGATGCCGGTGGGCCGGTTGCGGGTGACGAAGAAGTAGTGCGCGTAGATCCAGTTCTGGATGCGCCGGCCGGTGACGTCGGCGGCGATGAACCCCGGAGGAGTGCTCGCAATCCACGAATCGGTCAGCGCCACCCATTTCTGTACGTAGCGCTGATCGCGCGTCTTGTGCCAGCGCGCCCCGAGCCCGACCGAGTAGTAGAACTTGTGCAGCAGGATGTGCCACTCGACATCGGCGCTTGGATTGTCGAGCCAGGCGATCGGCTCGCCCAGCGTATGGGTCTCGCCGTTGAAGCTGAACGCGTTGTCGAGCAGCGCATCGATGCGCTCGCGGCGCGTCTGCTCCGGCTCGATGACCGGGAAGTACTCCACGCCGGTGCGCCGGTGGAAGTGCTCGAGCAGCGCCGCCGCCGGAAGCGCGCGATAGGACGGCCGCAGCAGATGCTCGAGCTGCGTCGGTGAGGCGGGACGATCGACGACGGCGTTCACGATGCGCGCTCCAGCAACGGTGCGCCCGCTCGTGCCGGTGTCTGCGCCAGCTCGCGCTGGAACAGGTTGTAGAGCGTGCGCGTGGTGATGCGCGCATCGAATCGTTCGTGCACCTTTTGCGACGCGCGCGCACCGAGGCGTTCGCGCAGCGCCTGGTCGGTCAGCAGCCGCTGCAGTGCACCTGCCAGTGCACCGGCGTCGCGATCGGCGACCAGCAGGCCGTCGCGGCCGTCGTCGACCAGCTCCGGGATGCCCGAGATCGGCGTCGACACCACCGCCAGCCCGGTTGCCATCGCCTCGGCCAGCACGTTGGGGATGCCGTCGCGATCACCGTCGTCGGTCACCAGGCAGGGCAGGGCGAACACGGCGGCGCGGGCATACCAATCCACCAATTCGTCCTGCGTCACGGCGCCGTGCAGGCTGACCATCTCGCCCAGCTGCAGGCGATCGATCGCCGCACGCAAGCGTTCGGCCATGCCGCCGTCTTCACCGATCAGCTCGCAACGAAACGCCACGCCTGCGTCGCGCACGCGGGCACAGGCCTCGATCAGCACGTCGAAACCCTTCTTCTCGACCAGCCGGCCCACTGCTAGCACCAGCGGCGGCGCGTCGTTGCGGTCGGTGCCGCCACGCATGGCGCGGCCGAAGCGATGCAGGTCGAGCCCGTGGTAGATCGTGTGCACGGTGCGACACGACGGACACACGCCGCGCAGATGCTGTTCGTTGGCGGCCGTGCAGGTGGCGATGAAGCGCGCCGCCTGCATCTTGCGGGCCAGCAGGTCGCCTGGATTGAGTCCGGCCTGATAGATGTCCTTGGCGTGCGCGGTGAAGCTGAACGGCAAGCCGGTCAGACCGCTGACGAACCAGGTGACCGTGGTCGCGCCATGGCAGAAGTGGCCGTGCAGATGGCGCACGCCCGGTGCATCGAGCAGCGCGGCGGCGATCGATCCGGCCTGCACGAACTCCTTGATGAACACCTTGCGCGGTGCGAGCGTGGATTTGCGATAGCGCCACGCCATCGCCACCGCGCGCGCGAGCGTGGCCGCGTAGCGCAACGGTCGGTGCAGCGCCAGGCGCGCATGGGCGCCGGCGAAGCGGGTGAAGTTCTCGACCAGCCAGCCGGCCAGGCTGCGATCGGAGATGCCGCTCGCATTCGGGATCTGCAACAACGGGGCCCGGATTCGCGCGACCACGCCTTGCACCTTGTCGTGCTCGCCGGGTTTGATCGAATACAGGCGCAGTCCCAGGCCCATCTGCTCCAGCAGATGGATCTCGTTGGCGATGAAGGTCTCTGTCAGCCGCGGAAAGCCCTTGAGGATGTAGCCCACCTCACCGGCAGCAACCGAGGTGTCGCGCATGGGTGTATCAGCTCGCATGTTGTTGTCTCTCGGCGGTGACCGCGGCCCGATCCATCGAGGGGGCACGGCTCGCCTGGGTGAGCAGATCACGCACCAGCACCAGGTTGCGGGCGTTGGAGAACTGCCGGGCGACGGTGTCGCGCGCGCGCATACCGAGTGCTGCGCGCTGCGCCGGATTCATGATGAGTCGCTCCATCGCGTGGGCGAGCGCACCGACATCCTGTGCCGGCACCAGCAGGCCGTTGCGGTCGTGCTCGATGACTTCGGGGATGCCCGAGACCGGCGTGCTGATTACCGGCAGCTGCATCGACATGGCTTCGAGCAGCACGTTCGGAATGCCGTCGCGGTCGCCGTCGGCGCCGATCTGGCACGGCAGCACGAACAGCGTCGCGCGCGCGTAGGCCTCGATCACTTCGTGCTGCGCGCGCTTGCCCAGCAGATGGATGCAGTGCGACAGCCCGAGCGCGACGATGCGCGCACGCAGCACCGCTTCGTCCGGGCCGTAGCCGATGATCTCGCAGCGGAACGGCACCTGCCGCGCCACCAGCTGCGCGCAGGCTTCGATCAGTGTAGGGAAGCCCTTCTTCTCGCGCAGCCGGCCGACGCTCAGGATCACCGGCGGCTGCACCTGATTGCGACCCTGCGGACCGGTGCGGCGCGCGAAGCGCTCCAGATCGATGCCGTGGTACATCCGGTGCACGCTCGCGCCGGGACCGCCGATCCGCTGCAGATGGTGGCGGTTGTATTCGGTGCACGTCACCGTGAACTGCGCACCGCGCAGGCGCTGCGCCAACGCGACCGGGTCGGACATGTAGATGTCCTTCGCGTGCGCGGAGATGCTGTAGGTGCCGCCGATCATGGTAGCGGCCACGGCGGCGAGTGCAGCGGGTTCGCTCGCGAAGTGCGCGTGCACGTGACGGATGCGCTGGGCTTCTAGTTCGTTGGCCAGCATGCCGGCATGCACGAAGCGGGACCAGCGGTCCGGTTCGCGTGAACCGACCGTCTCACGCAGCGCGCGCAGATAGCCGCGGGGATGCCTGGCGAGCACGCGCGCGTGCGCGGCAATCGCCTGCGCCATCGCTGATCGCGCCGGCTGCGTGACGTATCGGACCGCGGCCCGCACCTTGCCCACCTGGGCGTGCGCGAACGCGTCGGTGGGCTGCTGCAGCGAGAAGATCGCCAGTGGCACGCCCAGCGCTTCCAACCCCAGGATCTCGCCGAGCACGAACGTCTCGGAGAGTTTCGGATAGGTTTTGAGCAGCAACCCGATCGGGGCGTGGCCGCGCCGGGGATCGCGCGTCGAGATGTTGCGAGTAAGGACGGTCATTGGGCGAGCGCCGGGATCGGTGCGTAGTAACTCGCCGCGGCGCTGCTGTCGTGCTCGCGCAACTCGGCCAGGGCGTCGCCCACTCCGCGCAGGCCACCGAGATCGATCTGATGCAGCGCCTGCCGGATGACGTTGCGTTGTCCGAGCTCCTCGGTCAGCGCCGCGTGCAGGCTCTTGGGCGTGAGGTGCTCCGGATGCAGTGCACGCAGCAGCCCCAGACGCGCCATGCGCTCGGCCCGGATCCACTGCTCCTGCACCGGACGCGTGCGCGGCACGACGATCGCGCGCTTCCTGAGCGTGAGCAGCTCGCACACGGTGTTGTAGCCGCCCATCGACACCGTCAGATCGGCCGCGTCGACCAGGCTCATCATGTCGTCGCTGAAGTCGATGACGCGCACCGAGCGGCCGCTGCCCAGCGCGCGTGCCTTGTTGTGCAACTGCTGCCGCTGTGCCTCGGCCATCTCCGGGCCGCACAGCACGACGCTTTGATAGGCACTGTGCTGCGGGGCGTAGTGCAGCGCGTCGAGATAGCAGTTGAGCAGCTCGAACCCGTCTTCGCCGCCGCCGGCCGAGGCCAGAACGAGCGGACGCACGTCCGCGCCAAGGATTGCGCGCTGTGCTTCGCGCGGCGTGCGTCCGCGTTCACGCCCGATGTAGCCGCAGAACCGCACCTTGGCGGCGGCGGCTTCGGGAAAGCCGTACTCCTGGCGTGCGTCGAAGATCTCGGGTGAACCGACGATCAGCACGCGATCGTAGTGCGACTCGATCGCACCGAAGTAGCCGTTCTTGTTCCAGACCGCGCGCGTCGCCTCCGGACTGTCGAGGATGTCGCGCAGCAGCAGCACGGTGCGCGGCCGATAGGTGCGACGCTGCAGCACGTCGAGGGCCGGTGCCAGCTCGTTGCCCACGCCGAAGGGCTTCTTGTCGACCAGGATCAGGTCGGGCTGGAAGTCGAGCACGGTGCTCAGGATCAGGTTGGCACGCAGCCGGACGGTGTCCTGATAGTGCAGCGACAGGAACTTCACCGTGTACTCGCCGTTGCGCGTGCGTGCGAGGCTCGGCAGCTTGACGTAGTCGATGCGCGCGGGGATGCGGAACGCGTGCAGCATCGGCGAGCCGGTGAGGATCAACACCGAGGTGTCCGGATCGTCGCTCACCAGATGCCGGGCGATCTCCAGCATGCGCTTGATGTTGCCCAGGCCGAAGGTGTCGTGCGAGTAGATCAGTACTTTGCGCATGGGAGGGTGCCGTCGCTGCATTCGTTGCAATGCCCGATGTATTGCAGCGACCGTGCCAGCGGGCGGTCCGGAACCGCGTTCGACGGCGGCGCGCATGCGCAAGCGCTTGTTCGATCAGAAGAAAAAAGTTGTGCGTGCGCGTCGTGTGGGTGTGCGCGTGCGTGCGAGTGGGATGCTGCGTCGGTTTGCGTTGGGGGATATGCCCCAGACATCCCCAATCAATTGGGGATCTCACGCAGGTTGTGTATCGGGCGCAACCACGTGGAACGCGCACGCCGCGTCGCGCGACGAGAAGCGCGCGTGTACAGACACGCACGCAGAGAAGCGCAATGAGAAACACGCGTCCAGAGACGCACGCGCAGAGAAGCGCGCGCGTCAGCGCGGCGCGGGATTACGCAGAGCAGGAAGCGGCTTACAGCCGATACTTCTCGATGCGATAGCGCAGGGTGTCGCGCGAGATACCGAGCAGGCGCGCCGCGCGCGAGACGTTGCCGTGGCTACGCTCCAGGGCGGCGACCAGCAGATCGCGTTCGACGCGATGCAGATTGAGCGCAGCAGGGGCGAGCGCGTGCGCCTCTTCTTGCGTTGCGGGCTGCGCCACGGATTGCGCCTCGGTCGTACCCAGTGCGAGGTCGATTGCATCGATCGTGTGGCCGGTGGCCATGACGACCGACTGCTCGATCAGGTTGCGTAATTCGCGCACGTTGCCGGGCCAGTCGTACTGTTGCAGCGCCTGCATGGCAGCAGAGCTGAATTGCAAGTCGGGCCTGCCGTATCGGGTGCGATGCACCTCGAGAAAATGCGCGGCGAGTAACGCCGCGTCGCCGTCGCGCTCGCGCAGCGCCGGCAGGCCGATCTGGATGATGCGCAGGCGAAAGTAGAGGTCGGCGCGGAACCTGCCCTCGCGCACCAGCTGTTCCAGGTCGCGATTGGTGGCGGCGATGATGCGCACGTTGACCTTGCGTTCGCGCACGCTGCCCAGCCGGCGCACCTGCTTGTCTTCCAGCAGCTTGAGCAGCTTGGCCTGGGCGCTGGGCTCGATCTCACCTACCTCGTCGAGAAACAACGTGCCGCCATCGGCGGCTTCGATCAGACCGGGCTTCTGCTCCTTGGCGTCGGTGAAGGCGCCGCGCTCGAATCCGAACAGCTCGGCTTCGAGCAGATTCGACGGAATGCCCGAACAGTTGACCTCGATGAACGGTTGCGCGCTGCGTTCGCCGTCGAAATGCATGGCGCGCGCGACGAGCTCCTTGCCGGTGCCGGTTTCTCCGGTGATCAGCACCGCCGGTGCGTCGCTGTCGGCCAGCTGTTTTTCCGCGCTGATGACCTGGCGGATGCGCGTCTTGAGCGCCTGCATCGTCGTCGACTCGCCGATCAACCGGTCGAGTCCGCCCGGCCGCGCCGGTTGCGGTTCGGCTGCCCTCACGTCCTTGAGCAGGCGATCGAGTGTTTCGCGCAGCTTGCCCAGCTCGAGCGGCTTGGTGAGGTAGTCATCCGCGCCCGATTTCATCGCGTCGACGGCCACCCGCTCGCTGCCGAAGCCGGTCACCATGACCACTTTGGCGTTGCGATCGCGCGCGCGGATGCGATCGAGCAGCTGCAGGCCGTTCAGCCCAGGCAGGTTGTAGTCGAGCAGCACGGCAGCGGGGGCGAGACCGGGCAGCTCGCGCAGCGCCGCTTCGCCCGAGGCGCAGACATGCACGTTGTAGTCGAAGCGCTGCAGATAGGCGCGGATGTTCTTGGCCAGCGTTGCTTCGTCTTCCACCAACAGGACCGGACAGGGCATCGTTCAGGCCGCCTTCAGGGTGACCGTGGCGGAGGTGCCGATGCCGACCTGACTGCGCATCGCGATGGTGCCGCCGAAGCGTTGCAGCACGCGACGCACCAGTGGCAGACCCACGCCCATGCCGTGCTTCTTGGTCGACTGGAACGGCACGAACAGGCGCTCGAGCTGATCGGGAGCGATGCCGATGCCGGTGTCGTCGATCGACAGTTCGATCGCGTCGCCGTGATCGGCGCGCGCGGCTCGCGCGGTGCGCACGGTGAGCGTGCCCCCGCCGGGCATGGCTTCGATGGCGTTGGCGATGAGCGAGGCGAACACCTGCCGCAGCAGCGCCGCGTCGCCCTTCACGCTCGGCAGACGTTCGCCCAGACGCCATTGGATCGCGATGTGCAGGCGCTCGGCGTCGCGTGTGAATTCGGCGATCGCGTCCTGCGCCAGCTCGTTGACGTCGACCCGTCCGGTAGGGTCGTCGGTGACTTGCGTATAGGTGACCAGGCTGCGCACACCCAGCTCGATGCGGTCGACCTCCTGCATGATCTCGATGCAATGCTCGCGACCGGCGGCACCGTGCGTGACGCCCAGCAGTTCGGCCGAGGATCGGATCGAAGAGAGCGGGTTGCGGATGCCATGGGCGACCACCGCCGTCATCTCGCCGATCGCAGTGAACGACTCGTTGGCCGCCAGTTGCGCCGCTTGTTGCGTGATCACGCGATCGGCACGCCGCACGATCCAGAACAGGCCGCCGAACAGCAGCAACCCGCCCAACAGCGCGCACAGCCAGATCAGACGCATCGCGCGACGGAGTGTCTGGTACAGGGCGCGCGGTTCCTTGTACAGCTCGACCACGCCGATCACCTGGCGGTTCTGCTCGTCCCACACCGGGATGTAGTTTTCGACGAAATCGCGCATCGTCGATCCGAAGAAGACGTGCTCGGGCTTCATGTAGCTGCGGTGCTCGAGGATGTCGGCCTCGACCGACAGCTCGCCGCGCAACGCCGCATCGAGCTCGGGATTGAGTTCGAACTGCCGGCCAATCGCCTGCGGATTGCTCGACCAGATGATGGTGCGGTTGCGCGTGTAGACGTTCGCTCGAAGCACGTCGGGCATGGTGGTGATGCGCTCGAAGAACTCTTCCATGCGCCGCGCATCAGGCGCCGTGGCCGGTCCGCTGAAGTACGAATCGGCGCGGGCGGAGCGGGTCAGCGACTGGATGAAGGCCATGCCGACCTCGGCGTCACGGCGCAGCATCTGCTCGACGAACAGGCGCGAGACGAGCACCGCCGACACCGACACCAGCACGACGATCGAGATCAGGCTCACCAGCGCGAACCAACGCGTCAGATTGAACGGTCGCGGCCGGTTGCGGTCCGTTGGTGCGGCGTCCGCTTGTTCCGCAGCTGTGACAGGCGATGAGAGAACGCCGCCGTGCATAGATCCAAGTCCTCGTTGCGTCGATCGATGCGGCCACCACCTGATGGCCGCGAGCGCCCCCGCGCATTGCAGGCACGATGGGTGATGCCTGGCCTCGTGCCGCTTGGTGTGCTGCTGGATCAGGGTCGCCCGAAATATCCTGAAAGGTCCGAGCCCAAAACCAGTAATTGGGAAAATATTCCCATTATCGGGGGGCGGCGTCAAGCGATCCGTCGGGGGGGCGGGCCTGGTCCGAACCAGGATAGTCCTGGTCAGAACAATCGGGCCGATACCGGTCGATTCCAGCCGCCCACCGGTCGGCAGGCGGCGTTGGCGCATGGAATCTGTGTTCTTCCGACAGGCGCGCCTATCGCGCGACGAACTCCATCAGCAACTGCCCGGGACGAACCTGGTCGCCGATCGACACGTGCATGGACGAGACCAACAGATCCGCCGGCGCGCTCAGGACATGCTCCATCTTCATCGCCGACAACGCGAGGAGCGGCGCGGCTTTCGCGACCTCGGCACCCGGCGCGACGTGTACCGCCACGACTCGTCCGGTCATCGGCGCCAGGATGCGTCCATCGAGCGTGTCGCCGTCGCGCTGGGCGGTGCCTGCATCGATGTGTTCGCTCAGATCGAATGCATGGCCGTTCCATTGCAGCGCAATCGTTCTGTCGGAGCGGGTATAGGGCACGGCGCGTTGCACTCGCGAGTGCGCCAAGCGGACCGTCGCTTGCTCGCGCTCGAATGCGAGCACCTCGACGAGGATCGGGGGGCCATCGTCGCTGGTCGATGACGGTGTCTGCGTCGACGCACCCGCACTGGGAATTCGTGCACGTGCGGGGGCTGCGATCACCTCGAACCCCCGCGCTGTGCGCTCGACCTGCAATCGGACCACCTCGTCGCTGGCGCGCAACGCTAGATGTGCACGATGCGCGAGCGCGTTGCTCCAGTGCGCCCACTCGCCGAATCCGGACGCGCGTGCGTGGTCCAGGCACCACAGCACGGCCGCGACAGTCGCCGCTTCGCGCAGCGGTGGGAGAGCAGCAAGACGGTCGCGGTGGCGTGCCAGATACGTCGTATCCATCCGGCCGGCGGCGAATGTCGCATCGCGCAACACGCGCGCGAGCAGCGCCTGATTGGTGACGACACCGAACACGACGAACGTGTCCAGGGCCGCGGCCAGTTGCTCGCGTGCTGCGTCGCGCGTGCCGGCGTGCGCGACCAGCTTGGCGATCATGGAGTCGTAGTAGGGCGAGATCTCGGCCCCGGCGTGGATGGCGCTGTCCAGGCGCAAGCCGGCGTGATGGGCGAAGGGTTGCGCGTAGACCGGTGGCGACCAGCGCGTCAACGTGCCACTTTGCGGGGTGAAATCACGGGCCGCATCTTCGGCGCACAGCCGCAACTCGATTGCGTACCCGCTGAAGGTGATCTCATGCTGGGCCTTCGGCAACGCTTCGCCTGCCGCCACACGCAGTTGCCACTCGACCAGATCGATGCCGGTGCGTGCCTCGGTGACCGGATGCTCCACCTGCAGGCGCGTGTTCATCTCCATGAACGCATAACGCTCATCGGCATCGAGCAGGAACTCCATCGTTCCAGCGCCGACGTAGCCGATCGCGCGCGCGAGTTCGACCGCGTGACGGCACATCGCCTCGCGCGTCGCGCTCGACAGATTGGGTGCGGGCGATTCTTCGATCAGTTTCTGATGACGCCGTTGCACCGAACAGTCGCGCTCACCCAGGTGCACGCACGCACCGTGCGCGTCGGCGAAGATCTGCACCTCGACGTGCCGGGCGTCGCTCAAGGCGCGTTCCAGGATCAGCGTGTCATCGCCGAAGGCGGCCAGGGCTTCAGCGCGCGCGCTCGCCAATGCGGCATCGAACGCCGCTGCGTCGTGCACCAGGCGCATGCCGCGACCACCGCCGCCCGCCGATGCCTTGATAAGCAGCGGAAAGCCGATCGCGTGCGCTTGATGTCGCAACGTCGCGTCGGCCTGATCGTCACCGTCGTAGCCGGCGAGGACCGGAACGCTCAGCTGCCGCGCCAGTCGCTTGCCGCCTGCCTTGCTGCTCATCGCGCGCATCGCGTCAGGCGGCGGCCCGACCCAAACCAGACCCGCTTCGAGCACCGCTTGCGCGAATCGATCGTTCTCTGCCAGAAAACCGTAGCCGGGATGGATCGCCTCGGCACCGCTGTCGCGCGCGGCCGCGAGAATCGCGTCGATGTTCAGATACGACTCCGCTGGCAATGCGCTGCCGATCTCGATCGCCGCATTGGCGCTTTGCACGTGAAGCGCATTCGCATCGGCACTTGAGTACACCGCGATCACGCGCTTGCCCATCGTGCGAGCGGTCGTGGCGATGCGGCACGCAATCTCGCCGCGATTGGCGATGAGCAGCGAGCGGAACGGACGCAGATTGAGCGCGCGGCTCACGGTGCGCTCCGCATTCAGTGCTTCGCAGGCGGGCCGGGCAGGATGCCCATGCGCTTGGCGATGATCGCGAGCATCACTTCGTCGGCACCACCGCCGATCGAGGTCAGCCGCCCGTCGCGATACATGCGCGAGACCGGGTTGTCCCAGGTGAAGCCCATGCCGCCCCAATACTGCAGGCAGGTGTCGGGAATGGTGCGTGCGAGCCGGCCGGCCTTGAGCTTGGCCATCGACGCGAGCGTGGTGACGTCCTCGCCGCGCACATAGAGATCAACGGCGCGATAGACCATCGATCGCAGCGCTTCGAGTTCGGTCTGGCACTCGGCGAGGTGATAGTGCACCCACTGCTGATCGAGCACGGTGCTGCCGAACAGCTTGCGCTCACGCGTGTAGGCGACGGTGTCGTCGATGCAGTTCTGCAGGCCGCGCAGGAGCTTGGAAGCGGCCCACAAGCGCTCTTCCTGGAACTGCAGCATCTGGTAGCCGAAGCCCAGGCCTTCTTCGCCGATGCGATGGCGCTGCGGCACGCGCACGTCATCGAAGTGGATCTGCGCGGTGTCGGAAGCCATCATGCCGATCTTGCGGATCTTGTTGGCGATCGACACGCCCTTCGTTTTCATCGGCACGATGATCAGCGACTTGTTCTTGTGCGGCGCGCCCGCCGAGGTGTTGGCGAGCAGGCAGATCCAATCGGCCTGGATGCCGTTGGTGATCCACAGCTTGCCGCCGTTGATGACGTAGTCGTCGCCATCCTTGCGTGCGGTGGTCTTGATCGAGGCGACGTCCGACCCGGCACCGGGCTCCGACACGCCGATGCACGACACCATGTCGCCGGCGATTGCCGGCGCGAGGAATTCGCGACGCAACGCATCGGACCCGAAGCGGGTCAACGCAGGTGTGGCCATGTCGGTGTGCACGCCGATCGACATCGGCACCGCGCCGCAACGGATGTACCCGAGCGTCTCGGCCATCACCATCGCGTACGACCAGTCCAGACCGGCACCGCCATACTCGGTGGGCTTGGTCAGGCCGAGAAAGCCAAGCGCGCCCAGCTTCTTGAAGATCTGCTTGGCCGGATAGATCTCCGCAGCTTCCCATTCGTCGACGTGCGGATTGATCTCCTGGTCGATGAAGCGCTTGAGATTGCGCGCGAGCTCTTCGTGTTCGTGGGTGAGTTGCATGGTTCGACTTCCTTGGTCAGATCCGCGACACGCCGAATTGCATCGGCTGCACCGTGCGTCGATCGGCTTCGTTGCACACCGACAGCGCGAAGCCGACCGCATTGCGCGTGTCGCGCGGATCGATGATGCCGTCATCCAGCAGCAGCGCCGACAACGCGAACGCATCCTGCTGGCGCTCGAACGTCTCGATGATTTTGCCGCGCAGCGCGTCGATGGCGGCTTGATCCACCGGCTGACCGCGACGCTTCGCCCCGGCCTCGGCGACGATCGCCATGGTGAGCGCGGCCTGTTCCCCGCCCATCACCGCGGTCACGGCGTTGGGCCAGGCAAACAGGAATCGCGGCTGAAATCCGCGCCCGCACATGCCGTAATTGCCCGCACCGAACGAGGCGCCGCACATGATCGTGATCGAGGGGACGGCTGCGTTCGACACCGCCTGGATCATCTTCGAGCCGTGCTTGATCATGCCGGCCTCTTCAGAGGCCACGCCGACGATGTACCCGGTGGTGTTCTGCAGGTAGAGCAACGCGGTGCCGCTCTGGCAGCACGCCTGGATGAACTGCGTGGCCTTCGCGGCGCCGGCCGGATCGAGCGGACCGTTGTTGGTGAGGATGCCGACGCGCTGGCCCTGGACGCTGGCGTGACCGACAACGGTGGCCGCGCCATAGTCGGCCTTGTAGGCGAGAAAGTCCGAATCGTCGACGATGCGCACGATCACCTCATGCATGTCGACGGGATGCTTGTAGTCGACCGGCATCACGCCGAGCAACTCGTCGGCGGCGAAACGCGGCGGCTTGCCTTGCGCCGGCTGCGCGGTGCCCCAGCCGAGTTTGCCGACCAGCTCGCGCGCGATGCGCAACGCATCGGCGTCGTCCTCGCCGACATACTCGGCCGTGCCGGACACCGCGGCGTGCATCGTCGCCCCGCCGAGTGCTTCTTCCGTGGCGATTTCGCCGGTGGCGGCTTTGAGCAACGGCGGCCCGGCGAGAAACGCGCGCGCCCGGTCGCGCACCATGATCACGTAGTCCGACAGGCCGGTCATGTAGGCACCACCCGCAGTGGATGAGCCATGCACGACGCCGATCACCGGGATGCCGGCGGCCGACAGGCGTGCGAGGTTGTAGAACAAACCGCCGCCGCGAATGAACGTCTCGACCTGATAGCGCAGCAGATTGGCGCCCGCCGATTCGATGAGATGGATGAACGGCAGCTTGTTGTCCAGGGCGATTGCCTGGGCGCGCAGGATCTTTTCCAGCCCGCGCGGCTGGATCGCACCGGCGTCGATGCCGGCGTCGTCGGCGAGCACCAGCACCCGCGTGCCCGATACGTAGCCGATGCCTGCGATCACGCCGCCGCCGGGCACGCTCTTGTCGGCATCGGGCGTGTCGAGCCGATAGCCCGCCATCGATGAGAGTTCGAGCCACGGCGCACCGGGATCGAGGAGTCGCGAAACACGCGCGCGCGGAAGAAGCTGGCCGCGCCGACTGAACAGCGGCTCGGCCTTTGCCGAGGCGGCGTGGGTGCGCGATTCAAGGCTGCGTAGCCGCTCGAGCAGCGCAAGCGTGTGGGCGCGATTGCGCTCGAAGCTGGCCGAGCGCACATCGAGCCGGGAGGCAATAACAGGCATGAGCGGGAGGTGGCCCGGACGGCGGTCAGTGTCACGTAGCACGGTATGATGCATCAAACGTTTCCATGGAGAACCGTCATGTCCGAAGCGATGATCCTCGATGCGATCCGCACCCCGCGCGGCCGCGGCAAACGCGACGGCTCGCTGCATGAAGTGAAGCCGGTGACGCTGCTGTCAGGCGTGCTGCAGTCGCTGCAGGCGCGCAACGATTTCGATACTGGCGAAGTCGAAGACGTGGTGATGGGTTGCGTCACGCCGATCGGTGATCAGGGCGGGTGCATCGCCAAAGCGGCGGCGCTCGCGGCGGGATGGGATTGGCGCGTGGCCGGCGTGCAGCTCAACCGCTTCTGCGCATCGGGTCTCGAGGCGGTGAACATGGCCGCGCAGAAAGTGAAGTCGGGCTGGGAGGATCTGGTGGTGGCCGGCGGCGTGGAATCGATGTCGCGCGTACCGATGCTCTCCGACGGCGGCGCCTGGGCGCTCGATCCGAAGACCAGCTTCGACACCGCGTTCATTCCGCAAGGCATCGGTGCCGATCTGATCGCCACGCTGGACGATTTCGCGCGTCAGGATGTCGATGCTTATGCGCTGCGGTCGCAGCAACGCGCCGCCGCAGCGCGCGAGGCCGGGCGGTTCGCGAAGTCGCTGGTGCCGGTGAAGGACATGATCGGCGACACCATTCTCGATCATGACGAATTCATCAAACCGCGCACAACGCTGGAGGCACTCGGTTCGCTCAAGGCGTCGTTCGAGCAGATCGGCGCGATGGGCTTCGATGCGGTGGCGATCCGCAAGTACCCGATGGTCGAGCAGATCCGCCACGTGCACACCGCAGGAAACTCCTCGGGAATCGTCGACGGCGCGGCCGCTGTATTGATCGGCAGCGAAGAGAAGGCGAGGGCGCTCGGTCTCACGCCGCGCGCGCGGGTCGTCGCCACCGCGCTCACCGGCTCCGATCCCACCATCATGCTGACCGGGCCGATGCCCGCCACGCGCAAGGTGCTGGCCAAGGCGAAGATGACGATCGATCAGATCGACCTGTTCGAAGTCAACGAAGCGTTCGCTGCGGTGCCGCTCAAGTACATGAAGGAACTGGGCGTGCCCGAGGAGAAGGTCAATGTGAACGGTGGGGCGATCGCGATGGGCCATCCGCTCGGGGCTACCGGCGCGATGATCCTCGGCACGCTGCTCGACGAACTGGAGCGTCGCAAGCTGCGCTTCGGGCTGGCCACATTGTGTGTCGGCGGCGGCATGGGCATCGCCACCATCATTGAAAGAGTGTAGGCGCTCCCCCGCTACCCAGGTCGCTCCCCGCCCCCGCCACCCAGGTCGCTCCCCCGCCCCCCGCCCTCGCCCCTCTCGCGCCGCTTCGCGCCTAGAGGGGGAGGGAGCCGAGTTTGCGATGCGCGAATCGCGCATCGAGTTTCTTGAGGAATTGTGGATGTCTCCGATCCGCTACGAGAAAGACGCGCACAACGTCGTCACCATCACTTTCGATTCACCCGACGCAGCGGTGAACACGATGTCCGCCGCATGGCAGTCCGCGTTGCATGAAACCGTGCAACGTCTGCAGGCCGAGAACGACGCGATCGCGGGCGTACTGCTGACCTCCGCGAAGAAAACGTTCTTCGCCGGCGCCGAGTTGAACGAACTGATGCGGCTCACCGAGCGCGACGGGCAGAAGTTCTTCCAAGAGATCGAAGGCATGAAGAAGGACTTGCGCGCGCTCGAGCGGCTCGGCAAGCCGGTGGTGTCGTGCATCAACGGCAGCGCACTTGGCGGTGGCTGGGAGGTCGCGCTAGCCGGCCACCATCGCATCTGCGTGGACGATCCTTCGATTCAGCTCGGATTGCCCGAAGTCACGCTGGGGCTCCTGCCGGGGGCCTCGGGCATCACCAAGATGGTCCGCTTGCTGGGGCTCGAGCAGGCCTTCCCCTATCTGGTCGAAGGGCGCCTCTTCGGTCCGCGCGAAGCGGCCAAGCTCGGTCTGGTGCATGCGCTGGCGCAATCGCCCACCGAGATGGTGCAGCTTGCGCGCGAGTGGATCGCGGAGCATCCCACGTCAAAGCAGCCGTGGGACGAAGAGCGCTATCGGTTACCCGGCGGCGGGCCGTCGACGCCGAAGGTTGCGCAGTTGCTCGTCGGTGCGCCGGCGATGTTGTTCGAGAAGACGCGCGGGCTGTATCCGGCCACCGAGGCGATTCTCGCGACCATGGTCGAGGGCGCGCAGGTCGATTTCGATACCGCGCTTCGCATCGAGTCGCGCTATCTGGCCAAGGTGGCAACCGGGCAAGTCGCGCGCAACATGATCAACACGTTCTTCTTCAACCTGAACGCGATCCGCTCCGGCGCGTCGCGGCCGAAGGATGTGCCGCGCTGGAAGGTGAGCAAGGTGGGCATCCTCGGTGCCGGCATGATGGGCAGCGGCATCGCGTGGGCGAACGCGTCGCGTGGCATTGCGTGCGTGCTGAAGGACGTATCGATCGAGCGTGCGCAGACCGGCAAGCAGTACAGCGAGAAGCTGCTCGCGCGGCGGCTGAAGGATGGGCGCCTGACCGAGCCGGAAGCGGCGGCGACGCTGAGCCGCATCGAACCGACGGGCGAGTACTCCGCGCTTGCCGGCTGCGATCTCATCATCGAAGCGGTGTTCGAGCAGCGCGAGCTCAAGGCCCAGGTCACCAAGGAGGCCGAGCCGCATCTGGCCGCGGGCGGAGTGTTTGCGTCCAATACTTCCACCTTGCCGATCACCGGGCTGGCCAAAGCGTCGATCCAACCGGATCGGTTCATCGGGCTGCACTTTTTCTCACCGGTCGACCGCATGCGGCTGGTCGAGATCATCAAGGGCGAAAGGACTTCGCTGCAGACGCTGGCCAAGGCCTACGACTACGTGCTCGCCATCGGCAAGACGCCGATCGTGGTGAACGATGCGCGCGGATTCTTCACCAGCCGCGTGTTCGGGACGTTCGTGCGCGAGGGCGCAGCGATGCTCGCCGAAGGCATTCCGCCTGCGGTGATCGAGAACGCAGGCAGGATGGCCGGCATGCCGGTGGGGCCGCTCGCGGTCATCGACGAGGCCTCCATGTCGCTCGCGTTGCACGTTACCGAGCAGATCAAAGCGGATCTCGCGGCTGAAGGTCAGCGCTACCAGGTCGAACCCGGCGAGGAAGTGTTCGAGCGCATGGTGCGCGAGTTCAAGCGCCCGGGGCGCGCGGGCGGTGGCGGTTTCTACGACTACCCCGCTGATGGCAAGAAGAATCTGTGGCCGGGCCTGGCGCAGGCATTCGGCCAGGGTGGCGTGACTTATTACTTCGACGAACTGAAGGACCGGCTGCTCTATCGCCAGGCGATCGAGACGGTGCGGTGTCTGGATGAAGGCGTGTTGATGTCGGCACACGATGCCAACATCGGTTCGATCTTCGGCATCGGCTTTCCGGCCTGGACCGGCGGTGCGTTGCAGTTCATCAACCACGTCGGCGTGGCGAAGTTCGTGGAGCGTGCTGATGTGCTGGCCAAGAAATTCGGACCGCGCTTCGCGCCACCCGCTTCACTGCGGCAGCGTGCCGCACGCGCCGAAGGGTATCGTTGATCCTCGACTGCGCGCCCGGTGGTCCTGAGCCGGCTCGATCGCATCGGCCGAGGGCAAAAAAAAAGGGCGGCTTGCGCCGCCCGAAAACGCTCCCCTCCCTGTGAGCTCTTCTAGCAGGAGCGGTGACGGTCCAAGAATGCGATCGTGCGATCGCGATTGGATCTTTCGTCCCGCTCCACGGCGACATAAATCGCCTCGCCTTCTGCGAGCACCCGTCCGTGATTGACGAGTGCCATCATCTCTGTGCCCACTGCGTGGCCATTCGCATACAGCTTGCGCAGCAACGCTTCCACCTTCTCGGGGAACTGCTCCATCCGACCCATGCAGGTGTAGACGTGCAGTTCGCGCAGCTTGTCCGGTCGCACCCCGAAGCTCGACACGAACGCGAATCGTGAGTCGCGCGGTACGGCGCGCAGCGAATCGTCATTTGCGCCGCGGTCCAGCGCAGGCATCTCAACGCGCTGCTGAATCGGTGCCGGCGTGGGCTTGTCGCTGACTTCGTCGCGCGGCCGGCCCTGCTTGCGCTGCATCCGCAGCATGAACGATGCCGCGATCAGGCTTAAGCCCACCAAGATGAGCAGGTCGTACATGATTGGTTGGCTCCGCAGGTTCCGCATTCGCTGTTCGATTGACCACATCAAATGCAACGCCTGGGCCAGCTGCGCGGACATGCCGGCACACTCGTGAAGCAATTGGCGGGGTGAACCGAGGCAGGCCGCGGCAGGTGGAACCGGTGTGGGATTTCGCGCATGCGCCGCGTTCGCGCATACGGACCGCGAACAAACGACGTGTGGTTCTTTAGCGTCGGCGCAAAGCCCATGCCAAACGCATCACGAGCCTCGCTCGACTCGATCCGACCCGATTGACGCGCCAACGCGGGCCACCAGCGAATTGCGCGGGTTCGCGGACGTTTTTCGGCAGATCTCGCGGCTGGGATTGCTGCTTGGTGCTGCTGTGTGCCGTCTGGCCGTTGCGAACGACCGCACGCGTCAATCGTGCGTAATCAGTCCGGGATCACGCCATGCCCACTCGGCGCGACTGCAGTTGCAACCCGACTCAAGCGGTGATTTCGATGTTGTCGATGAGGCGCGTGTTGCCCAGGCGCGCCGCTGCGACAATTACCAGCGCGCGATCGTCCGCCGCGGGTGGTGCCAGATCATGCTGACGGCGCACGCTGATGTAGTCGGGCTGCCAGCCATGTGCGCGCAGCGTCGCGACTGCCTGCGCTTCCAGCGGGGCGAACTGCCGCTCGCCGTGAACGATTGCAGCGGCCACGTCGTGCAGCGTGCTATGCAGGCGCGTGGCCTCGTCGCGCTCGGCCTCCGACAGATAACTATTGCGCGAAGACAGTGCCAGGCCGTCGTCCGCGCGGATCGTATCCACGGCGACGACGTTGATCGGCAGATTCAGTTCGCGGACCATGCGCTCGATGATGCGCAGCTGCTGGTAGTCCTTCTTGCCGAAGAACGCGTAACGCGGCTGCACGATATTGAAGAGCTTCAGCACGACGGTGGCCATGCCGCGGAAAAATCCCGGTCGAAACTCGCCTTCCAGAATGTCGGCGAGCTCGGCGGCCGGCGCCACCATCATCGACTGCGGTTGCGGATACAGCTCTTTCTCGTCGGGCGCAAACAGGTAATCGACGCCCTCGCGGGCGAGCAGCGCGCAATCGGCGGCGAAGGTGCGCGGATAGCGATCGAAGTCCTCGCGTGGGCCGAACTGCAACCGGTTCACGAACAGCGTTACGACGGTAATGCGCGCGTGCGCGCGCGACTGGCGCACCAGCTCCACGTGTCCGGTGTGCAGATTGCCCATGGTCGGAACGACGCCAATGCCCGGTCGGTCCGCCAGCAGACCGCGCAGCGCCTCGATCGTTTCTACGACTTGCATCCGGACCCTCGAATGATGCCGACCCCTCGGATGATTCCGACCTTCTATCAGCCGCAACATCGTTGCGGCGGCGACTTTATCAGGCTGTCCGCGATCGGGGTGCTGGCTCACACCTGCCCGATACGCTCCACGCGCTGACCCCGGCACTGCTCGATCAGGCGCTGCGCTGATCCGCGCCCGGGAATGTAGATGTCGGGGGCGATCTCGATCAACGGTGCGAGCACGAACGCGCGCTCGTGCATTCGCGGATGAGGGACGGTGAGCGCTGCGCTGGCCTGCACCAGCTCACCATAGAGGAGGACATCCAGGTCAATCGTTCGCGGTGCATTGTCGAAGCTGCGAACGCGGCCGAGACGATCCTCGATCGCGAGCAAAGCACTCAGCAGAGCTTCGGCATCGAGGCTGGTGTCGACGGCAATGACGCCATTGATGAAATCGGGCTGTGCGGCGTAGCCGATCGGCGCGGAGCGGTACCAGCCCGAACGCTTGACCACGAGTGTGGATGGCAGCGCGCCAATTGCATCGATGGCCTGCTCGAGCGTCGCAACCGGATCGCCAAGATTGGCACCGAGTGCGATGTAAGCGCGCGTCATCGGCGCGGCGCTTCAGGCGGCGCCGCTGCCTGGGGGTAGCGCTTCCGGCGCTGGATTGCCGGCGGGTGCTGCGGCCTGATCGCCCTGATCCGATGCGGGCCGACGCCGACGCCGCCGGCGCTTGCGTTCAGTCGTGCCGCGCGGTGGTGCCAGCATTTCGCTGCGCTCGGCGTCCGAAGCCTCCTGAAACCGGGTCCACCACTCGACCAGTTCGGCGGCGGCCTCGCCGCTGGCCGCGCGCAACGCGAGAAAATCGAATGCCGCCCGAAACCGCGGGTGACTCAACAGGAGCAGTGGCCGCTTGTTGGCGCGGCCCTCGAAACGCGGCTGCAGCGACCAGATCTCGCGCATCGTCGCGGTGAAGCGTCGTGGGATCGCGAGTTTGTCGGTTTGCTGGTCGAGCACTTCGTCCATCGCGGTGAGCAGTGCGGGGATGCTGCGCTCACCCCGATCCTGGCGTGCTTTCCACGCGGCCAGCACCTCGTGCCACAGCAGCGCCGCGAGCAGGAAGGCGGGCGACACGCCGCGATCGTCGCGGATGCGCTGGTCGGTCTGCTCAAGTGCGAGATTGACGAACTTCTCGCCCAGCGGCTGTTCGAGGATTACATCGAGCATCGGCAGCATGCCGCGGTGCAGCCCTTCGGTGCGCAGCCGGTGCACGCAGGCATGCGCGTGACCCGACAGAAGCAGCTTCTGCATCTCGTCGAACAGGCGTGCTGCCGGGACGTTCTCGACCAGCGGGGCCAGCCGTCCGATCGGCTCGCGCGTCTGCGGATCGATGTCGAAGCCGAGCTTCGCGGCGAAGCGCACTGCGCGCAGCATGCGCACCGGATCTTCACGATAGCGTGGCTCGGCATCGCCGATCATGCGCACGCTCTTGCGCTTGAGGTCGGCCGCGCCGCGATGGAAGTCGAGCACCGTTTCGGTGGCCGGATCGTAGTAGAGCGCGTTGATCGTGAAGTCGCGCCGTGCGGCGTCCTGTTCGCGGTTGCCGAACACGTTGTCGCGCAATACGCGACCGTGCTCGTCGGTTTCGGACGCGTGTTCCGCGCGAAACGTCGACACCTCGACCACTTCGTTGCCGAACAGGGCGTGCACGAGCTTGAAGCGCCGGCCGATCAGCCGCGAGCGCCGGATGCAGCGATGCACTTCCTCGGGGGTCGCATTGGTGGCGACGTCGAAGTCCTTGGGCTGCACGCCCAGCATCAGATCGCGCACCGCGCCGCCGACGACGTAGGCCTCGAAGCCTGCTTCGCGCAGTGCTTCACAAACCTTGCGTGAGCCAGGGCTGATCCGATCGCGGGTGATGCCGTGCTTCTCGAGCGGAACGACAGTCGGTTTGCGGCCGTCGGGAAGCCGGAATACCTTGCGAATGAACCGTTTGATCAACGGTGGTCCGATCGGTCAGGGCTTAGGGATCGGCCCCTCTACCGCGCAGCCGTACAGAGTATCGAGCGACTTGCGGGTAACGACTTGCGCAATGGGGCCTTGTTGGAAGTGCCCGGAATCATACATCAACAGTGCATGACTACAGTGCGGCAGGGCCCGCAACGGATCGTGGACGGTGCACACGATCGTGCGCCCCGCTCGGGCGAGCTGTGACAGAACACGCAGCGTGAGCGCCTGATGCGCCAGATCGAGGTGGTTGAGCGGCTCGTCGAGCAATATGCGCGGCGTGTCCTGTGCGAGCACCTGCGCCAGTCGCGCACGCTGGCGTTCTCCCCCGGAAAGCGTGCGAAACGCCCGCTCGGCCAATCCACCCAGTTCGAGCAGCGACAATACCTGCTCGACGGTCCCGGTGTGCGAGTCGTTAGTGGTGTAGGCGAGGTGTGACCTCATTCCGTTCCGATAGGGCAGTCGGGCGAGCGTCACGTACTCGCGGACCGATCCCCAGTAGTCGGCTGTGTCGTCCTGCAACAACAACGCGAGCCTGCGGGCTCGAGCACGCGCGGCAATCGTCGCGACCGGCGTGCCGTCGATGGCGACCAGCCCCTCATCGGGCTTGCGCAACCCCGCGAGCGTGCGCAGCAGCAGGGTCTTGCCCGCGCCGTTGCGACCGAGCACTGCCCAAAGCTGGCCGGACTCGAATGAGAGCGTGGCGCGTTCCAGCAGCGTGCGGCCGGTGACTTGAATGGTGAGGTCGGACGTCGACAGTGTCATCGCGTTCGCGCCACCAGCCAAAGCAGTACCGGTACACCGAGCAGCGCCGTTGCAATGCCCACCGGGATCTCGATCGGTGCGGCCGCACTGCGCGCGACGGTGTCGGCCAGCGTCACCAGCGTGCCTCCGGCAAGCGCCGCGAGCGGTACCAGCCAGCGATGCGCATGCACGCCGAGCAGGCGCAGCAGATGCGGTACCGCCAGACCGACGAAGCCGATCGCACCGCCGATCAGGACTGCGCTTACGGTTGCGACGGCGGCGATGCTGAACGCAATGGTCTGCGTGCGCCCGACTGCCACGCCGAGCAGACGCGCCTGGTCAGGCCCGAGCGCGAGCGCATCGAGATCGGCGGCGATCGCGCTGGCCACGAATACAGCCGCGAACAAGGCCGGTATGGTGCTCCAGTGCAACGTCGCGCCTGCCAAGTCTCCGATCAGCCAATACAGCAGTCCAGGCAGTTGCGCAGTGGGAGCGAGCGTAAGCAGCAGGCTTACCAGTGCGCCGCACGCTGACGCGAGGCCCACGCCGACCAGAAGTACGCGATGGATGTCCCAGCCGGTGGCGCGCGCCGCGAAGGCGACCAACGCGCACGCGATCACGGCCGCACCAGCCAGTGCAGCCAGATGCAACGACCACGTACTCAATCCGGTGAGCATGCCGAGCATCGCGCCCACCGAAGCGCCGCCGGAGAGTCCGAGCACATAGGGATCGGCGAGCGGATTGCGCAACAGGTTCTGCAGCAGCACGCCTGCCAGCGCGAGCATCGCGCCGGTTACGAAGGCGGCGCCGGCTCGCGGAATGCGCAGGCGCCAGACGATCTCGACGGTGGTGGCATCGGCACGGCCGACCAGAGCAGCCGCCCAGTTGTCCGCTTCGATGACCACGCTGCCGAACAGCGTCGCGGCAATGATCGAAAGCGGCGCGGCGACGATCAGCCCGGCAGCGACGATGGCCCGCGTGCTGAAGCTCGCCACGACGATGCGTTTAGTGCAGGGAAATGACCGGCCAGCCGCGCTCCCGCGCCAACGCGGCCAGACGATCGTCGGGATCGACCGCGACCGGATGCGTGACCTGTTCGAGCAGCGGCACGTCGTTGATCGAGTCGCTGTAGAACCATGACGCACGGAAATCGCCCAGCCGTTGGCCACGTTCCGCCAGCCATTGGTGTAGGCGTTCGACCTTGCCCTCCTTGAAGGTGGGCACGCCGTGCGGTTTGCCGGTGTATGCGCCGTCGCGCTGTTCCAGATCGGTGGCCAGCAGATGCGGGATGCCCAACTCGTCGGCGATCGGCCGGGTCACGAATGCGTTGGTGGCGGTGACGATCGCGCTCAATCGCTCACGGGCCTGGTGCGCGGCCACCACTGCGCGCGCTCGCGCGGTGATCATCGGCCGGATCTTGCGTTGCATGAACTCGCGGTGCCAGGCGTCGAGCTGGCCGCGCGGATGCTGGGCCAGCGGCGCGAGCTGGAATTCGAGAAACTCGAAGATGTCGAGCGTGCCGGCCTTGTATTGGTCGAAGAAATGCTGGTTGCGTGATTCGTAGCGCTCGCGTTCGAGCACGCCCAGTTCGATCAGGAACTGCGCCCATTCGTAGTCGCTGTCGCCGTGCAGAAGCGTGTTGTCCAGATCGAACAGAGCCAGTTCCATTACGGTTTCGATTGCGTGAGTTGTTGGAGGACGGTTCGGGCGAGCGGCAAGGTCAACGCGCGTTTGGTGGCGAGCGCATAGCGATCGAGAGCATCGAGTAGTGCGATCTGTGTGCCCAGATCGCGCTGCCCGCGATGCAGCAGATAGTCGAACAGCCCGTCGGGGACCGGCATGCGCCGCGCCGTGGCATGCGCTTGCATGGCGGCGCGCGTCTCGGCATCGGACAGCGCCACGACTTCGAAGATCACGCCCGAAGCGAAACGCGTCCGAAGATCGTCGCGCAGCGTAAGTGAGCCGATTGGCCGATCCGCGCTGACGAGCATGCGTGCCTGGTGCGCGCGCAGCGACTGAAACGCCTCGAACCACGCCTGCTGCCGTTCCGGAGAGAGGAGATGGGCATCGTCGAGAGCGATCAAGCCATGCTCGGGAATCGCAGGGACGGCTGCATCGCCGGCAAGATAACGCGCTGCCTCGCCGTGCAGTGCGCTGGCTGCACGAAGCAGATGCGTGCGGCCCGAGCCGGCGGGACCCCAAAGCGCGATGACCGCGTGGGGAAATCCATCCGCGAGAAACGCATGCAAAGCGGCCAGTAGCGCTTCGTTGCGACCGACGATGAAGTTGTCGAACGTCGGCGCAGGCGGCGGCGCGAACTCCAGCACGAACTGCTCGAAAGGCTCCATCAGCCGTGATTGCGATACAGATCGCTGGCGAAGTAGCGGGCGCGCAGGTGGCGCAGCGCGACCAGGAGCACCGCGCTCGCCGGCAACGCGACCAGCAGCCCAGTGAACCCGAACAGCTGGCCGAAGGCAAGCAGGGCGAAGATCACCGCGATCGGATGCAGCCCGATGCGTTCGCCGACGAGCTTCGGGGTAGCGAAATTGCCTTCGATCACCTGCCCGGTCACGAACACC
Source organism: uncultured beta proteobacterium (assembly GCA_902826155.1). Next base: position 206,807 of record CADEDU010000001.1, read on the forward strand.
ACCCAGACCCAGACCACGCTGGTGAATGTGTCGAACTGCATCAGCGCCGCAACGCTTGCCAGGATGAAGCCGGTTGCCGCACCGACGTACGGTACGAATACCAGCAGCCCGGTGAGAATGCCGATCGGCAGAAAGTAGGTGAGTCCGGTGAACCACAAACCGAGCGTATAGAACAGCGCCATCGCGCCGATGACGAGCATCTGCCCGTGCAGATACTGGCCGAGGGCATAGTCCGCTTCCCGAAACAGCCCCACGACCGAACCTTTCCACCGCCGTGGGATCAGCAGCCGCGACTGGCGGATGATGCGCGGCCAATCGCGCAGCACGAAGAACAGCACCACCGGCACCAGCACGGCGTTGGCGAACAGGCCGAGCAGTCCCAGTCCGCCCATGCGCAGCGAGGTGAGCACGCGCCCGCCGAGGCCTTCACTCGTCTGCAGCGCGTCGCTGATGGCTTCCTTGATCGAGGCCGGATCGAGCCGCAGGTTGGTACCCAGCCGTGCGTTGATCCACGGTGCGACGTGCGTGTTGAGCCGCTCGAGCCAGCCGGGCAATTCGCGCGCGAGTTGCTGGATCTCCGTCACGAACAGCGGCAGCACGATCAGCACCAGCAGCACCAGAAGCGCGAGTACGAGCAGCATTGCGAGCAGCACTGCCAGGGTGCGCGGCACGCGCCAACGTCGCAGCCGGCGTACCACCGGCTCGAGCATGTAGGCGATCACCGCCGCCAGGAAAAACGGCGTGAGGACGGTTCGCAGCTCGTAGAACAGCAGCAGCAGCGCGAGGCCGACGGCGATCCACACACCAAATGCGCGCCAGCGCGGTGCGGAGGATGCAGCATCAACTCCAGTAGAATCGGTCGTCATCGCAGCCGCAACTCTAGCAGGCTGTCGCGAAACGCCTCGCGATTCCCGACTTCGACGCATCGTCGGCGTCATCTGCGCTGGCCCGCTTTCGCGGCAGTCGAGGCATCTTCATGGCCAAAGGACTCTCCTATCGCGACGCCGGCGTCGACATCGATGCCGGCGATGCCCTGGTCGATCGCATCAAGCCCTTCGCCAGGCGCACGATGCGCCCCGAGGTGCTGGCCGGCATCGGCGGATTCGGCGCACTCTGCGAAATCCCGAAAAAGTATCGCGACCCGGTGCTGGTGTCGGGCACCGACGGGGTCGGCACCAAGCTCAAGCTCGCGTTCGAGTTGAACAAGCACGACACGATCGGCATCGATCTGGTGGCGATGAGCGTCAACGACGTGCTGGTGCAGGGCGCCGAACCGTTGTTCTTTCTCGACTACTTCGCCTGCGGAAAACTCGAGGTGGCGGTGGCGGCCGATGTGATTTCGGGCGTCGCGCGTGGCTGCGAGCTGGCCGGATGCGCCCTGGTCGGCGGCGAAACCGCCGAGATGCCCGGCATGTACGCGGACGGTGAATACGATTTGGCTGGTTTCGCGGTCGGCGTGGTCGAACGCTCGCGCATCATCGACGGCAAGGCAATCGCTGCCGGCGATGCTGTGCTCGGCCTGCGATCTAGCGGGCCGCATTCCAACGGCTATTCGCTGATCCGACGCATCATCGAGCGCGCGCAGGCCGATCTGGCGCAACCGTTCGAGGGCACCACGCTTGGGGCAGCGCTGCTCGAGCCGACGCGTATCTACGTCAAGCCGGTGCTGGCGCTGCGCGAGCAGATCGAGTTGAAAGGGCTGGCGCACATCACCGGCGGCGGGTTGGTGGAGAACGTGCCGCGCGTGCTGCCTGATCACCTGAAGGCCGTTCTCGAGCGGCGCACCTGGATCCGACCGGCGATCTTCGACTGGCTACAGCAGGCCGGCGAAGTCGCCGATGCCGAGATGCATCGGGTGTTCAACTGCGGCATCGGCATGGTCATCATCGTTGCCCCGCAGCATGCCGCTGGCGCACTGCAGATGCTGCAAGGCGCCGGCGTCGACGCGACGCGCATCGGCACGATCGAACCACGCGCCGCCGCCGACCCTGCGACCGAAGTCCGCTGATTTCTGTAGTGGTGCGCTGAGGCAAGCGTCACGCATTTTGGATGCGATTGCGTCCGAGTTCCTCGCGACCGTTGGCCGGTGCAGTTAGCGTGCGGACACATTCCTTACGTTGCGGAGGCACCGAGGCAGGTGTCGTGATGGCAACGACGAACCACTCCAGACGAGCGCGCAAACGATCGCACCGTTCGGTTTCCCGGCGGCTGGCGATCTTGCGCCGTTTCCGCGCGCAGAGCCGTTCATCCTGGCGCCGGTTGTGGTTCTGGACGATCGTCCTCGTCACGGCGCTGGGGGCCGAGATCTATCTCTCGGCCCAGAAGCTCGCCGATCATCCGGACTACCGCATCGTCGACTACATCGCGATCGGCGTGGTGTTGATCGCGGCGCTGATGCTGATCGTGGTCACGCGCAGCAAGTTGCGCTGCCCGGGCTGCCGCGCGCCGATCGCCAACCCCTACGGCGGGCGCACGCTCGCCTCGTGCGTCTGTTCCAACTGCGGCGCGCGGCTGGGCGCCGATGCCGCGACGGTCACGCCGCAGGAACTGTCGCGCCAACGCACCGATTGATACCGCGCCCCGCGCTGATTCGCGCGACGGCGATGGTAGAATTTTTTCGTGGTCGGTTGCGCACACCTTGTACCCTGCGATCGCCCAAAGGTGTCGCGCGCTTTCGAGCGCGTCGATAGCCTCCGTCGCAGTCCCCTCGTCGAAGTTCCCCTGTCTGCCGTTCCGCCCGCCACTGCGATAACCATCGCCGATGACTGATCCGCGCTTCGTCCACCTGCGCATGCACACGGAGTTCTCCGTGTCCGACGGGACGGTGCGCATCGATGACGTGGTCGAACGCGCCGCCGCCGACGGCATGAGCGCCCTGGCCATCACCGATCTGGCCAACATGTTCGGGATGGTGAAGTTCTACAAGGCGGCGCGCAGTGCCGGCGTCAAGCCGATCATCGGCGCCGACGTGTGGATCACCAACGAAGTCGATCGCGACAAACCCAGCCGGCTGCTGCTGCTGTGCCGCTCGCGCGCCGGATACCTCAATCTGTGCCGATTGCTGTCGCAGGCGTGGCTTGGCAATCAGCATCGTGGCCGTGCCGAACTGCGGCGCGAGTGGTTCGCAACGCACGCTGAAGGCCTGATCGCGCTCTCGGGTGCGGCACACGGTGACGTCGGCACTGCGCTGGCCGCGGGCAACGAGGCGCTCGCTTCCAAGCTCGCCAGCGAATGGGCGCGACTATTCCCGAATGCGTATTTCTGCGAGATCCAGCGCACCGGAGCGCCTGGCGCGGAAGCGCAACTCGATGCCACGCTCGAGTTGGCGGACAAACTCGGGTTACCTGTCGTCGCGACGCATCCGGTGCAGTTTCTCACCGCCGAGGAGTTCACCGCGCACGAAGCGCGCATCTGCATCGCCGAGGGCTACGTGCTGGCTGATCAGCGCCGGCCGCGCGGGTTCACCGCGCAAAGCTACTTCCGGTCGCAGGCCGAAATGGCCGAGTTGTTCGCCGATCTGCCCGAGGCGCTTGCCAACGCGGTGGAGATCGCCAAGCGCTGCAACCTGACGCTCGAGTTGGGCAAGAACAAGCTGCCGGTGTTTCCCACGCCCGACGGTGTCACGCTGGACGAGCATCTGGTGAACGAGGCGATCCGAGGGTTGAGCCAACGCCTCGTTCAGCTCTATCCCGACGCAGCGGCGCGCGAATCGCAACAGGCACGCTACGACCAGCGCCTCGCGTTCGAGACCAAGACCATCATCCAGATGGGCTTCTCGGGCTACTTCCTCATCGTGGCCGACTTCATCAACTGGGCCAAGCACAACGGCGTGCCGGTCGGGCCAGGGCGCGGCTCCGGCGCGGGATCGCTGGTGGCCTACGCTTTGGGCATCACCGATCTCGACCCGTTGCGCTACGACCTGCTGTTCGAGCGCTTCCTCAATCCGGAACGCGTGTCGATGCCCGACTTCGACATCGACTTCTGCCAGGACGGGCGCGATCGCGTCATCGAATACGTGCGCGGCAAGTACGGCAAGGAATCGGTGTCGCAGATCGCCACCTTCGGCACCATGGCAGCCAAGGCGGTGGTGCGCGATGTCGGCCGCGTGATGGACTGGGGCTATTCGCGTACCGACGAGCTGGCCAAGCTGATCCCGTTCCAGCCGGGCAAGCTGATCACCTTGCGGATGGCGCGCGAGATGGAGCCGCGCCTGGCCGACCGCGAACGCGACGAGGAAGAAACGCGCGAGCTGCTGGCGCTCGCGGAACAGCTCGAAGGCCTGACGCGCAACGTCGGCATGCATGCGGGCGGCGTGCTGATCGCCCCGGGCAAGCTCACCGATTTCTGTCCGCTCTACGCCGCGGAAGGCTCTACGAGCGTGGTGTCGCAGTTCGACAAAGACGACGTCGAAGCGATCGGCCTGGTGAAGTTCGACTTTCTCGGGCTCACCACGCTCACCATCCTCGACTGGACGCTGCGATTCGTGCGCCGGCTCGATCCCGACGATCGGGTGCAGCTCGAATCATTGCCGCTCGATGACGCGCCGACCTACAAGATCTTCCAGCAGGCCAACACGACGGCGATCTTCCAGTTCGAATCGCGCGGCATGCGCGATCTGCTCAAGCGCGCCAAGCCCGACCGCTTCGAAGACCTGATCGCACTGGTGGCGCTGTATCGACCCGGGCCGATGGATCTGATCCCCGATTTCATCGACCGTAAGCACGGCCGGCAGAGCGTGCAGTATCCCGACCAGCGTCTTGAGCCGATCCTGGGGCCGACCTACGGCATCATGGTGTACCAGGAGCAGGTGATGCAGATCGCGCAGCGCATCGGCGCCTACTCGCTCGGTGGTGCCGACCTGCTGCGTCGTGCAATGGGCAAGAAGAAGCCCGAGGAGATGGCCGAGCATCGCGGCATCTTCGTCGCCGGTGCCGAGAAGAACGGTGTGCACCGCGACAAGGCCGACGAACTGTTCGACCTGATGGAGAAGTTCGCCGGCTACGGCTTCAACAAGTCGCACGCGGCCGCGTATGCGCTGGTGGCGTATCAGACGGCGTACTTCAAGGTGCACTACCCGAGCGCGTTCATGGCCGCCAACTTGTCGGCGGTGATGGACGACACCGACAAGGTGCGCCAGTTCCACGACGACGCGCGCGACAACGGCATCCGCATCCTGCCGCCCGACATCAACGCGAGCGAGTACCGCTTCGTGCCGATCGATGCCAAGACGCTGCGTTACGGCCTGGGCGCGGTGAAAGGCACCGGCGAATCGGCGGTACTGGCGATCATGCAGGCGCGCCAGGCCTCACCGTTCACCGATGTGTTCGATTTCTGCCGCCGGGTGGACAAGCGCATCGTCAATCGCCGCACGATCGAGGCGCTGGTGCGTGCCGGAGCGTTCGATGCGCTGAACGATCACCGCGCCTCGCTGCTGGCGAGCGTGCCCAAGGCGATGGAAGCGGCGGAGCAGGCGGAAGCCGCGGCAAGCCAGGTGAGCCTGTTCGGCGATGACCCCGGGGGCGCGCCGATCATCCTGCCGGTGGAGGTCAAGCGCTGGGACGAGCGCCAGCGCCTGCAGGAGGAAAAGCTCGCGCTCGGTTTCTACGTGAGCGGCCACCCGTTCACGCTGTACCGCAGGGAGATCGGCCGTCTGGTGCGATCGAAACTGTCCGACCTGCAGCCCAGCAACGAACCCGCGTTCGTGGCCGGGATCGTCGTGTCGGCGCGAATCCAGATGACGCGCCGCGGCCGGATGGCCGTGGTACTGCTGGACGACGGCACCGGCCAGCAGGAGGTGTCGGTCTTCAACGAACTGTTCGAGCAGGCGCGCGATGCGCTCCGCGAGGATCGCGCCATCGTCGTCCAGGGCAAGGTGCAGAAGGACGATTTCTCCGGTGGCCTGCGTGTGACCTCCGAGGCGATCTTCGATCTGCCGGCGTTTCGCGCCAGGTTCGGCAGGGCGCTGTCGTTGTCGATGAACGGTGAGGCTAATGCCGAGCGGCTGCGGCAGGTGCTGGCGCCGTACCGCAATGGTCCGCTGTCGGTGGTGGTGCGCTACCAGCGCGGCGATGCACAGTGTGAGGCGCGGCTGGGTGAAGGCTGGCGGGTTACGCCTGATGACACCCTGATCGCGCAGCTTGGTGACTGGCTCAAGCCCGAGAACGTCGAAGTGCTCTATCCAGGCTGAGGGCCCGAGGGTAAGGCCGCTATAGGGTGGGCCGCCGGTCGAAGCGGCTCATCATCACGCCGGGCGAGGTGAGCTCGCTCACATGAACGCCATCGACCACGGCCCCGGTCGGGCCGCGATGCGCCCAGTCGATGAGCGCCTGCACCACCGCCTCTTCACCCGCCACCAGTGCTTCGACGCTGCCGTCGCTGCGGTTGCGGACCCAGCCGCGGGCACCGAGTTCGTTGGCCTGATCGACCATCGCGTCGCGGAAACCGACACCCTGGACGCGACCGGTGACGCGGACATTGCGGACGATCTGAATCGAGATCATGGTGGCGCCGACTGTGCCCAGCGGCGCGAGCACTGTCAATGCCGTCCGGGGCCTGGTTTCAGCGCGGTACCCGCAAAAGCGTAGGCCTAGTTCACGCTGCCGCTGCTGATTGACCGTCTTGAATAAGCGGCCGGCTTTGTTCGGACAGGCCGCGACCTGACGCGACGCGGGTGGTGCGGTCGGATCGGTTAGGCGCGTTGCGCGGTGCAGCCACGCCGTCGCCCGAGTTACCGGTTGAACCAGCTGTTAGCAGCTTCGGCCCGCAATTCGACGATTGCCGCACCGCACGCGAGCATGATCGGCAGGACGAACAGCGCGATGCCGATCAGCGCCGGCCGATGCACGCGCCAGGCGTGCAGCGCTTTCTGTCCACCGGTGAGCACGCACAGGATGATCATCACCCAGCAGAACAGTTCCAGCAGCCCGCGTCCCCAGCCGCGGCCCATCAGCACCCCGACGCTGCCCGCGAAACCGGCGACCCAGATGCCGAACATCACCATCTCGGTCCAGGCGTTGCGGGCCAGATGCTTGCGAATGTCCTCCTCGGCGCGCGACATCATCGCCACCATGTAGGCGCCAGCCAACAGGCCGATTCCGGTGGCAACCAGAAACAGCCAACCGATGATCTTCATCGTGTGCATGGAGTGACGACCCCCTACCGCGGCGCGGGCGCCGGCGTGATCGCGGTCAGAATGCCGCGCAGCAGCTGGACCGGCGTCGGCGGGCAGCCGGGCACCGCCACGTCGACCGGAATCACGTTGGCCACCTTGCCGCAACTGGCGTAGCTCTCGCCGAATACGCCACCATTGCAGCCGCACTCGCCCACTGCCACCACCAGTTTCGGATCGGGCGTGGCGTCATAGGTGCGCCGCAGCGCCACCTCCATGTTGCGCGACACCGGTCCGGTCACCAGCAGCAGATCGGCGTGCCGCGGACTGGCCACGAACTTGATGCCGAGCTGTTCCACGTTGTAGTAGGGGTTGTTCAGCATGTGGATCTCCAGCTCGCAGCCGTTGCACGAGCCGGCATCGACGTGACGGATCGTGAGCGCCCCGGCGAACCGGCGCAGCACTGCCTCCTGCAATTGCGCCCCTGCGACACGCAGGGTTTCGTCGCCCTGCGGCGGCGGTTCGGATTTGATGCCTACTCGTGCGATCTGTCTGAGGAGTTGGTACATGGCAATGCGTGCGGATCAGAGGTCGGCGCCGCTGTAGCTCAGGTTGAACGACTTGTTGATGAGCGGAAAGTCCGGGACGATGTTGCCCAGAATCGCGTGTTCGAGCGCCGGCCAGTTCTGCCACGATGGATCATGCGCGTGCGCGTGGCGAACATGACCGCCCTCGCATTCGAGCGCGACGATCGACTCGCCGCGCCAGCCTTCCACCCAGCCCATCCCGCACGAGCGCGCCTGCGTGGCGGCGATTGGGGTGCTGAGCGCGCCGGGAGGCAGCGTATCGAGCAGCGCGCGGATCAGTCGCAGCGACTCGAAGATCTCCTCGAATCGCACCACCACGCGCGCGGCGACATCGCCCGCGTCGAGCAGGACGATGTTCGGTGCGAGCTGCGGATAGGGCGCGAAGCCCGGCGTGACGCGGGCATCGTGCCGCTGGGCGCTGGCACGCCCGGCCAGGCCGATCACGCCCAGGCGCGCGGCAAGCGGGGGTTCCAGCCGGCCGCAGGTCTGGAAGCGGTCCTGCAGCCCGGCGTGATCGTCGTAGATGTCGCGCAGCCGGCTCACTTCATGTTGCAGCTCGTCGCATTGCGTGAGCAGCGGTGCCACGCTGTCGCGAACGAGGTCGCGCGCCACGCCCCCGGGGATGATCAGATCCATCGCGTAGCGATGCCCGAACGCGCGCTGATTGAGCCGCAGAACGTCTTCCTTCAGCCGCATGAACTGCATCAACCCGAAGGTCAGCCCGCCGTCGTTACCCAGATAGCCGAGGTCGCCGAGGTGGTTGGCGATGCGCTCGCGCTCCAGCGCGAGCGCCCGCAACGCGGTGGCGCGGATTGGCACTTCGATGCCGCAGGCGCTCTCGGCGGCCATCGCGTAGGCCCACGAGAAGGCGCAGGTGGAATCGCCGCTCACCCGCGCGGCCAGTCGAGCCCCATCCTCGAGCGTGGCGCCGACGAAGCGTTTGTCGATGCCCTTGTGTTTGTAGCCCAGCCGCTGCTCCAGGCGCAGCACTTTTTCGCCGACGATCGAGAAACGGAAATGGCCCGGTTCGATCGTGCCCGCATGCACCGGGCCGACCGGAATCTCGTGCACGCCGTCGCCTGCTACCTGCACGAATGCGTACTGGTCGCTCGTCTGTGGCCAGGTTTGATCGATCGAGACGTCGCGGCGTAACGGGAAGGCATCGGCCGGCCACGCGCCGTGTCGCAGCCAGCGTCGCTGATCGTCCGCGTCGGCACGGATGCCGAGAAGATCGTATAGCCCGCGCTGCATGCGATGCGCCGGCGCGAATAGCGGCGACAAGTCCGGGTAGACCGCATCGTCTGCCGCGAGCGGACACTCGATCCACACCAGTCCCTCGCGCACGGCGAGCGCCAGATGCAGCGTGGACCCACCGGTGCGATCGCGTTCATCGCTGCCCCACATCGCTGCAAGTCGGGCACCGCGCTCGGCGAGCACGCCTGCCAGCTTCATCAGCGAGTCGCGATTGACCGTAACCCGCCATGCCGGTACGGCGCCAGGCAGCACGCGCCAGGGGTACGAGGCGAGCACGCGTTCCAACGGAGCGGGCTCCCTGGGCTTGTCGGCCAGCGCGGCGAACAACGGTCCGGCCTGCCCCTCGCCGGCTGGGGAACCGGAATGAGTCTCGTCGACCATCTCAGCCTAGCAACCTGGCGGCGCCGCGGTACCACTCCGCGAGCGAGGGAGGAATGAACAGACCCAGCAGCAGCGTGAGCCCGATGTGCACGATCACCGGCAGCACCGCCGGCGAGGCCGGCAGCGCGCTCGTATTGCTCTCGCCGAAGACCATCGGCTGCACCCGGCGCAACATCGTCGCGAAGGCGATGCCCAGTGCCAGCAGCAGGATCGGCGTCGCCCACGGTTCCTGGCGCATCGCCGAGGTGAGGATCAGGAACTCGCTGGCGAACACGCCGAACGGTGGCATGCCCAGGATCGCGAACGTGCCGATGATCAGGCACCAGCCGACGGTTGGCGAGGCACTCACCAGCCCGCGGATCTCGCTCATTTGTTGGGTCCCCGCGGCCTGCGAGGCGTGGCCTGCGGCGAAAAACAGCGCTGATTTGGTGAGCGAGTGCACCGTCATGTGCAGCAGCGCGGCGAAATTGGCGATCGCCCCGCCCATACCGAAGGCGAACGTGATCAGTCCCATGTGTTCGATCGACGAGTAGGCGAACAGGCGCTTGATATCGCGCTGGCGCATCAGCAACAAGGCCGCGATCACCACCGACACGATGCCGAACCCCATCAGCAGGTTGCCGGCGAAGCCGCCGCCGATCGCGCCGTCGATGATCAACTTGCAACGGATCAGCACGTACAGCGCGACATTCAGCAGCAGACCAGAGAGCACCGCCGACACCGGCGTGGGGCCTTCGGCGTGCGCATCTGGTAGCCAGCTGTGCAGCGGCACCAGCCCCACCTTGGTGCCGTAGCCCACCATCAGGAACACGAACGCGATCGCCAGGATCGCCGGATCGAGCTCCATGCGCGCGGCGTGCACCTGCGTCCAGCGCAGCGCGTCCATCCCCGGGCCGAGGACTTTGGCCGAGGCCAGATACAGGACGATGGTGCCGAACAACGCGATCGCGATGCCCACGCCGCACAGGATGAAGTACTTCCACGCGGCTTCCAGGCTCTCGGGCGTGCGATACAGACTCACCAGCAACACGGTGGTGAGCGTGGCCGCTTCCATCGCGATCCACATCACGCCCAGGTTGTTGGTGGTGAGCGCGAGCAGCATCGTGAACACGAACCACTGGTACATGCAGTGATACAGCCGCAACCGCGCCGCGGTGAGCTTGCCGCGCTCGGTCTCGATGCGCATGTACGGGCCGGAGAAGATCGACGTGGTCATCGACACGAACGAGGTGAGCGCGACCAGGAACACGTTGAGCGTATCGATGAAGAACTGATCGCCCAGCACCGCCACCGAGCCGCCGGTCATCACCTCCTGCACCATCCACGCCGCGAAGCCGAAGCACAGCGTCGACAGGGCGATGTTCAGCATCGCTGCGAACCCGCGGTGGCCCCACGCGAGCAACAGCACGCCGCCGATGAGCGGAGTGAGCAGGGTACCGAGCATCGCCTGCGTCATTGCGGCGGCCTCTCGAAGTGACGGGTGTCGAGGCTGTCGAAACGTTCGCGCACCTGGAAGAAGAACACCACCAGGATGATCATGCCCACCAGCACGTCGAGCGCGATGCCGAGCTCGACGATCATCGGCATGCCGTAGGTGGCGCTGGTGGCGGCGAAGAACAGGCCGTTCTCCATCGCCAGAAAGCCGATCACCTGCGGCACTGCCTTGGAGCGGGTGATCATCATCAGGAACGACAGCAGCACGCTCGCCAGCGCGATGCCGAGCGTGGTGCGGGTGATGGTGCCGGCGAACTCCGAGATCGGCAGCGCGACGTTGAACGCCACGATCACCAGCGCCAGACCGATCAGCATAGTGGTGGGAATGTTGACCAGCGACTCGGTGTCGAAGCGCACATGCAGGCGCCGGATCAGCCGGTGCAGGATCAACGGCAGTGCCACCACCTTGAGCACGAAGGTGATCAGCGCCGAGGCGTAAAGATGGGTCTGCGCCGCGATCACGCCGACGAAGCAGGTGGAGACCGCGAGTACCAGTCCTTGCATCGCGAACAGATTGATCAGCGACAGCACCCGGCGTTGCGCCAGCATGGCGAACGCGAGCAGCAGCAGCACTGCCGCGAACAGATTGATGATCTGCTCGGCCAGTACCGGGCTCATCGGGTGCTCACCAGTTTCATGGCCGGTCCGGCAGCCTCATGGCTTGCCCAGGAGAAATTGCACCAGCAGTGCGAGCACCGCCAGCATGAACGCGGTGCCGAGAAACTCCGGGGCCCGGAAGATGCGCAGCTTGGCACTTACCGTCTCGATCAGCGCGAGCACGAATCCGCCGATCGCGAGCTTCGCGATCAGCAGCGGCAGCGCGGCCAGCACCGCCACCGGCTCCTCCACCTGCGCGATGCCGAACGGGAAGAACAGCGTGAGGCCGATGCAGGAGTAGACGAACAGCTTGAGCGCCGCCGCCCACTCCATGATCGCCAGATGCCGTCCGGAGTACTCGAGCAGCATCGCCTCGTGGATCATCGTCAGCTCCAGATGCGTGGCCGGATTGTCGATCGGGATACGCGCGTTCTCGGCAAGCGACACCATCGTGAATGCCACGCCGGCCAGCGCGAGGCTGGGATAGATGCCCAGCTCCATCGAGCCGAGCTTGCCGACAATGGTGGCGAGCGAGGTCGACTGGCTGAGCAGGGCCGCGGTGAAGAACACCATCAGCAGTGCCGGCTCGGCCAGGAATCCGACCATCATCTCGCGGCGCGCCCCCAGCGTGCCGAACGATGTGCCGACGTCCATCGCGGCCAGTGCCATGAACACGCGCGCGGTGGCGAGAATGCCCACCAGTGCGATCGCATCGGCCGCCGGGGCCACGGCCTGGTTGATTGCAAAGCTCGGCACGATCGCCGCCGCCACGCACAGCGAACCGAACACGACGTAGGGCGCTAGCCGAAACAGCGCCGAAGCGTTGTGAGCGAGCACCGGTTCCTTGATGAACAGCTTGCGCAGCGTGCGGTAGGGGTTGAGCAGCCCGGGCGCCTTGCGGTTCTGCAGCCAGGCACGGCACATGTTCACCCAGCCCAGCAGCACCGGCGCGGCGGCGATCGCGATCACCACTTCGAGGAATTCGATCAAACCCGCGATCAGTGCGAGGACCAAGGGGTGGCTCATTTGCTTGGGAGGGCGCGCGTTAGCGGGCAAACAGCAGCAGCAGTAACAGCGTGACGAAGGTGTACACCAGGTAAGTCGAGATGCGTCCGCGTTGCAGCGTGCCCGCCAGCTCGCCCAGCCACTGCACCACGCGCGTGATCGGCCGCTGCAGCATCAACCAGAACCGATCCTGCACATCGAGGGCGTAGCGCGGCGACCGGTCGAACGGGCTGGGCAAGGCGCGCTCCTGCTGAAAGAACGGTTCGAACACCACGCGAATCGGCTGGCCGAACCCTTCGGCGGTGTCTTGCATGCGCGGGGTCTGCGCCGGAAAGCCGCAATCCCAGGCCGGACCGCGACGCAAGCCGACGCCGAACAACTTGCGCACGACCAGCCACGCCAGCGCGGTGAACAGGATGGTCAGCGCGAACACGATGAACGGGCTGTAGCTGGCACGCGCGGGCTCGATCGGCGCGAGGAACACCCAGCTGCCGGCCTGGGTGATGCTCGACAGGTCGTAGTCGATCAGCAGCCGCACCGCGTCGTCGACCAGATCGATGACCTGCACCGGAAAGATGCCGAGCAGCACGCAAGGCACGGCGAGCCATACCAGGGCGATCCGCTCCCAGCCGCTCGCGTCATGCGCCTCGCTCAGCTTGTCCTCGCGCGGCTGGCCCAGGAACACGATGCCGTAGAACTTCACCATGACGTAGCCGGCCAGTGCCGAGGTCAAGGCGATGGCGGCGGCTGCGATCGGTACGAACATGTTGAGATAGCCCTGCGGCAGATCGGGCGTGAACAGGAACGCCTGCAGCAGCAGCCACTCCGAAACGAAACCGTTGAGCGGCGGCAGGCCGGCGATCGCGAGCGTGCCGATCAATGCCGGCCAGGCGACCCACGGCATCGAGTGGATCAATCCGCCGAGTTTGCCCAGCGCCCGCTCGCGCGTGGCGTGCAGCACCGAGCCGGTCGCCAGGAACAGCAGCGCCTTGAAGAACGCGTGATTGAGGGCGTGATAGAGCGCGGCGAGCAGTGCCAGCGCCGCCAGCGCCTTCATCTCGAATCCGGAGAAGATGATCGACAGCCCGATGCCCGAGGCGATCAGGCCGATGTTCTCGATCGACGAATACGCGAGCAGGCGCTTCATGTCGCTTTGTACCGCGCTGAACACCACGCCGAACACGCCGGCGACCAATCCGAGCGCGAGCACGATCACGCCCCACCACCACAACGGCTGGTGCAGCAGGTCGAAACTCACGCGCAGCAGTCCGTAGATCGCGGTCTTGAGCATGACCGCGCTCATCAGCGCCGATACCGGCGAGGGCGCGGCCGGATGCGCTTCGGGCAGCCAGGCGTGCAGCGGTACCAGCCCGGCCTTGGCCGAGAAGCCGATGAGCGCCAGCACGAACCCGGCCGTGGCCCAGGCCGGCGACAACGTCGTGGCGCGCATGCCGTCGAAGGTGTACGGCCCGGTGCCGTGCAGCACGCCGAACGACAGCAGGATCGACAAGGCACCGATGTGCGCAATCAGCAGATAGAGGTAGCCGGCGTCGCGAATCTCCTCGCTGCGATGTTCGGTGGTGACCAGAAAGAACGACGACAGCGCCATCGCCTCCCACGCAACCATGAACGCGTAGGCGTCATCGGCGAGCATCACCAGCACCATGCTTGCCAGAAACACGTGATAGTGGAACGACTGCAGCCCCGGCGGCGTGCCGCGGCTGGCGCGCATGTAACCGATGGCGAAGGTCGACACCGCGGTCGATACCGCGCCCAGTATCAGCAGGAACAACGCGCTCAAGGAGTCGAGCCGCAGATGGAACGGCAGATCGGGCAGCCCCAGCGGCAGCACCAGGGTCTGCGGCGGCGCGCTGATGCTGAGCAGGCCCACCAGAGCGACGGTGAGACCCACCAGCGCACCCAGCGGCAACATCGCGTGCACCACGAAGTGCAGCCAGCGCGCGAACACCACCGACACCAGCGCGATCGCCAGCCATGCCGCGATCAGCGCGAGGAGCAGCACGAGCGCCGACATATCGATCCTTGTTCCCCCTTCTCGCGCGGGTTGGGCGCGACTTGCACGCTTTGCACTTCGGGCGGCCCACAGCCGCCGCTCCGTCTTCCGTTCGCTACTTCACTTTCATGCCGGGTGTGGCGCCGGTATCGGGTGACACGATGAAGATTCCGGGCCCGCCGCCTGGCGTGGCATCGAGCGAGGCGGCAAGCACCATGCCTTGCGAGATGCCGAACTTCATCTTGCGCGGTGCGAGGTTCGCCACCATGACCGTCAGACGCCCCACCAGTTGGCCAGGATCGTACGAACCTTTGATGCCTGCGAACACCGTACGTGTCTCGGTGCCGATATCGAGAGTCAGCTTCAACAGTTTCTCGGCGCCTTCGACGTGCTCGGCATTGACGATCTTCGCTACGCGCAGATCGACCTTGGCGAACTCGTCGATGGAGATCGTGCCGGGCGCGGTCGATGCCGCTTCAGCGGGCGTTGCAGGCTGCGTCACGGACTGATCCTTCGCGGATTGGGTGGTCTTGGCGGATTTGGCGGACTTGGTGGACTGAGCCGATTTGTCGTTCGTGTCGGGCACGGCGGCCGGGATGTCGAACAACGCGTCGATCATCTTCGCCTCGACGCGAGTCATCAGGTGCGAGTAGGGCTTGAGCGCGCCCTGCCAACCGCTCGGGATGCGGCCGTGATCACGCCATTCGAAGTCCCGATCGAGCGCGAACAACTCGCGCGCCACGCGGCTGGTCAGCGCCGGGAGCACCGGCCGCAGGAAGATCGACAGGTGATAGAACGCCCATACGCAGCGCGAGCACACCTCGTGCAGCCTGGCCGACTGTGCCGGGTCTTTGGCGAGCACCCACGGCTGGTTCTCGTCGAAGTATTTGTTGACGCGATCGGCGTACGCCATGATCTCGCGCAGCGCGCGGCCGAAATCGCGCCCTTCGTAGCCTTCGGCGATCGAGGCGGCGATCGGACCCTCGATCCCGGCCACGTGCGCCAACTGCGCCGCGTCGACCTTGCCGCCGAACTGCCGCGCAATGAACGGCGCGGCGCGGCTGGCGATGTTCACGTACTTGCCGATCAGATCGGCGTTCACGCGCGCGAGGAAATCGTCCGGATTGAAATCGATGTCTTCGACGTACGGGTTGAGCTTGGCGGCGATGTAATAGCGCAGCCACTCCGGATTCATGCCGACATCCAGGTATCGCAACGGCGAGATGCCGGTGCCGCGCGACTTCGACATCTTCTCGCCGCTCACGGTGATGAAGCCGTGAACGTAGACGTGGTTCGGTACCTTGTAGCCGGAGAAATGCAGCATCGCCGGCCAGAACAACACATGGAAGTTGATGATGTCCTTGCCGATGAAGTGGATCTGCTCGACGGCCGGATCAGCCATGAACTGCTCGAAAGACTGCGCGGTGCGCGACGCCTCGTGCCAGTGATTGCGCGACTGGCCTTTGTCGAAATGATTCCTCAGGCTGGCGAGGTACCCGATCGGCGCATCGAGCCACACGTAGAAGTACTTGTCCGGCGTGTCGGGGATGCGGATGCCGAAGTACGGCGCATCGCGTGAGATGTCCCAGTCGGCCAGGCCGCCGTCGCCCTCGATCCACTCCTTGGCCTTGTTGGCGACGCTTTGCTGCAGCTTGCCGTCCTGTGTCCAGTGCTTCAGGTACTCGACGCAGCGCGGATCCGACAGTCGAAAGAAGTAATGCTGCGAGAGCCGCAGTTCGGGCTTGGCACCCGACAGCGCCGAGTAGGGATTCTTCAGGTCAGTGGGCGAATAGGCCGCGCCGCAGTTCTCGCAGTTGTCGCCGTTCTGGTCGGGCGTACCGCACTTGGGGCACTCACCCTTCACGTACCGGTCGGGCAGGAACATGCCCTTGGCCGGATCGTAGAGCTGCTCGATGGTGCGTGCGTCGATCAGCTTCGCGTTGTCGCGCAGACGCCGGTAGATGTCCTGCGAGAACCATTCGTTCTCGGGCGAATCGGTCGAATGCCAGTTGTCGAAGCGGATGTGAAAGCCTTCGAGATACTTCGGTCGGTCTGCCGCGATCTGCGCGATCAACGCCTGCGGCGTGATGCCCTCGGCTTCCGCCTTGAGCATGATCGGCGTGCCGTGCGCATCATCGGCGCCGACGAAGTGCACCTCGTTTCCCTGCATGCGCTGGAATCGCACCCAGATGTCGGCCTGGATGTACTCCATGATGTGGCCGATGTGAAACGGGCCGTTGGCGTACGGCAGGGCGGTGGTGACGAAGAGCCGGCGGGGCATGTTGAGGGTGGCGTTGGGGTCGAACGCCCGATGATGCGCGCGCTCGGCCATTGCACTAAAGCCCGCAATTCTAACGTGGAGTGCTGCGCTGCTACACTCGCGCCGCTTCGCGCGGACCCGGTCGTGCCATCCAACGCCGCCGCGAGCGCCGATTCGAAGAACCCGCAGATAACGAACTCACCGACTCGATTCGCGATACACCATGCCGATCACCGAAGCGCAGATCCACGCAGCGTTGCAGGCCATCCACGATCCGAACACCGGCAAGGATCTGATGGCGACCAAGTCGGCGCGCAACATCAAACTCGACGGCAACAACGTATCACTCGACATCGAGTTGCCGTACCCGGCCAAGAGTCAGATCGAGCCGATGCGCAAGACCGTGAGTGCCCGGCTGCGCGAGATCGCGGGCATCGGCAATGTCAGCGTGCAGGTGGCATCGAAGATCGTCGCGCATGCGGTGCAGCGTGGCGTGAAGCTCGTGCCCGGCGTGAAGAACATCATCGCCGTGGCCTCCGGCAAGGGCGGCGTGGGCAAGTCCACCACCGCGGTGAACCTTGCGCTGGCACTGGCGTCCGAGGGCGCGAGCGTGGGCATGCTCGATGCCGATATCTACGGACCTTCGCAGCCGATGATGCTGGGGATTACCGGCCGGCCCGAGTCCAAGGACGGCAAATCGATCGAGCCGATGCTCGGGCACGGCATTCAGGCGAGTTCGATCGGATTCCTCATCGACACCGACACGCCGATGGTGTGGCGCGGGCCGATGGTCACGCAGGCGCTCGAGCAGCTGCTGAAGGACACCAAGTGGCGCGAGCTCGATTACCTGGTCGTCGATCTGCCGCCGGGCACCGGCGACATCCAGCTCACGCTCGCGCAGAAAGTGCCGGTGACCGGCGCGGTGATCGTGACCACCCCGCAGGACATCGCGCTGATCGATGCGCGCAAGGGCTTCAAGATGTTCGAGAAGGTGGGCATCCCGATCCTGGGCATCGTGGAGAACATGTCGCTGCACATCTGCTCCAAGTGCGGCCACACCGAGCACATCTTCGGCGAAGGCGGTGCCGAGCGCATGGCCAAGGACTTCGGTGTCGAGGTGCTCGGTCACCTGCCGCTCGATATCGCCATCCGCGAGCAGGCCGACTCGGGAAAGCCGACGGTGGTGGCCGACCCTGACGGCAAGGTGGCTGAAATGTATCGGGCGATCGCGCGGCGGGTGGCGGTGAAGGTCGGGGAGTTGCAGCGGGATATGACGGGCAAATTTCCGAACATCGTCATCCAGAATACTTGACCCATCTTGCGCCTGGATCGTAAGCGCCCTTGTTCGAGCGTCATCGCAAGCGACGACGCTCAACAGTGGGCGGTTATGGAACCAGCCGTGCAGCGATCGGGGTGAGCATCGGCTTGGTTGCGTTTGTTCGATGAGGCGCGACACCACGAGGGGAATCCCCGCGCGATAGCGTTCGGCAGAGAAAAAATGACCATCAAATCCGACAAGTGGATCCGCCGCATGGCGCAGGGGCACGGCATGATCGAGCCGTTCGAGCCGGGCCAGGTCAAGACCGTCGACGGCAAACGCGTGGTGTCGTTCGGCACCTCCAGCTACGGTTACGACATCCGCTGCTCGCGCGAATTCAAGATCTTCACCAACATCAACTCGACCATCGTCGACCCGAAGGAGTTCGATGCGCGCTCGTTCGTCGATTTCACCGGCGACGTGTGCATCATCCCGCCCAATTCGTTCGCGCTCGCCCGCACCGTCGAGTACTTCCGCATCCCGCGCAGCGTGCTGACCATCTGCCTGGGCAAGTCCACGTACGCGCGCTGCGGCATCATCGTCAACGTCACGCCGCTCGAGCCGGAGTGGGAGGGGCACGTGACCCTGGAGTTCTCCAACACCACGCCGCTGCCGGCGAAGATCTACGCCAATGAAGGCGTGGCGCAGGTGCTGTTCCTGGAATCGGACGAGGTGTGCGAGACCTCGTACCGCGATCGTGGCGGCAAGTACCAGGGGCAGACCGGAGTGACGCTGCCCAAGATCTGAACCGCGCATGCCAAATTGCTCGCCCGGCGCGCGGCTTTCGTCAGATCCGGCGAGATTTCGGCGCTAACCGGTACCAGTTGGCTGCATCCCGGTGCCTGCACGGGCACAGTCGGAGACTCGATTTTCGACTCGGGTAGAGCGCGTTGGCCACGATTCTTGTGGTGGAAGATGACCTGTCGGTCGCCGAGCTGATCCGCATGCAGCTCGAGGCGGCCGGCCACTACGTCGAGACCGCCACCGATGGCGCCTCGGGGCTTGCGCATGCGCTCAGTAGTCCGCCCGAGCTGATCCTGGCCGACGTGCGCATGCCCAACCTCGACGGCTTCGGCATGCTCGAAGCGTTGCGCGCGCGCGAACGCACCGCCGCGATCCCGCTGGTGTTCCTGTCATCGCTCGATGATCGCGAATCGCTGCGCCGGGGCATGTTGCTCGGTGCCGATGACTTCCTGTTCAAGCCGGTCTCGACCGGCGATCTGCTCGACACGGTGGCGCAGCGACTGCGTCGCGCGGCGGCCATCCGCGCCGGTGTGGTCAGCCAGCCATTGGACGCGCTGCCCGCGCCTGAAGGCAGTCTCACCCCCTTGCGCGCAGGCGACTCTTCGGTCGACAGGAACGCGCGCAGCGAGCGCATCGGCGAGTACCGCATCGAGCGGCTGCTCGCGCGCGGCCCGATGTCGATGGTGTACCTGGCGCGACATCAAACGACCGGCGAGGAGCACGTCCTCAAGGTGCTGCCCGTCAGCAGCAGTCGGCCCGACGCCCTGGCGCGCTTCGAACAGGAGTACGCGCTTGCGGCGAAGATCCGCCACCGGCACGTGGCGCGCATCCATGCGCAGGGTCGCACTGAGATGCTCGCCTACATCGCGATGGAGTACCTGGCCGGAGGCAGCTTGCGCGATCGCATCGACACCGGCCCGCTTGTGCCGCGCGAGTGTCTGAGTTTCCTGTGGCAGGCCACGCTGGGGCTGGCGGCGATCCACGAGCACGGCATCGTGCATCGCGATCTGAAGCCCGAGAACCTGATGCTGCGTCAGGACGGAGCGCTCGTCGTTACTGACTTCGGCATTGCCAAGCAGCTCGGCGCCACGCCGACCCACACCGTGCACGGCGAGGTGTTCGGCACGCCGCATTACATGAGCCCGGAACAGGCACGCGACGAGACCATCGACGCACGCTCCGACCTGTACAGCCTGGGTGTGGTGCTCTACGAGATGCTCACCGGTGAGCGGCCGTTCAATGGTGCGCACGGCGCGGCGGTGATCTATCAGCACCTGCACATCGCCCCGCCGCCGCTTCCGGTCGCGATGTCGCGGTTCCAGCCGCTGCTCGATCGATTGCTCGCCAAGAACGCCGCCGACCGCTATCCCTCGACGATCCCGCTGCTGCGTGCCATCCGCGCGATCGAGTTCCATCCCGGCCTGGCGCGCGTCGATACCGCGGCCTGACCGGTCGGACTCGCCGGTCCGCGCCCCGATCGTGAATCCCACACGCAACAGGCTCGCTGCCGCGGGCGTGCTGATCGCCAGCGCCACGCTGGCGTGGTGGCTTCACCCGCAGATCACGATTGCCGCGGCGATCTGGGTCGGTGCCTTGCTCGTACTTATCGTGTTTCTGTTGCTGCGTCCGGTGAGCGAGCACGATGAGGCGGCGCTGCAGGCGCTGCGCCTGGCCAACGAGCGCGCGCTCGAATCGGCCCGGATCAAGGCCGAGTTCCTGGCCACCATGAGCCACGAGATCCGCACGCCGCTCAACGGCGTGGTCGCCTCGGCGCAGTTGCTCGCCGGCACCAATCTCTCGCAGGAACAGCAGGAGCACGTCGATACCATCCAGACCTCGGGCGGGGCGCTGCTCGCGATTGTCGACGACATCCTCGATCTGTCGAAGATCGAAGCCGGGCGCCTCGAACTGGAACGTGCGTCGTTCGATCTGGTGCGCGTGCTGGACGATGCACTGGACATCCTAGCCGAGCGCATCCGCGGCAAAGGCCTTGAACTCGCCTATGACGTCGACCCTGGGCTGCCGCGCCGGCTCATCGGCGATGCGACCCGGCTGCGACAGGTGTTGCTCAACCTGGTCGCGAACGCGGTGAAGTTCACCGAGCGCGGCGAGATCACGATCCGCGCGCAGTGCGTCGAGCGCGAATCGGGCAGCGTGCTGCTGGAAATCGTCGTGAGCGATACCGGCATCGGCATTGCCCCCGAGCGACTGCCTCACCTGTTCGCACCATTCGTGCAGGCCGATTCCTCGACCACGCGCCGTTACGGTGGCACCGGGTTGGGACTGGCCATCTCGCAGCGCCTCGTCGCTCACATGGGCGGCACGATCGGCGTGCAGAGCGAGCCTGGCCGTGGCTCGCAGTTCACGTTCAGTGCGCGTTGCGGCGTCGATTCGCACTACCTGCCTCAGGTGCCGCCTCCGGATCTCACCGGACGGAGGGTGCTGCTCGTCTATCCGAACGATGCGGTGCGTGCGGTGATCGCCAGCTGGTGCAGGCGCTGGGGCATGCAGGTCGAATCGTGCACGACGACCGGCGCGGCAATCAGGCAGCTGGCGGCGGGCATCCGCTTCGATGCGATCGTGTTCGGCACCGGCGTGCACGACACCGCGAGCGACACGTTCGTGCTGCAACGGGCCGGCTCGATGCCGGTCGTGCTCATCGGCGAGCGGCATCGGCGCGTGCTCGGTGCCGGCCGCGAAACGATCGCCGCGGAGCTGATCAAACCGGTCAAGCCGGCAGTGCTCGAACGCACGTTGGGTGTCGCGCTCGGCCTGTTGCAGCCTCGCGCAGACTTAGGTGACCGATTCGCGGCCAGGGATGCCGGCTTCGCGGCGAGTGGCGTTGGCACCGGTCCGATCACCGCCACCGATGATCCTGTGCCGCACGTCCTGGTGGTCGAGGATCTCGAAGTCAACCAGCATCTCGCGCGCAAGCTGCTGGAGCGGCTCGGCTGCATCGTCGATGTGGCGATCGATGGTCGTGCTGCGCTGGAGATGACCTCGCGCACGCGCTACGACCTGATTTTCATGGACGTGCAGATGCCCGACATGGATGGCCTGGCGGTGACACGGGCGATCCGCGCGCGTGCCGGACCTTGCCATCGCGTGCCGATCGTCGCGATGACCGCCAACGCGCTGCCGCAGCATCGGCTCGAGTGCCTTGCGGCGGGCATGAACGACTACATGACCAAGCCGCTGGTGAGCGATCTGCTGCACGCGATGATCGAGCGCCACGCGACGAACGATGCGCAACGTACGGGCGATGAGACGCTTGCACCGTCCGATACGTTCGCCAGCGAGGACGCAGCCGGGAGCGAGGTCGGCGCACTCACGGCACGGCCCGACGCGGACACGTGCGCCGAGTCAGTACCGATTCTCGACCCGCAACGAATCGAGGTGCTGGTCGATCTGGCGAAGCTGCGCGTCGATGCGTTCGACCCGGTGATCACGCTCTACGCGCGCAACGTGCATGCGAAACTGGCCGAGTTGCGGACGGCGATCGCCGCGCGTGACCTGGCTGCCCTGGGCAGTGCCGCGCACGCGATCAAGGGTTCGGCACTCAACGTCGGTGCTAATCGGGTGGTAATACTCGCGCGAGCGCTCGAGCGGGGCGCCGTAGAGGGCGATCCGCGCGCGCTCGAGGCCGATTGCGGCGCGATCGACCGGGCCTTCGAGGAATCGGTGCGGGCGTTACGGGCCCGTGCGGACAATGTCGCGCATCTTGGCGCTGCGGCGATCGCCGATCCTCCATAATCGCCGCCGCGGGTCACTCTTTTCCCTTCACCGTTCACCCTCCCGTTTCCCCGCCGCGCTTCCCCTCCACGCTTTCCCTCCACGCTTTCCCTCAATCAAGGTCGCTTCATGCTGCTCACCAACATCGAGCTGGTGCCCGGCCGGCGCGTGGTCAAACACCTCGGGCTGGTGCAGGGCAGTACCGTGCGCGCCAAGCACGTCGGCAAAGACATCATGGCTGGTTTCAAGAACATCATCGGTGGCGAGCTCAAGGGCTACACCGAATTGCTGGCCGAATCACGCCAGGAGGCGACCGAGCGCATGGTCGCGCAGGCCGAGGCTGTCGGGGCCAACGCGGTGCTCAACGTGCGCTACAGCACCTCGTCGATCACCGCCGGCGCCGCCGAGATCCTCGCCTACGGCACGGCGGTGGTGCTCGAGTAGCCGGTTCGCGAGCCCACCATGGAAGTGCTGCTGCAGTTCTTCGACGTCGTCGTCTTCATCGTCCTGATGGCGATCGGGTTCGTCGCCGGCCGCATTGCCGAGGCCCGTCACTACGGTTCGATCCGCCGCCGTGAACGCAGGCTCGCCAACGTCACCGTGTTCTCCAACCGGTTTCCACCCGAGGGCATGAGCGTGGCGAACGGCAAGAGCTCGCTTGTGGCGGGCAGCGTGGTCGTGTCGGAGGACTACTTCAAGCGCATCCTGAGCAGCCTGTACAGCGTGATCGGCGGACGGGTGAAGAGTTACGAGTCGCTGCTCGATCGGGCGCGACGCGAAGCGGTGCTGCGCATGAAAGCCGAGGCGCTTGCAAAAGGGGCGCGCATGATCATCAACGTGAAGTTCCAGACGTTCGCGGTGCCGGGGCGCTCCGGGCGCATCGGCGCGGTGGAGCTGTTGGCCTACGGCACGGCGATCGTCGCCGCGCCTCCCGATCCGCGCTGAACGATCGCGGACAGACTGCGCACGGAGCCCGAGGTGCAGTTCGAGAACCCGAAGATTCCCGACGGCATCAACGTCGGGGCGAGCCATCCGCTCAAGGACTTCCTCGCGATCGCGGTCAGCCTGATCGTGCTCGCGGCGCTCGCGGCGCTGGTGTTGTACTTCGCGGCCGGCGCGATCGCCAAACGCGTGTCGTTCGAAACCGAGGCGCGCATCGCCAGCCGGTTCATCCAGCCCAAGGCCGAGCGCGGTGCGACCGAACTGGCCCTGCAAGCGCTCGCCGATCGCCTGGTCGCACAGATGAACGTGCCGGCCGGTGCGCGTGTTCACGTCCACTATCAGGACTCCGCGACCATCAACGCCATGGCGACGCTGGGCGGCAACGTGTTCATGTATCGCGGGCTGCTGGAGAAGCTCCCGCACGAGAATGCACTCGCGATGGTGATGGCGCACGAGATCGCGCACGTGCTGCATCGCGATCCGGTGGTTGGCGCGGGGCGCGGCGTGGCGATGGCGGTTGCGCTCAGCGCATTGACGATGGGAATGGGCGAGGGCGCCGCCGGCCGGATGATCTCCAGCAGCGCGCTGCTCACCGGCCTCACCTTCAGCCGCGAACAGGAACTGGCGGCCGACGAGGCCGCGCTCGCCGCGGTGGCGCGCCAGTACGGGCACGTCGGAGGCGCAGCTGAGCTGTTCCGCATTTTTCTGCAGCTGCGCGAGGGCAGGGGCGAGCCACCGAAGTTCCTGGCCACGCATCCGCTCACCGCGGATCGCATCGCGCGCATCGAGACGCTGGCCCGCGAGCGCGGCTGGCCGACCGAGGGCGC
>CADEDU010000001.1:231169-254006 GCA_902826155.1 uncultured beta proteobacterium
CGATCCGACCTGATGCGAATCGCGCGTGTCATCGCCACCGCATCGATTCGCGTTACGGCATCACCCCGACCGTGCCCTTTGCGGTTAGGATTCGGCCCGTTTCAAATCCCCCGGAGGAAGACATGCACAGACTATCGCTTGCGTCGGCGCGGTTCTCGTCGGCCCGGCTTGTCGGCGCGGTGCTCGCTGCAAGCGCGATTGCGCTCGGATCGGCGCACGCCCAGACCGTGAAGATCGGCGTGATCAACACCTACTCTGGACCGAACGCGACCCTTGGCGACATGATCGACAAGGGCATGCAGCTCTACATCAAGCAGAACGAGAAGAGCCTGCCTGCCGGCGTGAAGATCGAACTGGTCAAGCGCGACGACGGCGGCCCCAACCCCGACAACGCCAAGCGTCTGGCGCAGGAACTCATCGTGCGCGACCGGGTGAATCTGCTTACCGGCGTGGCGTGGACACCGAATGCGGCCGCGATCGCGCCGCTTACTGCCGAGGCCAAGGTGCCGTTCTTCATCATGAACGCGGGGGCTTCGGCGATCACGACCATGTCGCCCTATGTCGCGCGCTTCTCGTTCACGCTGTGGCAGTCGGCTTACCCGATGGGTCAATGGGCAGCCAAGAAGTTCAAGCGTGCCTATATCGCGGTGAGCGATTTCGCGCCGGGACATGATTCGCAGGCCGGGTTCGAGCGGGCCTTCAAGGAGGGCGGAGGCGAGATCGTCGGTGCGGTGCGCATGCCGCTGGCCAACCCCGACTTCGTGCCGTTCATGCAGCGTGCCAAGGACGCCAAGCCGGAGGCCTTGTTCGTGTTCATTCCGGCCGGCCGCCAAGCCACTGCGATCATGAAGGCGTACGGCGATCTCGGTCTGGACAAGGCCGGCATCAAACTGATCGGTCCGGGCGACATCACCACCGACGAAGAACTGCCCAACATGGGCGAGGTGCCGCTGGGCGTGATCACGATGCATCATTATTCTGCGGCGGCCGACCGTCCGGCGAACAAGGCGTTCATCGAAGCCTGGAAGAAGGAGTACGGTGCCAGTTCCTGGCCGAGCTTCATGTCGGTGGGCGCCTGGGATGCCATGGATGCCATCTTCCAGTCGATCCGCGAGCAGAAAGGCAAGCTCGACCCCGACAAGACGATGGCTCTGGTCAAGACCTACAAGAACCCCAATAGTCCGCGCGGTCCTATCGCCATCGACCCGGCTACGCGCGACATCATCCAGAATGAGTACCTGCGCGAAGTCCGCAAGGTCGGCGGGGCGCTCGCCAACGTGGAGATCGAGACGATCGCCAACGTCAAGGACCCCTGGAAAGAGCTCAACAAGAAGTAGCGCTGGCGGGCAGCACAAGGCGCCTCCGTGCTCATGGCGCGGAGGCGTTATCGTTTCGATCCGTGCCGATGCAAGCGATCCAGTTGATCCAGGTCCGGCAACCGCAGTAACCCAGGCAATCCAAGCAACGGCAGCTCCTGCGTGAATGCCCTGTTCTCGCAACTCGTAAGCGTCGCGTTCCACGGCGTGGCCTACGGGATGATCCTCTACATCATCTCGGTCGGGCTGTCGGTCACCATGGGCCTGATGGGTTTCGCCAATCTCGCACACGGCGTGTTCGCGATGGCGGGCGGCTACGTGATGCTCACCATGATGAACACGTATGGCGTGCCGTTTCCGCTCGCGCTGGCCATCGCTTTCGTTGCGGTGGCGTTGGGAAGCATGGTGCTGGAGCGGCTGTTGTACGCGCGGCTCTACTCGGCCGGTGAACTGGCGCAGGTGCTGTTCACGATCGGCTTGATCCTGATGGCGATCGCGGTGGCGCGCCTCATCTACGGCACGCTGCAGCAGCCGGTGACCTTGCCCAGCTACATGCAGGGTCAGATCAACCTGCTGGGCCGCGATTTCCCCGCGTACCGGGTGGTCGTCATCATCTTCAGCGTGCTGATCGCCGTGTTGCTGTGGTTCGGGGTGGAGCGCACGCGCTGGGGAGCGATGTTGCGCGCGGCCGTCGACAACCGTTCGATGGCGCAATCGATCGGCATCGACACGAAGAAGCTGTTCACCCTTACATTCGCGCTCGGCTCGGGGCTTGCCGCGATCGGTGGCGGCATGGGGGCCGAACTGCTATCGATCCAGCCGACCTATCCGTTCGAGCACCTGGTGTTCTTCCTGATCGTGGTGTCGATCGGTGGCATGGGCACGTTGAAAGGACCGTTCGTGGCGGCACTGCTGATAGGCGTGACCGACACCGCATGCAAGTACTGGCTGCCGCAGTTCGGCGCCTTCTTCATCTATGCCGCGGCGATCGCCCTGCTGCTGTGGCGGCCGGCCGGCCTGTTCGGACGTACCACGTAATCCATGGCCACGCCTTCAATCGTTGCAATCACCGCGCATGCCGGCGGCTACGGGGCGGATGCGCGCCTCAAGTGGACCGAGTGGCTGCCCTGGATCGCGGCAATCGCGGTGTATTTCTTCGCGCCGTCGTATCTGCCGTTGGGCAGCTACATCCTGATCCTCATCCTGTTCGCGCTCTCGCTCGATCTCATCCTGGGCTACGCCGGGATCATCACCCTGGGTCACACCGCGTATTTCGGATTGGGGGCGTACGTCGCGGGCATTCTGGCCAAGTTCGGCACGGCCGATCCGCTCATTGGCCTGGTGGTGGCTGCCGTGGCGGCCGGGGTGTTCGGGCTGATCACCGGGGCGATCATCCTGCGCACGCACGGGCTGACGCTGCTGATGCTCACCCTGGCGATCACGTCGATCTGCTACGAGATCGCCAACAAGGCCACCGACTGGACCGGCGGTGCCGACGGCCTCTCGGGCATCTCGATGAATCCGCTGTTCGGTCAGTTCAAGTTCGACATGTTCGGTAACACCGCTTACCTCTACAGTCTGGTGCTGCTCTTCGTCGGCTGGTGGCTGATACGGCGGATCATCTATTCGCCGTTCGGTGCGTCGCTCGCCGGCGTGCGCGAGAACGCGGTGCGCATGCACGCAGTCGGCGCGCCGGTCTATCGACGGCTCGTTACCGTCTATGGGATCTCGGCGGCGATCGCCGGTGTTGCCGGCGCTGCGCTTACGCACACCACGCAGTTCGTCGGCCTCAAGGTGCTGGGCTTCGAACTGTCCGGCGATCTGCTCGTGATGCTGATCCTGGGCGGCGTGGGGCGCCTCTATGGCGCGTTCATCGGTCCGCTCATCTACCTCCTGGCGCAGGATGCGCTCGCCAAGCAGTATCCGGAGTACTGGTACTTCTGGATCGGCGCGCTGCTGGTGGTCATCGTCATGTTCGCCCCCGGCGGGGTGCTCGGCCTGATCGATTCGATCCGCGCCAGGTTCCGTAAGTCATGAGCACCATCGCGCTGCAGACGAGCCGGCTGTGCAAGAGCTTCGGTGCGCTCACCGTGGCCGACAACATCGAATTCCGGCTCGAAGCCGGCGCGCGGCACGCGCTGATCGGTCCGAACGGGGCCGGCAAGACCACGTTCGTCAACATGCTCACAGGACGCATCCAGCCGTCGTCGGGCTCGATCACGCTCGGCGGCGTCGACATCACGCGCGCGGCGCAAGGCGAACGTGTCAAGCGCGGCCTGGGGCGCACCTTCCAGATCAACACGCTGTTTCGCAATCTCACGGTGCTCGACAACGTCGCGCTGGGCATCGCCGAACGCGTCGGCGTGAGTGCGGGCATGTTCCGACCGGCTGCGGCGCAGCGTGTGGTGGTCGACGAATCGCGCGCGCTGCTGTCGTCGTTGGGCCTGGCGGACGACGCCGACCAGCAACTCGCCGGCCTGCCCTACGGCAAGCAGCGTCTGGTCGAGATCGCGATCGCGCTGGGCCTCAAACCGAAAGTGCTGTTGCTCGATGAGCCGGCTGCGGGCGTGCCCTCGCTCGAATCGCATCGCATCTTCGAGGTGCTCGACGGGCTGCCCAAGGAGATCGCGATCCTGATCATCGAGCACGACATGGATCTGGTGTTCCGGTTCGCGCAGCGCATCACGGTGCTCGCGCAGGGCGCGGTGCTCGCCGAGGGCACACCGCAGCAGATTCGCACCGACGAGCGCGTGCGTCAGGTGTACCTGGGTGAAGAACATGGCTGAGTCGAACGCGCATCTGGTGCTGAGCGGACTGCGCTCGGGCTATGGCGCGACGGTCGTGCTCGAGGACATCGAGCTGAATCTGGCCGAGCGCGGCACCCTCGCGGTGCTGGGGCGCAACGGCGTGGGCAAGACCACGCTGCTGGCAAGCATCATGGGGCACACCACCCATCACGCCGGTAGCGTCCAGTACCGCGGTCGCTCGATCGAGCGGCTGCCGGCCTATGCGCGCTCTCGTCTGGGGATCGGCTACGTGCCGCAGGCGCGCGAGATCTTTCCGTCGCTCACGGTGGAGGAGAACCTCACCGTCGCCGAACGCCCGGGGCGCTGGACGCTGCAGCGGGTGTACGACATGTTTCCGCGACTGGCCGAACGCCGTTCGCACATGGGCAATCAGATCTCCGGCGGCGAGCAGCAGATGCTTGCGATCGGTCGCGCGCTGATGGGCAGCCCGTCGCTGCTGCTCATGGACGAGCCGCTCGAAGGGCTCGCGCCGATCATCGTCGAGACGCTGCTGCAGGCGATGCAGCGGCTGATCCGCGAGGACGCACTAACGGTCGTGCTGGTCGAGCAGTCGGCGCGACGCGCGCTGCAGGTGACCGAGCAGGCGATCGTGCTCAATCGCGGCCGTATCGCCTACGCGGGCGCAAGCACCGAGCTGTTGAACGATCCTGATCGTCTGGCCAGTCTGTTCGTCGCCCAATAGCTTCGCGCGCGTCGTTGCCGACGACAGGGCGTTCCCACGCTGGCTGCGTGCGCGAGAGGCGCAGCACGCAAAGGCGATCGATCCAATCTGCTCAATCGGACGCGATCCGCTCGTAATCCACGAACGCGTAGTCGAACCGCGGGGGTCCGGCATGGATGTGCTCGGCGCGCGCGAGCTCACGCCATCGTTTCGGATCGAACGCCGGAAAGAAGGTATCGCCCGGAAATTCGGCGTCGATGTGGGTGAGATACATGCGATCGGCGCGCGGCAGCGCCTGCGCATAAATCTCGCCACCGCCGATCACGAATGCCATCGTGTCGCCCGCGCAGGCTGCCAGTGCAGCGTCGATCGAGGCGAACAACTCGCAGCCCGCCGACGCTGCGGTCGAGGCGCGCGAGACGATGAGATTGCGCCGTCCCGGCAGCGGCCGGCCGATCGATTCGAACGTCTTGCGCCCCATGACGATCGCGTGGCCCATGGTCAGCCGCTTGAAGCGCTGCAGATCCTCGGGGAGGTGCCACGGCATGCGGCCCGCCAGTCCGATCGCACGATTGCGAGCCAGCGCAGCGATGAGGGCGATTTCGGGCATGCTGTGTCGGATGGAACCGGCGCGTCGGGCGCGGGTCGAACCAGGGGTCGGCTGTCGCAGTCGAGGTCGCAGCCGATCGAACAATCGAGATCACGGGGTTACGACAACGATACCTGATGATGACTATGCACAGACAGCGGAACGCCAAGGTTCATCGCTCGATCGCGATCGGACTGATAGTGGTGTTGAGCGCATGCACGTCGCTTACTTCGCGCGACCCTGCCCCGGTAGGCGCACAGCGCGCACAGCGGGTGACCGACTCGATCAATCTGCAGGGCTTTCCGCCGGAGTATCAGCGCGGCCATACCGACGGCTGTGCGGCGGTCGGCGTGACGTCGCCGCCCAAACCGAGTGGCGAGGCGATGTACGTGCAGGGCTGGCAGGACGGGTACAAGCGCTGTTCGGCGCGGCGACCCAACTAGCTGCTGAGTCCTGCCGGTGCAGGCTGCTTGGTCCTGGCTCGTATTGGCGCCGCGCGGTGCAATTCACGAGGCGGTTCCGGAATAAAGCCCAGGAGCTCAGAATTTCAAGGGGCCAAAAGCAACACGGCCGCGCGTCTCAGTGACGCGCGGCCGTTTGCATGTTCCCCGTTACCGCTGGTTTTTGTAGGTTCGGGTGAGAGTCTCCCCATCCAGCGCTGTATTGGCGCCTTGCCCGTTCCCCCGTAGCCGGAGGTTATGCGCAAGGAGTATGCCAGCGCTCGGGCCGTCGTGGTACATCGATCGCAGGCGGCACTACTGCTCACGCCCGGCCGCGCCTCAGCTTGTTTGTGATGGCGGACGCCGCTGACGTGAGAAAAGGCACGTGATGCGGCGACGCAAAGCGGCGCAAAGGGTGACGTTACGCGTCAGCGGAGGGTCGCCCGCCCCGGCGAATCACATCGGTAGAATGATTCCGATCCGTCCCAGACACCGAGAGGCCCCGGGTTGAGCAGCCAACTTGAATCGCCGCGCGTCGCCATTGCCCTGGGCGATCCGGCCGGCATCGGACCGGAGATCGCGCTCAAGGCGGCGATGGATCCGCAGGCGCGTGAACTTTGCACGCCGGTGCTGTACGGCGATCCACACGTGGTCAAGGCGCATGGGCTGGCGTGTGGACTGCGCGCGCAGGTGCGCATCATCGACAACGCACGCAATGCCACCGCCGATACCGACGCGGTATGGCTCGTCGCGCGCGTGCAGTTTGCAGCCGACGAACTCGTCATCGGACAAGTCCGTGCGGCACACGGGCGCTCGGCGATCGACTCGGCCCGCGCGGCGATTGCAGCCGCGATGGCAGGTGAGGTCGATGCGGTGATCGCCGCGCCGCAGACCGAAACGGCGATCAAGGCGGCGGGCATCGAATTCGACGGCTATCCCAGCTTCGTCGCACGTTGCACCGGCGTACCGGTCGACGATGCGTTCCTGATGATCTGCTTCGACGACAAGCGCATCGTGCACACCACCTTGCACGTGAGCCTGCGACGCGCGCTCGAGCTGCTCACGCGCGAGCGTGTCGAGCGCGTCATCGGTGCCACGCACAGTGCGCTGCGGCGCCTGGGCATCGCCGCGCCGCGCATCGCCGTGTCGGGCGTGAATCCGCACGCTGGTGAAGATGGTATGTTCGGCGACGAGGAGCTGACGACGGTTGCTCCGGCCATTCAGGCCGCGCGCGCTCGTGGCATCAGCGTGGAGGGGCCGTTCGGCGCGGATACGATGTTCGGCAAGGCTGGGTTCGATGCCTTCATCGTGATGGTTCACGACCAGGGTCACATCGCCGCCAAGACCCTCGCGTTCGACCGCACGGCCGGTATGACGATCGGCACCCCGATCGTGTTCAGCTCGGTCGCGCATGGCAGCGCCTACGATATCGCCGGGCGCAACAAAGCCAATCATCGCGCGATGCTGGAGGCACTGCGCCGCGTGGTGGGAGGCGTGCACGCTGTCGCTGGACGCTGAATCCGGCGTGGCGCACTTGTCTTGATTCGAAGAGGAGAGGAGCAAACAATGCGATTGACCAAGAGGATCCCTGCCTTCGCCATGCTTGCGGCAGCCAGTGTCGCGGCATCCACCGCGATGGCGCAGGCCGACGACTTTCCCAACCGGCCGGTGCAACTGATCGTGCCGTTTCCGCCCGGTGGGGTGGCGGAGCTGGCGTGCCGCCCGGTGTCGATCGCGCTCGGCAATCTGCTCAAGCAGCCGGTGGTCATCATCAATCGGCCCGGCGCGGGCGGTGCCACCGGCAACGCGCAGGTGGCTAACGCCAAGCCCGACGGCTACACGCTGCTTTGTGGTCTGGCGAGCATGTCGGCGATTGCCGAGGCCGAGCAGGTCGAAGGCAAGCCGCTCACGTATCGGCTCGACCAGTTCGCGCCGATCGCGCGCATCACCGCCGATCCGTTGGTGATGATCGCGCGCGCGGAGAGTCCGTGGAAATCGATCCACGACTTGATCAAGGATGCCAAGAGCCGCCCCGGCAAGATCTCGTACGCATCGTCGGGCGTCTACGGCAACATCCACGTCGCGGTCGAGATGCTGGGGCACGCCTCCGATTCGCACTACCTGCATGTGCCGTACGGCGGCGGCGGTCCGGCCAACAAGGCCGCGCTCTCGGGCGAAGTGGAGTTCACCCTCGCCGGGATGAGTTCGGCGGGTCCGTTCATCCGCAGCGGCAAGATGCGCCCGGTCGCGGTGTGGGGCGACAAGCGCCTGGCCACCACCCCGGACACGCCGACGCTCAAGGAGCAGGGCTTCGACGTCGAGTTCTACATCTGGACCGCGTTGTTCGCGCCGGCAGGAACCCCTGCGCCGATCATGAACAAGCTGCGCGTTGCGGTACGCCAATCGGTGCAGGAGGCGGAAGTAAAGGCGCAGTTCGAGCGGCTGCTCACGCCGATCGCGTATCTCGACGGGCCGGACTTCAAGCCGTTCTGGGATCAAGATACCGCGCGTCTGGCCGCGACGATCAAGAAGATCGGTCGGTTGGAAGAGACGAAGTAGCAGCAGGTTCCGGGCGCCAATCGATGAATCCGCCGTTGCTGTTTCAACCGATCGAATTGCGCGGCGTACGCGCGAAGAACCGCGTCGTGCTCTCGCCGATGTGCCAGTACTCGGCCAACGCCGGGCACACGACCGATTGGCACCTGGTGAATCTGGGCAAGTTCGCCCAGGGCGGCGCGGGCATCGTGTTCATCGAGGCGGCCGCGGTCGAGGCGCGCGGACGCATCACGCACGGTGATGTCGGTATCTGGGACGACGCATTCATCCCGAGCCTCAAGCGCATCACCGATTTCCTGAAAACGCAGGGTGCCCTGCCGGCAATGCAATTGGCGCACGCCGGGCGCAAGGCGAGCATGGCACGGCCCTGGTACGGCAACGGGCCGCTCACGCAGGAGGATTTCGCGCGCGGCGACCACGCCTGGGGAACGGTGGCGGCGAGTGACGTGCCGATCGACAGCACGTGGCTCAAGCCCGCGCAACTCACCGCGAGCGATCTCGACCAGTTGCGCGATGCGTACCGGCAGGCCGCGCGCCGGTCGCTACTGGCCGGCTTCGAGATCGTCGAGCTGCACGGTGCGCACGGCTATCTGCTGCATTCGTTCCTGTCGCCGCTGTCCAACCATCGCACTGACGCTTACGGCGGCAATCTCGAGAATCGCATGCGCTTTCCGCTCGAGGTGGCGAGCGTGGTGCGCGAGGTGTGGCCGCAGGACAAGCCGCTGTTCTTCCGCTGCTCGTCGGTGGATGACGCCGAAGGCGGTACGCAGATCGAAGACACGATCGCCCTGGCGCGTGAATTGAAGGCGCGCGGGGTGGACGTGATCGACTGCTCCTCGGGCGGCATTCTCGGCGCGGCCACCGCGGCGGCGCGCTCGACGCTGTCGCGCGGTCCGGGCTTTCAGATACCGTTCGCCGAGCGGCTGCGTCGCGACTCGGGGTTGAAATCGATGGCTGTGGGATTGATCCTCACCGCGCGTCAGGCCGAAGATGCGCTGCAGGCGGGGCGCGCCGATCTCATCGCCATCGGCCGCGAAGCGTTGTACAACCCCAACTGGCCGGTGCACGCCGCGATCGAGCTGGGTTGCGATCCCGACTTCGCGATGTGGCCGCATCAATACGGATGGTGGCTCACCCGACGCGAAACCGTGCTGAACAAGGCCGGCGTCGAGCGGCATGGCACGTCGTATCAGGGCGCCGAATCGCGCCAGTGGGGATGAGTTGAGGCGCACGCGACGCATGCGGCAAGGACCGCGTTCGTGGCGTTCCTGCGCCGTGTTCGGATGATCAAAGGAAGGAGTCCGTTTTGAGCGAGCACCACGCGTTTCATGGGCGGGTCGAAGATCGACGCCTCATCACCGGCAATGGCCGTTACACCGCCGATTTCAACCTGCCGGGTCAGCTGCATGCGGCATTCCTGCGCGCCGACCGGGCGCACGCCGAGATTCGCGGCATCGATACGGCGGCGGCGCGCAAGCACCCGGGGGTCGTGGCGGTATGGACCGCCGCGGATCTGACTGAGGCCAAGCTCGGCCCGTATCCGATCCTGGGCAAGTTCGAAGGTCGCGACGGCTCCACGATCCTGCGTACGCAGCGCCCGACGCTCGCGCTCGACCGCGTCCGGTACGTCGGTGAGCAGGTGGCGATGGTGATCGCCAGCTCGCCGGACATCGCGCAGGACGCCGCGGAGCTGATCCGCGTCGACTATCGCGACCTGCCGGTGGTGGTGACGGCACAGGATGCAATCGCCGCCGGCGCGCCGCAGTTGCATCCGGATATTCCCGGCAACGTGTGCTTCCTCGCGGAAACCGGCAACAAAGATGCTGCCGATGCGGCCTTCGCCAAGGCGCATCACGTCACGCGCATGACGCTCGAAAGCAACCGGGTAGTCGGCAATCCGATGGAACTGCGCGCCTGCCTGATCGACTTCAACGCCGCGACCGACACCTGGTGGCTGCGTCTGCCCAAGCAGGGCATGATCAACATGCGCCAGCAGCTGTGCGGAATCTTCAACGTGCCGCCCGAGAAGATCATGATCGAGGCGCACGACGTCGGCGGCAGCTTCGGCGTGCGCAGCCCGGCGTATCCCGAGTACATCGCGATCATGGTCGCGGCCAAGCGCCTGGGCAAACCGATCAAGTGGGTGGCCTCGCGCGCGGAGTGCTTCGTGACCGACCATCACGGCCGCGGCATGACCGCGCACGCCGAGCTCGCGCTCGATCGCGACGGCAACTTCCTCGGTACGCGCATGGAGTTCTTTGCCAACCTGGGCGCGTACCAATCCCTCACCGGTGGCTTCCATGTGATCAACAACACCGCGCACTGTGCGGTGGGGGTCTACCGAACGCCGGTGCACTATGGCCGTGCGAACCTGGTGCTCACCAACGTGACGCCGCTGGCGGCTTATCGCGGCGCGGGCCGGCCCGACATCGCGTACGTCATCGAGCGGCTGGTCGATCAGGCCGCATTCGAGCTGAAGATCGATCAGGCGGAACTGCGTCGGCGCAACTACATTCCGAAAGACAAGTTCCCGTACAAGACGCCGAACGCCGCAACCTACGACAGCGGCGACTACGCGCGCGGCCTCGACATGGCGTTGCAGTCGTCGCAGTACGCAGGATTCGAATCGCGGCGCGATGAAGCGCGCCGTCGCGGCAAGCTGCGCGGCATCGGTGTGTCCTCGTTCATCGAGGGCACCGGCGGCGGCAACATGCCCAAGGATCAGGCCGGCCTCACGTTCGACGCCGAGGGTAACGTCACCTTGCATTGCACCTCGCAGACGCAAGGGCAGGGGCACGAGACCACCTTCCCGATGATCGCCGCGCAGGTGCTGGGCATTCCGGTCGAGCGCATCACGTTGAAGGCGAGCGAACCCGACTCGAAGCTGATCGGCAATCACACCGGCGGATCGCGCTCGACCGCGGGGCAGGGCAGCGCCTGCTTCAGTGCGGCCACGCGCGCAGTCGACATGGCCAAGCGCTTCGCCGCCGAGGAGATGCGGGTCGAGACCAACCAGATCAACTTCGATCACGGCGTGTTCAAGGCCGGTGGTCACTCGGTTGCGCTGCTCGATCTGGCCAAGCGGCTCGCGGCCGGACTGCCCAAGAGCGAACCGCACCCGCTCGACGTGATGGGCGAGGTCACGGTCGCCAACACCTATCCGAACGGCACGCATATCGCCGAGGTGGAAGTCGATGCGGACACCGGCGTCATCGAAGTCGTCGCCTATACCGCGATGGACGACTGCGGCAACGTCATCGATCACACCATCGTCGAAGGCCAGCTCATGGGCGGCATCGCGCAAGGCGCCGGTCAGGTGCTCGGCGAGCATGGCATCTACGATCGCGAAACCGGTCAGCTGCTCACCGGAAGCTTCATGGACTACTTCATGCTGCGCGCCGGCTGGCTGAAGGACTTGCGCATCGGCGACAACGGTGTGCCCAGCCCCACCAATCCGATCGGCGTGAAAGGCGTGGGCGAATCGGGCACCACCGGTTCGATCCCGGCGGTCGCGAACGCGACGATGAACGCGCTGCGTCAGGTCGGCGTGCGAGCGCTGGACATGCCGTTCACCCCGGCACGGGTGTGGCAGGCGATTCAGGGTGCGAAGCAGGCAGCGTAAAGTCGTAGCGTCCATCGAAGCGTCGCAACGCCGTAGCGTCCGTCGTAGCGTCGCAACGTCGACTCCCTCCTACCGAGATTCCCATGGCTGATTTCCTCATCTACGAACAGACCGGCGCCGTCGTCACGCTCACCATGAACCGGCCCGACGAGCGCAACCCGCTCTCGGAGCAGAGTCAGTACGACGAGTTCGTCGCGGTGTGCCAGCGCGTCAACCGCGACCAGAGCGTGAAGTGCGTGATCCTCACCGGCGCGGGTCCGGCGTTCTGCGCCGGCGGCAACGTCAAGGACATGCGCGACAAGAAGGGCATTGCCGGCGGCAATCCGCGCGAGATCATGGATGGGTACCGGCACGGGATCCAGAAGATCCCGCTCGCGCTCTATCACTGCGAGGTGCCCACCATCGCGGCCATCAACGGCCCGGCGATCGGCGCGGGCAACGATCTGGCCTGCATGTGCGACATGCGAATCGCCGCTGACAACGCGATCTTTGCCGAGAGTTTCGTGCAGATCGGCATCATCCCCGGCGATGGCGGTGCGTGGCTGCTGCCGCGCGTGGTCGGTATGTCGAAGGCGCTGGAGATGACGTTCACCGGCGACCGGATCAATGCCCAGGAGGCGCTCGCGTGCGGACTGGTGTCGAAGGTGGTGCCGGCGGCTGATCTCATGAAAGAGGCGCGCGCGCTCGCCGATCGCATCGTCAAGAATCCCGGCCCGACCTTGCGCATGGCCAAGCGCCTGATGCGCGAAGGTCAGCACACCCGGATCGATACGCTGCTCGAGATGTCGGCGGCGTTCCAGGCGATCGCGCACTTCACCCCGGAGCACGATGCGGCGATCCGGGCGTTCTTCGAGAAGCGCAAGGCTTAGAACGAGCAGCCAGGAAACAAGAATCGGCGGCAGATTCACGCAGATCGAATTCGCATCGTGAACCTGCTCGAGCATGACGCGAAGGTGCTGGCCGCGGCCTACGGATTGCGCGTGCCGGCCGGCGTGCTGGCCGAAACGATCGATCGCGTCTCCGAGGCTGCACTGCCGCCAGGCCCATGGATCGTCAAGGCGCAGGTGCCGCTTGGTGGGCGGGGCAAAGCAGGCTTGATTCAACCCGCTGCCACGATCGACGAAGTGAAGACGCATCTGCGCGCAATGTCGGGGGTCTCGCTGCGCGGCCATCCGGTGCGCGGCTGCCGGATCGAGACCCGGGTGTCTGCGGTGGCCGAGGCATACGTCGGGATGCTTATCGATCCGGCGCAGGCCGCGGTGCGTGTGCTGGCTTCCGAGCGCGGTGGCGTGGATATCGAGGCGATCAATACGAACAAGGCCTCGGTTCGATCGACGCTGTGCGCGCCGACTCGCGCCGCAATCGAATCGGCGGGACATGAACTGGCTGCCACGATGCGCACGCCGTTCCGCGAAGCGATCCGGTCGGCGACGGCGCAACTCGCGCGGCTGTTCATCGAATGCGAGGCGACGCTCGCCGAGATCAATCCGCTGTTCGTGCAGGCCGACGGCACATGGCTCGCGGGCGACTTCAAACTCGCCCTCGACGAGAGCGCGTTCGAGCGGCTCGACGCGATTCGACCGCTCATCGAGGGGCGCAAGGCAGCGTATCCGGACGTCGCGCTCAAGCTCGCGACCGGTTTCGACTACGTGGAAGTCGATTCGATGGGCACGATCGGCCTGCTCACCACCGGCGCCGGCCTGTCGATGAAGCTGATCGACGAGTTGCGTGCCAAAGGCAAGCGGCCGTTCAATTTCGTCGATGTGCGCAGCGGCCAGTTGCGCGGCAATCCGACGCGGTTGATCCAGGTGCTGTCGTGGATCAGCCGCGGCCCGCAGGTGAAGGTGGTGCTCGTCAACATCTTCGCCGGCATCACCCATCTGGGCGAGTTCGCGCGGTTGCTCGTCGACGCGCTCGAAGCGGTGCCGGCGCTCAAGGTGCCAGTGGTGGCGCGGCTCATCGGCAACGGTTTCGAGGAGGCGCGCTCGATCCTGGCGCGCGAAGCCGAGCAGGTCATGGTGGAACAGGATCTGGCCAAAGCGATCGAGATCGCGGCGAGCTATGGCTGAAGTGCTGGAGCGGCTGTTCAGCGAACGCGTGCCGGTGCTGGTGCAGGGCATCACCGGTCGCGCCGGCAGCCAGCACGCGCTGTCGATGCGCGCCTATGGCACCAACGTTGTTGCGGGTGTCGGCAGCAAGGCCGGCGATCTGCAGGGGATCCCGGTGTTTACCGACTGCAGGCGTGCGGTGGCCGCGAGCGGCGCGCAGGCGAGCGTGATCATGGTCCCGCCGCTCGCGGTGAAGCAGGCGGTGATCGATGCGATCGACGCGGGCGTCAAACTGATGGTTGCGGTGACCGAAGGCGTGCCGATCCACGACACGCTCGCTGCCGTGCGGCATGCGCGCGAGCACGGTGCCACGCTGGTGGGTCCTTCGACCGCGGGGCTGGCCGTGCCGGGCAAGGCGAAGCTCGGATTCCTGCCTGAAGTGGCGCTGCGCCCGGGCCCGCTCGGCGTGATGTCGAAAAGCGGCACGTTGGCGTACGAGTTGTGCTGGCGATTGACGACGCGCGGCGTCGGCCAGTCGTTGTGGGTGGGCGTGGGTGGGGATCCGGTCAAAGGGACGCGCTTCGCCGAGCTGGTGCCGCTGTTCGCGCGCCACGACGATACCCGCGCGCTGCTCGTCATCGGTGAGATCGGCGGAACCGAAGAGGAGGATCTCGCGCACGCGCTGACGGCCGCGCAATTCGGCAAGCCGGTGTTCGCGGTGCTGGCCGGAACTTCTGCGCCCGAGGGCGTTACCATGGGCCACGCGGGCGCGATGGTGTCTGGCGACCGCGGCACGATTGCGAGCAAGACCGCAGCGCTGCGCGATGCCGGGGTGGAAGTTTTCGACACGATGGAGGCGCTGGTTGCCACGGCCGCCGAGCGCTTGCGCTGAGGCGGGTGCGCGCAGCCGGCAGCCGGGGAGAGCTGGGCGATGAAACGACACGAACGTGCGGTCGCAAGTGCTGTGCTCGGATGCGCGTTCGCTGCGGCGCTCGCGCTGCCGGCGAGCGCGCAGCAGAGCTATCCGAACAAGCCGATTCGCCTGGTCGTGGGGTTTCCACCGGGTGGGCCGAACGATCTGATTGCGCGGGTCATCGCGCCAAAGCTGGGCGAGCTTCTGAAGCAGCCGATCGTGGTCGAGAACCGCGCCGGCGCCAACGGCGCGATCGCCTCCGAAGCCGTTGTGAAGGCTCCGGCCGACGGCTACACGCTCAATTTCGGGTCCGCCGGGACGGTGGTGTTGGGCACGGCGTTCGGCCAGAAGCTTTCCTACGACCCGCGCAAGGACTTCGCGCCGGTCACGCTGCTGGCGAGCAATCCGATGCTCCTGGTGACGCGGCCGAATCTGCCCGCCAACAACCTCGCCGAACTGATCGCGCTGGCGAAGGCCAACCCCGGCAAACTCAATTACGCCTCGGCGGGCGCAGGCGGCATCACCCATCTCGCGCCGGAGTTGATGCGCGCGATGGCGAGGATCGAAGTCGTGCACGTGCCGTACAAGGGCGGTGGGCCGGCGATGACCGACCTGATGGCCGGCCAGGTGGATTTCTACTTCGGTGGGCTGTCGACAGCGTTGCCGCACGCCAAGGCCGGCAAATTGAAGGCGTTCGCCGTGACCTCGGCAACGCGATCGGCCGCTGCGCCCGACATCCCCACCGTAGCAGAGGCCGGTGGGTTGAGCGGCTATGACACCGGTATCTGGTACGGCGTTCTCGCTCCGGCCGGCACGTCGCGCGAGGTCGTGGAGACGCTGCACAATGCAATCGTCGCGACAGTGCGTGCGCCCGACATTCGCTCGAAACTCATCGAGCAGGGCGCCGATCCGCTGGAGCTCGGGCCGGAAGGCTTCGCCAAATTCATCCGCGACGAGATCGACAAGTGGTCGCGCGTGATCAAAGAGCAGAACATCAAAGTCGACTGAGCACGCGCCCCGCTTCCAGCGACCAACCATTCTTCGCATCGGACCAAACGACTGACCCCACGGATGGATCGCGGCGCTCCCCTCCTGATGTACGCCGTGCTCGTCCTGGTTGGCGTGTCGATGCAGTTCCTGCGCAGCTCGCACGTCGTGGTGGCGCCGATCTTCACGCGCGAGCTGGCGATCAGTCCCGAGGTGCTGGGCGGATTGTCCGGCGTGATGCTGTTCGCCTCGGCGCTGATTCAGATCCCCGGCGGGGTGCTGATGGATCGGATCGGCCCGCGGCGTTCGATGGCCGGGTTGCTGCTGTTTGCCATCGCCGGTGGCGCGCTGTTTGCGATGGCCACCAACGCGGCTGGGCTGATCACCGCACGCATCCTTCTGGGCATCGGCACGGCGTTGCTGTTCATGGCGGTCGCGGCGGTGTTGTCGCGCTGGTGCTCGCCGACGAGTTTTCCGGCGATGCTCGGATTGGTCGGTGGACTGGGGCAGATCGGCAACCTGCTGGCCACCGCGCCGATGGCGGCGCTCGCCGAGTGGTTGGGCTGGCGCGGCGCGTTCGTCGTGGTCACCACGTGCATCGCCGTGGCGACGTTGCTGGTCTATCTGTTCGTGCGCGACGCGCCACCGGACTCGACCTATCACCAGCGCCGGCAGGAGACGTTGCGCGAAACGATGAACGGCGTGCTGGAGGTGATCCGCACCCCGCAACTGTTTCGGTTGCTGGCGATGTCGGGCACCGCGTGGGCGACCATCAGCGCGATCATCGGCCTGTGGGGCGGGCCTTACCTTGCGGACGTGCACGGCTTCGACACGCTCGCCCGCGGCAACGTGATGGCGGCAATGGCCACCGGCAGCATCTTCGGCGCGATCGTCTTCGGCTGGGTCAGCTCACGCGTACCGAGCCCCAAGCCGGTGATCGTGTTCGGCGTGGTGACCAATATCCTGATTTTCGCCATGCTCGCGCTGATACCTTCGCCGACTCCTGCATTCGTCGCGGTGATGCTGGGCGCGCTCGGATTGTTCGGCAGCTACACCTCGATGCTGATCGCGCACGGACGGCGCTTCTATCCCGAGCGGCTTACCGGACGCGGGCTCACGGTCGTCAACACCGCGGTGCTGCTCGGCGCCGCGTCGATGCAGTGGGTGACCGGACTCATCGTCGGTACATTCGAGCAGGTCGATGGTCACGCGCCACCGGAGGCGTACCGAACGGTGTTCGGCGTGCTGGCGCTGACCTTGACGGTCAGTCTGAGTATCTATCTGCCGTTGCGCGAGGCGAGGGCGGAGAAGGGCGAAGCGCCGCGTTAGATCTTGAACGCCTCCAGCGTTTCACGCGCGAACAACTCCTCCGGTTGCAGCCGGCGTTTCGACAGCCCCTGCTCGTGGTGGTAGCGCAGGAAGGTATCGAGCACGTGCCGATTGGCGTTGAAGCCGTATGACCACCAATCGTCGCCCAGTTCGCGGCGCGCATCCTGCACGTGGGCGATCAGCCACGGGAGCATCGTCTTCAGCGCCGCGGTTTCCATGAGGTCGGCATACACACGCTGCTGCGACTGATGCAGCGCCTTGTAGAGCGACTGCGCGACCCAGGGGTGGCGGTTGTACAGCTCGCGGCGGATCGCGATGATGTGCATGATCGGAAAGATGCGCGTCTTGCGAAAGTACGCGCGCTCGACATCGACGTAGTCCTCGAACAGGCGCCGGACCTTGTCGGGCTGCGAATAGAACGTCGAGGGCGCGCGGGCGGTGTGCAGCGCGTCGATCTCGCCCGCGGCAATCATCTGCGCGAGCGTCTGCGTCGGACCGATCGGCCGCACCTTGAACTGCGCGGGCAGATCGAGCTTGAGCTTCTCGTCGCGACCGGGCTCTTCTTCGCCGCCGGTCAGGTACTGCACGCTGGTGGGCGCGACGCCGTATTCGTCCTGCAGGATGCCGCGGATCCACACCGGTGCGGTCATCTGATACTCGGGCGTGCCGATGCGTTTGCCGACCAGATCCTTCGGCTCACGGATGCCGCTCTTCGTCGACACATAGATCGACGAGTGGCGGAAGAACCGCGACGGGAATACCGGAATCGCGATGAACGGCTGAGGATCGCGATGCAGCGACACGCTGTACGAGGAGAGCGACATCTCGGCGACGTCGAACTCCTGGTACCGAAGCATGCGAAAGAACGTTTCCTCGACCGGCAGGCTGAGGTAGTTGATCTCGATGCCATCGGGCTGGATCGAGCCGTCGGCGATGGCGCGGGTGCGGTCGTAGTCCCAGCAGGCGAAGGTGAGGTTGAGTTTGCTCATTGGGATTGCACTGTCGGAGGGTTACTCGACTTTGGCGTTGGAGGCTTTGACCACCGGCGCCCAGCGCGCCAGCTCGGCGCGCACGAACTCGGTGAACTGCTGCGCATCGAGCTCATTGGGCTCGATGCCTTCGAGGCGCGTCCGCTCACGCACATCGGGGGCGACCAGCGCCTTGCGTACTTCGGCATTCAGTCGGGTGACGATCTCGGCGGGCATGCCTGCCGGCCCGGACAGTGAAAACCAGGTGGTGGCGACCATCTGCGGATAGCCCAACTCGGCGAACGTCGGCACGTCGGGGTAGTCGGGCAGACGCCTGGTCGAGGTGATGGCGAGCGCACGGATCCTGCCTGCGCGTATCTGCGAGCCGGCGGTAGTGAGCGTGGTCGAGGTCACGGGCAGATGGCCGGCGAGCAGATCGGCCACCGCCTGCGACGCGCCTTTGTACGGCGCGTGTGCCATGTCGATCTTCGCGGTCTGTTTGAGCAACTCGCCGATGAGGTGGCCGTGCGTGCCGTTGCCCGGCGAACCGTAGGTGAGCGGTTTGGTGCGCGCCAGCGCAATCAGCGCATTCAGGTCGTTCACGCCGGTGGCGGGATTCACCACCAAGGCGATCGGCGGCCCGCCGAACAGCGCGATGTGGGTGAAATCCTTGAGCGGATCGAACGGCACCTTCGACAACGTCGGTGCCACCGCGTGCGAAGCGACGCCCGACACGACCAGCGTGTAGCCGTCGGCAGGCGCCTTC
The DNA here is from genome assembly GCA_902826155.1 of uncultured beta proteobacterium. The sequence goes on from CADEDU010000001.1 coordinate 250,172, forward strand.
GCCGCCAGCTCCGATCCGACCACACCGCCTGCACCGCCACGATTCTCGATCACGAATGACTGCTTGAACACGTCGGCGAGCTTCTGCGAGACCAGCCGCCCGAGCGTGTCGGCCGACCCGCCCGGCGCGAACGGCACGATCACCCGTACCGGCTTGTTAGGCCACGCCTGCGCACGAGTCTCGACTGGAAGCGCGACGGCAATGCTCGTCGCAATGAGTGCAGGCAAGGCACGATGCATCAACAAGCGGCATCTCCGAAAAGGAAGCAATGATTTCCGTTCAAGGCACGCGGCCGATGAACTCGAACGCGGACACGTATCCCGTCGTCAAACCGCAATCGGCGCTTTGATGACGGGATACGGGTCGTACCCCTCGAGCGCGAAATCCTCGTACTTGAACGCGAACAGGTCGTTAACAGCCGGATTGAGCTTCATCCTCGGCAACGCACGCGGCGTGCGCGACAACTGCTCGTTCGCCTGATCGAGGTGATTCAAGTACAGATGCGCATCACCCAGCGTGTGCACGAACTCGCCGGGCGTGAGCTTGCACACCTGCGCGATCATCATCGTCAGCAGTGCATACGACGCGATGTTGAACGGCACACCGAGAAAAATATCGGCGCTGCGCTGGTAGAGCTGGCACGACAACTTGCCCTCGGCCACGTAGAACTGGAACAGCGCGTGGCACGGTGGCAATTTCATCTGCGGGATCTCGACCGGGTTCCACGCGGTGACGATATGGCGGCGCGAGTCGGGATTGTTCCTGATCGAATGCAGCACTTGCTTGATCTGGTCGATCGATGCGCCATCATCTGCCGGCCACTTGCGCCACTGCGAGCCGTAGACGGGCCCCAGATCGCCGTTCTCGTCGGCCCACTCGTCCCAGATGGTGACGCCATGCTGCTGCAGGGTGCGCACGTTGGTGTCGCCGGCCAGAAACCACAGCAGCTCGTGAATGATCGACTTGAGGTGCACCTTCTTGGTGGTAAGCAGCGGAAAGCCTGCGCTCAGATCGAAGCGCATCTGCCAGCCGAAGGTCGACAGCGTACCGGTGCCGGTGCGGTCGGTCTTGCGGTGGCCATGCGCGAGCACGTGGCGCATCAGGTCGAGGTATTGCTGCATGGTCGCGTGCTGTTTTGAGGGACGGACAAGACCGTGCGGACGGCCGGATTTCAAACGTGCGTCTTTGGAGCGCGCATCTTATTACGCCACGGGCCGGATCGACCGTCGCGGCGGGACCATCTTGAACGTGACGGCCGTGGCCAGGGCGAACAGCACATAAGCCGTGGCGAACACCCACTCCGGGGCGCGATAGAAAAGCAATGCTCCAACCCAGCGGCTCACGAACGAGCGCGACTCGTGGACGCCGCGCAACGCGTCTTCCCAGACCGTGAGCGGACACTTGATGCCGACCACGGCCTCGGCGGCAACGAAAACAATCGCGGCCAGATGCAGATAGCGAAACCACGGATTGCGCACCCAGCGCCACTGCAGTGCCGCACCGATCCACACCAGCGGCAGCCCGATAACGATGAATGCAGCGATCGCGAAGTGAGCGAAGAGAATGACGTCGGCCAGCATCCGGTCGCGCTTGCGCTCTTTTTCTCGGGGCGTACGGGTGTCGGCGTCAGTCCTGCGGGTGCGGCGCCATCTGCGTCGAACCCGTTTGAATCATGGATCAGGTCCGGTCGCGATCGGCCGCGCCGGATCGGCGATCCATTCGCTCCACGAGCCGCCGTAGAGGCGTCCGCCACCCAAACCGGCGATCTCCATCGCCAGCAGGTTGTGGCACGCCGAGACGCCCGAACCGCAGCTGTGCACGATCTGCTCGGGTTTGTGCTTGCCGAGCAACGGCTGGAACTCGCTTCGCAATGCTGCCGCCGACTTGAATTTGCCGTCCTGCAGGTTGAGCCCCCAGAAGCGGTTGCGCGCACCGGGAATGTGGCCGGCCACCGGATCGATCACCTCGTTCTCGCCGCGATAGCGATCGGCGGCGCGCGCGTCGAGCAGCATCACATCGGGCGTGCCGATCTGACTCTGCACGTACCCGGCGCTCACAAGGCTCGCCGATCGAACATTCGGCGTGAACCGGGCGATCGGCCGCCTCGACACTTCCTGCGTGAGCGCATGGCCTGCCGCGGTCCAAGCCGCGATGCCGCCGTCAAGCAGGGCCACCGCGTCGTGGCCGAGCCAGCGCAGCATCCACCACAGCCGGCTCGATGGCATCCCGCCCTGACCGTCGTAGGCGACAACCTGCTGTGTGCCGTCGAAGCCGAGGCCGCCAAGCTTGGCGGCGAACGCGTCCGGCGTGGGCATCGGATGGCGACCGTTCTTGCCGTTCTTCGGCGCGGCCAGATCGTCGTCGTTGGACAGGAAGATCGCGCCCGGGAGGTGCCCCTTGGCATACGACTCGCGGCCGAACGCGGGCTTCATCAGGTCGTGCGAGCAATCGAAGACGATCCAATGCGGGTCGTCGATGTGGAGCGCCAGTTCGGCGACGGAAACGAGCGTCGTGAATGCCATGCGGTGATCCCCGGAAAAAACAAAGCCGCATGTTACTGCGGCTTGGTCACGATCGATCGGCGTGGCGCGTGCCTGCGCCTGCAGCGGCCGGCTACAGGTGCGGCTCCAGTCCGCGTTGGATGTACTCGTGAAAGTGCACCATGCCGTCTTCCATCGGCGATTGGTACGGGCCGGCGTCGTTCTCGCCGGCTTCCCACAGGGCGCGCCGGCCGCGGTCCATGAGTTGCGCGATGTCGTCGTCCTCGATCGCGGTCTCCGTGTACGCACCGCGTTCGGCTTCGATGAACTCGCGCTCGAACAGCACGATCTCTTCGGGGTAGTAGAACTCGACGATGTTGGTGGTGAGCGAGGGCGAGCGCGGAATCAGCGTGCTCACCACCAGCACGTGCGGATACCACTCGATCATGATGTTGGGGTAGTACACGAACCAGATCGCGCCCTTGTCGGGGTCCTTGCCCTGGCGGAACTGACGCACCGCCTCGTGCCAGCGCTTGTACACCGGCGAACCCGGGCGCAGCAGGCTGCGGTTGACCCCGACCGTCTGCACCGAGTACTGCTCGCCGAATTCCCAGTGCAGATCGTCGCAATCGACGAAACCGTTCAGGCCCGGATGGAACGCTTCGACGTGATAGTCCTCGAGATACACCTCGATGAACGTCTTCCAGTTCTGCTTGTAGTCGGTGACCTCGACGTGGTCGAGCCGGTAATCGGTCCAGTCGAAATCGGCCATGACCCCGAGATTGGCGAGATCGGCAGCGACATTGCGCGGGCCGGTGAAGAGCAGTCCGTTCCAGTTCTGCAGCGGCGTGCGCGGCAGCGACCGGCATGGGTTCTCGGGGAAGTGCGGCGCGCCCATCAACTGGCCCTGCAGGTCGTAGGTCCAACGATGCAACGGACACACGATGTGGTCGACCTTGCCGCGCCCCTGCAGCATGATCGACTGGCGATGGCGGCAAACGTTCGACAACAGCTCGATGCCGTTGGCGTTGCGCACCAGCACCTTGGCGTGATCGCGATCGGGCAGCGTGTAGAAATCGCCGACCTCGGGGACCATCAGCTCGTGCCCCACGTAGCGCGCGGCATTGGCGAACAGCGTGCGCTGCTCGAGCTCGAAAATGCGTTGGTCGAAATACCACCCCACGGGAAGCTGGGGCGCGCTCCGTTGCAGCTGGCGCGTGCTGTGCGGCAGTTCGGACATGCGGGCCTGATTCCTCCAAGTCGAGTTGAAAACGCCGGACCCAAAGAAAAATCGCGGGATTCTACCCCGCGACTGCGGACCCGCAGCCGGAAATCCGCCCACACGTGAACGCGCT
>CADEDU010000002.1:0-75368 GCA_902826155.1 uncultured beta proteobacterium
ACCACAGGAAAACACGCTGAACTCGCCGGCCGACCAGTCGGTGATCATCGCCACGAGCGCGGGCTCATCCAAATACTCCACGCCGCTGGCGAGCACCCCTACGCCGACCGTGCCGACCCAACTCTGGATCCCCGTGCCCTGCTTGAGCCGATCGAGGATCGCGCCCGCGTGCGGGGCCAGAGGCTCGGAAAAGTAGGCGAACCCCAGTCCGTGTCCGGGTGGACCGGCCTGCGTCGATGCCGCAGCGCCGAGCTGTTCGATCACGCTGCTCAGCACCGCCTGCCAGTCCGCCCCGTGGGCATGGGCCGACCGATACGTCGTGGGAGCCGTCATCACTTGGGTGCAGCGCGAGCCCGTCGACGCTTGGCGGGCGGCGGCGCGCTCGCTGCCGCCTGCATCGGTTGCTGCATGGCCTGGAACGCGCCCAAAGTGGCCTTCTGCGCTTCGAGTCCATGGATCGTGGTCCGCACCATCTCGATGTTGAGCGAGAGCCAGCTCTCCACCGACTTGAGGTCTTGAATGCGCTTGTCGATCTCGGCGATGTCGAACGTGGGCATCACCATGCCCGGGATCGGTCCCAGCCCGGGCATCGACGGCATCGTCCCCGGCGCCATTCCCGGCACACTGCCTTGAGTACCAAGCGGCAAGCCGAAGGCACCCCAGAATTTCTTGACCGCATCGAAGGGATCGACCGGATCGCTCATGGCAAGGTCGTCATCGGGAGGATGGCGAGCAGTTTAGCAGGGGCACCGCGGCGCTTTCGGTGCGCGCCTTCGCGCTGACGCCTCACGCAGGGAGCGTCCGCGATCCCCTCCCGGCAGAGCGGGGGTCTAGCGCAGCATGTCGTGCGTGATCGCGAGCCGGGTCAGATCGGCGTTCGTGCGTGAGCTGGTTTTCTCCAGGACTCGCGCGCGATAGGTGGCCACGGTCTTGACGCTCAACTGCAGATCGGCACCGATGGCGGTAAGGCTCTGGCCGCGCGCGATCCGCAGGAATACGTCGAGCTCGCGTGCGGTGAGGTGGTCATGGGGCGCCGCGGAGCGCGGGTCGGCCACTGCCTGGGCGAGAATTTCGGCAAGCGCCGCGCTGAGATACTTGCGCCCCGCCGCGACGTGGTGGATGGCCTCCGGCAGACGCGCCGAAGCGCCGCTCTTGCACAGATAGCCATCGGCACCTTGGCGCAAGGTACGCACGCCCGACTGCTTCTCGCCATGCGTGGAGAACACCAGGATCCGCATCGCGGGCCAGCGCTTCTTCAGTTCGGCGACGAATTCCAGGCCGTTGCGATCGGGGAGTTCGGTCTCCAGCACGATCACATCGGCTTCGATCGTCGCCAGCAGACTCTCGCACTGCGCGGCGGTCGCCGCCTCGCCTACGAGCGCGATATCGTCGCAGCGCGACACGAGCGCACGCATGCCGTCGCGCGTGATCTCATGCGCATCGAGCAGCACGACTCGAATCGGTCGGAGGTTCATTCGGTGCCCTGCGGTTCAGCTCGCGGTTCAACCCGTTCAACACAGGCACGAATGCTAGGAACGACACCGCCGCCCCGAAATTGGGCACTCCCCGGGTCTGGTAGGGGAGACCCCTAGAAACGATCAGAAATATTCAGGGTTCCGGCCATACGCTTGACCACGGTCAAGTCCGCGCGGCTCACGAACCGGCGCTCACCAGGCCAATGCGAATCGCGTATCGCACCAGTCCGGCCACGTCGCGGATCGCCAGGCGCTCCATGATCTGCGCGCGATGCGCCTCGACGGTCTTCACGCTCAACCCCAGATCGTGGGCGATCTCCTTGGTGGCGTTGCCTTCTGCGATGAGCTTGAGGATCTGCAATTGCCGCGCGGTGAGCGGATTGGTCTCGGGCGAGGCGCTCGAACGCCGCTGGATCGCACCGTCGACCAGGTGGCGCGAGATCGCCGGACTCACGTAGGTCTCGCCGCGCATCACCGCCGCCAGCGCGACGGCCAACTCCTGCGTGGCGGCATCCTTCACCAGATAGCCCACCGCGCCGGCGCGCATCGCTTCGAGTACGTAATCGGCCTCGGAAAACATCGACAACATCAGCACGCGCACGTCGGCGATCTCCCGGCGCAGATGCCGCACCGCTTCCAGTCCGCTCATGCGCTTCATCGAGATGTCCATGATCACGATGTCCGGTCGCAGCGCTCGCACGACATCGAGTGCCGCCTGCCCGTCATCGGCCTCGCCGACGACTTCGGTGCCGGGAATATCGCGGAGCAGCGCCTTGATGCCGGCACGAAACAGGCCGTGATCATCGACCAGCACGACCCGGATATTCGCCGGCGCGTTCATGCGCTCAGCTCGACGGCGTTGGGCGCATCAAGCGGGAATCGCGCCACCACGCGCGTGCCCTCGCCGGGCGCCGAATCGATGCTGACGCTGGCGCCCACCAGCTGCGCGCGCTCGCGGATGCCGACGATGCCGATGCTGCCGCGGCGCGCCGCGGCGAGCACCTGACCGACCACGAATCCGGCGCCGTCATCGGACACCACCAGCTCCAGCGATTCGGCCTCGCGTCGCAGGCTGATGCGCAGATGTGCCGCCGCCGCATGGCGCACGGTGTTGGTGATCGCCTCCTGAGCGATGCGATAGCAGACCGTCTCGATCTGCGCATCCACGCGCCCGATCGCCGCATCGGCGATGAACGCCAGTTCGAGTCCGGCCGAGCGCGCCACTCGCTCGGCCATCGAGCGCAGCGCCGGCACCAGCCCCAGATCGTCGAGCTGCGGCGGGCGCAGCGCGACCTGCATCGCGCGCACCTGCCCGATCGCCAGATCGGTGGTGACGAGCGCGTCCTCGATCGACGTGTCGATGCCGCCCGCGCCCGATCGCTCCAGCCGATGCAGCGTCAGCTTCACCGCGTTGAGCGTCTGGCCGAGTTCGTCGTGCAGCTCCTGGGCGATGGCGCGGCGCTCGGTCTCCTGCGCCTCGATCAGCCGGCCTGAGAGCAGCTTGAGATTGCGATTGGCCAGTTCCAGCTCGTCGCGTGCCTTGGCCCGATCGGATTCGATCGCCCCTCGCTCCAGGGCATAGGAGACGCCGACGGCAAACTTCTCGAGCAAGCCGACCCGTTCCTCATCGAAGTAGCCCACGGAGTCGGCAAACACGGCGATGCCACCTACGACGCGGCCATGCACGCGAAACGGAAACCCCGCTGCCGATCGATAGCGCAGCTTCAACCAGTGCGACAGGAACGCCCGCGGCGCCGGATACTTGGTGAGGTCATTGTTGACGACGCGCTCGCCGCCCAGAACCGTATCGGCCGTCTTGTCGACCGGCACGCCACCAGCAAACGGGTGCGCCTCGGCGGCCGGTCCCGCGCGACTGAACATCGCGACCTCGCGCAACTCGCCGCCGGCCGGATCGACCAGACCAGACCAGGCGCAGACCAGCTTGCCCCGCTCCACCGCGATGCGCGAGACGTTGCGGATCAACGTGGCCGAATCGGTTGCCCGTGCAATGGCCTCACCGACTTCGCTCAGCGCCGCGTACAGATCACTGACCGCCGCGACACGGCGCATCGCACGATTGCGACCGCGTAGTGAGTAGAGCAACGGCACCACGACCAGCAACGCGATCAAGGGCACACCGATCAGCAGCAACCTGTCCCACGGAATCTTCGGCTCGAAGCGCAGCGCCAGCCATTTCTGGCGGATCTGCGCGTGGTCGGCCTCGGTGATCGAACCCATGGCCTTGCGCAGGATCTCGGTCAGCTCGGGCAACTCGGCGCGCACCGCGAAGTAGATCTCGCTGTCGGCGCCGGGCACGGTGTTGGTGATCATCAACGGGCTCGAGGGCTTGGCCTGCAACAGCAGCATGACCACATCGAGATTGCCGATGGCAGCGTCGGCCCGTCCATCGGCCACTGCATCGAGCGCACTCTCCTGCGACGGCGTCTCGACCAGCTCGATTGTCGGAAACAGGCTCGCGATGGTCGGCACCAGGAAGTGCCGCTGCAGGATCGCCAGTCGCCGTCCGCTCAGGTCGGCCAGCGCGCCGGGCCCGGCCTCTCCGCGCCTGGCGACGATCGCGGTTGGTGCCCTGAGATACGGGCCGACGAAATTCAGATACTGACGGCGCACCGAGTTGGGCGCCGAGGCCACCAGCAGGTGCGCCTTGCCCGTGCGCGTTGCGACCAGCGCCTCGCTCCAGCTCGAAGCCAACTCGTCACGGACCCGCAGGCCGGTGCGGCTCTGGACCAGCCGCAGATAATCGGCGGCCAGTCCGACCATCGCACCGCCCTCGCCTTGCATGCTGATCGGTGCAAAGGCCTTGTCGTACGCTACCGTCAGTTCGCCATGTCTGGTGATCCAGTCGCGCTCCGCGGCGGTCAGCTCGATCGGCGCCGGTCGCTCACGCAGCATTACCAGCGCGGGCAGCCACTGGCGACGGACGGCCTGGTCTTCCTCGGGAGAAATGCTCGCGATCGCCTTGTCGAGAATCGACAGCAGCAGCGGCTGATCGGCACGGACGGCCAGACTCGCGCCGATCGGTTCGCTCTGCAGTCGCTCGCGAATCTCGAGATTGGTGAGCCGCAACTTCTCGACCTGATACGACACCCGCGCCTGGATTCCGATGTACGCATCCGCGCTGCCGCCCGACACCGCCGCGAGCGCCTCGGCGATCGACGAACTCGTGACCACGCGAGCCGACGGATAGCGCGTGGCGATGAAACCGCGCTGCGGCGAGTCTTCCTCGATCGCGATGGTGCGCCCGCCGAGAGCGCCGCCCGGATCTAACTGTGCATCCTGACGGGCGACCAGCACGGTTTTGAAATGCGCGACCGCGCGGGTGAATTTCGTCAAGCGTGCGATTGCTTCAGTCGGCGGCACCGGAACGGAAATCTCGACCTCGCGCCGGGCCAGCCGATCCTCGATCTGGGCCAAGCTCGTCGCGACCTGCGGTTCGAAACGCAGACCGGTGCGCAGCGCGACCAGATCGAGCACCGCACCCACCACGCCGTCGATGTCGCCGGCGAGCGCCATCGAGTACATCGGCGGATCTTCGCGCAGACCGGCCACCCGTACCGTTGGGTTCGCCTGGATCCATGCACGCTCGATGGCGCTGAGCGAATCGAGCAGCCCGGAATCCGTGCGCTGCGCAGCCGCGCTCTGCGCGTGCACGATGGGAGGCGCGAGGAGCATCAGCAAGACGGCGATCCAGCGACAGCGGTGCAGCAGCGCGCTCACGCGTTCGCTCCGGGTCGTGAAACGGAAGCGCCGAGCATAACTCTGCGGCGCGCCGTCAGTGCGCGCGGTTCGCCGCGGCGTCGAAGGGGTTCAGAGCGGCAGCGTGCCGCAATCGCCGTGTGATTCGAGCGAGGCCACCCACTCACGCAACGCTTCGCAGCGCGCGCGATCGAGCACGCGGGCGGCGTTGGACATGAACTTCGCCTCGAGCGCGTGCGCCGGCGCCGGACGCTCCGGGCTGCCGAGAACGTCGGCAACGTTCGCGCGCAGCACCCGTCCATCGCGCAAAGTCGCACTCAACGCTGCGGGGAAGCGCGCGGGAAAGCCGCTGTCGGTCTGGCCCACCCACGACATGCTCGCCGCCAACGCGATCACGTCCCGATCGGGCGGCTGCGCGAATGTGTCGACCGACAGTGGCCCACGAGCCAGCCGCCACGCCAGGCAGTACGGCAGGCTGAACTTCGCGTCGTAACCCGAACGCGGCGCAACTTTCTGCGGCCAGGGATCGGCGATCAGCATCGCTTCCTCGACCGGACCGCGGCATTCGAGTGCGCCCAGATTCTGCGCCGTGAGCCCCTGCTCGATCAGCGTCTCCAGACATTCCAGGAACGGATGGTTGTAGTGGCAGCACGCGTAGAGCTTGAGCGAAGCCTGCGGCAGCAGCCACTGCGTGCCAAGCGTTTCGAGCTGCCGGCCGAACGCATCCGCGAACGATGCATCGGCGGCGTACGCGGCGTAGAAGCCGAAGCGGCCTTCGAACACTGTCTCGGGTCCAGTCATCCCGCCAGCGGCGAGCAGCTGCGCACACAAGCCGCCGTGCGCGGCCCAGCCGGGATGCAACGACTTCACCGTCGCGCCGTTCGACAGGTATTCGAAGATGCCGCCGCCCTGACTGCCCGCGATGCCGATCGCCGCGACCGTACGCTCGATGTCGGCACGCGCGAGCATCGAAGCAGTCAGCGCGCCGATGAATGGGCCGCCCACCGCGGTGATCTGAAACCCGCGCCGCTGCAGTACACCGGGCGCCGCCAGGCCCATGCGCGCGAACACTTCCCACCCGGCCACGACTGCGCGGATGAGATCTTTGCCGCTGGCATGTGCGCGCTCGGCCGAGGCCAAGGCGCTGGTCACGACCACGCTCGAACCGTGCACGATTGAGGCGCGATGGGTGTCATCGAACTCGAGCGAGTGCACCAGCGTGCCGTTGACGAGCGCGGCCGATGCAGCGGGCAGTCGCGCCCCGAAGCCCCATGCGTTCGCCTCCAGCCCGGCACCGAGCTGTCGCGCGGCTTCGAACACGCCGCGCGCTTCGGGCAGCGATGCGGCGGCCAGGCCCACGCCCAAAGCATCGAGGATGCGCGCCTTGGCACAGGCGATGACGTCGGCGGGGATTTCTTCGAAGCGCAGGCCGTGCGCGAAGCCGGCAATGCGACGGGAGAGTGAGGCCATGGCGCTGCAGCCGCCGGTGATCCGCTCGCCGTGCGTCCGGCGCTAGCCGCGCAGCTCTGCCGCCGCGGTCCGGCCCGCGATACGACCGAGCCCGACGGCAGTCAACAGCCCGGCGCCGGACGCGTAGCCGCGCGCGCCAGACTTGCCGCAGATCCCGGCCGCCGCGCCACCACCGGCGAACAGATGCGCGATCACGCTGCCGTCGCGGCGCAGCACACGCGCCTGCTTGTCGATCAGCAACCCGCCCTGGGTGTGGAACAGCCCCGGCACCACGCGACAGCCGTACAAGGGCGGGACCAATGGCGCAATACCGAAGTCCTTGCGCGCGAACGCATCGGCGGCGGTGCCTCGCGCCGCGGCGTTGTAGGCTTCGATCGTGCGTTCGAGCACGCTTGCGTCGAGCCCGAGCTGCGGGGCCAATTCGCGCGCGCTGCTCGCCGTCTTGAATCCACCGAGCGCCATCTGCTCGCGAAAATCGATCTCGCCCATGGTGATGTCGCAGATGCGCTGATCGAAGATCGTGTACACGTCGCACGCCTGGGCGAGCACGTCGCGCGCGTAGCCGGAGTAGCCGGTGTCTTCATGGCCGAAGCGCTCGGCGCGCGCATTGACGAGGATGCCGCCCTTCTCGACAGTAGTCCACGAAACCAGCGATCCGTGCGGATAGGCGACGGCCGCATAGCCCTGGTAGGCCGCCATGTTGCCCAGGCCCGCACCCAGTTTCTCACCCCACAGCACCGCCTCGCCTTCGCTGCCGCGACTGCCGAAATACTCCGCGCCGGCAATCTCCGGGCAATGGCGCTGCACCAGATCGCGGTTGCCGGCGTAGCCGTTGGTGGCGAGCACGAGCTTGCGCGCGCGGATCGAATACGAGGTCACGCCCTGCCCTTCGACGCGCGCACCGATGAGCTCACCGCGCGAGTCGGCGAGCAGTTCGCGCACCGGATTGCCTACCGCGATCGGCACGCCGCGCGACTCCACCGCGCGCACCAGATCGTCGAACAGGTCGGCGCCACGGCGCGAGTCGGGCGCGTGCAGGCGCGGCACCGAGTGACCGATGTGCTTGTACTCGTGGATCAGGCGCATGCGCGCACCGACCTTCTGCATCAACCACTCGATCAGATCGGCCGACTCGTACGCGAGCACCTGCGTGATCTCGGGCACATCGTGCGGACCCGCGGTACGCAGCAGGTCCTCGATCATGCGCTCGGGCGAGTCGTCGATGCCGCGCTCGCGCTGGTAGCGCGTGCCCGCGCCGGGGAGCGAACCGGTCGAAAGCGCGGTGTTGCCGCCGGCGCGATCGAGTTTCTCGACGACCATCACGCTCGCGCCGCCGTCGTGCGCCGCCACTGCCGCAGCGAGCCCACAACCGCCGGCGCCGATCACCAGTACATCGGTTTCCACGTCGAAGTTCATCGCAAACCCTGTCCGCTATGCCGCCTGCTTGAGCGCACTCAGCTTGCCGATCAGTTCGTCGGAGGACACCACGTCGGCGTACTTGGCCGCCATGTCGAACAGATTCACCGCGTGCGAGGTCGGGCTGCGGTCGTAGACGCAGTCGTGCGGCACGGTGATCTTGAAGTTGTAGGCGAAGCCGTCGACGGCCGTGCCGCGCACGCAGCCGCTGGTGGTGCAACCGGTGAGCACCAGCGTGTCGGCGCCCAGATCGATCAGATGGCTCACCAGCGCGGTGGCGAAGAACGCGCTCGGATGCTTCTTCGGGATGACGAGTTCATTGGGCTGCGGCGCGATCTCGGCGACGAACTCGTAGCCCTTCTGCGAGATGTTCATGATCGCCGGCACCTTCTCGGCCAGGCGCCCCGCGTCGTGCTGCTTGTCTTTCGGTGCCACGCACGGATAGATCACCGGCCACTTGCGCTGCCTGAACAATCGCAGCAACGGGACGATGCGCTCGACTGCGTTCCAGCCCATGTCGCCGCACGCGGTCGGGAAATCCTTGATCGCCTCCCAGAACGGCTTGGACGTAAGACCCACGGTACGGTACTGCACATCGATGATCAACAACGCCGGCCGCGAGCCCAACCCCTGCGGGCGCCCGAAACCGGAGGCTTCGTAACGCTTCTGCTCGTCTTCGGAAATGACGTGATCCCAGGGTTTCATCAGCGATCCTTTCGCCTGCTGCAGCGATTGCTGCGTCACGCCGGCCTTTATACACTGGACCCACCAGCGATCCAACTCAACCGACCGCAGCGGCTGACCATCTCGACGTCACCCGACCTCGCCGCCTTACCACTACATGTCCGCTTTGCGCGAACGCATCCCTGTCACGCTGCTGACCGGCTTTCTCGGCAGCGGCAAGACCACGCTGGTGAACGCGTTGCTGCGCCATCCGGATCTCGCCGACACGGCGGTGATCGTCAACGAGTTCGGTGCAATCGCGCTCGATCATCTGCTCATCACATCGGCCGATGACAACGTGGTGCTGCTGGGTGCGGGCTGCCTGTGCTGTGCCGCGCAGGGCAGCCTGCGCGAGACGCTCGCCGACCTGTTCGTCCGCCGCGTCAACGGCGAAGTTCCGAAGTTTCGCCGGGTGCTGATCGAATCGAGCGGCCTGGCCGATCCCGGTCCGATCATCAACCAGCTCGCGTTCGATTCGCTGGCGCGTGCCGAGTTCGAACTCGCGCAGGTGGTGACGGTCGTGGATGCGACCAACGCGCGCGATCAGCTCGAGCACTATCCTGAAGCCATGCAGCAGGTCGCGCTGGCTGATCTGCTGCTCGTCAGCAAGGCCGACCTCGCCGCGCCGCAATCATTGGCCGCACTTCAGGAACAATTGATCGCGCTCAATCCGACCGCGTCTCAGGTGATCGCCGCGCGCGGGGAAGTCGCGATCGCCGCGCACGGCGAAGGCGATCCGCTGCGGATCCTGCACACGGCAACGACATCGCGCCATGGTCCACACTGGCTCGCAACGACATCGACAGCGAACCCTCAAGCGCGCGGTGGGGAAGCACGTCAAGGCGGCTACCTCGGCGTGCGCACGCACGCCAATCACACGCGCGGCGTGCGATCGATCGCGGCAAGGCTCGATCGGCCGGTGTCGTGGTCGGGGCTCGCAGCGTGGATGGCACTGACGAGCGATGCGTTCGGGCGCGATCTGTTGCGCGTGAAGGGCATCGTTGCCATGGCGGAGCCAGGCACACCCGTGGTCGTGCACGCCGTGGCCGGACAATTCCATTCGCCCGAACGGCTTCCGCACTGGCCCGACGACGATCACGGCTCGCGCATCGTCGTGATCGCGCGCAACATCGATCCTGCCTGCCTCGAACTCAGCCTGAAGGCGCTTGCGCTGCCACAAGGTGCGCCCCAACCCGCCAGCCTCGACGAACTCGCCGCCCTCTCATCGGAAACCTCTCATGCAATTTGATCTGCTCGTCACCGGCGGCACCGTCGTGTTTCCCGGCCGCCCGCAAGCCCGACTCGATATCGGCATCAAGGACGGTCGGATCGCCGCGCTGCTGGCGCCCGACGTCCCGGCCAGCGCCACGCGCACGATCGACGCGCGTGGCAAGCATGTCTTTCCAGGTCTGATCGATTGCCATCTGCACTTCGGCTTCGGCGAGAAGATCACCGAATACACCACCGAGACCGTGTACGCGGCTCAGGGCGGCTTCTCTACCGTGCTCGGTTACTTCCTCAATAACGAAGCGTACGACGACGTGTTCGCGCGCGAGATCGCCCACGCACGCGAGCGCTGCCACGTCGATTTCGGCTTCCACTTCAGCACCGCCAACGAACAGCATCTGGCCGAGCTGCCGCGCTACGTGCGCGAGTTCGGTGTCACCTCGTTCAAGTACTTCATGAATTTCAAGGGCGAGGAAGGGCGATACCTCGGCCTGGACGGCACCGACGACGGCTACTTCTACGATCTGCTCGAAGGCGCCGCCGCGCTGGGCGATGCGATGATCGTGTGCCACACCGAGAACATCGAACTGGTGAACCGCATCCGGCGCAAGTTCCAGCAGCAGGGCCGGAACACGCTGCGCGACTGGTGCCTGTCGAAGCCGCCGTTCACCGAGGCCGAGAACCTGGTGCGCGCCGCCTATTTCGCCGAGCAGCTGGGTGCGCGCATCTACATTCCGCATCTGTCCTCGCGCCTTGGTCTGGACGAGACGCGCAAATGGCGCGACCGCTACGAGCACGTGTACCTGGAAACCTGCCCGCACTACCTCACGCATCACCTCGACATGGACATCGGGTCGCTCGGCAAGGCCAACCCGCCGTTTCGCTCACGCGACGACGTCGAAGCGATGTGGGAAGGCATCGCCGATGGCACGATCGAAGTCGTGGCGTCCGACCACGTGCCGCGCAAGCGCGCCACCAAAGAGAAACCGATCTGGCAGGCGTCGCAGGGATTTCCGGGCACCGCAACGATCCTGCCGGTGCTGCTATCGGAGGGCTATCACAAACGCGGGCTCGCGCTCGATCGGATCTGCGACGCCGTCACCGCCGCCCCCGCGCGCATCTTTCACCTGGCCGATCGCAAAGGCGACATCCGCATCGGGCTCGACGGCGATCTCACGATCGTCGATCTCGGCTTGGAGAAAGCAGCCGATCCGGCCGCGCTCGGCTCGTACTCCGATTACAGCCTGTACGAGAACTGGCCCCTCAAGGGCTGGCCGGTGATGACGATCGTGCGCGGCGAAGTGGTGATGGATGCCGGCAAGATCGTCGGGCGCGGCGGGTACGGGCAGTACATCCGGCGCGCGCTGGTGGCGCCGCGCATATAGCGTTCCCTCGCACCTCATCGCAAAGGCGTAGGTCTGGCGCCTTAGGCCCGCGCGATTTGCAGGTGTTGCCGCGCCATCGCGTGGCTGATCGACTGTTGGGCTATGGACAGTGACACAGTCTCGCGTCAGTGTTGTCACTGTTTCGAATCGGTCGCCACAAGACCGTTATCCACACTGCCTGCGGAAGCTCACGACCCCATGCGCGAGGAGTTTGCCGTCCTCCTCGGGCGCGGACCGTCGCCCCACGATCGCCATGCCCACAGCCTCTCCCACCTCACAGGACACCTCCCGTTGCGCTGCCGTGCCCGGCGAGACGTTAGCGCAGGTCAATGAGATGTGTCGCACTGCGCTTGGCTTGTTGCGCGAAGGCGAGCAGGCCGACGCACGAACACTCCTTGGCCAGGCTATTGCCGCAATCAGAACCGAGGGTGACCCGATGCTGGAGCAACTGCTCGACGCAGCGGAGCGAGTCGCTTCGGTATGCACCGCCTTGCAGGAAAACGTGGCACGCAACCGCCAGTCGCTCAGCGAGTCGCAGGATCGCGCGCAGAAGGTGATCGAGCGACTGCAGAGTCTGCTGGAACTCGTCGTCGATGCCACCGCGCACTCGGCGGGAGACGAACCCCGTCCACACATCGACGCGCCAGAGTCTTCCCGTCCGGAACCCGCAACCTCGGACGTGCGCGATCGTCTCGACCTGGACGCCGCCGACACACAAGCCGCGGGCGAACTCGCCAAGGACAACCGTGCCGACGCGCCCGCGATCAATGTCTACTTCCTGCGTCCGTTTCAGGTGGACGTGAACGACACCCCGATCGAGCACTGGCCGAACTGCAAGGCCAAGACAATCTTCAAGCACCTGGTGCTCACGCGCGATCGACCCGCGACCCGCGACTATCTGATGGAACTGTTCTGGCCTGACGCCGAACCGGAGGCCGCGCGCGTCAATCTCAACGTCGCGCTCTACAACATCCGCTCGGCGTTGCGCAGGATCGATCCGACCTTCCCGTTCGTCATCCACGACGGCGGGCACTACTCGCTCAATCGCGGCCTGTCGATCTGGACCGACGTCGATGCGTTCGCGGCCTTGCACAAGCGCGCCGCCGAGTTCGACCGCACTGGCGATACCGAGGCAGCCGCGCGCGAGTTCGAAGCGTGCGTCGAGCTCTATCGCAACGAATTGCTCGCCGAGGATCGTTACGAAGACTGGATCGTGCCGATCAGGGACCAGTTGCGCGATCGTTACCTGAGCGCGCTAAAGCGGCTCAACACACACTATTTCGGCAGGGCCGATTTCGCGCAATGCGTGACCATCTGCCGCAAGCTCCTCGTCGTCGACTGCTGCAACGAGGAAGCCCACTGCCAGCTCATGCGCTGCTACGCCAAGATGGGCCAGCTGCAACTGGCGCAGATGCAATACCGGACTTGCGTGCAATCGCTTGCACGCGAGATGGGCGTGCCCCCGAACGGCGCAACGACGCGCGTGTATCGCGACATCGTGCAGCGCACCGATAGCGGGTGATGGTGATGCGCGACTGGCTGCAGGAGCGGGCGCGGCTGTTGCTGCGGGTACTTGCGACGCTCGGCGTCATGCATGCGGCAGGCTGTAGTCGCCCGACGCTCGCGATACGCGATCACTCGTCAAGCTGAATCCACCCGACTCGTACGGCGCGGGCCCGCCCCTCACCCGACTTGGGAGGGGCGGGGATAAGCAGGGATCGCGGTCCCGTCAGTTTCCCAGCGGATTCAGGTCGTCGACGAACTTCAGCAGATCGGTCATGCGGAAATCGCCGGTGACACTTCCCGGCAGATCGGGCGACCACGCGGTTTCACGCAGAATCGAGACCCGGCTGCCTTTGATCAGGCTCACGAACGTGCCGGCCACGATCAAGCTGCCGACGATGCCAAGGCTCTGGCCATAGTGGCGCGACTCTGCTTCCTTGAGCACGTAGAACCACAACGGCGTGCGCTCGTGATAGCCGTACTTCGAGACGATCTGATTGAGCGCGTGGTTCGGTCCGTCGGCGATCTTCGCCGGTGCCATCGGTGCCAGGCCGAAGTACGCCGCCGCTTCCTGTCCGGTTGGGAGGGAGAGGAATGCACCGCGACGAAGATTGCGTGAGGCAAGCGACGCCGGCCTTTTCGCCCCCGAACTGCCGTCGGGATCGACCACACCCGGGATGTTCTTGAGCGGATCGGCCAGGCCCGTATTGATCGCGCGCGCCAGGTTCATCTTCTGATCGCGAATCCCGCCGACTTCCGAGAAATCGAACAGGAGATTCCAGTTCGCGACCCAGTTCGACGGCAGCGTCGGCTGCAGGCCGTCTGGCAGGGGTTGATTCGGGATCGTATTTGGCGAGAACCCACCATCACCGGTGAACTGGAACAGGTTCAGCAGCGTGGCGATACCGATGCCTGGCCGACCGTTCTTACCTGCGTCGGAGTTGAAAAACCGATTCCACTCGTACACGGGCCGAATCATGCTGTGCCCAAGTCGATAGGCAGCGGCGGAGAACTCCACCGGCATTGCACTCGCACCTACCATTGCCCGCGCGTCGCCGATCAACCCGACCAGCACATCGCGATCGCACAGACGCGGCAGGAAATCATTGAGGACGATCCACTGGTAGTGGCGGACGACGCTGGCGCGAGCAGCCTCGAACAGAAATGCCGGAGCCAGATGCGGTCGGTCGCGAGCGATCGACTCGACGACGCGGTTGTGGAACTTGATGAACGCCAGGTGCATTTGCGCGACCGCGAGATTCTCGTCATTGCGCGGATCACCGATGATCGCCACCCGACCCTCCAAGCGCGGCAGGTCATTCGGCAGCCGGATATCCGCACCTGGAAAGCGTCCCGAGCTCAGGGGCGTAGTGGTACCTACGCGCAGTCGCACCCGATCAGGTTCGTACAACTCAGGACTGCCCTCGGGACCGTTGCCGTAGAGCGAATCCAGATCGAGCGCGGGGGAGCGGCCTTGCGTTAGAACGTCCGGATCCACCAGTTCGCTGGGAATGCCGGCTGACCGATCGAACGTAATGTCGTGGTCCACGAACTGCCCGAAGTAGGTGAATCCGGCTGGAATGGCCGAATCCTGGTCGGGCGATGCCGATGAGTCGGCGTGCATCGCGTTCCCGAGTTCCTTCAGTTGCTCCGGATCAAATCGGACATTCGAACGCGGCAGCATGCGCGTGAACTTGAAGGCACGCGCCGTGTCGGTATTGCTGTCGATGGTGTTCGGCTCGCGGCCGCACGCCGGCTCGACGCGATCGCCATTGATCACGCCCTCGCCGACAATGTAGTAGTCGCTTCTGCCATGCGTGGAACGCGCATAGCGCTGGGTGGGTACTTTCACTGCGGTCTCCTTTCGAATGGATATGGGTATGACTCGGACCGCGGCGGTCACAAGCGCGCCCGCCCCTTCGGCACCGTGATCGGTACCGCAAGGGCCAGGCGAGCCTTCCGTCGGGCGGTCTCGATCGACGTGCCGATCAGCCTGCGTAGAACAGCACCTCGGGCAACTCCACGAAGCCGATAATCGCCAGCGGCTTGCCGCATTTCGAGATCGCGCGGACGCTGACGGTCACCTCGTAGGGATCACCGCAGTAGTCCGGAGACATCTTCCCGGGCAACGACACGCACCAGTAGTTCTGATGGCAGTCGAAGTAGAAGTGCGGATGCTTGATCCGGAACTCCGGTCCGGGCCCCGTCGACTCGAACGACGCATCGACACACCATTTGCCGCACAGCATCTCCTGCAGCGGACCCTCGATGCCAAAGTAGACTCGGACCTCCCATGGTTTGTTCACATTGACGATGCGATTGGTCGGTTTGCCGTCCTCGTAGATCTCGGCATAGAGCTTGACGAAGCTCAGGTCGGTCTTCACATCGATTTCAGTGTGGGCACCCGCCCCTTTTTTGAACAGATCGACAACCACCTCTTTGGTGACCGGTTGGTTGGCCGCGTCGGCTTCGATGACGGCCTGGCCTTGCAGCTCATTCATAACTCCCATGACAGACTCCTTAACGGTTTGAAGAATTGGAATGCGCCCTGCGCCGAAGTCGCCCCAGTCGGATCCGACCAACAGTCGGATCGAATGACCAAATGCAGGCGACGCAGCCTCAGAACCCACGGCGTCGAACGACACCGGGGCACACTCTGAGCGCACGCAGTTAACCGTCAGTGATCAGGCAATGAATGAATCGGCCGATCGCGATACATCTAACCCCTGAGTTCATCGGCCGATCGGTCTACGGGCGTGGGTCGCCCGCGACCGGCACCGCTACTTCCGATACGCGAACGACTGGTCGTACCGACCAAGGATGTAGTCGCCGCAGCTCACCGGCTCATAACGCGCGGTTTCACCGGGCTGCACCACCGGTTTGATGAGCGTATCGAAATCGGGGTCGACGAACGAGGCGAGCGAAATGCGCTCGCGCCCGGAGCGGTTCACCACACGGTGCGGCGTGGAGCGAAATGTATCGTTGGTCCAGCGCGCGAGCAGATCGCCCACGTTCACGACAAGCGTGCCGGGGATCGGATGCGCAGTCACCCACTCGCGATTCTTCGAATACACCTCCAGCCCGCTCACATCGGTCTGATAGACGAACGTGACCGCGCCGTAGTCGGTGTGCGGCGCGACGCCGAACTGGTCGACGCCGGCATCGGGCGTTTGTGGTGGGTAGTAGATCGCCGAACAGCGCGTCACCGGCTTGGCGAAGCGTTGAGTGAAATAGTCGTCGACAATGCCCAGGCTGCTCGCAAACGCACGCAAGAGCAGTTTGCCGCAGTGATTGGTGGCGTCGAAGAACCCATTGCAGGCGACCCGCAACCCGGGCTGATCCGCCGGCCACCGGTTCGGGCCATACATGCGATTGCCGGCCCGATAGTCGGGATCGTCCTCGGGGATGTCGAGGCCCCAGATGAAGCTCTCCTTCAGATCGACCCTGGCGGTTTCGTACATCTTCGCCTCACCGATCGACAGAAATCCGCGATGGCGATCGACCGGCTTGAACCGTTGCTTGTCATCGATCGGTCTGGCGAAAAACGCCCGCGCTTCGCGCACCACCGCGTCGAACACCGACTGGTCGATGCCGTGATTCTTCACGTAGAAGAACCCGATGGTTTCGGCCGCGGCGCGCATCTCGCGACCGACGGTGTGTTGCGCACCCGCGGTACCGCCGACCAACGCGGCGATGTCGATGATCGGGATCTCGCTCACGTCGATCTGTTTGGCTTGCGCGTAGGCCATAGCGTGCGCTCCTGGTCCAATTTCAGTCTTTGTAGTAGCCGATGACATCGCCCTGGGTGGTCACACCCAGGCCGTTCAACAGGCGATTCGAGTAGTTGAAATACGCGCACGTCTGGTTGACTTCGAGAATCTCGCCGTCATCGCAGCCCGCGGCACGCAGCGCGTCGATGTCGGCCTTCTCCATCTTCCCGACCGCCACGGTGAGCTTGTGCGCGTACCGCAGCAGCGCGGCATGCTTGGGCGCGAATTCTTCCTCGGGCGCGGCGCGCCGCATGCTGTCGAACGCACGATCGATCTTGGGCTCGTCCCAGCCTTCCTTTTTCATCAGACGCCGCGTGTTCGCAGAATGATGGGCCAGGCTGTAGGCGCAATTGTTGGCGATGCTCACGATGCACGACACCGCCTCGAGAAACCAGTACGGCAGCACGTTGTCGGGGTTGTGCAGCACGCTTCGGTACAGCACTACGTGACCTTCCATCGTGTGCGGGCGCAGGCTGTGCGCGCGCATCACGTTGTCGACCGTGCCGTGCGGCGTCTTCACGCGCTCGTACATTTCCTTGAGTTTCCCCGTCGCACCATCAAGGGGCAGCATCTTGATCCAGGCGGTCATGCACTCTCCTCAAGTCAGGTGTCGCGGCTTGGGCTCGCGCGCGAACAGCCGTTGCACCATCGGCTCGAACACCTCCAGCGGCGCGCATTCGTAGGTCGGATCAGTAGCGGCCTGATCGTATTTCGCCACGAACGTCGCGGCCCAATCGAAGTGCGGATGGCCGCGCCAGCGCTCGCGCGCGTGCGGATCGACACCAGGAAATGTCGGCGCGTGGATGTCCTGGAAGATCGCGTGCCGCTGCAGCATCCAGTAGTGCTTGTCGGAGATGTACGCGCCCATCAACGCGGCAGCGAACTCGCCGTGCGACTTGGGGCAGACGATGAAGCCGATGTCGTGCAGCAGCGCCACGACGATCGTTTCCTCATCCAGGCCATCGCGCATCGCCATCGTCGCCGATTGCAGGCAGTGGCGGTAGTTGTTGACCATGTAGCCGAATGTCGGATCGTCGCGCGAATCGGCCAGCATCCGCAGCGCTTGCGCGGCTTGCTGCTCGGCCAGGTAAGTCGCGCGCTGGCGGTTCATCACCGTCCAGTCTTCGACCGTGAAATCTTCCAGCGATACTTTCTCGATGTACTGCCAGTCCGGCTTGAGCAGCGCGTCGCGCTGGGAATCGCGTTGTGGAACACCTTGCCGATCGCGTGGTGCGTTTGCCATGG
This sequence comes from uncultured beta proteobacterium, assembly GCA_902826155.1. Next base: position 17,932 of record CADEDU010000002.1, read on the forward strand.
GCTATTGCTCGTTCAAGAAATCGCCGTAGTCGGCGGCCGCATCGTCGAGGGCTGCGTCGAACAACGCGCGACCGTGTTCGGGATTGGCCAGCGCCGAATCGGAGCCCACCCGGCCGTCGGGAAACGCGTCACGATGGGTGCGCGCGTCCCAATGATTGTCGCCCGCATGATTGCGCAGGAAGGCAGCCGGCAGCGGCTCGGGCGCGGCGAACGATCCATCCGCTTGCAATGCGCGGATGGCGTACTGCGTGATCGCAACTTCACTTGGCGTGCCGTGCATGCCTTCGGCCGCCCCGTACAACGTCTGGCGCAGCCGATCGACGTTCGGAAATTCCCACCAGCTGCGCAATCGGCACCGCAGCGGGCACGCCGTGCCCATCAAGCTATAGGACGCATAGATGTCCTGGAATGCAGCACGCGCGGGGCCGATATTGCCGCCGTGTCCGTTGAGAAAGTAGAACCGCTCGAAGCCCTGGCGCGCAAGCGAGCGCACGTAGTCTTCCACCACCGCCATCAAGGTCGAGGCGCGCAGCGAAATCGTTCCGGGGAACGCCAGATTGAACTGCGCCGAGCCCAGCGCGATCGTCGGGCCGACCAGCACACCGCGACGCTCGCCCATGCCGCGCGCGATCACCTCGGCGCAGATCGCATCGGTGCCGATCATGCCGATCGGGCCGTGCTGCTCGGTCGAGCCGATCGGCACGACGATACCGCGCGAGCGCTGCAGGTACGCCTCGATCTGCCGCCATGAACTGTGCTGAAGCAACACCGGTCTGACCCTCTCGCCGCACGTCGGCGGCCAACGCTGGAAGATACTACGTCGCCCCGGCTACGCTGCATCGCTGGCTCAGAGCGCCGCCCCGAATCCGGGTTTGATCAGCATCAGCCCGTAGAGCGCGATCACCGCGGCGAACGCAGGCATCCCGAGGGCGAACCACAGCCGATACTGGCGCGCGAACTCCTCGCCCAGGTCGCCCCACGACGATGCGGCACGCGCGATGTCGCGCAGCCGATACTGGATGATCACCACCGGCACCCAGCACGCACCCGCGAGCAGGAAAAGTGCGATGACCATGGCGCTCCACGTGGTAAACCATGGCACGCCGAGCATCGCCATCAACGCGATGCCCGAACCGAACTGGACGACGATCGCGGTGGTGGTGAAGACCCAGTCGGCGATCACCGTGATCTCGAGAATCTCGCGCAAGCCGGCCAGGTCGCGCGTGCGCCGGCAACGCACGTATCCCATCCAGGTGAAGAAGGCGATACCGGCGCCGGTGCCGAGCAGCACCGCGGCCGAGGTGAGGTGCAGCCATTTGAGCAGAACGTAAGCGGTCATCGCGCTCCGCGACGAATCGCTCAGACGTGCCGCACGTCAGCCGCGCCCATCCTGCGCTCCAGCCTGCGCACGCCCCACGACACGATCAGGATCAGCACCAGATATTCGAGGATCAGGAAAGTGTAGATCTCCAGCGGCCGGTACTCGGTGACGACCAATTCGTTCGCCTTGCGGGTGAGTTCAGCCAGACCGATGATCGACACCAGCGACGAGGTCTTCAGCATGTAGACGAACTGGTTGCCGAGCGGCGGCAGGATGCGCCGGATCGCCTGCGGCAGGATCACGAAGCGCATCTTGTCGAGCCACGACAGCCCAATCGAGTCGGCCGCCTCATGCTGGCCGCGTTCGATCGACTGGATGCCGCCGCGGAAGATCTCCGCCTCGAACGCGCTGTCGCAGAGCGCCAGGGCGACGATGCCGGCCGCGAACACATCGAGTTTGATGCCCAGCACCACCGGCAGGCCGTAGAACACCCACAGCACCATCACCAGCATCGGGATGGCACGGAAGCCTTCCACATAGATGCGGTTCAGCCACTGCACGCTCCTGCGCTTGGACAGCGACAGCAGCGAGACGAGCAATCCGAGAAGTACCGAGCAGGTGATCGCGCAGATTGCCAGCGCAACGGTCCACCCCAGGCCCGAGAGCAGGAAGCGGATGTTGGTCTGACCCTTGTCGGTCCAGGGCGAGACGACGAACCAGCCCCAGGTGTAGCCCTGGCCGCAGCCGGCGAGCAGCAGCGCGCCCAAGGCGATCAGGGCCAGGCGCGTGTTCGGTGAGAGGAGCTGAGGCGCTTTCATCTCAGTGCGACAGGATCTGCGCCAGAAAAAGTTTGCAGCGGTCGGTGGCCGGCGTGCTGAAGAACGTGGCAGGCGGCGCGGTCTCGACGACCTCGCCTTTATCCATGAACACCATGCGATCGGCCACGCGCTTGGCGAATCCCATCTCGTGCGTGACCACCAGCATCGTCATGCCGTCGCGCGCGAGCGTTTCCATCACATCGAGCACCTCGTTGATCATCTCCGGATCGAGCGCGGAGGTGGGCTCGTCGAACAGCATCACCTTGGGCTTCATGCACAGCGATCGCGCGATCGCCACGCGCTGCTGCTGCCCGCCCGAGAGCTGGCCGGGAAATTTCTTCGCCTGTTCGGGAATGCGTACACGCTCCAGGTAGTGCATGGCCACGCTCTCGGCTTCGCTGCGCGCGAGCTTGCGCACCCGCATCGGCCCGAGCACGAGGTTGTCGAGCACCGTCATGTGCGGGAACAGGTTGAAGCTCTGGAACACCATGCCCACTTCGGAGCGAATCGCGGCGAGGTTCTTCACGTCGTCGTTGAGCTCGATGCCATCGATGACGATACGGCCGGCCTGGTGCTGCTCGAGCCGGTTGACGCAGCGGATCAGCGTCGATTTGCCCGAGCCCGACGGCCCGCAGATGACGATCTTCTCGCTCGGACGCACCACGAGCGAGACGTCGCGCAACGCCTGGAATTTGCCGAAAAATTTCGAGACACGATCGATCTCGATGATCGGAGCGATGGCACTCAACCCGATTCCTGCCCTTTGTCGAAGCCCGCCGTGCGGGCCTGATTGTGTTGACGGCTTGTGTTCGCAGTTTGCGTTCGTAGTATATGGGCTTTCATCGCACGCACAGCGCCCCTCATGCCACGACTCGAAATCACCAGCGGCAAGCCCTGGGAAGTGAAGTTCAACTACTCGCGCGCGGTGCGCGTGGGTCCGCTGTTCCAGACTTCGCTCACCTCGCCGGCGGATGCCGACGGGCGCATCGTCTGCAAGGGCGATGTGTACGGGCAGACGCGCGCGAGCCTGGCGATCATCGAACGCGCGCTGCGCGATGCGGGGCTCGGCCTGGCCGACATCGTCGCCAGCCGCGTCTACATGCTCGACACCCGCCACTGGGAAGATGCAGCACGCGCGCACGCCGAGGTCGTCACGGCGTGCCGGCCGGCGCTGTCGTTCATCGGCGTCGCGAATTTTTTCGATCCCGACATCCTGGTGGAAGTCGAGGTGACTGCCTGGGCAAACCCATGAACGACGCCGCGACCCCGCCGCAGGGATACGCCGGCTACTTTCGCCGCGAGGTGCCTGAACCCGACCCGGAACTCACCCGCGTCGGCCCCGGCACGCCGTGCGGCGAATGGCTGCGCCGCACCTGGCAACCGATCGCGATCGCGAGCGAAGTGCTCGATCTCCCGCTGCCGGTGCGCATCCTCGGTGAAGACCTGGTGCTGTTTCGCGACGGGTCGGCACGCCTGGGCCTGCTGCACAGGCATTGCTCGCATCGGGGCGCGAGTCTCGAGTACGGCATCATCCAAGAGCGCGGCATCGCCTGCTGTTATCACGGCTGGCACTACGACATCGACGGCCGCGTCCTCGCCACGCCGGCCGAACCGACCGATCGCATTCGCGCGCGTCTTGCGCACGGCGCTTATCCGGTGCGCGAAGCCGATGGCATCGTGTTCGCGTACCTCGGCCACCCCGATCATCTGCCCGAGCTGCCGCGCTACGACACGCAGGACATCGCCGATACGCGCGCGATTCCGTTCTCGCTCACGATTCCGTGCAACTGGCTGCAGGTGTTCGAGAACACGCAGGATCCGGTGCACGTCGTGTATCTGCATACGCGCATGACCGGACAGCAGTTCGGTGAAGCGTCCGGCGCCGAGCAGGTGATCGACTATCGCGAGACACCGATCGGCATGGTCAACATGCAGACGCGACTGTGGAACGGTCATTGGTGGACGCGATGCACCGAGACCATCCTGCCCAACGGCAATCAGACCGGCGCAATCTGGGAAGCCGCCGATCGCACCAAGCTCCTGCAGCGTTCGTCGATGTTGCGCTGGATGGTGCCGATCGACGACACGCACACCATGACCATCGGCTGGCGCTACTTTCGTCACGAGCTCGATCCAAAGGGTCTGGGCGATGCCACCAAGGTCGGCAAACAGACCATCGATTTCATCGGCCAGACCGAGGAGGAGCGGTCCTACACCGAGCGCCAGCGCGTTCCCGGCGACTACGAGGTGCAGGTCTCCCAGCGGCCGATTGCCGTGCATGCGCTGGAGAATCTGGGCACGTCCGATCGCGGCGTGGCGATGCTGCGCCGACTGGTGCGCAACGCGATCCGGTCCGACGGACGCGCGGCGCACCGCGCTGCACCTGCGCACGCGGGCGTGATCGGCACCTATTGCCAGGACACGGTGTGGCCCGCGGCGTCCGCGCTCGCCGATCGCGCGGCGCTCGATGCGTTCGGCCAAACGGTCGCGGATCAGGTCATCGACTCCGGCGCTGACCCGATGGAACAGCGCCGAAGCAGGCTCCGCGACGTGCTGGCGGCGCGGTATCCAGACACATCGGCGAAGTGCGGCTGAAGCTATTTGGGCTCAGCGAGCATTTAGCGGACGCGCCACTTCTTCCAGCGGCTTGCGTTCCGCATCCACGCCGAAGCGCAGGGCGAATGCGCCGGCGATGATCACCAGTGCGGCGCCGAAGCCGTAGCCTGCGGCCACCGCACCCTCGCTGCCCGAGCCGATGAGTGCACCGAACAGCGCGGGCGCGAAGAATCCACCGGCGCCTGTGCCCACCGCATAGAAGAGCGCGATCGCCAGTCCGCGCATCTCGAGCGGAAAGATCTCGCTCACGGTGAGATAAGCCGAGCTCGCTGCGGCCGAGGCGAGAAAGAACACGATCGACCAGGCGATGGTCTGGGTCGTGGCATTGAGCCAGCCCGCGGCAAACAGCCCGCCGGTGAGCGCCAAACCCACACCCGACAACGCATAGGTGGCGGCGATCATCCGGCGCCGGCCGTGGTGATCGAACCAATGACCGAGCAGCAGCGGCCCGAGAAAATTCGCCGCCGCGAACGGCAGCAGATAAAGCCCCACGCGCTCCTCGGGCACCGCATGAAAGCGGGTCAGCACCAGGGCATAGGTGAAGAAGATCGCGTTGTAGAAGAACGCCTGCGCGATCATCAACGCCAGGCCGAGATACGTGCGATGACGATGCTCGTGCACGAGCACACGGGCCACTTCGCTCAAGGCGGGCGAGGTGTGCCGGGCGAGCGTGATGGAATGACCCGGAGCCGCGAGCGCGCCATGTTCGCGCGTCACTTCGGCCTCGATCGCTGCCATCGTGCGTTCGGCCTCCTCGGCACGCCCATGAGTGATGAGCCAGCGCGGACTCTCGGGCAGCGTGCGACGTACGATGAGGATCGCGATGCCGAGCACCGCGCCTAACGCGAACGCCGCGCGCCATCCCAGTTGCGGACCGAGCGCATCGAGCAGCACGAACCCGAGCCCTGCGCCGAGCGCAGCGCCGATCCAGAAGCTCCCGTTGATGGCCAGGCTCACCCGACCGCGCACCCGTGCGGGGATCAGCTCGTCGATCGCCGAGTTGATCGCGGCGTACTCACCGCCGATGCCGAAGCCGGTGAGAGCACGGCACAGCGCGAAGGTCCAGAAATCGACCGAGAACGCGGTCAGGAACGTTGCGACGGCATACACCGCGAGCGTGATGAGGAACAGGCGCTTGCGCCCGAACCGGTCGGCGAGCCGGCCGAATGCGAGCGCGCCGATCACCGCGCCGCCGACGTAGGCCGACCCGGCCCAGCCGATGCGCTCGGCCGACAGCGCCAGCGTGTCGGGGCGCTCCAGCACCGCGCCGAGTGCGCCGACGATCGTTACCTCGAGTCCGTCGAGGATCCAGGTGATGCCGAGCGCGAGCACGATCTTCCAGTGCCAGCGCGACCACGGCAGCCGGTCGAGCCGCGCCGGGATGTCGGTAACGGTTGCCATCGGGGAAGCGTACGCTCATCCCCAGCACGCCGGGCCGATCGCCCGATCACCGACCGATCGCTCCGCGCAGCCGGCGAGCCGACGCGTACGAGACTCGATTGCCCTTACACTCCGCGCGAATCCAAACTTCGTTCAACAGGGGGAGTCCCATGCTCAACAGGATCCGTGGTCCATTGCGCGCGCTCGTCACGCTTGGCGCCGCGAGTGCGTTGCTTGCCACCGGTATCGCGCAAGCGCAACAGCCCAAGTCGCGGCTGCTCCGCGTGCAGGAAACCAACACCTTGCGCGTCGGCACCACCGGCGATTTCAATCCGATGAGCTATCGCGATCCGGGCAGCAACGAGTTCCGCGGCCATCAGATCGACGCCGCCCACGAGTTGGCGAAAGAGCTCGGCGTGAAGGTGCAGTTCGTCGTCACCGACTGGAAGACGATCATGAACGCGCTGCAGGCCGATCAGTTCGATATCGCCATGACCGGGACGTCGATGAGCGTGGCCCGCGCCAAATCGGGCGGCTTCTCGATTCCGTGGGGCAAGAACGCGTTCTTCCCGCTGGTGCACAAGAAGAACGCCGGCAAGTTCAAGGACTGGGACGATCTGAACAATCCCAAGGTGACGGCAGGCTTCAATCTCGGCACGACGATGGAGCAGTTCGTCCAATCGACACTGCCCAAAGCCACTGCCCGGCGGGTCGAATCGCCCGCGCGCGACTGGCAGGAACTGCTCGCCGGCCGCGTCGATTTCACCGTCGCCAGCCTGATCGAAGGCGCGGCACTCACCAAGCAGCATCAGGACCTGCAGCTGATCCTGATGGACAAGCCCAAGAACAGCATCCCGATGGCGTTCCTGATCCCGATCGACGACATCGTCTGGAAGAACTTCGTCGACAACTGGATCACCATCAAGAAGCAGAACGGTTACTTCGCCGAGCTGAACAAGAAGTGGGGCATCGTCGGGCAGGATTGATGGCCCTCCTTCGTTCCCCCTTGCTGCCCCACCCCTGCGGCCCGGTGCGCGGGGGACGATTGCCCCCGGGAGATTTAGACCCGGGGGAGATTGAGAGATTGAGATAAGCACGCGGGGTTTAACCCCGTTCGCCGCACCGCTCCGTTCAACGCTGCATCACCTCACCACCGGGAGATGCACCGTGAAGAAAGTCCTCGCCCGCACGCGCCTCGCGAGCGTCCTTGCCACCACGCTTACTGGCTTTGCCGCCCTCACCGTCGGGTCCGTCCCGGCGCTGGCGGGCACGTTCGCCGATGTTCACGTTATCAACCGCGCGACCGGCCAACGGCTGCCCGTCTACAACCATGGCGGCAAGCTCTACGTCGCAGGCAACCCCGGCGACCGGTACTCGGTGCAGGTGGTGAATCGCAGCGGAGGACGCATCCTGACCGTTGTGTCGGTCGACGGCGTCAACGTGGTGAGCGGCGAAACCGCCTCGCCGGAGCAGACCGGCTACGTGTTCCACGGCTGGCAGAGCTACGAGATCAACGGCTGGCGCAAGAGCGCGAGCGAAGTGGCGGCGTTCTACTTCACCGCGCTGCCCGACAGCTATGCCGCGCGCACCGACCGTCCGCAGAACGTCGGCGTGATCGGCGTGGCGGTGTTCCGCGAGTGGACCCCGCCACCGCGCCCGCGTCCGCAGTTGCCGCATCCCGCGCCGCAGGGGAATTCGCGCGCACAGCCCTACGACGGCGCCGGTGCATCGGCCAATGACGCGCCGGCGCACGATTCGCGTGCCGAGCAGAAATCAGCGCCCCACACGGCAGAGTCGGCGATGGGAGAATCCCGGTCCGCCGACGCGCAAGCCGGATCGCAGGCGCCTGCCTCGCCGCCGAGCCCCAGCGCTAGCACACCAGCGGAAGCCGAACGTGCCGCACCCTCGGCCCGACTGCGCGATCGCATCGGCACCGGGCACGGTGAACGCGAACACTCGCAGGTGTCGTACACCAACTTCCGCCGCGCCAGTACGGCGCCCAACGAAGTACTGACGATCCACTACGACCGCCACGAGAACCTGGTCGCGCGCGGCATCATCCCGGGCTGGCCGCCGGTGGCGAGCGAACCGCGGCCGTTCCCGGCGGCGCCCGCAAACGTGCGGTTCGTGCCCGATCCGCGCGGTTGGTAGATCGGGCATCGTTCGAATCGGCGGCGCAATCGCGTGCGTCGCCGGCCGTCCCACCACCGTACTTGCCTTGAATTCGCGTCGGACTCGCGTCGGGTCGGATTTGAACTCGGCCTAATCCCGGGTTATGCGCGGGCCGAATTTCGAAGCGGGTTCGAGCTCAGACGCGCGCGCAGTCGGCTGCAAGCAAGAGCTCGGTGAGCCCGTGATAGCGCAGCCCGTCCAGTCCGGTGATTTCCGTGATCCGTTGCATCCGCGCGTAAATCGTATTGGGATGGACGGCAAGCGCCCGCGCGGCGCCCTGCACGTTCATGTCGGCATCGGCCAGCGCGCGCAGTGTCGCCACGAGCGCACCATGCCCTTTCTCGTCGGCGTCCTTGAACGAGGTCAACCAGGTCGGCAGCGCCGACTGCACGTAATCGCTGCCGCGATGCACGAGCAGCCGCCGGATCGCCAGCGCCGAGAACTGCACGACCCGATCGGCAACACTCGCGCAATCGAGCGCGACCGTCGCCTCGTGCACGCCGCGCGGAATGAATGACGTCGACGGCTGGTCGCTGCTGATGCCCACCAGCACGGCCGGCCCGAGCGTCAGCAGCTGATCGCGGATGCGTCCGGCGAGTCCCGCCTGCGGCACGGTCCAGCCCGAAGCGCGGCGGACATCGGAGAGCACCGCCACGACCACGTTGTTGCGCACGCCAGCCAGCACGCGAATTGGCGACGAGAGCGTCTTGGTGATCGACTCGACGATGCGCTGCGCCCGCGCCGGGCTCTCCATCTCGATCGGATCGGCCGACTGCGCCAGCGCAACGCAGTAGCTGCGCCGCTGTTCGAGGTAGCCTGCACGTCGGAGCAGGCGGGCGACGCGCCCATCCGATTCGTCGTAGCCGCTGACCAGGATGCCGAGCAACTCGGTGCGCCGATCCCCTTCGGCTTCGGCCAGCACGCGTGTGTGGGCGACGTATTCGGCGGCAAGGATGGTGCTGATGGCGTTGGTGTACTCGATCGCGAAATCCGCAACCGCCGACAGCACCTGCTCGACATTGGCCGGCTCCAGAGCCATCGCCGCTTCGCGGATCCAGTGCGAGAGCACCTTGTGCCCGCAGCGATAGGCGTGCAGCGTCGCTTCCAGCGGAAAGTGTTGCTCGGCACGGCGATGGGCATGCACGCGGACGAATTCGAAATCGCCGACCGCGCCGCCGCGGAGCAGTCGCCGCAGTTCCTCGATGTGCTCGAGCGCATGGCGCTCCAGATCGGGCAGCACCGCCGGATTGCCTGATTCGGAGAAGGCCGCAATCTCGGCAATGACCGCCTCGCGCAATTGCCGGCCGATCTCGCCAAGGCGCACATCGAGCGCTGCCGCCACCCGCGGCACCACGCCGGCTTCACGGAGCGATGCAATTGCCCGGCGCAGCGGGGCTTCGGAGATCACGCTCGGCATCGACCGCTCCGGATTGTGGAGTCCGCACAATCCTACTCGGATTTCTTGAGCGGAATCGCCGTTGTCTGCCACCTTCGATAGCAATAGTCTCCACTGGTGGTGCCACCCCGGCATCGCACACGATCACCAAAGGAGAGTACAGATGGCCAAGTTCCTGTTCGTCTACCACGGTGGCAGCGCCCCCACCAACCCAACCGAAGCCAAGAAGGTGATGGACGCCTGGGGCGCCTGGTTCGGCTCGATGGGAGCCGCTGTGATCGACGGCGGCAATCCGGTCGGCAAGTCGAGTACGGTCCGATCGGATGGATCGCTGTCCGACGATGGCGGCGCGAATCCGGCGAGCGGCTACAGCCTCGTTGAAGCGGCAAGCATTGCCGATGCGCACAAGAAGGCCAAGGGATGCCCGATCCTCGCTGCCGGCGGCACGATCGAAATCGCGCAGGCGATGGACATGTAGGGTGCAACGCCCTGCTCGCGCCCGATGCGGCGGATCAGGGCATGGCCGGGGGGAAATCCGGGGGCGCGCAGCTTGCCATGAAAATCGAATATGATATGTTCGCATTTCATGGTGACTGCGTGGTGATTGCATGGCCAAGCCGATCGTTCCCCGCCCCCATCTGCAACAGGCCCTGCACAATGCGCTGCGGCGCTCGCGCGCGGTAGTGCTGTCGGGGCCCAGGCAGTCCGGAAAAACCACGCTCGCCCAGGCGATCCTCGGCAAAGATTCGCCGCGGTATTTCGATTTGGAGAATCCGCAGCATCAGGCCCGGCTCGGCCAGCCTCTCGACACGCTGTCCCGTCTCGACGGGCTTGTCGTGATCGACGAAGTTCAGCGCCTGCCCGGCTTGTTTCCGACACTGCGCGTCCTGATCGATCGAACCGATCGGAACGGCCAATACCTGCTGCTTGGGAGTGCCTCGCCCAGTCTGCTACGGCAAGCAGGGGAATCGCTACTTGGACGCATCGAAGTGATCGAGGTTGCCGGGTTCGATCTGGACGAAGCCCTTGGCGGCCCATCGCCAGACGGTGTGGACCACGTGGCCGAACGACTCTGGCTGCGAGGTGGCTACCCTCGTTCGTTCCTGGCGGGCTCGGACTCCGACAGCATGGCGTGGCGCCTGGGCGCGATCACCAGTCATGTCGAAGTCGATTTGCCGCAATTCGGCATCAACATCGCCGCGCCGGCCATGCTCCGGTTCTGGCGAATGCTTGCTCACTACCACGGGCAGATCTGGAACGCAGCGGAGCCCGCACGCTCTCTGGGAGTGTCGGAGCCAACGGTGCGCCGCTACCTCGACACGCTGACCCAGAGCCTGATGGTCCGCCAACTGATGCCATGGCACGCGAACCTGAGCAAGCGGCAGGTCAAAGCACCGAAAATCTACTTTCGCGATAGCGGTCTGCTGCACGCGCTCGCGGGTGTGACGACACTCCCCGATCTGCTCGCTCACCCGAGTTGCGGCGCGAGTTGGGAGGGATTCGCGCTCGAACAGGTCCTTCGGATCGCGCGACCCGACGCGGCCTACTTCTGGGCCACGCACCAAGGCGCCGAGCTCGATCTGCTGTTGCTCCGAGGTCAGGCGCGAATCGGCGTCGAGTTCAAACGCGCAGACGCACCCAAAATGACGCCTTCGATGCGCATCGCCTGCGAGGATCTGCAGTTGGATCGACTCTATGTCGTGTATCCGGGCGAGCATCGCTACTCGATAGAGGACCGGGTCGAGGCCGTACCCCTCTGGGCCGTGTTGCCGCGAAGTCCGTCGGCTTGATTCGCGAGGCAAGCGATCGCACCGTAGTTCGTTCCTTCAAGAACCCGCCCGCTCCACGATCCACGCCAGCGCGACAACGCCGATCGCCATCGATCCACCGCGCACCGCGATGAGCCCGAAGCTGGCCTGACGCGCCCACGCATACGTCGCGGCCAGAAACAGCGCGACGATCGCGAGTTGCCCGATCTCGACGCCCACGTTGAACGCGAGCAGTGACACCGCCAGCGTGGCGGGCGAGAGGCCCAACTCGCTCAGCACGTTGGCGAACCCCAGGCCGTGCACCAGGCCCAACACGAACGCGAGCCCCCAGCGACGCGCATGCGTCGTCGAGAACAGATTGAGTAGCGCCACCAGCAGCACAGTTGCCGCGATAGCCGTCTCGGTCCACTGCGCCGGTATCGTGACCCAGCCCAAGGTGGCCGCGGCGAGCGTGATCGAGTGCGAGACCGTGAACGCAGTGACGATCCGCGTGATGTCCCACGCCAGCCGCGAAGTGGCAATTGGGGCCGTCCCGCCGCGCAACCCCACCAGCGGCAGCAGCAGCGACAGCAGGAACAGGATGTGATCGGCACCGATCCAGATGTGCCAGACGCCTTCCCCGACGAACTGCATGAATCGATCGAGCGCGCCCGATTCCACCAGCGCCACGCGCTGCACCGTGCGTTCCGGACTCATCACGAACGCGGTTTCATTCGTGGCCGTGCGCAACTTCACCAGCCCGCGATGCTGCGCGTCGAGATCGAACAGCAGCCGGTAGTCCAGCTCGAATGTGGTACCGCTGCACGGACTGGTCAGATTCAGCACCGCGTACGCACCATCGGCGTGCCGGTCGACCTGCATCCTGCTGAACGCGAGTGCGCAGGACGCGCCGTCCGCGCGCAGCGTGAGGCGCGAGGTTGCGTAAGCCGCCACATCGAACTGGCGCGCGCGCAGCTCGTCCCAGGTGATCGCATCGTCGCCGTCGGCGTCGAGCCCGAGTGCCAGTTCCAGATCACGCAGTGCGATGTCCCACTGCAACTGCATCGTCGTCGCGCGCGCATCGATGCGCAGATAGCTGTCGCTCGCCTTGTGTGCGTGGGCGAGCGACGCGGCGCCTGCGAGCAGCGCGACGCAAAGTGCATACGCCAAACGTGCAATCGTGCTGCCGCCCGGTTTCGCAGTGCCGCGCAATATTGCTGCGCAGCGCGAAGTCGCTGGGCCGTACCCAAATCTGGCGGTGCTCATCGCGACGCTCCGTCCAGCCGCTCCACTATCGAAGCAAGCAGCACGTCTTCGGTACGGTGTGCGCGCAACCACTCGACCACCGACTGCGCGGCGATTGGCTTGCGTGCCGCAAGCGCCGCTTCCAGCACCAAGCGTGCATCCCAGGGCTCGCGCTGATTGGCCCAGTTTCGCTGCGCCAGATCGAGCGCGCGTAACGCATCGCCCTGCACGTGCAGTGCAAAGCGCGCCTCGTCGCGCAGATGGGTGACGTCCGCGCGCGCGTGCGCCGCCTCGAAGCGGGCGCGCAGATTGGCGGCGTATCGGTCGATCGATGCCGAACCGGCCTGTTTCGCCGCAATCGCCACGCGCAGCAGCGCACCATCGCTCTTGGGATCCTCCCCCAGCAACGCACGCACTTCGCGCCCGCGTCCGCGATCGATCAGAAAGTCGGCGTAGGCATTCAACAAGTAGGCATCGTTGGCGCCCGCAGCTAGCGCTGAACGGAAATGCCGCTCGGCGACATCGAACTCGCCGCGTCGTGCCGCGATCTCGGCGAGCAACGTCATCATCCACGATCGCTCATCGCCGGACACCGCGCGGCCTTCACCGAGGGCGCGCGACAACAACGCATACGCTGAAGCCGCCTGTCCGCTCAGCGAAGCGGGCCCGGCCAGACACGCGGCGGTCAACAACTCCCCTGCAACCGGCACCAAGCGCGCACACACCTTGCGGGCGTCATCGAAACGCCCTGTAACGGTCGCCAGATTGGCTCTGGTCAGGAGCGCCTGCGCGTGACGCGAATCGCGTGCCAGCACTGCCTCGAGATCGTCGATCGCCGCGGCGAACGCATGCTGGTTGCTGCGGATGATCGCGCGCATGACCAATACATCGAGCGGCGCATCGGACTGGTTCCACCACGGCGCGAGCGCTGCCTGTGCCTGGCCCACGAAGCGCGGATCGCCGTCGATGCGCGAGTGCTCCATCGCAGCTCGTGCGAATCGCAGCGCAAGCTCGACGTTCGCCGGGTCTTTGGCCAGATCACGACGTAACGACTTCAGTGCGCGCGGCGACGAACCTTGCCCCGCGTTGGATATTCGTTCGAGCACTTGTGCACCATGCTCGGGCGTGAACGGCGCGGCATGCGCGCTCGTGAAGAGCGTGCATGCCAGCACCGCAACGAAGCACAGACGAATCATCGCTAGCCTCGTTGGTCTGCTTCTCAGTTCGTCCGCACTGCGTACGGCTCGGACGTGTCGTCTTTGGTCGGCGTGGCGTTGGCGGTGTTCAGCCCGTCCACATCGTCGGCGTTCGGCGTGGCGATCACCGCATCCACCGCGGCGACGAATGCATCGACACCCTGCCCGCCGCCGCCGGGATTTCCGGTATTGCCCGCACCGCCATCACCGCCGCCGCCACCACCGCATCCGGCGGCGACCAACGCGGCGAGCAGCGCTGCGCCGGTCCATGCCCTGATCGTTCGCTTGGTCATAAGAGCCTCCGTTCGCGCATGCATCAGGGATTGGCCGGTACGCCGTTCAGGCCGTTGGGGCTGCCAGGGATCGGCGTCCGCAAGTATGGGAACGCGTTGTCGAACTGCGCCGCGTTGACGATCGCACCATCGGTGAGCGGCAACTGTCCACTCGGCGCCGAGGCCATCGGCAGCAGGAAGCCCATCGCCACGCGCAGTTCGATGTCGACCACGTCATCGCCCGGACGCCGGCCATTGGGAAATCCCGCCGGATCGCAGCCGTTGTTCGATAGATTGAGCGCGCCCTGGTTGAAGCACTGCGCCGCGCCGAGGCGGTTCTGCGCCGCCGATGCCGTCGCCGGAATCGCAGTGTTCAGCCGCAGCATCTCCGAAAGCGACTGGTTGCCGGCCGGCTTGTTCACATTCGGCACACCGGTGAGGAACACCGTGACCAGATCGCTGCGCGGAAACACCGTTGGCGCCTTCACGCCAGCGTTTGCATAGAGGATCTCGAGCAGCGCGGGCAAGGTCGGGTTGGTCACGTAGTCGGCGAACTGGCCGTCATCCTTCGGGTGGCTCGAATTGAACTTGTCCTTGTCCTTCAGGCCGATGACCAGTTCATTGACGAGCGGATGACCGAGCCGCGAGACCTGCACCCACGGACCGCCTTCCAGCGAAGCCGACGTCGTATCGCTCTTCGGATTCGGATTGAGCAATCGCCCCTGGCGCAGGCTTGCGGTGGTCCAGCCGCCGATGACCGGGTCGCTGCCATTGGTGAGACAGCTGATCGGCACTTCGAGCGCGAGCGTGGTGATGTTCTTGTCGGCGGTGGTGCTTTGCGTGCCGTCGGGCGCGCCCGTCACCTTTGCTGCCGGGATGTTCACCAGATCGAAGATCTCGCCCAGGTTCACCTGGAACGGTTCCTTGCGCTGGCCGACAAACATCCGCCCGGCCGTACCGCACCCGGGAATGTTGACGCTGTAGAGATGTTGACCAGCATAGGCAGCGTAGTCGGGTAGCGACTTGTTGCCGATGTTGTCGACCGGCTTGTCGAAGGTCTTGCCGCCGCCGCTCGCGTTGGTGACGAACCCGGCGCGCTGACCGCCGCGACGATTGCTACGCACGACCTGCACCTCGTAGGTCTCGCGCACGTTGAGCACATCGGGATTGACCGCGGTGATCGCACCGGCATTCACCAGCGGAATCGACACGTTCTTGCCACCGACCGGGAGTTGGATGTCCTTCAGATTGTTCTTGAAGCGGAACTGGAAGGTGATGTCCTCGCGGTTGTCGCCGTTGTTGTCGATGTGGATCTCGTACATCGCATCGGGGTCGAGCTGAAAATAGTTCGGGCCGCCGTACGCGTCCTGCAATGGCACGTAGTTGGCGATGATCGTCACGGTGTCTTGCCGGCCCGCTTCGTAACTGCGGAACATGTAGAAGTCGGTGCCGTCGACCTTCGGGTGGCGCGTGATGAACGGTGCTTCGCGATGGCTCGACGCATCGGCTGGCACGCTCGCTATTGCACCGAGCGCCGCCGCGATCGTCAGAGCCGCCGCACCGATCCGCCGCGCGGGTGTGCGCTGAACAGGCATGGAAGTCTCCTTCGTGGGTTGCGATTGAACGAGCGTCGGGTCGACGCCGTCACCCGCTATTACCCGGAGACGATGCGAATGGATGCAGCAAATCGGAAAATTCAAAAGCTCGCGATCGCCGCCAGCCGCCATGAACGCGGCTCGACCGGATGGAAGTGCCGGTCGGACACCGCGGCCGCCTCCCCGCGCAGCCGCGATTCATAGAAATAATCGATCTGACTGTCCCGCCGATTGAGCAGATTGAACCCGGCCAACTCGAACCGAAGTGTCCTGTTCACGCGATAGCCGAGCTTGCCCGAGAGCAGCGTGGTGGATTTCGATCGCACACTGTTGTCTTCGATCAGCGGCCGCGCACCGAAGTGGCGCAGTGCGAGCGCCCCCGACCACGGCCCGATCGCATCGACGATCGCCTTGACCGACACCACGCGCTCCGGCGCACCGGGAACGAACCGGCCGGTGCCGTCGTCATCGCGAAACCGCGCACGCGTCTGCGCGTAGTCGACATCGAACAGCAGCCATGGACGCGGCGCGTAGCGCATCGTCACCTCGCCTCCCACCCGCCGGCTGGCGCGACTCGCCTCGGTCGTTCCGGCATCACCGACGAACACCAGCTCCGAATCGAAATCGAGCCGGAACAAGGCTGCGGTAACCACCAGGTTCGGTAGTAGCGCGCTGCGCAGCCCCACCTCCTCGCCGCGCGAGCGCACCAGCAGCGGCACGCGATCGGCGGCCGCGCGCGACACCGGATCGATCGTGATCGTCGCCCCACGCGCATCGTTGCTGTGAAAGCCATGTCCCCAGTTGATGTAGTACTCGGTACTCGCCCACGGACCGAAGATGAGCCCGAGCTTGGGCGAGACCTGGTGATCGTTCGCACGCCCGGTGTTCTCGCGGGTATCGCTCTTCACGTCGGCATGAAAGAAATCGCCGCGCACGCCGGCGACCGAGCGGAACCATTTGGTCCAGGTGGTGCGGTTCTGCGCGTACAGCCCGACGCTCTCCTCGCGCACCCGGTCATCGCGCGTGGTGGTCGTACGCGAGCGCTCGACCGTGTTGAACAAGCCGGCGCGGATGCGATCGCTGCGCGTATCCAGCCCGAGCGTGTTCTCCATTGAGTAGCCCGCCCAGTTGCCGAGCCAGGTGTGCGACAGATCCGCGCCGAGCAGCGATCGCCGGTCGGTCTGCTCGAACTGATCGCCATTCACCTGATCGTTGAGGAAGTAGGTGAAGTTGGAGAACAGGTTGAGCCGGCTGCGGATGCCGTACACGTTTGCTTGCGTGATACCGTTGGCGCTGGTGCGTCGCCATTGGCCGGAAAGGCTGTAGCGCTCGGCGCGTCCGCCGTCTGACGGATCGAGCGTGTCGAATTGGCCGATCTGTCCGCTGTCGAGTGCGCGCTGCGGAATCTGATCCGTGGCACTCCAGCGACCGCGATACCCCATCGCCGTCACGCTGGTGCCGTTGGCCGCATCACCCTGCGCAAAGCGAAGCACACCGTTGAGCTTGCCGAGGTTGTCCGGGCGGGTCCATGGTCCGTCGGCTTCCACGTACTCCAGGCCATAGACGAGCTTCGGCCCGTCCTCTGCGGGCGAACCGGTGAACAGCGCGCGGCGATGACCGAACGAACCGACCGACAGCGCGGCACTGTGCCCCTGCAAACGATCGACCAGGCCGACGCGCGCCACACCGGTCGAACTGAAATCGCCCTCCTCGGCGTAGTACGGTCCTTTCTTGTAGACCACACGCTCGACCAGCTCGGGGATCAGGAATGACAGATCGGCATAACCCTGTCCGTGCGCGTGGGTGCGCATGTTGACCGGCATGCCATCGACGAAGATCGCCAGATCGGTGCCGTGATCGAGATTGACGCCGCGCAGGAAGTACTGATTGGCCTTGCCCTCGCCGCTGTGCTGCGTGACGATCAGCCCGGGCATCGCTTCGAGCATCTCGCCGGTGCGATACGCCGGCCGCGCCTGCAGGCCGCGCGCACCAAGCGCGCCCTGGCTTGCCGATTCCGCGACGCCGATCGCGTTGGCTTCGGTGCCCACGACTTCGATCGTCTGCAGCGTCTGCACGCCCTCGGCAAGCGCCGCGAGCGGACAACTCAGCCCGATTGCGGCAGCGACGGGCAAAACGATGCCTCTCGGCGCACGCGCTCGCATGGTCGATCCTCGAATTACTCAGTCAGTCGGAACGTGAACGGGACATCCACCCAGTGCGTCACCACCTCGCTGCCGCGCTTGGCGGGCACGAAGCGATAGTCACGCACCGCGCGCAGCGCTGCTTCGTCGAGCAACTCGACGCCAGAACTGCGCTGGATTTTCAGATCACTGGCGCGGCCGCTCGGCTCGACCATGGCGCGCACGATCACCGCACCCTGCAATCGCATGCGACGCGCTGCCGCCGGATAGTCGGGCTTGGGATTGTTCAAATACGCCACGTTGTAGTGCGGCGGTTCGATGCGATCGTCATTGCCGCCGGCACGCGCGGGCGGGGCGACCGCCGCTGTCATCACGGGTGCCGGCGCAGTCGCGGGCGATTCAATGCTTGCTTGCGACGCCTGTTCGGCTGGAGCGACAGCGGATGCAGGGATCGGTGCGGCGGCCGCGACCTCGGGCACGCGTTCTGGCGGGCTCGCTTCGAGCGGTTGCGATGCCAGTCTCGGCTCGGCGCCGTGCGGCACCGGGGTCGCGGCCCTATCTGACACCGCGATCGCTTCTTGCGTCTGCGTGGCAGTCGGCTTGGCCGTGTCGGAGCGCTTCGGCATGGATTCCACGGTCCGTGCCGCCGCATGCGGGTGTGAGTGCGGGTGCGCGAGAGGATGCGCGTGGGGATTCAAAGCTGCCTGATGCGGTGCGCGCGCGTCACGCTTGATGAC
This sequence comes from uncultured beta proteobacterium, assembly GCA_902826155.1. Next base: position 36,569 of record CADEDU010000002.1, read on the forward strand.
GGTCTGCGGCGCAGGCTTGACGCCGGGTGCAGTGGGTTCAGCGGCCTCGGCGGACTGCGCGCCAGGCGCCGCTTGCGGCAAGGCGGCAGGCCTGGACGCCGCCAACAGGCGCAGCGGCACCGACCGCGTCGGTTCGATGACGGGGTCACGCGACCTGCCCGAGCCGAAGTTCATGACGGCCGCCACTGCATGCACCGCGAGCGACAAAGCGATCGCTACGGTGAGCGAGCTTGGTCGTCGGCGTGGCAAGGCGGTGCCAGACATGGCAAGGCGTCCCCCTTCGGAAGTGAGCGTGGGCACAGGCACATTGAGCGACCCAGGCGACAACCCGTTGTTTTGCCGCGATTGTCGCGCAAGCCGTAGCTACTACGCCATCACCGGTTTTTTGGATGCACCTCACCTTAATCCCGGATAATCACCGGTTTCCCCTGCTCCCCTTTCTCGCATGGCTCAATACGCCTACACGATGCGGCGCGTCTCCAAGGTCGTCCCGCCGCAGCGCACGATCCTCAAGAACATCTCCCTCAACTTCTTTCCCGGCGCCAAGATCGGCGTGCTCGGGCTCAACGGCTCGGGCAAATCGAGCCTGCTCAAGATCATGGCGGGCGTCGACAGGCAGTTCGACGGCGAAGCCATCCCGCAGCCGGGCATGCGCGTGGGCTTCCTGCCGCAGGAGCCGCATCTCAATGAAGATAAGGACGTGCGCGGCAACGTCGAGGAAGGCGTCGCCGACACCATTGCGCTCATCAAGCGCTTCAACGAGATCAGCGACAAGTTCGCCGAGCCGCTCGACGAAGACGAGATGAACAAGCTGCTCGAAGAGCAAGGCGAGCTGCAGAACAAGATCGACGCGATCAACGGCTGGGAGGTCGAGCGGCGACTCGATATCGCCGCCGACGCGTTGCGGCTGCCGCCCTGGGATGCCGATGTGTCCAAGCTTTCCGGTGGCGAACGACGGCGCGTAGCGCTGTGCCGGCTGCTGCTCTCGGAGCCCGACATGCTGCTGCTCGATGAGCCGACCAACCATCTCGATGCGCTGTCGGTACAGTGGCTGGAGCAGTTTCTCGAGCGCTATCCGGGCACGGTCATCGCGGTGACGCACGATCGCTACTTCCTCGATAACGTCGCCGGCTGGATCCTGGAGCTCGATCGCGGCTTCGGCATCCCGTGGGAGGGCAACTACTCGTCGTGGCTGGAGCAGAAGGAACAGCGCCTCGAAGTGGAGGCCAAGCAGGAAGCTGCGCGCATCAAGGCGATGAAAGCCGAACTCGAATGGGTGCGCACTAATCCGAAAGGACGCCAGGCCAAGAGCAAGGCGCGTCTGGCGCGGTTCGAGGAACTGTCTTCCACCGAATACCAGTCACGCAACGAGACCAACGAGATCTACATCCCGCCCGGCCCGCGCCTGGGTGGCCTGGTGATCGAGGCCGAGAACCTGAAGAAATCGTATGGCGACAAGCTGCTGTTCGACGGTCTGACGTTCCGCCTGCCGCCAGGCGGAATCGTCGGGGTGATCGGTGCCAACGGTGCGGGCAAGACCACGATGTTTCGCATCCTGATGGGCCAGGAGAAGCCCGATGCCGGCACGCTCAAGTTCGGCGATACGGTGAAGGTTTCGTACGTCGACCAGAGCCGCGACGCGCTCGATGGCAAGAAAACCGTATTCGACGAAATCTCCGACGGGCAGGACATCATCAAGGTCGGCAACTACGAGACGCAGGCGCGCGGCTACGTGTCGCGCTTCAACTTCCGCGGCGCCGATCAGCAGAAGATCGTCGGTCAGCTCTCCGGCGGCGAGCGCAATCGGCTGCACCTGGCCAAGCTGCTCAAGAGCGGCGGCAACGTGCTGCTGCTCGACGAGCCGACCAACGATCTCGACGTCGAGACGCTGCGCGCGCTGGAGGAAGCACTGCTCGATTTCCCGGGCTGCGCAGTGGTGATCTCGCACGATCGCTGGTTTCTCGACCGGGTCGCCACCCACATGCTCTCATTCGAAGGCGACAGCCAGGTGGTCTGGTTCGAAGGCAACTATGCCGACTATCTGGAAGATCGGCGCAAGCGGCTGGGCGACGATGCCGACAAGCCGCATCGCATCCGCTACAAGGCGCTGATGTAGCCTGCTCGTCGATACGTTGGAGAGGATCGATCCGATGAAACGAGTGCTTGTCAGCTGCTTGCTCGCGATGCTTGCCGCCGCAACAGCGAGCGCGCAGGAGTATCCGGTCAAACCGGTCCGCGTGATCATGCCTTACCCGGCGGGCGGTCCTCAGGATGTACTGGGCCGCGTAGTGCTCGACCGCGTGGGCAAATCGGTCGGCCAGCCGTTCGTGATCGAATCCCGCCCCGGCGCGACGGGCAGCATCGGCAGCGAACTGGTCGCACGGGCGGCGCCCGACGGCTACACGCTCCTGCTGCTGGTGAATCACACGTTCTCGTCCAGTCCGCATCTGTACGCGAAGCTGCCGTACGACCCGGTGAAGGACTTCGCCCCGATCATCGATCTGGCCGGCTACGACAGTGCGCTGGTGGTTCATCCGTCGGTGCCTGCGAACAACGTGCGCGAGTTCATCGCGTACCTCAAAGCGAACCCGGGCAAGTTCAACTATCCGTCAGCAGGCAAAGCCAGCCCCGCCCACGTGCTCACCGAGATGTTCAAGCGCCAGACCGGCACCGACTTGCTGCACGTGCCCTACAAAGGCAATCCGATGGCGGTGCAGAGCGTGGTCGCGGGCGAGACCGTGATGATGCTGACCCCGACCACGCCGATCACCGGTCATGTGAAGGCAGGCCGACTGAAGATGCTCGCCGTCTACAACACCGATCGGAACGATGAATTTCCCGATGTGCCCACCCTCGCGCAGCAGGGCATCGCGGGCTTCGATCAGCAGAGCCTGCCGACGTGGTACGGCATGGCTGCTCCGGCCGGCACGCCCGCTGCGATCGTCGACAAGCTGAATCGGGAAACGAACGCTGTGCTGCGCGACCCCGAAGTAAGTGCCCTGCTCAAGCGCGGTGGATTCATTCCGCACGGCGGCACGCCGGCGGAGTTCGGCGCGCTCATCAAGTCGAGCATGGAGGCCTGGGGCAAGGTGATCCGCGCGACCGGCATCAAAGGAGAGTGACGCGCTGCTGCCGAACCGTTGAGGAGCAGCCGTCTTATCCCGGATAGCGCTCGAATTCCGGAAGCTCGTGAAGATGCTTCATCCAGGTGAGCCGTTCGGCCGTCTGGATCTGCACCCTTGGAGGGAGCAAATCGGGATCGTCGAGCGTGGCCGACTGTACGTCGACGATGCCTGGGAGAAGCTGTGCATTCCGATAGAACAGCCCGGTGCCGCAGTCCGCACAGAAACTGCGCATGGCCGTGCCCGACGAGTTGATGGTCTTGGGATTGCCTTTGGTCACGGTCAGGGCTGTGTCTGGAAACATCGCCCACGCAACCATCGGCGCGCCGGCACTGCGTCGACAATCACGGCAGTGGCAAACGGCGGCCGTTTTCGGTTCGCCTGAAAGTTGATACTGGATCGCGCCGCACATGCATCGGCCGGAGTAGGTCATGAAAGCGTCTCCTGTCTGGTTCCAGATAGCGCGGCGCTGGCGGTCATTGCGTGTACCGATTCGATTCCCACGACCCGCTCGTTCCCTGCCCCGCGTCGCGTGCCGCTCGGGGGTCGTGATCCCTACTCGGGCTGTATCCCCGCCGCCTGCAACACCTTGCCGAACTCCGGCGTATCGCGCTTGATCCGATCGATCACGCCTTGCGGGCTCGAGTGGTGGGTGCTGATGCTGAGCTGCGCATAGCGTTCGAGCACGTCGGGCATCTTCAGGATCTTCGCCAGTTCGGCGTTGAGCCGTTGCACGACCGGCTCGGGCACGCCCTTCGGACCCATGATCGACCACCAGGTTTCACCGGTGCGGATATTCACGCCCAGTTCGGCGAGCGTGGGGACGTCGGGCAACGCGGGCGATCGCTTCTCAAGCGTTACCGCCAGCGGGCGCAGTTTGCCTGCGCGAATCTGCGGCACGGTCGGCACCATGTCGGAGAAGATCAGATTCACCTGTCCGGCGACCAGATCGACCACCGCCACGCCGGTGCCTTTGTACGGCACGTGCACCATGCTCACGCCGACGGCGGTCTTGAACGCCTCGGCGATGATATGTGCCGGCGTGCCCGTGCCGCCCGAACCATAGTTGAGCTTGCCCGGGTTCGCCTTGAGGTGCGCGATCAACTCGGCCAGCGTGTTCACCGGCACCGACGGATGCACCACCAGCACCGAGCCGGCGACCGCGATCATGCCGATCGGCGTGAAATCGTTGAGCGGATCGAATCCGAGCCGCTTGTAAAGGTGGATGTTGGTGGCCAGCGGCACGCTGCTGCCCAGCAGGATCGTGTAGCCGTCACCCGGCTGCTTCGCCACGTACTCGCTGCCGATGTTACCGGCCGCGCCGCCGCGGTTCTCCACGGTGACCGGCTGGCCGAGTCCGTCCGACAGCTTCTGACCGAGCAACCGTGCAAGCACATCGCTCGAGCCGCCCGGCGGAAACGGCGCGACGAACTTGATCGGTTTGTTGGGATAGGCGCCCTGCGCGAGCACGGCGGGTGCAGCGAGCACAGCAAGCGCCGTGATGGCGCAGCGAATCCAAGGCAGCATTCTGTCGTCCTCCTTCGGTGGTGGGTCGGCACCCGTGACGGCACCCACTTGTGACCGCGGGCGCTCGTGCGGCGAGGATACCGAAGGATCGAGGATCAACGCACGCGATTCCATCGGCGCACGCGTTTCCGCGCGCCGCCACTTCGAACATGGCGGAGCCGGAAACGCCTGGCAAGCGCGCGGCCGAGACTGCGACCGCCGCGCGAAAAAGGTGAAGTCAGCCGGTAAGCCGGGTTCTGTCGAGAACGATCATTCCTCTAGGCCGGCGGTTGCCCGACGGCTCCAGCCACCTACCCGCAGACTCGAGCGAGCCACCCTCCAGGCGACTTGCGTCGCCCATGTCTGCCTATTTGGTGTTGCTCCGGATGGGGTTTGCCGTGCCGGCGTGTCGCCACGCTCGCGGTGCGCTCTTACCGCACCATTTCACCCTTGCCAGGGGGTCTGCACCCTTCGGCGGTATCTTTCTGTTGCATCACCGATGCCGGCTGGAGCCACGTGTTAGGCGGCGCAGACCACCGGCACCTGCGATCCCGCTCGCGCGGGACTTTCCATCACCTCACGATGTCCGGCCGTTAACCGGCATCCTGCTCTGTGGAGCCCGGACTTTCCTCTCCAAGCTACGCCGTACATCGGGGCTCCTCGCGGAGCGGTCCCGATCGGGCGAGTCGCAAGCAGCGATCGTCTGGCTGACTTCGCGTCGAATTCTACGCCTCACGGCCGGCTACGCCTCGGGGCGGGTGCGTCGCGCGCCGAGCGGACGAAACTGCCGGACATCGTCGTAGTAATCCGGGCAAGCGTTCTCTGGGGTCCAGTCCGGGATGCCGAGGATCGGCAAAGCTCCGAGCGCCCGGGTCGAGATGAGCGCCTCGGGCCGCGCGAAATAGGCACTCGCCGCGAGGTCGATCTGCGCCCGAAACGCGGCATCATCGACCGACAACATCGCCGAAGAAACATCGAGCACGAGGGCCTTGGCCGTCACCCCCGCGAACGGCGCGATCGCCTTCTCCAGGATCGCGTGGCCGAATACGAGAAACCGGGTCGAGCGCATCAGCGCTTCGCGTTCATGCCAGAACAGCGCCTTCCACTGATGCGCGCGCAGACCCTCGCCGACCGAAGGATCACTGGTGGCCACGATGATTCCGCCCTCGTCGAATAGCGTGAGCACGTCGCGGGCCGTGCCGCGCAGCGCCGCACCGAAATTCGCCGACAGCTCGCGGAAGTGATGCGCGTTCAGACACGCCTTGGTGCGCGGGAACGCGAGCCAGACGAGCGCGTTGAACAGGTCGTGCCAGTTGTCCGTTCGCGTGGCGACTTCGCCGCGCTCGTGAATCCGCACTTCGTACTGATCGGCGAAGGCCCGGCGCGACGCAGGCGGCGCGACGAACTGCACGAGTCGCCCGCCAGCGGTGCGCACATCCCGTGCGATCGACGCTCGATTGAGCACCGTGATCGCGTCACTGGTGGCACTCGCCAGTTCGGCGAGAACGTCGTGGACCGAGCCGAAGATCGGCGAAGCAAGCAGCCGCCCGCATTCGGCGGCGGTTACGACAGCGGATTCGGCTGTGGATTCGGCGGCTGACGCCATCGCGCAATACTCAAACCACGCCCATGCACCGCCACTTCAAAGCTTCGCTTGCTCGCAGCGGCACCACCCTCGTTTCTCCGAACCCATAAGCGGCAGGCGCGGCCCATTCGCCACGTTCCAGCCGGATGCGAGTGCGGTTGCGCGGCAGTCGGTAAAAATCCGCGCCGTGCCAGCTGGCGAATGCTTCGAGCCGATCGAGCGCGCCGGCGTTGTCGAACGCCTCGGCGTACAACTCCATCGCGGCATGCGCGGTGTAGAGGCCGGCGTGCCCGCATGCACACTCCTTGTTCTCGACGCCGTGCGGCGCGCTGTCGGTGCCGAGAAAGAACTTCGGATTGCCGCTTGTGGCAGCGCGTACCAACGCCACGCGGTCCTCCTCACGCTTGAGCACCGGCAAGCAGTACATGTGCGGCCGGATGCCGCCCTGGAAGATCGCGTTGCGGTTGTAGAGCAAGTGGTGCGCAGTGATCGTGGCGCCCACATTCGCAGGCGCCGACTCGACGTACGCGACCGCCTCGTGGGTGGTGATGTGCTCGAGCACGATGCGCAGGCCCGGGAAGCGCGTGCGGATCTCGGTCAACACCGATTCCAGGAACACTGCCTCGCGATCGAAGATGTCGACGCCTGCGGTCGTGACCTCGCCATGCAGCAGCAGCGGCACGTCGTGTTTCGCCATTGCTTCGATTGCCCCGAACGCGCGGTCGAGCCGCGTCACGCCCGCGTCGGAATTCGTCGTGGCACCGGCCGGGTAGTACTTGAACGCGTGCACGAAACCGCTGGCGCGCGCTGCCGCCACGTCCGCTTCCTTCGTGTTGTCGGTCAGGTAGAGCGTCATCAGCGGATCGAACTTCGCGCCGCTTGGCAACGCGGCCAGGATCCGCTCGCGATAAGCGCGCGCGTGCTCCACGGTCGTGACCGGCGGACGCAGGTTCGGCATCACGATCGCCCGCGCGAACTGACCGGCCGAATGTGGCAGCACGCTGCCTAGCGCCGCGCCGTCGCGCAGATGGAGATGCCAGTCATCGGGTTGCAGCAGTTCAAGCGAGTTCATCGTTCGGGCGGACGAGCTTCAGGGTTGCGGGGGCAGCACTCGATCGATTCCGAGGCGCGCGTGGCGATTCTCGCACCGGCGGCGATCCCGGCGCGTCGCGCAGTTCGGATTGAACCCAAACGCGCGTCCTTGCGATTCATGACGGCAGACCGGCCGGGCAGTCAGCGCCCGTCGCGGTGCGCACTCCCTACAAACAAGGACGCCGCCATGATCCCGAGAGATTCACTCAAGCACGACCTTGCAGTGCGATGGAAGACGCTGCTTCGCGCCGCATTGACCTGGACTGTCGCGCACTTCAGCCTGGCCTGACTACGCACCACGCATGGAATTGAGCGACGGCAGGCCACTGCCACCGCATGGGCTCCGCTCGTTCGGTTCACGAGCGATCGGTTCACTCGACTTTCGCACCGGAATCGCGCACCGCTTGACCCCACTTCGCAAGCTCGCTGCGGATGAACGCCGCGAATTGCTCGGGCGTGCTGGTACGCACCTGGGCGCCCAGGCCGGCAAGCCGCTCGCGCACATCGGGCAGATTGAGCGCGCGGATGATCTCTTCGTTGAGCCTCTGCACGATCGGCGGCGCAATGCCCGCCGGACCGAGCATGCCCAGCCATGCCGCCATATCGAAACCCTTCACGCCCGCCTCGGCGACCGTCGGAACGTCGGGCAATGAAGGCAGGCGCGAGCCGGTGCTGATCGCGAGCGCACGAATCTTGCCGGCCTTCACCTGCGGCACGGTGACGACCGCGGTATCGAACATCGTGTGCACATCGCCGGCAAGCAGTCCGGTGAGCATCTCGACGCTGCCCCGGTAGGGCACATGAGTCAGGGCGATGCCGGTCTGCGTGGCAAACATTGCTGTGATCAGATGCGCGGTCGTGCCGTTGCCGGGCGTTGCGTAGTTGATCGCGCCGGGCTTTGCTTTGGCCTGCGCGAGCAGATCGGCGACTGACTTGATCGGCGAGCCCGCATTCACCGCCAGCACGAATGGCAGGTCGACTGCGAGCGTGATCGGCGTGAAATCGCGCGTCGAGTCATACGCAATCGACTTGTAAAGGTTGGGATTGGTGGCGATGGGCGCAGTCGCCGAGAACAGCAGGGTGTGCCCGTCGGGTGCGGCGCGCGCGGCCTCGGCAGCGCCGACACTGCCGGCCTGACCGGGCTTGTTCTCGACCACCACGTTCCAGCCGTTGGCCTCGCCGAGTTTCTGCGCGATGAGGCGGGCGATGATGTCGGTCGACACCCCTGGTGGGAAGCCGACGATGATACGAATCGGACGTGCGGGCCAGTTCGCCGAGGTCTGCGCCGATGCCGGCGCGGCAATCAGGAGCACAGACAGCGCAGCGATCGACGCAAGAAGCAGCGAACGATATCGAGAAGCGCACAACGGGCGGTTGATCCACATGGCATTGGACAGGGAATCGAACAAGGCATCGAACAAAGCGATCACTGCGATGGGGATGGCAGCAGCGCGAGTCTACCCGGCCGACTCACCCACCGGCCCACCTGATGTGGATCTCGGGAGCCGGCATCACAGGTCGCCTCGCGCGGTGCAAGGTTCAACCGCGACGCCGGGCTCCGATCGGCTCCTGCGCATGGCCGAGCGGCGTCGAGCGCAGCGGCTTGCGTCCCTAGAATCGCGGGCTCTCGAACAACGTACGGAGGTCCGGTCATGCGTCGATCATTGGGCGCGCTGCTTGTCGCGGCGTTGAGTCTTGCCACACCACTGCTGGTTCACGCATCAGAACTGTTCGTGGTGACCGTCAGGCACGAAGTCGCCGATTTTGCCGCGTGGAAGAAAGGCTTCGACGCCGACGAAGCAAGCCGCCAGAAAGCCGGGGTCCAGACGATCTACATCCTGCGCGACAACGACAAACCGAACATCGTGACCGTAGTGCACGAGTCGGCCAACCTCGACAAGCTGCGCACGTTCATCGCCGAGCCATCGCTCAAGGCGAAGATGAAGAAAGCCGGCGTCAAAGGCGTCCCGGAAGTCAGGATCGGCGCCGCAGTGCACGCGGCCGGCAGGTAGTTCGCGCGCGTTCCGCGGGCGCCGGGGCGAACGAGGCGCGGCTGGCCGAGATGTAGGCTAGGCCGCCGCCTCGCTACAGCGCGATCGAAGCGACGTCTTCGGTCAGGGCGAACGGCTCGGTCTCGTCGCCAAAGCTCACCTTGCGCTTGCGCTCGCGTGCGGTGAGCTGAATCAGCAGCACCTCGCGTCCATCGTCGCCGCGCACCTTGTCGAGCTGATAGCCCAGTGACCGCAACATCCAGCGCGCCAGGCGGAATCGCTTACCCAGTTCAGCAGCCGGTTCCTGGTCGGAGTTCTTCGGGGCCTTCAGCTTGACGCACGAGCGGTCGTCGGCCTCGGAGCCGTGGCTGGCATGCATGATCGCGAGAATGGTCTTAGTGCCGCTCATCAATGGATGCAATTCGATGCGGCTGACCGCGTGGCCGATTCCGGATTCGTCCGTCCAGGCACGAATCGAATAAGCGATGCACTCGGCGATCGCCCAGGTGACCACTGATTCGTTGATTTCCACCTCGCTGTGAACCGCCGGTTCGTCGACAAGAACGACGCGCGCCCGACGCTCCGCGGCAAGTGGCGAGGCATGTTGCCAGGCCTTGAGGATCAGAGAATCGAGCGTGACTCGCTGCCGGGGCGAACCCAGGAGCGCATCGATGTCCACTTCGCCATCGACTCCGGCCGCGGCCTTGGCCTTGGCGCTACCCTGCGAGCCTGACTCCAGCCGCGGGAGCGCACCAAACCGGATCATGTGGCCGGCGCCCAGAGGCCAGTGCACGACGCTCACGCCGTAACGCATCGGCACGCCGTTCCGATCGATATCGACCTCGGTGTCGCCGGAGGTCCGGCCATCGTGGCGCAACTTGTCGACCACCGCCTCGACCACCGAAGCGTTTGCGATCCGCGACGGATCGTTCTCGGTGTGCTGATGGGCCGCCTGGTTGGCAAAGAGGATTTCGCGGTCGGCGCCGACGAACACCAGGCCGTCGGTGACACCGCGAAGCACTTCTTCGAGCGGGGGATCGATCACCAACCTGGTCTTCGCCCGCCCCGCCTTCGGCGCGAACCCTGCCTGATTTGTACCAAAAAGCCTTATCACTGGAACGCTCCCTGGACCCCGGCGCGATAACCGTTGCTTGCAGTTCGACTCGGTCACGCCAATCCGCTACGCACTCGCAGTGTGAGAACTCTGCACGCCCGATGCTGTATAGCGTTGATACACCGCTGGGCAGAATTCACGAGAGTTGGGAGTTAATACAGATCGTTGACGCGCACTGGCCTCGCCGCACGCGTGGATCCCGAATCTGATAAGTACGCAGTTCAATGACGCCGATCGACCGTTTCGCGTTGGAGCAGCACAGCGGCCCGTACGAAAACTGGCCGACGCGTTCGCGCCTGATCGATGCCGGGGTAATCACCGCGACGCATGTGCCCGGCTACAACCTGCTCCATCAGTTCGAGCTCAAGGCCGGATCGCTGCTGGTCACCGACTACGACTGCCCGTTCGAAGAGGCGACCACGTTCATATTGCTTGCGCCCGATCTGCACGTGCTCGACACCCATACCTTCGGGGCGCCGTACGCCTCGTTCCTGCTCGACCGTATCGAAGTGATCGACGATTCGTCGCTGCGCGTGGTGTTCTACGATGAGGACGCTTGGCGAGTGTCGGTGCACAAGCCTGCGCTGCGCTTCATGCGGCCGCGCCTGCGCGCAGAACGATGGCCCAAGCCCGCGCGCCCGGCATAGACTTCGACCAAGTCTCAAGGAATGTCAGTGCCGAAGACGCCAAAGTCCGGATCGACCCCGCAGGCGGCTCGGTGCCACCTCCCCGCTCCAGACCAACATCGAAGCACCACATCAGAGGAACCTCATGCCGCGCATCGTCGATCTAACTCTGCCGGTGCAGTCCGGCATGACGGGGATTCCGAAGATCCCGTTCTACGAGCAAATCCCCGTGCGGATCGAGGCAATTACGCTGGCCAGTGAAGAACAGCGCGCGCTCCTGGAGCGGGAGTCGGTGGACGTGCGCGCCGGAGCGGCAGCCGTCGGCCATATGAACACGCTGATCACGCTGCACACGCACATCGGCACGCATATCGATGCACCGCGCCACTTCTACGCCGAGGGCGCTCCGGTGGATCAGTTGCCCCTCGATCGCCTGGTAATGAAGGAAGCGGTGGTGTTCGACTGTTCGAGCAGAGCGGCCGGCGATGGCGTGACCGCGGACGACCTCGAACGCGCCCGCGTCAAGATCGGTGCGGGACAGGTCGCCGTGATCAAGACGCGCTGGACCGATCGCGCCTGGGGCACGCCCGAGTTCTGGGAAAACACGATCTATCTCGATCCGAGCGTGGGGGAATGGACCGCAAGCCGGGGCGTCGCAGCGGTGGCCATGGATTGCTTTCCCGAGAAGCCGTTCTGGCGGTTCACGCTCGGCCCGACTGAGCGCGGTGCCAATCACAAACGCTGGCTGAGCGCGGGCATTCCGATGATCCAGCTCGTCACCAACCTCGACCAGGCGGGCGAGCGATTCCACCTGACCGCGCTCCCGCTTCGACTGCGCGGCATGGATGGCGCACCGGCGCGCGTCGTCGGCATCGTGCCGTAGTTCAGACGATCCCGACCATCGAACGATCCCGACCCGGCATGCCACCCGTGCGCGTGATTGCGCTCACGTGCAAACGCCACGACGATCGCCGCTCATCTACGCACTGATCCACGAGTTCCCAGCGATGGAGTTCTTCTCTCCCACCGATCTGCGCGAGGCGCTGCATCTGCTCGCCACGGACGACGCGCGCCCGCTCGCCGGCGGCCAATCGCTCGTCGCGATGATGAATCTCGACCTCGTCGCCCCTGGCCGACTGGTGAGCCTGCGCCGCATCGATGCATTGCGCGGCATCACCCTTCAGGGCGACGGCACTGCACGCATCGGCGCGATGACCACGCACGCCGAACTGGCGGCATGCCAGGGCAGCTCCCCCGCATTGCGCCTGCTGGCGATGGCTGCCGCAGTCGTTGCGTACCCGGCGGTGCGCAACTTCGGAACGCTTGGGGGCGCGGTGGCCCATGCCGATCCGGCCGGCGACTATCCGGCTGCGTTGCTAGCCGCCGATGCGCGGATCGAACTCGCGTCGACCAACGGAACGCGCGAAGTCGGTGCTGCCGATTTTTTTCAGGGCGTGTTCTCCACCGCCGCGCGCGCCGACGAGATCGTCACCGCGATCGTTGTTCCACCCGGCCCGGCGCGGGCAGGTGCGCACTACGAGAAGCTCTCGCTCGTGGCGGGCGATTTCGCGATCGCCTCGGTGGCGGCGATCATCTCCGCACACGGTGATCGATGCACGGTCGCGCACATGGCGATCGGCGCATGCGGGCCGCGACCGGTTCGCGTGGCCAGTGCGGAACAGTCATTCGAGGATGCGCCGATCACCGACGAATCGATCGCGCAGCTCGGTGCAAATCTCGCCGCAGCCTGCGAACCCGGGGATGATCAGCGCGCCTCGGCCGCCTATCGGCGTCGGGTGCTACCTGCGCTGGTTCGACGCGCCATACGCGGCGCCCTCGACCGCGCGAAAGAGTGAGCCTCCCATGGCCTCCGGCAAGCTTCACTACCCACTGACGGTAAACGGCGAGACGCTCGACGTGCTCGCTCCTCCTCAGGCAACCCTGCTCGAAGCGCTGCGTGACGCACTCGGACTCACCGGCACCAAACGCGGCTGCAATCACGGCGTGTGTGGCGCCTGCACGGTCATGATCGACGGCCGCATCGCCCGTTCGTGCCTCACGTTGGCCGCCGATGTCGGCGAACGCGCGGTCACCACGATCGAAGGCGTTGCGCTCGACGGCAAACTCGCGCCGGTACAGCGCGCGCTGATCGAAGCGGGCGCGATTCAGTGCGGCTTCTGCACCCCGGGCTTCGTCATGACACTCACGCAGCTGTTCGCCGAAAACGGCGCAGCCTCGCGCACCCAGATCCGCGCTGCGCTTGCCGGCAACCTGTGCCGATGCTCGGGCTACGTGAAGATCGTGCAGGCGGCCGAATCGCTCGCCGGAGCACGCCCTTGACCACCTCGATCACGACGTTAGGCGCCAGCCTGCCGCGGCTGGAAGCGGCCGACAAGGCAGCCGGCCGCGCTCGCTATGCCGACGACATCCAGCTTCCCGGCATGCTCCACGCTGCGCTCGCCACCAGTCCGCACGCCCATGCTCGCATCAAAGGCTATCGGCTCGATGCAGCGCGCGCGATCCCGGGGGTGAAAGCGATCGTCACCGGTGCCGACCTGGGCCCGCAGCGCAGCGGCGGCATCGTCAAGGACGAGCACATGCTCGCGCGCGACAAGGTCCGTTACGTGGGCGAGCCGGTGGCAGCGGTGGCCGCGATCGATGGGGCGACGGCGCGTCGCGCCGCGCAGGCGATCGAAGTCGAGTACGAACCGTTGCCGGCAGTGTTGAGCATCGACGACGCGCTCGCCGAGAACGCACCGATCCTGCATGAAGCATTCGCGAGCTACGTCAAGACGGTCGCGGGCGGCGGCTCGGGCAACGTGGTGTTCCGCTCGAGTCTGTCGGAGGGCGATGTCGACGCCGCCTTCGCGCAATGCGATGTCGTGGTCGAGGCCAGCTACGAGACGCAGGCGCAGCACCACATGTACATGGAGACCAACGGCTGCGTGGCCGAGCCCGATGCGCAAGGCCGCATCACCGTGCACGCCACCTGCCAGTCGGTGCATCACATCCAGCAGCGCGTGGCCGAAGAGCTGGGCGAGCCGATGGCGAAGATCCGCGTGATCGCCACGCGCGTGGGCGGCGGCTTCGGCGGCAAGCACGCCTCCAACATCCATTCGATCGCGGCGTGGCTGGCGCGCGCGACGTCACGGCCGGTGAAGCTGGTGCTATCGCGCAATCAGGACTTCGAGATCCAGCGCTCGCGTCATCCGGCTCGCATCTGGATGAAGACCGGCGCCCGACGCGACGGCACGATCCTCGCGCGCGACGTGCGCATCGTCACCGACGGTGGCGCCTACGCCGACGAAAGTCCGCCGGTGCTCACCTTCGCGTTGCTGATGTCGAGGGGGCCGTATCGCATTCCCAACGTGCGCGCGCAGGGCATGGCGGTCTACACCAACAAGCTGCGGGCCGGATCGTTCCGCGGCTTCGGCAATCCGCAGGCGAGTTTCGCCGGTGAGTCGCAGCTCGACGAGCTGGCGGCCGCCCTGGGCATGGATCCGGTGGCGCTGCGCCTGAAAAACACGCTGCACGCCGGCGACACCGCGTTCGGCGGCCAGCCGCTCGCCTCATGCATCGTCTCGAGCTGCCTCACGCACGTGCGCGACGCGCAGGCCACAGCACCAGTCATCCCGCCACGCTCCAGCATGAAACGCGGCGTCGGTTTCGCGCTGATGAGCCACGTCTCCGGGTTGATGGGCACCGCCGCCAATGTACAACTGCGCACCGACGGCTCGGTGGCCTTGTCGACCGGTTGCGTCGATATCGGCCAGGGCTCCGACACGATCATGGTGCAGCTGTGCGCCGATGCATTGGCGCTGCCGGTCGAGCGCGTGAGCTACGCAGCGCAAGACAGCGACACGTCCCCCTACAACTGGAAGACCGCCGCGAGCCGATCGACGTACATGACCGGCCGCGCTGTAGTGAATGCCACGACCGAGATGCGCGACCGGATGTTCCAGCACGCCGCCGAACTGATGGAGTGCGCCACCGCCGATCTCGAACTGCGCCCCGGCGGTGAGATCGCGGTGAAGGGCGTGCCGCAGAAGAAGGTCACATTCCGCGATGTCGCGATGCGCAGTCTGTTCCAGAGTGGCGGGCCGATCGCAGCGAACCACGGCTTCGTATTCGACGGGCCGCGATTCGACCCGAAACGCGCCTCGATGCATCAGCTCGCCTTCCCGAACCTCGGCGCGTACACGTTCGGAGCCACTTGCGTGGAACTCGACGTGGACGAGGACACCGGGAAGATCGAAGTGCGGCGTGTGTTTTCCGCGCACGACGTCGGCCGCGCCATCAACCGCGGCAGTTGCGAAGGCCAGATCCAGGGCGGCATCGTCCAGGGCCTGGGCTACGCGCTCACCGAATCGCTCAAGTGGAACGATGAAGGCTGGCTCACAACGATAACGTTGGCCGACTACAAGGTGCCCGGCATCCTCGATGTGCCGCCCGAGATCCATGCGATCGTGCTGGAAGATCCCGACCCGTCGCATCCGGTCGGCGCAAAGGGCGTCGGTGAGCCTTCGCTGGTCGGCGTCGCGCCTGCGGTGGCCAATGCGATCGCAGCGGCTACCGCGCGCGATGGGCGCCGGGGAGCACGCGTAAGACAACTGCCGATGACGCCGGAGCGTGTGCTCGATCAAATCGACGCGCGCGATCGACGTTAGCGGCGAAGTTCACGCCGGGCAGCGTTCGATGAACTCGCGAACCAGTTGGTTGAACGCCTCCGGCTGTTCCCAATGGATGAACCGGCCGGCGTTCTTGAACGGCGCAGCCTCGCGGAAACCGGTCATGCCCTTCAGCACCTGCGGCTGATCGGGAAACGGATCACCGTCGCCGCACACCCCGAGCACCGGGATCGACAGCTGCCGGAAAGCCGGAATCAGATCGGGTACCGAACAGGCGAGTTCCAGCATGCCGCGCCGGTACTCCTCGACCGGATGCGCCGCGAACAGTCGCACGCAGCGCTCGCGAATCGGCGAATCGAGCGGGATCACCATGTAGATCGAGCGACCGCCCTCGCGCCGCACATAGTCGATCAACGCCTCACGCCCCTGCGTCTCGAGCACGCGCACCACCTGCTGCGAAGCCTTCACCCAGCGATCGAAATACTTCAGCGCGTCGTGCAACTCGCTCCAGGCCACCATGACGATGCCGCGCACCCGGTCGGGATACTGGATCGCGTACTGCGCAGCGATTGCCGCACCGAACGCCACAGCGATGATGATCGGGCGTTTGATGCAGAAGTGATCGATCAATGCCGCCAGGTCGCGCACCTGGTTCACCAGCGAGAAGCCGTACTCGGTCAGTTCGGTCTGCGCGTGGCCGCGGCGATCGTAGGCAAGGCAGCGGAACTGTCCCGATAGCGCCGGCAGCTGATACTCCCAATAGTCGGTGCCGTGGATCTCGCCGTGGATGAACACGACATCCGGACCGCTACCCGTCAGCTCGTAGTGGAATTCGCAACCGTTGACGCGGACGTGCGGCATGTCGTGCTCCCTGGATGTTTCCTGCTATTACGCGTCAATGCGGCTGCAGCGCGATCTCGTTCACCAGTGCTCCGCGCGCACCCGCTCGGCCTGCATTGCGAGCCGGTCGATCCATTCGCGCTGATGAGGTTGCAGCGCCTGTCCCGGCGCTTTCGCGTGCGCTGCCACGAGCGGATCGACCACCGCCGTGCGCTCGCCCGCCAGCGTCTCGATCACCGCCAGCCCATGAAACGGCACCGTCGCCGGACAGTAGCCGCCCTCGTGCGCCAGCACCAGCCGCCCTTCGCACAGGCGCTCTGCTGAATCCACGATCATCTGCGCCAGCGCGCGGAACGCGTCGCTGTGCAGCATCATGCGCGCCAGCGGATCGAACATGCCCGCATCGAAACCGCACGGCACGATGATCAGCTGCGGGCGATAAGCCTCGAGCGCCGGCAGCACGATGCGCTCGAAGGCATGGCGGTACGCACCCTCACCGCACCCGGCAGGCAACGGAATGTTCAGGTTGAAGCCGGCACCCTCGCCTTCGCCGATTTCGTCCGCGTCGCCGGTGACCGCCGCGAACGCGCGCTCCTGGTGGATCGAAATCGTCAGCGCACGTCGATCACGATAGAACGCCGCCTGGGTGCCGTTGCCGGCGTGCACGTCCCAATCGACGAACGCGATGCGATCCAGCCCGTGTGCCGCCAGTACGTGATGACCGGCAATCGCGCAGTTGGCAAAAATGCAGAACCCCAGGCCACGATCGGCTTCGGCGTGATGACCCGGCGGACGCACCAACGCGTAGGCGTTGCGCACCTCGCCGGAGAGCACGGCATCGACCGCGCGAATCACCCCGCCGGCGGCAAGCGCGGCGATCTCGAACCCGCCCGCACCGAAGCGCGCGTTGAAGCCGGCCTCGCCGCCACCTTCGGCCGACATCCGCTTGATGCGCGCCAGATACTCGGGCGTGTGCACATACAGCAGCTCTTCGTCGGTCGCAGCGCGCGGTGCGATGCTCGCCAGCTGATCGAGCAGCCCACTTACGACGAGGAGGTTGTGCAGCCGGCGTTTGACGTCGGCGTTCTCGATGTGGCGGTACGGCTCCACGTAAGGCCCGGGCTGCATCACCAGCGCGGCGTTGCCCGGGTCGTGCCACAGGTAACGCTCGTCAAAGATCAAGCCGGTGCGTGCCATGTGGTTCAGGCCGCGCTCATACCAGACGCGCTCACAACGACTGCTCCGCTTCGCGAATCGAGCGCTCGATGATGTCGAGCATCGCGTCGGCGTGATCGCGTGTGATGACGAGCGGCGGCGACAGGATCAATCGATTGCCCGCGGCACGCACCATCGCGCCCTCGCGCCGCGCGATCTCCATGATCTTCTTCGGAAACGGATCGCCCGGATGAAACGGCGCTTTGGTCGTTTTGTCCTTGACCAGTTCGAGTCCGATCATCAGCCCTTTGCCGCGCACGTCGCCGACTGACTTGAACTTGTGCGCGAACGGCTCGAGCCGTTCGAGCAGATAGTCGCCCTGTCGCGCGGCGTTGCCGGGCAGATCCTCGTTGACGACGATCTGCAGCGCAGCGTTCGCTGCAGCACACGCAAGCGGATGGCCCGAGTAGGTATAGCCATGCATGAGTGCGGCGAGCGGATCGTCGCGATCCCACGCGCTCGCCACGCGGCGATTGATCATGGTCGCACCAAGCGGCACGTAGCCCGAGTTGATGCCTTTGGCGAGCACCATGATGTCGGGCTTCACGCCCCAGCCGCGGGCACCCGACATGCTGCCGGTGCGCCCGAAGCCGGTGACGACTTCGTCGGCGATCAGCAGCACGCCGTGCTTGTCGCACACCTTGCGCACCAACGGCCAGAAATTAGGCGGCGGCACAATGATCCCGCCGGTGCCCTGTACCGGCTCGGCGATGAACGCCGCAATCGTGCGCGCACCATGGAATTCGATCGCGCGATCCAGCTCCTGGGCACACAGCTCGCCGAGCTTGTCATGATCGTCGGTCCACGGATTGCGATACAGATACGGACTCTCGATGTGAAAGAAGCCCGGCATGAGCGGCTCGTAGGCGGTGCGAAACGCCGGATTGCCGCTGGCCGACAGTCCGCCGAAGTGCACACCGTGGTAGCCGTACTTGAGCGAGATGAACTTGGTGCGCTCGGCCTGGCCTTCGAGCTTCCAGTACTGCCGCGCGAGCTTGAACGCCGTTTCCACCGCATCGGACCCGCCGGAGGAGTACATCACCTTCACCATCTCCTCCTGCTCGAACAGTTCAACCAGCCGCTGCGACAACTCGATGGCCGGTGGATTGGAGGTGTTGATGAACGTGGCGTAGTAGGCGAGCTTGTCGAGCTGCGCGACGATCGCCTGCTTGAGCTCGGGCCGGTTGTGGCCGACGTTGACGTTCCACAGCGAGGCGACGCAGTCGAGGTAGCGGCGCCCGTCGAGGTCGTAGACGTACACCCCGTCGGCACGATCGATCACCAGAGGCGGATGCTC
This sequence comes from uncultured beta proteobacterium, assembly GCA_902826155.1. The sequence goes on from CADEDU010000002.1 coordinate 55,585, forward strand.
GCGCAGCGCCTTCGGATCGACCATCGGGTGCAGCATGGGTTGCGAGTTCGAACGCATTGCGCGCCTCGTTCAGGTGGTCACCGTGTCGCGCTCGGCACGCAACATCCGTTCGATCAGGAAGCGGGCCTGGTTCAGTCCGACGTCGTGGGTGATGCCGTGCATCTTCGCGGTCGGATCGAGCGCGATGTTGGCCTGCTGCGCTTCGATAATCTGCCGGTCTTCCTCGAACGCAACCACTACTTCGGCATGCAGCTTCTCGGTGATCTCGGCGTCATCGGCGCGGAAGTCGCGCGCGTGCGTGAAGAAATAGTGCGTGCTCGACGCGGTTTCGGGCGTTTGCACCGACAGGTGCCGGAACTGGATGGCACCCGCACGATTGCCCTGCTCCGCACCCTGCCCCGTCGGCGCCGACCCGGCATCCATGATCAGCATCGCCGGGGGGTACCAGTCGTAGATATTCCAGCGATCGACGCGCCCCTTCAATCCACCCACGCGCGCATGGAACGGTGCCGGCTCGTCATTCATCGACCAGCGCGTGACGCGCAGGCCGCCTTCGATCCGGTCGATCTGCGGCTTCAATGTGCCCTGGCCGGCGTTGCCGAGCGTCTTCGCGTGCACGTACGCCAGATGCGAGAAATCGAGCAGGTTGTCGATGATCAACAGGTAGTCGGCGTCGTAGTGGATGTAGCCGGGCTTGCGTGCCCAGCGTGCGTCTTCGAGCCAGGGAATGCGCCGGATCGCGGCGCGATCGGCGCGCGCGGGCTCGCCCATCCAGATCCACACCAGCGCGTCCTGCTGTACCACCGGGTAAGTGCGCACCGCCAGTTGCGGGGGGATCGAGGCTTGCCCCGGCACTTCCACGCACGCCCCGCTCGAATCGAAACAGATCCCGTGGTACATGCAGCGCACGCGGTCGCCCTCGCGCCGGCCCATCGACAATGGCGCATGGCGATGCGCACAGCGGTCCTGCATCGCGACCACGCCGCCGTCGGCCTTGCGATAGAACAGCACCGGCTCGCCCAGGATCACCCGTCGCAGCAAGGTGTCGTTGCCGATCTCGGCGCCCCAGGCGCCGACGTACCAGCAGTTGCGAATGAACATGCGCGGCGCCTCCCGGTTGGTGCGAACGGTCGAACTGCGATGTTAGCCGCCTTCTCGCGCCCGGCGCAGGGCGCGCCGGCCCCGATGATGGTCCTCGGTACTCCCGAGCACCGGCAAACTCGGCTACGATCGGCGCAAGCAACAAGCATTGCTTGGATTCAATACATACGAGGAGGAGACCTCATGCAGGCCACCAGACCGCAGGTCCGGCGCGATGCGCATCCGCTCGCGTTCAACGTGATCAGCGCGATCGGCTTGATCGCCGCATTCGGCGCACCGATCGGCAGCGCACTCGCGCAGACCAAAATCGTGTTCAACCAATTCGCGCCGCCGAAGTTCGTGCTGAACACCGAAGTGATCAATCCCTGGATCGCCGACATCGAGAAGGCGACCGAAGGACGCGTGAAATTCGAAGTGCCGCCGAGCAGCATGGCCCCACCGCCCGAGCAGTACAACATCGTCGCCAAGGGCGTGGCCGACGGCGCTTACATCTTCAACACGTTCCTGCGGCAAAGCGTCCGGACGGTGCAGGTCGCGTTGCTGCCGCTGGTGAACGCGAGCGGAGAGGCCGACAGCGTGGCGCTATGGCGCACCTACGAGAAATTCTTCAAGGACAAGAACGAATACAGCGACGTCGTACTGGTCGGATTCGCCGGCGCCCCCACCGGCACGCTTGCCACCTCGAAAGACAAGCCGATCACCAGCATCGCGCAGTTGCGCGGCATGAAGATGTGGAGCCTGCCTGGCGTGCCGGCCCAGGCTGTCAGTGCACTCGGTGCCACAGTCGTGCCCGGCCCGGCGGTGCGTGCCTACGAGATCATTTCCAAAGGCACGGTCGACGGCTACGCGACCATGGGACACGCCTCGGCCTTGCAGTTCAATGTCGCGCAGTACTCGAAGTCGATGACCGAGCTCGAAGGCGGCGTGTTCTCGGCGCAGTTCTCGGTGTTCTTCAACAAGGCGAAGTGGGCTGAGATCAGCGAGAAGGACCGCGCCACCATCCTGCAGCTTTCCGGCGAATCGCTGGCGCGGCGTTCGCGCAGATGGGACGATCTCGAAGCAAAGGTTCGCGCCGAATACATCGCATCAGGCAAGCAGGTTCTGCCCGCACCACCCGCCATGATGGCCGACGTGCGCAAGGCCTGGGGTAAGTTCCAGGATGAATGGGTGAACGAGATGGGAAAGATGGGCATCGACGGCAAGGCGGCGCTGGCGTTCTTCAACGCCGAGGTCAAGAAGGTCGCGGCTGAGAAGCGATAGCGCAGGCGCGACGGCCTCACGCACGGTCACCGCGCAAGCACCCACCCCGCCATGCTCGCCACCCTCGATCGCGTGCTCGAGCGCGCGCTGTCTTACTGCATGGCCCTGCTGCTGTTCGCGATGATGGCCATCACCGCCGTCGACGTCATCGGCCGGTACTTCCTCAGCATGCCGATCTACGGCGGCTACGAGATCGTGCAGTTCATGATGGCGCTGGTGGTGTTCTGCTCGCTGCCGATTGCAACGCGCCACGACAGCCATCTCACGGTGTCGGTGATCACCGGCAACCTCAAGGGCGCCGCGGCGCGCGCGCATCGGCTATTCGTGCTGCTTGTTTCGCTCGCAGGTGCGATCGTGATCGCGTGGCGCGTGTGGGTGCAAGCCGACATCCTGGTCGGCTCGAAGCAGATCTCCGGTCTGCTCGAATGGCCGCTCGGACCGCTGGCGTACGTCATGGCGGTGTTCGCGTGGCTGACGGTGATCATCCTGTTCGGACTGCTGATCGCCGCGATCGCCGGCCGTGAGGTTGCCCTGCAGCGTCCAAGCCTGGGCGTCGACTGACATGCTGATCGGCATCATCGGCCTGGCGATCCTGCTTGCGCTCGCGCTCGCCGGCGTGCCGCTCGGTTTCGCCTTCATCCTGATCGGCCTGGCCGGCTTCTCGATCGTGCGCGGCAGTTGGGACGCCGGGCTGGTCATGGCCGGGCAACAGATCTTCGATGTAGCCACCAACGCGAACCTGGTGGTGATTCCGCTGTTCATCCTGATGGGCGAGTTCATCCATCGTGCGCGACTGTCGACCGAGCTGTACGACGCGGCCAACGCGCTGCTCGGGCATCGCCGCGGTGGCCTTGCAATGAGCACCATCGGTGCCTGCGCCGGCTTCGCCTCGGTGTGCGGCTCGTCGCTCGCCACCGCCGCGACGATGTCGAAGGTGGCGATGCCCTCGATGCGCCGCTATCGCTACGCCGACAGCCTGTCGTCGGGCTCGATCGCCGCTGGCGGAACGCTGGGCATCCTGATCCCACCTAGCGTGCCGATGGTGATCTACGGCCTGCTTGCCGAGGCCGACATCGGCAAGCTGTTCATTGCCGGCATCGTGCCCGGCGTTCTGCTCACCATCCTGTTCATCGCCGCGATCGCGATTCAGGTCCGATTCAGCCCAGAGTTAGGTCCACCGGGCGAGCGCATTCCGTGGGCGGCGCGCTGGCGTGCGATTTCGCGTATCTGGGGCATCGCCTTGTTGTTCGTCGTCATCATCGGCGGCATCTACTTCGGCGTGTTCACGCCCACCGAGGCTGCGGGCGTCGGGGCCGCGGGCGCGTTCCTGTTCGCGATCACGCACGGCAAGGTGCGCATGGCCGGCATCATGGACGCGCTGCTCGACGCCGGCCGCACCTCGGGAATGATCTTCCTGGTGGCCTACGGCGCGCTGATCTTCTCCAACTTCATCAATCTCGCCGGCTTCACTCAGGCGATGGTGACCTGGCTCGAAGGTCTGCACCTGCCCGGCATGGGCATCGTACTGGCGATGTGCTTCATCTACATCGTGCTGGGCTGCGTGTTCGACAGCCTGGCGATGATCCTGCTCACCATTCCGATCTTCGTGCCGATCCTGGCGCCGTTCAACATCGATCTGATCTGGTTCGGCATCGTCGTCATCATCGTCGTCGAACTCGGGCTGATCACGCCGCCGATCGGCATGAACGTGTTCGTGGTGCAATCGACGATCCAGAACGTGAGCGTGTGGACCGTGTTCCGCGGTGTGTGGCCATTCATCGTTGCGATGCTGGTGGGCCTGGCACTGATCCTTGCGTTCCCACCGATCGCGACGGGGCTGGTGAAGCTGATGTGAAGCGCTTGATCGCGCGCCGCTACGCCCCACCTCGAAAGCACGAATAGCCCCACGGCGTCACCTTGAACGGCAGGTGGTAGTGCTGCGCCTGATCGCCGACGCCGAAGCGATAGTTAACGACGTCGAGAAACGGCACCGCGGGCAGCGTGATGCCCGCGCCGCGGTAGTAGTCGGCAACGTGGAAGAGCACCTCCAGATAGCCCGGTGCGAAGCGCGCGTTCAATGCCGCATCATCGAGCAGCCCGCGCTCGTTGATCGCACCGGCGCACAGCAGCTTGCGCTCGGACGTGCAGCTGAACACTTCGACGCGCATGCCGGCGGCGACCAGTCCGCGCGAAACATCGACAACATGGATGGAGATTCCGGGCATCGGTTCGCCTTGCTCTTCAACGGGTACGTATCGGCTCGACGGCCGCGCTGTCAGTTCAGCTTCGCGCCGGAAGCTTTCACCGCCGGCTGAAATTCGGTCACCTGCTTCTGCACGAACGCGGTGAAGGCGGCGGGCGTCATCTTGGTGACCAGGAAACCCCACTCTTCCATGCGCGTGATGATCTTGGCATCGTTCAGCGCTTCGCCCACCGCTGCGTTGAGTTTATTGATCGCGGCGGCCGGCATGTTGGCCGGACCTGAAATGCCAACGAAGTTCTCCGCGACCAGTTTCGGGTGGCCCAGTTCGGTCACCAACGGAATGTCGGGCGCAACCTTGGCGCGCGTCGTTCCGGTCAACGCGATCACGCGCAGCTTGCCCTGCTTGGCGAACTCCCACACCTCGGGCAGCGTGTTGACGCCCAGGTGAAGCTGCCCGCCCAGCATGTCCTGGAACATCGGCGCCGAGCCCTTGTAGGCGATGTGCTCCATCTTGAGACCGAGTTGCCCCTTGAACATCTCGCCGACGATGTGACCGATCGAGCCGCCGCCGCCCGAACCATACGGAACCGGCTTGCCTTGCGCCTTGATCCAGTCGACGAGTTGCGGCCACGAAGTGACCGGGATCGTGGTCGAGACGAAGAACGCGTTGGGCACCGTGCCGATCATCGCGACGTGCGCGAAATCCTTCATCGGATCGTAGGGCGCGACGTCGAACAGATACGGTGCAATCGAGATCGGCGCGCTGTTCGCGACGAACAACGTATGCGCGGCATCGTTGGCCGCGAGCACCGCCTTTGCGCCGATCGTCGTGCCGCCGCCTGGACGGTTCTCCACCAAAACGTTCTGCTTGAGTTTCTCGCCCAGCGCCGGCGCGACCAGCCGCGCTACGAGGTCGCTCGCGCCACCTGGCGGAAACGGCACCACCAACCGGACCGGACGATTGGGCCATTCCTGCGCCGACACGCCCAACGACAATGCGCCGACTACCAGACCCAACGTGCAAGCCAAACCAACGCGGAAAAGCTTCATGCCCGTACCCCCTCCATCAAGAGCGTCTCAACGATCGAAAAACGCGCGTTCCGCTTCGTCCTGCAGCAGCGGTCCGCTCACCCGGACCGGGTGATTCCCGCTTGCCAGCACGGTGCGGCAGTCAAGCAATGACGGTTCGGCATCCGACGGGTCGAGCCGGTTCATGGTCGCCACGTCGAGCGCGAACACCACCCGCACCGCGCCTGACCAGTAGATGGCGCCGGCACACATCGGACAAGGCTCGCCGCTCGCATACACCGTACTGCCGCGAAGCGCCACGGTACCAAGCTTGCGCGAGGCTTCGCGCAGCAGATTGAGTTCGGCGTGTCCGGTGATGTCGTGCTCGCTCACCTGCGTGTTGCCCGACTCGTGCAATACCGAGCCATCCGCACCCACCAGAACAGCGCCGTAGGGTTTGTCGCCGCGCCGGAAAGCATCGCGCGAGCGAGCGATTGCCAGACGCAGATGGCGATGGTCAGTGTCGGTGTTGGGCGTGTTGTTCATATACGGCGATGATGGCATGAAGAAGCGTTCGACGACTAAGGCGCAACCAGGTCGTCCAGCCGCAGCCGCGTGATCCGGTACACCTGCTCCAGGCAGGCCGCCATCTCCTCGTCGACCGAGAGCGTCAAGCGCCGCTCGAATTCCGCGAAGATCTGCGACTTGTCGTGCAGGCGCGCGGCAATGATGAACGGAAAGCCGAAGCGCCTGCCGTGCTCGGCATTGAGCGAGGCGATGCGCTCCATCTCGTCGCGACTCAATGCTGTGAGGCCCGCTTTGAGCTGCTCGCCGGTCGACTCGGGTGTGAGCGAATGGGTCTGCGCCTCGCGACCCGCCAGCTCCGGATGGGCCCGCAGCAGCGCCAGCTGCTCCTCGGCCGACGCGCCGCGCACCACTCCGACCATCGCGGCATGCAGTGCATCGACATCGGCGAACGGCTTGCGGACGAATGCGCGCTCGGCGATCCAGGGCGAGTGCTCGAACACCCGCCCGAAGGCAGCGCCGAATTCACGCGCGCCCATCGCGTTGATGGCCACCATGGACAGTTTCACGCGAACGCCTCTTGCAGATCGAGTGGTGCGGCCTGACGCATTTCCAGACGCAGGCAGGATTCGACTTCGTTGAGATGGTGCAGCATCAGGCGCGCGGCTTTCGCCGCATCGCGCGCCTCGATCGCCGCGAGGATTGCCGCATGATCATCGCCGCGGCACGCAGGCATGGCCGGCGCGTCGTAGAGGTGGATCGCGATCGAGGTGATCGACTCCAGTTCGCGGAGCGTCTTGAGCAGCAACGCGTTGCCGTGCAACTCGGCGAGCAGCAGATGGAATTCGCCCGACAGGCGAACCAACGCACGCCGATCGTCCGCGCGGCGGGCCGCAGCCTCCGCGTTGCCATGGGCACGCAGTCGCATCAGTCCGGCGCGATCGATCGACTTGGCCACCTGCTGCACCAGCGGCGGCTCGATCATACGGCGCAGTTCGAACAGATCGCGCGTCTGCTCGATGGTCGGCTCGGCCACGAACGCACCGCGATTGGGCTGCAACGTCACCACGCCCTCGTGCGCCAGACGCGCGAGCGCCTGGCGGATACGCGCGCGGCTCGCGCCCAGCGCGGCGCAGAGTTTCTCCTCGACGAGTTGTGCGCCGGGCGCGATGCGATGCTCGACGATGGCGCTGAAGATGCGATCGTAGATGGTCTCGAGCGACGCGTCGCGGGCCGGGCGCCGACGCGGCGCGCGCCTGAGCGCTTCGGGCTCTGCGCGGCGATTCATGCTGCGCGCCCCATGCCGCACTGCCACCATGCGACCGAACTCGACTGAACCCTGCTCATGTTGCCTGTACCCATGACCGGGCGATGTTAGTCAGATTGGTTGACAATATCAACGCGGATTGTCGACAATCCGCTCGACAAAGGTTGCGAACGACGGTCGACGTAGCGGCACGCTTCTTGCGAAGTCTTGCGAAATCTCCTGCAGATTAGCAGCAGCCCGCATCGAGATACCGAAGAACGATTCGCTATCAGAACCGAAGGAAGGAGAACCCATGCAACGCCATCCCCTCGCGCCCCTGGCTGGTGCGTTTTTCGCCGCGATGCTTTCCTGTGGTGCGCTCGCTGATCCGAACACGATGCGCATTGCCGGCAACTTCTCATCCAACGGCAAGCACGTCGACGGCATCGAGCGGCCGTTCTTCAACGGCTTGCCCAAGGCCACCGGCGTGAACATGAAGGTCAACTACAACCCGATGGACGTGGTCAACGTGCAGGCCGCCGACGCGCTGCGCTTGCTGCGTGCGGGCACCTTCGACGTGATGTCGGTGCAGATCGGCATGGCTTCACGCGACGATCCGTTCTTCGAGGGCATCGATCTGATGGGCGTGGCCACCGACATGGGCCAGTTGCGCAAAGTGGTCGAGGCCTATCGCGAAGCATTCGATCAACGGCTGCAGGCGCGCTTCAATGCCAAAGCCATGACGCTGTGGCCGTTCGGACCGCAGGTGTTCTGGTGCAATTCGGCCATCACCAAGATCGACGATCTGAAGGGCTTGAAGGTTCGCAGCTTCACTCCGTCGATGGCCGCGCTGGTGCAGCACTTCGGCGGTACGCCGATCACGCTCCAGTTCAGCGAGGTGTATCCGGCACTGCAACGCGGCGTCGCCAACTGCGGCGTCACCTCCCCCACCTCGGGCAACACCGGCAAGTGGGGTGAAGTCACCACCCATTTTCTCCCGCTCGCAGTGTCCGGATCGGTGCAGGGCCACTTCATGAACCTGGCTTACTGGAAGCAGTTTTCGCCGGAGTCGCAGAACAAGCTCCTGGCGGAGTTCAAGCGGATGGAAGATCAGATGTGGGAGCTCGCCAACACGTCGAATGCCGACGCGGTGAATTGCACGGTCGACAAGGAGTCGTGCAAGGACCACACCCGGTTCAAGCTCAAGCTGGTGGAGGTCACCGCGGCCGATCAGCAGAAGATCAAGGACGCCGTCACCAAGGTGGTGCTGCCGATCTGGAAGAACACCTGCAACAAGGTCGACCCGAAATGCGCCGAGACGTGGAACAACACCGCGGGCAAGGTCGCCGGGTTCCGGATCGAGTAGCACACGCCGCTTCGGGCGCCCCCTTGGGCGCTGCCTAACACTCCCTGTCATGCACGACGACAACCCGGTCAGCCGGATCGTTCAGCCCGTCGCACGCATTGCCGCGATCCTGTCGGGCTACGCGGTGCTGGCGATCGCGTTCCTGACCGGCATCGAGATCATCGGCCGCAAGTTCTTCGGCTTCTCGCTGCAAGGTGTCGATGATTACGGCGGCTATGTGCTCGCAATCACCGCAGCCGTAGGGGCGTGCTACACCATGGCGCAGCGCGGACACACGCGCATCGATCTGTTCCTGCTGCGCATGCCCAGGGGTGTGCAGCGCTGGCTGAACGTGCTCGCCATGCTCACACTGGCCGCGCTTGCAACGTACTCGGCGCTGCGTGGCTGGTCAGTGCTGGCCGAGAGCATCGAATTCCAGAGCGTGTCGAGTACGCCGGCGCAGACCCCGCTGTGGGCACCGCAGACGTTGTGGCTCGCCGGGCTGACGTTGTTCGCCGTATTCGCCATCGCGTATGCCGCACACGCCGTCGTGCTGCTGCTGCGCGGCGCGCCGGAACTCAATCGCTGGTACGGCCCGCACACCGTGCAAGAGGAACTCGACGAAGAGCTGGCCGCCGCGCGCGACCGTGACATCCACACCGGCACGCCGGCCGACCGCACCTAGCCCCGCACGCGGAGATCACCGACACCATGGAGATCACCGGCACCCTGATCCTCACCGGCCTGCTCCTGCTCGTCGGCCTGATGGCGATCGGCCTTCATGTCGCCACCGTCATGTTCGCGCTAGCCGGGATCGCGTCGGGTCTGTATCTGGGCTCCTCGGCGCTGCTCTCGTTCGGCACCCAATACTGGAGCGCGACCAACAACTACGTGCTGGTGGCGATCCCGTTGTTCGTGTTGCTGGGCGAATTGCTGGTGCGCGGCGGATTCACCGACCGCATGTACAAGTCGCTCTCCGATTGGCTCAATCCGCTGCCAGGCGGGCTGTTGCACACCAACATCGGCGCCTCGGCGGTGTTCGCGGCGGTGTCGGGATCGTCGGTGGCCACTGCGGCGACGATCGGCACCGTAGCGATCCCGGCGTTTCGCGGCCGCGGGTACAACCCGCGCCTGGTGCTCGGCACCGTCGCGGCTGGTGCGACGCTCGGCATCCTCATCCCGCCGTCGATCAACATGATCGTCTACGGCGCCATGACCGGCACCTCGGTCGGACGCCTCTACGCGGCGGGCATCGTCCCGGGCCTGCTGCTCACCGCAATGTTCGTACTCGTGGTCGTGGTGATGTGCTGGGTCAATCCAGCGTACGCAGGCGCCAAGGAGCCAAGTGTCGCCTTCGCGTTGCGACTGCGGCGGCTGGTGGATCTGTTTCCGCCGCTGCTGATCTTCGCGCTGGTCATGGGCACGATCTACTTCGGCTGGGCCACCCCCACCGAGGCGGCAGCGGTGGGCGTGCTGGTGGCACTCGCACTGGCCGGCGCGTTCGGCACGCTGTCGATCCGCATGTTGCACGAGTGCTTCGTCGTCACCATCAGCGTGAGTGCCATGATCATGCTCATCGCGGTGTCGGCGTTCTACTTGAATTTCGTGTTGGGCTTGATGGGCGTGCCGCAGGCGATGGCCGAGTTCGTCGGCGGACTGGGCACCACGCCGAATCAGCTGCTGCTGGTGCTCACGATCCTCTATCTCATCCTGGGTTGCTTCATGGATGCCCTGGCCATGGTGATCGGCACCATACCGATCGTCATGCCACTGGTGATCGCGCTGAAGATCGATCCGGTGTGGTTCGGCATCTATCTGGTGCTGATGGCCGAGTTGGCGCTCATCACGCCGCCGGTGGGCATGAATCTCTACGTCGTGCAAGGCATCCGCAAGGAGGGGTCGATTGCCGACGTGATCATCGGCGTGCTGCCGTTCCTGTTCATGATGTTGCTGCTTGTCGTGATGCTATGGGCGTGGCCCGACATCGCGCTCTGGCTGCCGCGCGTCTCGTTCGGCTGAGCCTCGGCGATGACACGTCACACGCTCATCCGCAACGCACGCGTGCTGACGCTCGATGCCAACGATCGCGAGTTCGACCGCGCGAACATCCTGATCGAAGACCAGCGCATCGTCGCGATCGGCGTCGATGTCGCCCCACCGCCGGTGGCTCGCGAGGTCAAGGTGATCGATGCGAGCGGCAAGCTCGCCATGCCGGGGCTCATCAACGGTCACTTCCACTCGCCGGGCAACATGATGGCCGGCGCGCTGCGCGACATGCCGCTCGAGCTGTTCATGCTGTTCGAGGTGCCGCCGCTGGGCCAGGGCGCGGTAGGTGAGCGCCTCGCGTACGTACAGACCCTGCTGGGCGCGGTGGAGATGCTCAAGTGCGGCGTCACCGCGGTGCACGACGACCCGTATCACAACCCGGCACCGACGCAGGACGGCATCGACGCGATCATGCAGGCGTACGCTGACAGCGGCATACGGGCCACGGTCTCGATCAATCATCCGAACAAGATCGAGCACGAGAAGTATCCGTTCCTGCGCGAGCTGCTGCCGGCGGAAGTGGTCCGTCAGATGGACAGCGTGCAACCCTGGACGCCGGACGAGATCGGTGCGCTGTATCGCTGGTTTCACGGGCGCTGGCACGGCGCGGCTGACGATCGCCTGCGCATCGCAGTGTCGAATTCGGCGCCGCAGCGGGTGACGCCGGCGTACTTCGGCGAGCTGTCGGCATTCTCGCGGCGCCACGACCTGCCCTTCGATATCCATATCCTCGAGACCAAGCTGCAGCGAGTGCTCGGCGCGCAAAAGTTCGGCAAGTCGCTGGTGCAGTACGTGAAGGAGCTGGGATTTCTGGATGAGCGGATGCTGGTCATCCACGCCATCTGGGTCGATGAGCACGACATGCAAGCGCTCGCCGAGGCCGGCTGCACCGTCGCCCACAATCCCGTGTGTAACCTGAAGTTGGGCAGCGGAGTGATGCCTTTCCGGCGGCTCGTGAACCATGGCATTCCGATCGCGCTGGGCACTGACGAGCGCAACACCGACGACACGGTGAACGTCTGGGGCGCCATGAAGACGGCAGGGCTCATCCACAAGATCGCCGAACGCGACTACCGCGACTGGCCGAGCGCCGCCGAAGTACTCGCCTGCGCCACACGCGGCAGCGCGCGCGGCATGCGCCGGGCGAACGAGATCGGCGCCCTCGCCCCGGGCTATCAGGCCGATCTGATCCTGATCGATCTGGACACACTCGCCTTCACGCCCCTCAACGATCTGCGCCGCCAGCTCGTGTTCTGCGAGAACGGCTCGTCGGTCACCATGACCATGGTTGCCGGACGCGTGGTGGTCGAGAACGGCAAGGTGCTCACCGTCGATGAGGCGCAGCTCAAGGCCGAGGTGCGCGAGCTTGCAATCGAGTTTCGATCGGGGTTGGCGGCAACCGCTGAGGCAGCAGCCGAGCTGGAGCCGTTCTACCGCGAGATGGTCCTGCGCGCAGCAGCCACCGACGTCGGGCTGGATCGCTGGGTCGCACCGATGACACCCTGAACGCACCCGGCACCTCATTTCGACACGCCTCGATACCCGCGATGCTCAAACACCACGAACGATTCGACTATCTGCCGATCCATCGCCGGCCCGCGTTCAGCTGGCCGCAGGGCAAGCGGCTGGCGGTGTATCTCGCGTTGAATGTCGAAGCGTATTCGTTCGGCGAAGGTCTGATCGAGGAGATTGCCACGCCCGGCCCGGGCCCTGCACCCGACGTGATGAACTGGTCGTGGCTCGAGTACGGCAATCGCGTCGGTGCGTGGCGGCTGCGCGATCTGTTCGGTGCGCTGCAGCTGCCAGTCACGCTGCTGGTCAACTCGGCGCTGTACGGGCACGCCCCCGAACTGCCCCGCGCGTTCCAGGAGATCGGCGCCGAGATCGCTGCACATGGGCGCACCAACTCCGAGCGCCAGGGCAACCTCCCGGAACCGGAAGAGTCCGCGTTGATCGCTGCGGCCACTACGGCGATTCAGGAAGGCGCGGGCAAACGCCCATACGGCTGGCTCGGCCCGTGGATCTCCGAGAGTCCTCGCACGCCCGATCTTCTGGCCGAAGCCGGCTACCGCTACGTGCTCGACTGGTGCTGCGACGACCAGCCGATCTGGCTCAAGGCACGCGGCGGACGGATCCTCGCGGTGCCCTACCCCCAGGAGCTGAACGACTCGAATACGGTGATCGGCCGGCGCGTGAACGCCGATGCGTTCGCGCAGATGATCATCGACAACTTCGAGGAGATGCGGGTGCAGGCGCAGGCGCAACCGCTGGTGATGGGTGTCTCGTTCCACGCCCACTGCGCGGGCCAGCCGTTTCGCCTGCACCACTTTCGGCGCGCGCTGGCGCACTTGGCTCGGGCACGCGATGACGTCTGGCTCACCACGGCCGGCGCGATCGCCGACCACTTCGTCAGCGCCGGCGACGCTGTTCGCTGACCTTTCACCGATTCACCGATTCGCCGATTCGCCACACTTGACCAAGGAGGCAGCCATGCAACGACGAGTTCTCTCGATAGCAGCCACAGTGGGTGCCCTGTTGGGGGCGTGCATCATCGCGTTCGGTGCGAGCACCGTCCAGGCGCAGCAGAAGCTGCCCCCGAAACTTTCGACGCACGCGCTCGATACCTACACCGGCAAGCAGGCGGCCGGCATCCGCATCGACTTTTATGCGATCGAAGGCGACAGCCGCAAGCTGATCAAGTCGGTTCAGGCCGACGCCGACGGGCGCGTACCGGGCAATCTGCTCGACGACAAAGACATGAAAGTCGGACGCTATGAGCTGGTGTTCCACGTCGCCGAGTACTACCGCCGGATGGGCATTCAGCAGACCGCGCCGGAGTTCCTCGACGTAGTGCCGATTCGCATTGCGATCTACGACGCCGCCCAGCGCTATCACGTACCGCTCTACTTCTCGCCGTGGAGCTACATGACGTATCGCGGCAGCTGACCCTTCGCACCCGAGCCACGGAGCCCACCATGCACAGCATTACTTCCCGTTCGCGTCCCCTTGCCGCACTCGCTTTGGCGATCGCCGTCGCCCTCTTCAGCTTGTGCGCTATCAACCCCGCGTCCGCGCAGCAGCCTGCCGGTCGAGTCACCGCTCACATTCTCGATCTGTACACCGGCATGCCCGCCAACGGCATCCAGGTCGAGTTGTACATGCACGACGGCAAGTCGTACCAGCTGGTGAAGTCGGCCGTCACGAACGTCGATGGCCGTCCACCTGAGGGGCCACTGGTGCCCCCCGAGAAGATGAAGACCGGCCGCTACCAGGCGGTGCTGCACGTCGGCGACTACTACAAGAAGATCGGCGCCAAACTACCCAGTGGCTACCACACCAAGCTGACCATCGAGTTCGAGGTTTACGACGCGAAGGCGCCGCATCATCTGCCATTCCAGATCACGCCCTGGACGCAGTCGACTTCGGTCCTGCCCGGATAAGCCAGTTCGATCACAAAGGAGCCCTCATGACTCACCCCGTAAGCCATCGCCCCGCTCGCCGTCTACTCGCGGCACTCGGCGCCATCGCACTCGCAGTGATGCTGCCCGCGCACGCTCAAGACAAAGTCCGCCTCGCGGGTAACTTCGAAATCAACCACCCCTCCAGTGTCGCGATGGAGAAGGTGTTCAAGCCCGAGCTGCAGCGACTGACCAGCAAACAACTCGACGTCGACCTGTTCCCGGCGATGCAGCTGGGCGGCGCCAAGGAAAACGTCGACGGCGTGCGCAGCGGCACCCTGCTCATGACCTGGGTGGGCGCGGCGTATCTGTCGCGCATCGTCACCGAGCTGGAGGCGGTGAGCCTGCCGTTCCTGTTCCCGTCGCGCGACATAGCCTTCAAGGTGATGGACGGCAACGTCGGCAAGCTCCTCGATACCAAGCTCGCCGAGAAGAACCTGATCTCGCTGGGCTGGATGGATCTGGGCAGCCGCAACCTCACCAACAATCGCCGGCCGATCAAGACCATCGAAGACCTGAAAGGGCTGAAGATACGGCTACAGCCCAACGAAACGCATCTGGCGACGTTCCGTGCGCTGGGCGCCAACGCAGTGGCCATGGATGTGAAGGAGCTCTACTCCGCGCTCGAACAGAAAGTGCTCGACGGCCAGGAGAATCCGTACGCGATCATCCGCGCAGCGCGCTACAACGAGGTGCAGAAGTTCCTGTCCAACACCGGCCACTTCTTCGACTTCATCGCCATCATCGCCAACAAGAAGAGCTTCGAGGCCTTGAAGCCGGACTACCAGAAGGCGATCCGCGAGGCGATGACGGCCGCGGTCGTGCATCAGCGCAAGCTCGCCGTCGACACCGACCGCGAAGCGCTGGACGAACTCAAGAAGAAGATGCAGTACGACGAGCTGCCGGCCGCCGAACTCGACAAGATGCGCAAGGCCACCGCGGGCGTGGCCGATCAGGTGAAGAAGCGCGCCGGCGCCGCGCTGGTCGATCAGGTGGTCGCCGAGGTGGCCAAGGCGCGCTGAACGATGAACCAGCCGCAACCCGAATCACCGGTTGCGCCGCCGGGCGCCGCGCAGCGCGCGCTCGGCGCGATCGATCGCGTTGCCGCCGTGGTGATCATCGCGATCATGGCGGCCATGGTGGTGGTGGTATCGCTGCAGGTCTTTCTGCGTTACGCGTTCAACACGTCGATCGACTGGGCCGACGACGTTGGGCGCCTGCTGTTCGTATGGGCGATCTTCCTCACCATTCCGCTTGGCATCCGCGAGGGCATTCACATCGGCATCGAGCTGGTGGTGAAGCTGTTCTCGCCCGCCGTGCAGCGCGCACTGCTCCGCCTGATGGGCACGCTCACGATCATCATGATGGCCGTGGTGTGCTACCAGGCGGTGATGGTGACGATCGATCAGTGGGATGAGCTGCTACCCACCCTCGATGTGACGGTCGCCATTTTCATGATCCCGGTGGCGATCGGCGCGGCGCACAGCGTGCTGCACCTGCTTCGCCTGGTTGCACTTGGTGTCCAGCCGCAGGCCAAGGAAGCGATCGAGTGAGCGTAGCGATCTTCATCGGCTTCGCGCTGCTTGCGGCCTTCGGCATGCCGATCGCGTTCGCGCTCGGCTTCTCGGCACTGGGCGCGGTGATGGTGAGCGACGTCTCGCTCAACCTGCTGCCGCAACGGATGATGCACGCGGTGAACTCGTTCCCGCTCATGTCGATTCCGTTCTTCATCATCGCCGGCGAGTTGATGATCAAGGCCGGCATCGTCGAGCGGCTGATCGCGCTGGCCAATGCCATCGTCGGGCGCGTGCCGGGCGGCCTGGCGCACGTCACCATGCTCTCCGGCGCCGGGCTGGCGACCGTCTCGGGTGCCGCCGTGTCCGATGCCAGCGCGCTCGCCACCATCCTCGGTCCATCGCTCACCAAAGCCTACGACCGCGGCTTCGCCACCTCGATCATCGCCGCTGCCGCCAATCTCGGTCCGATCATTCCGCCCAGCGGCGCGATGATCGTCTACGCGTTCATGGCCGGTGCGTCGGTATCGGTGGGTGGCATGTTCATGGCCGGGGTCATCCCCGGGCTCATCATCACCGTCGGCTTCATGCTGATCTGCTCGTGGTACGCATGGCACCGCGGCTATCCGCTCACCGGCGAGGGCTTTCGTGTGGGCAACGTGCTGCGCGAGTTCGGCCGCTCGTGGATCATCCTGCTCATGCCGATCGTGGTCATCGGCGGCATCGTCGGCGGCGCATTCACCGCCACTGAAGGCTCGGCGATCGCCGTCGTGTACGCGCTGGCGATCGGTTTCTTCGTCACCCGCCGGCTCAAGCTCGCCGACCTGCCGCAGGTGCTGCTGCGCTCGGCGCTCACCACCGCGATGGTGGGCACGTTGATCGCGTGCGCTTCGGTGGTGACCTACATGCTCACCGTCGATCTGCTGCCGCAGAAGCTCACGACATTCATCCAGGCGCTCACCAGCAGTCCAATGATGTTCCTGCTGCTGGTGACGATCCTGCTGTTCCTGGTCGGCATGTTCCTGGAATCGAATGCGGCCTACATCATGCTGGTGCCGCTGCTGCACCCGATTGCACTCAAGTACGGCATCGATCCGCTGCACTTCGGTTTTCTGTTCGTGCTCAATCTGGTCATCGGCATGCTGACTCCGCCGGTCGGCGTGGTGCTGTTCGTGGTGTGCGGCATCACCAAGGTACCGATGCGCGAGCTGGTGTATGCGCTGTGGCCGTTCGTCACACTCATGTACGGCGTGCTGCTGCTGTGCATGCTGTTTCCGCCGATCGTCACCTGGTTGCCGCGCATGCTCGGCTACGGTACCTGACGCACGGCCCCATCCATGCCTCGCGAAGCCGGTTCTGCCATGAAACGACTGGGCATGATCCTGCCCTCGTCCAACACCGTCGTCGAGCCCACCTGCATCACGATGCTGGCCGCGCGCGATGACGTGACCGTGCATTTCGCGCGATTCAAGCTTACGGCCGTGACGGTCGACGATCCGGCGCGCGCCTACTACGATTCGGGAGTCATTCTCGAGGCTGCACTGCTGCTGGCCGATGCGCATTGCGACGTAATCACCTGGAACGGCAGCGCCGGCGGCGTGGTGGGGATCGATCGCGACCGGCAACTCGTGGCCGACATCGCGCGCCGCACCGGTGCACTCGCCACCACCTCGACGCTATCGATCCTCTCTGCGTTCGAGCAGCTGGGTGTCAGGCGTTTCGCCATGGTGACGCTCAACCCTCCGGCGATGAACGACACCATCAAGGGCCACTTCGCGGCCGCAGGCTACGAGTGCGTGTTCGATTCACACCGGACCGACATCGCCGACAACTTCGCGATGGCGGCAGTCGCGCCCGAAGCGATCGAAGCGATGGCACTCGACTGCGCGCGGGCGCGGCCTGACGCGCTGATCGTGTACGGCACGAATACGCGTGGCGCGCCGGTGGTCGATCGGTTGGAGCAAGCACTCGGCATTCCTGTGATCGATTCGGTGTCGATCGGTGTGTGGGGCGCGATGCGCGGCGTGGGGCTCGATACCGCGGGGCTGCGCCGCTGGGGCTCGGTCTTCTAAATCCGGCCGAGCAGATCCGCGAAGGTCAGCGCAATGACCTCGGTGGCCCGGTAGAGATCGTCGAGCTTGAGGTTCTCGTCGGCGCGGTGACCGTTGGCTTCTTCCAGCGTGCGCGGACCAGCGCCATACAGCACCGTCGGTACGCCCGCCTCGCTGTAGTGGCGTGCGTCGGTATAGAGCGGCACGCCGTGCGGTTTCACTTCGACGCCGAACACGCGTCCGGCGTGGCGGCTGATCGACTCCACCAGCTTCTCCTGCCCCGGTCGCGGCACGAACGGCTGCGCCAGCAGGATGCGCCGCACGTTGGCACGGATGCCCGGCATCTTGCGGGCGGTCTGCTCGATCAGCGCACGCAGGAATTTTTCGGCCGCACCGGGAATCTCGTCGGGGATGATGCGTCGATCGAGCCGGAACACGACGCGATCGGGCACGACGTTGGTGTTGATGCCGCCGGAGATCAGGCCCACCACCATCGTCGGACTGCCGATCCCCGGGATCGCCGATTCGAGCGCGAACAGCGCCTTGCGATAGGCATAGAGGTCCGAGAGCATTTCGGTCGCGGCCTCCAGTGCGTCGTGCCCCTTGTCGGGCTCGGCCGCATGCCCGGACTTGCCGATCACCTCGACCTCCAAGTGCAGACAACCGTTGTGCGCCGTGGTGACGCCGTACGCGAACCCGGCGCTGATGGCGAAATCGGGCTTGGTCAAACCATGATCGAGCAGCCACTTCGGCCCGATCGCCCCGCCCGCTTCCTCGTCGTAGGTGAAGTGCAGCTCGATGGCGCCGTTGGCGCGAACGTGCCCGGCAGCCACCGCCCGATCGAGCGCGAGCAACGCCCAGGTATAGGTGGCGAAGTCGGACTTCGACACGGCCACGCCGCGTCCGAACATGCATCCGTCACGCACTTCAGCGGCATAGGGATCGACGCTCCAGCCGCGGCCCGGCGGCACCACGTCGCCATGGGCATTGCATGCGATCGTCGGCCCGCCGGTGCCGAACTGCTTGCGCACGATCAGGTTGGTGCAGGAGACCATGCCGTTGGCCTTCACCGCTTCATCGGGGACCGGGTATCGCTCGACCGTGAAGCCGAGCTGCTCGAGCAGCGTCGCGGCGCGTTCGGCATGCGCGCGACAATCGCCCGGCGGATTATCCGAGGGCACCTTGACCAGTTCGGCAAGGAACCGCGACTGCGCCTGACGTTCGCCGGCGAGGTAGGTAGCGACGAACTGCTGCAGGCGGTGATCCTCCTGCGCCGTTGCTGCATGGCTCGATGCGGGCTGCGACATAGTGAGTGGCCTGTCGATGCGCGGATGCGTAGAGTAGAGCCATCCCCGATTGCAAGGAAGCACGACGAAGCGCCACGATACATCGCGTTTCGCAGTGCTTGCCCGAACGCCGCCAGCATGCCAGCAACGTTGCCATCCGACGTTCCCGATCACCTCGACTTCCTGGTGCTGCAACCCGACCAGGAGCGCGCGATCGTGCGCGACCTCACTTTCGCGGTGCTGGCGTTCAATGCGCACGATCCGAGCGCGCCGCTGCAGATCAGCTTCCCGCTGTTCACCGACTCGAAGGTGAGCCAGCGATCGATGCTCGGTCCGTGCGTGCGCGTGACCGGGCCGGCGGACAAGCTCTATGTGCTCACCTTGCGACACGAGGTCGCCGGACATCTGCGCTCGGGGCGCGCGATGACGATGGTGCGCGACCGGGTGGTGGTCGAAGCCGGACGCAACGAGCGCTTCACGCTGGTGGCCGCGGCAGAAGGTGTACGGGCCGCGCCGGATGCGTCGATCGCTGCCGCTTCGGCGCGACCACTGGTGCTCGCGGGACAGTCGCGCCTGATCGAGACGGCGGGCCGGCTCGGCGTCGCGATTCACGATGAAGTGGCGTTCGTCTCGCGCGTCGAATCGGTCAAGCCGAGCGATGGCGCGATCGATCTGCTTGGATTCTCGGCGCGCAAGACCTTGCCTGTGCTGCGGTAGGCGGCGCCTCCTATAATCCGCCGC
>CADEDU010000002.1:75468-168665 GCA_902826155.1 uncultured beta proteobacterium
CCGGTGCGCGTGATCATCCCGTTTCCGCCCGGCGGCACGCTCGATCTGGTCGGGCGCATGCTCGCGCAGAAGCTCTCCGATCAGCTCGGCCAGAACTTCGTCGTCGAGAATCGTGCCGGCGGCAATGGCATGATCGGCGCCGACGCAGTGGCCAAGGCCGCGGCCGACGGCTACACCTTGCTCTTCAACGCATCGACGTTCACCACGACGCCGATGACGATCAAGTCGGCCCCGTTCGACGTGGCGCGTGACTTCCAGCCGGTCGCGCTGGTGGCCAAAGCGCCGCTGGCCGTGTCGGTGCGCAAGGACCTGCCGGCCAACGACGTGAAGAGCCTGCTCGCGCACGCCAAGGCCAATCCGGGCAAGCTCACCTTCGCGATCGGCTCGACCGCATCGGCGGGTCACCTGTCGACCGAACTGCTCAAGCGAGCAGGTGGCATTGACTATGTCGTGGTCCCCTACAAGGGTTCAGGGCCGGCGTATCAGGATCTGATCGGCGGACGCATCGACGGCTTCATCGATCCGATCCTGGGCGCCGTGGGCCACAGCAAGTCCGGCAACCTGCGGATCCTCGCGGTGACCTCCGCCACGCGCGTGCCGAACCTGCCCGACGTGCCGACCGTGGCCGAAGGCATTCCAGGTTACGAGTTCTTCAGCTGGTACGGGCTGTGGGGGCCGGCGAAACTGCCGCAGGACATCACCCGGCGCCTGAACGGTGAAGTGAACAAGGCACTCGGCACCGACATGCGCGACAAGCTCGTGCAGCAAGGATTGCTGCTTACGCCCGGCTCGGTGGAAGACTTCGCGAAGTTCCAGCGCGACGACATGGCGCGCTCGCAGAAGCTCATCACCGAAGCCAACATACGTGCCGAGTAAGGCGAATCGCGCGCCACGGCGATCGAGCGGTAGCCGGCACGCACTGGTCACCGGCGCGAGCAGCGGCATCGGCCGCGCGATCGCCACGCGTCTGCTCGATGAGGGCTGGCGCGTGGCCGGGCTGGACGCGGCACCGGCCACGATCCGCCACCCGAAGTTCGCGGCGAATCGCGTCGACCTGACCGACGAAAGCGCCACGCTGGCTACGGTCTCCACGCTTGCCGCGGTCGATGCGTTCGTTCATGCGGCGGGACTGCTTCGCGTCGCACCGCTGGGACGACTGAACGCGAGCGACGAGCGCCTGATGTGGCGTGTGCATGTCGACGCGCTCACCCGCATCGCCGACACGATCGTCCCGGCGATGGTTGCTCGCCGCCGCGGCCGTGTCGTGCTGATCGGCAGCCGTGTGGCGAGCGGCGCTGCCGGCCGCAGTCAGTACGCGGCGACCAAGGCCGCCGTGATCGCGCTTGCCCGGAGTTGGGCCGCCGAAGTGGTCGGCGCCGGCGTTACGGTCAACGTTGTGTCGCCGGCGGCCACGCGCACGGCTATGTCGACCGATCGAGCGCGCAAGAGCGTGGCGCCGAAGGTCCCGCCGATCGGCCGGCTCATTCTTCCCGCTGAGATCGCGGCGCTCGTGAGCTATCTGCTATCACCGCAGGCCGCGGCAATCACCGGCCAGAACATCCAGATCTGCGGCGGTGCGTCGCTCGGTTGAGCGCTGCGTTGCGCTCAACCTTTCTGCCGTCGTCCCTCGTGTGGCCGCGCCTCGCTCCGAGGCGAATGCCGATCAGCTATCAGCGGTGAACCCGATGCGCTTGACGATCGGACCCCAGCGCTCGTGCTCGGCGCGCTGGCTGCGTGCCATTTCGTCCGGCGTCGAGCCCTGCGCGATCAGTCCGACCACACCGATGCCATCGATCACGCCTTTGTCCTTCAGTGCCGCGTTGATGACGGCGTTGGCGGATGCGATCGCGTTCGCCGGTGAGCCGGCCCGCATGTAGAAGCCGAACCACTCCTCGACCACCAGATCGGCGAAGCCCTGCTCGGCGAAGGTCGCTACCTCGGGCACGAACGGCGAACGGTTCTTGCCGGAGGTGGCGAGGATGCGCAGCTTGCCGGCCTTGTGATTGGCGACGAAGTCACCGTGCGGAGTCACCATCGATGCGATCTGTCCGCCGATCACATCGGCCACCCCTGGCACCGAGCCGCGATACGGCACGTGATTGAGCGGCGTGTTGGTGTTCAATCCGAGCATCGCGCCGATGAAATGCGGCGTCGAACCTGCGGCCGGTGAGCCGTAGTTGGCCTGCTTGGGATTCTCCTTGGCCCACGCCAGGAATCCGCGCAGATCACGCACCGACGCGGGCACCATCGGCCCGACCGCCAGCCCGTGATGCACCATTGCCGCGATCGACACCGGCACGAAATCCACGTCCGGGGTGTAGCTCAGCTTGCTGTAGATGTGCGGATAGATCGCCGTCGTGGAGAACGGGGCGAGCGCCATCGACGAGCCATCGGCCGGCGCCGCCTTCAGCGCTTCGAGCGCAATGCGACCGCCCGCGCCTGGGCGGTTCTCGACGATGCCGTTGTTGCGCGAATACGCCGTGCCGGCGAACTTCTCCGCGATGCGACGCGACAGGATGTCGCCCGAGCTGCCGGCAGGAAAGCCGTAGAAGATGCGCGGCTGATCGACGATTTGCGCCTGCGCCAGCCGCATCGGCAGGAACGGTGTTGCCGCGCCAGCCAACGCGCCCTGAATGAATCGACGTCGCTGCATGTTCGTCTCCCGACGATGGCGATCGGACAGCGCGAGCCGCGACCTGACCGCCTGATATGAAATTGATTGCCTATCGATTGCCGTCGGACCCGCACCAGGGCGGCGCCACATCGTGCTGCTCGACGCGCGAAACTGCTTGTCCGGATCGCGATCGCGACCATACATTACTGTATGGAACGAATGCAAGCCTTGACTCGGCGCACCCGTGAAGGCGGCGACGCACCTGCCCCTCGCCTCTCCCCGGAGGACTGGATCACCAGTGCCACCGAGATCCTGATCGACAGCGGCGTGGATCGGATACGCGTGGATGTGCTCGCCAAGAAGATCGGCGTGTCGCGGGGAAGCTTCTACTGGCACTTCCAGGACCGCAACGATCTGCTGGTACGCGTGCTGAATGCGTGGCGGATCCGCGCAACCGAACAGATCATCGCGCGCTTCAACGCTGAACATCTCGATCCGCGTCAGGCCATCCATGCGCTGCTGACGCTGCCGCTGCGGGGTCGTGCCGCGCAGCGTGGCGCTCGAATCGAACTGGCGATTCGTGCCTGGGCACGGCGCGACACGATGGCAAAGCGCGCGGTGACGGACATCGATGCCCAGCGGACCCGCTACATCACCGGATGCCTTACCGCGCTGGGGTTCGCTCCGGCTGAAGCCCGTGCGCGGGCATTTCTCGTTTATGCAGCAATGACTGCCGAGGCGCTGTTTCAGACCATTGGAACGACCGAGGAACAGGACGAGCGACGCGCGCTGGTGGAGCGGTTGTTGATGCCGTAGACGCGCCCGCGTGGCTTCTCACCCACCCGCGCTCTAGCCAACGAAAAAGCGACCTCGACGGTCGCTTTTTTGTTGGCGGAGAGGGTGGGATTCGAACCCACGGTACGGACGAGCCGTACACCAGATTTCGAGTCTGGCCCATTCGACCACTCTGGCACCTCTCCGACTCAGAGGACGGAAGACTGCGGGGTAGAACCGCAAGCAACCGCCGGTCAAACGAGCGGCGGATTCTACACAGAATCAACGGTGATTTCGACGCTGAAAAGCGCACACGCACAACCCGATCGCATCAAGTGCCGGCATCGGACTAACATTGCCGGACACCCCACTCTTTCCCGCGAGGATCCCGCCATGTCCGCCGTCCTGAACAGCGTCAAGATCGATCCCATCGAGCTGGTGAGCGAGTATCTGCGCACGATGGAGCGGCGCGATCTGCCCGCGGCGAAGGCGATGCTCGCGCCGGGTTTTCACATGGTCTTCCCCGGCGGGCGCCGCTACGACTCGATCGAGGCGGTGGTCGAAGGCGCCAAGACGCGCTACAAGCGCGCCCTCAAGCATTTCGATCACTTCGACGTCGCGCCAGGCCCCGACGGCACGCAGATCGTCTACTGCTTCGGCACGCTGTACGGCGAGCTGCTCGACGGCTCGACCTACGAAGGTATCCGCTACATCGACCGGTTCACCGTCAAGGACGGCAAGCTGCTCAACACGTACGTATGGAACGACATGGCCGAAGTGTTGGGCGATCGGATCGGCCGGCGTTGAGCGGGCCCGCGCCTTACGCGTAGCGGATCACGCCGATCAACGCCGCGACCGCGAAAATCACGAAGTAGTTGACGCGAGTGGCGAATGCCACCGCGGTCGCACCGAGGGACACCAGAACGCTCGTCCAGTCGCGCGCGGCGTTCTCGACCAGGATGTAGCCGCTCGCCGCGAGCATGCCGATGGCCACCGGCGAGAGGCCGCGCTGGATCGCACGCCGCCAGATCGCATCGCGAAACTTGTGCCAGACGCGATGCACGAAGTACATCGCCACCGATGACGGGCCAACCATCCCCAGCGTCGCGACCAGCGCACCGGGAATGCCGGCGACGCGCCAGCCGAGCAGACTCATGAAGATCGCGTTCGGTCCGGGCGCGGCCTGCGCAATCGCGTAGAGCGCAGCGAACTCCGCGCCGGGAATCCATTTGTGCGTCTCGACGAACGCACGGTGCACGTCTGGTACCACGATGGAGGCGCCACCGATCGCCATCATCGACATCAGGAAGAAGAACCCGAACAGCCAGCCAAGCGATGCGTCGTCGCTCACGATGCATTCTCGCGATCAATGCCGAACCAGGCGTACGCCACGCTCAGCAGCGCCAAGCTTGGCAGTACCAGATACAGCGGCCAGCGCAGGATGCCCACGGCGAGGAACGCCGCGCCGGCAATGATCAGCTTCCAGGCCGCGCGCAACTCGCTTACCGCAAGCTTGAGCGCCGCGGCCACCATCAATCCGGCAGCCGCGGGCGCTACGCCACGCACGATGGCCTGCACGATCGGCAACTCACCGAAACGCAGATAGAGCGCTCCGAGCGTGAGCACGATGACGATCGGTGCTGACATCAGCGCACCGACCGCGATCACCGATCCGAGCGGGCCGAAATGCCGTGCGCCGAATGCGGTCGAGACGTTCACCACGTTCGGCCCGGGCAGCATCTGGCCGATGGCGAGCAGTTCGGTGAATTCGCGCTCCGACAGCCAGCGCCGATCTTCCACCAGCGTGCGGCGCGCCACCGGCAGCACGCCGCCGAAACCCTGCAGTCCGATCAGCAGGAACGTGGCGAACAAGCCGCGGCGGGTGATCTGCGTGGGCTCAGGCATCACGTTCGGCGGCAATCACGCACCAGGGGAAGCGCCAGTTCCGGTATTCGGGCGACAAGGCGCCGTCGGCCTCCTCGAACGGAACGATGCGCACGTTCGCGAAGCCGATGCGACGCAGGATCTCCTCCAGCTCCATTTCCGACAGCGGCTCCATGAACGGCTCGTTGTTGCGCCGGCCGTGACCATAGTGGATGAATTGCGCGAACGCGTCGGCGCCGGGCTGCACCTGCGGCAGGAAATCCAGATGCACCATTCGCCCGCCTGGTTTGAGCACACGATAAGCCTCGCGCAGCGTCGTCTCGATCACCGGCGGCGGCATCTCGTGCAACAGCATGGTCGAGGTGACCAGATCGAACTGCGCTTCGTCGTAGTCCGTCGCGGCGGCGCTCATCTGCCGGAAGCGAACGTTGCCCGCCCCGGCCTTCGCCGCTTCGCGGGCGGCGACACGCAGGCACGGCGCAGCGAGATCGATCGCGTCGATCTGCGCGTCGGCGCACTGCCTGTAGAACGGCCGCGTGCTCTTGCCGAACCCGCAACCCATGTCGAGGATGCGCTGCGGACTCGGCCGATCGGCAAGCGCGGCTTCGGTGAGCCGGTCGTGCAGATCGAGATGGCGCACGCCTGCAAGCGGTGTCGTGGTTCGCGCGCCGCGCTCGTACACGAAGCCTGCAACCGGATCGCTCCACACCCCGCCAGGATGCTGGTGAATATCGCAACTGGTGTAGTAGCGCGGCATCTCCATCTGCGGATCGAGTTGCAGCAGGCGTGCCGCGCCCTCGGCTTCGGCGGCATCGAGCGTACCGAGCAGCCGTTCGCGATCCTGCGCATGCCAGACCTGCAGGCCATAGCGGCCCGAATACTTGAAGCGCTGCATGTGCCGCTCGAGCCAGGCGTAGTACTGGTAGAGCGTGCTGTCGCGCATCAGCGCCGCCGCGCCTTCGGCCTCGGTGGGCCGCACTCCGCTCCGGCTCACGCGCCGTTCGTACTCCGCGCGTACCTCCGGATAGATGCGACGCGTCCAGAACTGTTTCGCACCCAGCAGAAAACTCTGCGCGGCAGCAAAGCTGCGTCCGTCGATCGGTGCGGGGACGCTCATCACACCACCCCCTTGGCCTGCTGTACGCCGAGCAACTGTCCCATCAGGCTCTCGACGAAGGCATCACGATCGGCGCTGTCGGCAGCCACTTCTTCCGCGGAAGGCTCGGCGGACAACGCGGCGGAATCGAGCACCCCGCGAGCCGAGAGTTGCCGCTCCATCGCGCGCATGCGATCCCGCAGCACGTAGACTTCGGAGGCAAGCGCCATAACGACCCCGAGCGCGCGGTCCAGCGCGGGATCGGCGAAGAAGGTCTGCTCGGGGCGCGGCCGGCTGCCGTCGTGCTCCGTACTGCTGTCCTGGCTCATGGGAAGTCCTCGTAGCGCTCTACCGGATACTGGATACTAGAATCCGCGTCCCACCTTGCGGGGCGATCGAACGCAATGTAGCGCCGACGCCAACGCTGTCAAGCCGCCGCTGGTCCGCTTTCACGTTTTCGGAGTCCAACATGCGCGAAGCTTTCATCCCCTATGGCGCCTACTGGTGCACGCCGTTCGTGCGCTGGCAAGGCAGCTTCTCCCACCTGCATCCGCTCGAGTTCGCCGCCCACGTGGGGCGCGCCGAGCTCGAAGCGCGCGATATCGATCCGAAGCTGATCGACCATGGCGTGCTCGGCTACACCGTGCCCTCGTCGAGCTGCTTCTACGGCCTGCCGTGGGTGAGCGCGATGATGGGGCTCGATTCGGTCGGCGGGCCCTCGGTGAATCACGCGTGCGCAACGTCGGCGCGCGCAGTGCAAATGGCGACGCAGGAAGTTGCCGCCGGATCGGCCGAGTGCTCGCTGCTGGTAATGGCCGACAAGCTCTCCAATGGTCCGCACCTGTACTACCCGCAACCCACCGGCCCGGGCGGCACCGGCGGCCACGAGGATTGGGTGCTCGACAACTTTTCCAAGGATCCGTACGCCCGCTGCGCGATGATCGACACCGCCGAGAACGTCGCGAAGAAGTATGGCGTCACCACGAGCGAACAGCACGACATCGCACTCCTGCGCTATCAGCAGTACGACGAAGCCTGCGCCGATGATCACGCCTTTCACAAGCGCTTCATGCGCCTGCCGTTCGAAGTACCGGATCCGCGGTTTCGCAAGACGGTGAAGACGCTAAACGGCGACGAGGGCATCCACGGCACCACGGCCGAAGGGCTTGCCGCGCTCAAGCCGGTGCAACCGAACGGCACGGTCACCTTCGGCGCGCAGACGCACCCGGCTGACGGTAACGCGGCCATGCTGGTCACCACGCGCGAGCGCGCCCGTGAGCTTGCCGACGACGCGAAAGTCGAAGTGCGCATCGCCGGCTGCGGACTGGCACGCACCGAGAAGGCGCACATGCCGCAGGCGCCGGTGCCCGCGGCACGGCGCGCCCTCGCCGATGCCGACCTTACGATCGGCGATATCGACTGCATCAAGTCGCACAATCCGTTCGCCGTCAACGATGCGGTGTTTGCGCGCGAGTTCAATCTCGACTGGCGCAAGATGAACAACTACGGCTGTTCGTTGGTGTGGGGTCATCCGCAAGGGCCGACCGGACTGCGGGCGATGATCGAGCTGATCGAAGAACTGGCCATGCGCGGTGGGGGACGCGGACTGTTCCACGGCTGCGCGGCGGGCGACTCGGCGATGGCGGTAGTGCTTGAAGTACGCGATACGCGACGAGCGTGACTTACGAACCAGTCGCTTCGGGCATTCAAGGTCGGCGACCTCGGTCAGTCGAAGCTGGCCACTGCACGAATTCAAAGGAGGCGTAGATGAAACTGTTCATGGGTGAGACTGCGCTGGTCACCGGCGGGGCATCGGGCATCGGCCGCGCGATCGCGATGGCGCTCGCACGCGAGGGCGCCAACGTGCTGCTCTCCGATGTGACCGCGGAGGACGGCGGCAAGGTCGAGGCCGAGTTGCGGGGCGAGGGCTGCCAGGCGCAGTTCGTTCGATGGGATCTGAGCGACAGCGCCAACGCCCCCGCTCTGGTGGCCAAAGCGGTAGCGACCCTGGGCACGCTCGACATGCTGGTGCATTGCGCCAGTCCGCGCCGGCAGGAAGAGCAGACGGTCACCAAAGTGACCAGTGACGAATGGGATCTGATGCTCAACGTCAATCTCAAGTCGGGCTTCGAACTCGGCCGGCATGCCGCCATGCACATGCGCGATCGCAACGCGCGCGGACGGATCGTCTACATCTCCTCGACCAACTCGATGACGCCACGCAACCTGCCGCACTACTCCGCGGCGAAAGCCGGCATGGTGATGGTCACCAAGGAACTCGCACGCGCCTTCGGCCCGAACGGCATCCGCGTCAACGCCATTGCACCCGGAGCGATCGCCGGCGGCGGCTTCAAGGCCGACACGTCGCAGCTCACGCCCTACATACCGATGGGTCGGGTCGGCCGGCCCGACGACGTCGCCGGCGTGGCGATGGCGCTGCTCTCGGACAAGTTCAGCGGCTATGTCACCGGCTCGGTGATGGTGGTCGACGGCGGCATCACCTTGTCGAACTGGTTGCCGCCGCGCGTCTGAGCCACATCGGGCAATCGGGCGCGCCCGCGGCGCGCGGATCAGCTCGCCTCTGCCTCCGCGCTACTTCACCCCGCGGGAGCGCAGCGCGACCTTATCGGTCTTGTTGACCGTGGTCTTGGGCAAGGCCTCAAGGATTTCGATCGACACCGGCACCTTGTACTTCGCCAGGTTGCGCGCGCAATGCGCGAGCAGATCCTCCCGCGTGGCGCTCGCGTCCTGACGCAGCGTGACGTAAGCGCGGATCACTTCGCCGCGGTAAGCGTCCGCCACCCCTACGGCGGCCGCATCGAGTACCGCCGGATGCATGAAGAGCACCTCGTCGATCTCGCGCGGATAGACGTTGTAGCCGCCGACGATCGCCATGTCCTTCTTGCGATCGCGAATGGTCAGATAGCCCTCGGCATCGAATTCACCGATGTCGCCGGTGTAGAGCCAGCCTTCACGCAGGCTCGCGGCGGTTTCGTCGGGAAGATTGCGATAGCCGCGCATGATCTGCGGACCACGCGCGCGGATCTCGCCGCGTTCACCCGTGCCGAGTACCCGCGTGCCGGTCTCGACGTCGACGATCTGCACTTCCGTGCGATCGAGCGCAATCCCCACCGTGCCGGGTTTGCGTGTGCCGTTGACCGGGTTGTAGGTGAGGATCGGACCGGCCTCGGTCTGTCCGTAGCCCTCGTAGATCGGCGCGCCGGTCACCTGCTCCCAGCGCTGCAGCGTCTCCAACGACAACGGCGCCGAACCCGAATAACAGGTGTGTACGCCGGACCAATCGGCGCTCGCGAAGCGCTGGTGCGCCATCAGGCCGGTGAAGATGGTCGGGCTGCCCGGGAAGATCGAGATCGCCTCCCGCTCGATCAGTGTGAACAGCGCATCGGGCCGATAACGCGGCATCACCACCAGCGTGCCGCCGCAATAGGCCGCCAGTGCCAGACCCATGGTCAGTCCATAGGAATGGAAGATCGGCATCGGGCACAGGATACGCTCGCGCTGGTGCGAATCGCGCTCGCTGAGGGGCGTGACGAAGGTCGGCAGCAGCCCTTCGCGTTGCGCGATGTTGGTGACGAACGAGCCGTGCGTGAGCATCACGCCCTTCGAACGACCGGTCGTGCCACCGGTGTACTGAATGAACGCAAGGGCGTCGGCATCGGGTAGCGGCTGCGGCAGCTCGGCGGGCTGCGCGTTGCCGTTCGCCTCATTCGCGCCCTGCGCCCAACTTGTCAGGCGATCGCTGCCGATTGCAACCGGCAGGCGATGCCGAACACCGAGCCGGGCCGCGAGCGACTCGATGTCGCCGGCACGTGCCGCATCGAATATGAGTGCGCGCGGATCGGCATCGGCGAGGATGGCGCCCAGCTCGCGCTCGGTGTAGAGCGGATTGAGCGGCACAACAACCCCGCCCGCGGCCAGCACGCTGAAGACCGCGATGCACATCTCGACGCTGTTGGGCAGCACGATCGCAACGCGCTCGCCTTGCACGCCCAGCGCGCGGAGCTCATGTGCGAGTCCTGCCACACTATGCAGATAGTCGCGGTACGTCAGGCGCAGCGTGGCCGCTGTGGGCGGCCCGTCGAGGTCGCAGACCAGCGCTTCGCGATCGGCATTCGCGGATGCGCTCGCCACCAGCATATGAACGGCGGTCGGGTAGGTGGGCACTGCCCCGGCGCGAGACGGCGAATCCAGCACGCCGGCGCTCACCTTCTTCAACTCGATCCCCATGGAACTCGAGGCAGTGAGATTCGAGTCGGTGCGATTCGTATCATCGCGATCCGTCGTCGCGTTGATCAGCCCGCGAGGCGTTCCAGCCCGCCCATGTACGGTCGCAGCACCGCTGGAACCGTGATCGAGCCGTCGGCGTTCTGATAGTTCTCCATCACCGCGATCAGCGTGCGTCCGACCGCCAGCCCCGAGCCGTTCAGCGTATGGACGAGTTCGGGCCGGCCCTTGTCGTTGCGAAAGCGCGCCTGCATGCGCCGCGCCTGGAACGCTTCGAAGTTCGAACAGGACGAGATCTCGCGATAGGCGTCCTGACCAGGCAGCCACACTTCGAGATCGTAGGTCTTGGCCGAGGCGAACCCCATGTCGCCGGTGCATAGCAGCATCGTGCGAAACGGCAGCTCCAAGCGTGTGAGGATGGACTCGGCGTGCCCGGTCAACGCCTCGAGCGCTTCGTACGATCGATCCGGATGGACGATCTGCACCAGCTCGACCTTGTCGAACTGATGCTGGCGGATCATGCCGCGCGTGTCCCTGCCGTAGGAGCCCGCCTCACTGCGAAAGCACGGCGTGTGGCACACGTACTTCACCGGCAGTTTCTCCAGCGGCGTGATCGTGTCGCGCACGATGTTGGTGACCGGGACCTCGGCGGTCGGGATCAGATACATCTTCTCGCCGTCGCTGCGCGGGACGCTGAACAGGTCTTCCTCGAACTTCGGCAATTGCCCGGTGCCGAACATCGATTCGCGATTGACCATGTACGGCACGTACACCTCGCTGTAGCCATGCTCGCCGGTGTGCACGTCGAGCATGAACTGCGTGAGCGCGCGATGCAGCCGCGCGAGCGGGCCGCTGAGCACGGCGAAGCGCGAGCCGGTGATCTTGCCCGCCAGTTCGAAATCGAGCATGCCCAGGCCCGCACCCAGATCGGTGTGGTCCTTGACAGTGAAATCGAACGAGCGCGGCGCACCGATTCGTCTGACCTCCTTGTTGTCGTCGCTGCCCGCCCCGACCGGCACGCTTTCGTGCGGCATGTTGGGGATCACCGCCACGAATCCTTGTTGAGTGGTCTGGACCGCCCCGACCTCTTTCTCCAGATCCGCCAACTCCGCATTGACGGCATTGACCTCGCCCATCAACGCCGAAGCATCCTCGCCTTTGCCCTTGGCCATGCCGATCTGCTTGGAAAGCGCATTGCGCTTCGATTGCAGATCCTGGGTACGCGTCTGGATGCGTTTGCGCTCCTGCTCGATGGCGTTGAACTGGGCGCTGTCGAGCGCGAACGGTCGATCGGCCAGGCGTTTGGCAACGCGGTCGATGTCGGTGCGTAGCAGTTGGATGTCCAGCATGGACTTGGTGGCGTGGAGGTGTAGGGTGAGGAGCGAAAGGTGGAGGGGGTAGCGCTGCTAGCCTTTCGGCGCATCAGGTCGCTTGCGTGGATGCGCGGCGGCGAACGCGTCGATCGCCATGCAGCGCTCGTAGATGCGCATGATGGTTGCGTAGGGCTTGACGTCGCAATCGGAATTCTGCGCACCGATCACCTGCCCGGCCAGGCAGATGTCCGCGAGCGTGACGCTGTCGCCGTGGCAGAACTTTCCGGTGCGCGGATCGTCGTTCAACATGCGCTCCATGGCCGCGAGTCCGACGCCGACCCAGTGCCGGGTCCACTGCACGCGCACCGCCTCGCCGAGATTCAGATCCTTCTCGATGTACTTGCGGATGCGCGGCACCATGAGCGGATGAATATCGGCGATCGGAATCATCGCCAGCGCCCGCACCCGCGCGCGGTCGCGCGGCGCGCCAGGCAAGAGCGGCGGCTGCGGATGGGTTTCTTCCAGGTACTCGAGGATCGCCATCGACTGCGTCATCGCCGGGCCGGGTCCATCGACGATGGTGGGCACGACCGCCTGCGGATTGAGCGCGAGGAACTGGGTATTGAACTGATCGCCCTTGGCCAGATCGAGCGCCTCTTCCTCGCCGGGTGCGATCCCCTTCAGATTCATCGCAACACGAACGCGGAAGGTCGCCTGCGATCGCCAATAACCGTAGAGTTTCATGCCGACTCCGTTGGGTTGCCCGCGCCGGAGGCACGGGAGGACATTCGATGAGAGAAACCAGCGACCGATGAGATCAACCGGCTCGAGGACGGGTGCGAGACGACGGCGCGCATGTTACCGGATGGCAGCGCCCTATTCCGCTACCGAGCCGCCATTGAACCGGCGTCGACCTGGCGCGCACGCCAATTCGGGTGTTACTCGCGCGGCTTGGACCGATCCGGGCGCTCGCCGCGTTCCGCCGCACGCGCCTGCTTGTCGAGCGCACGCAGGGTCTCCATGCGCTCGGCGATGCGAGCTTCCACGCCACGATCGGTGGGCCGATACCAGTTGATCGGCTGCATGTCGTCGGGAAAGTACTTTTCGCCAGCCGCGTAGGCGTGCGGCTCATCGTGCGCGTAGCGATACGCCTTGCCGTAGTCGAGCGATTTCATGAGCTTGGTCGGCGCGTTGCGCAGATGAACCGGCACCGCTCGAGATTTGTCCTGACCGACGAACGCGCGTGCCTCGTTGTAGGCGACGTACGCCGCGTTCGACTTCGGCGCGCACGCGAGATAGATCACCGCCTGCGCGATCGCGAGTTCACCTTCCGGTGAGCCGAGCCGCTCATAGGTGTTCGTCGCCGCGAGCGTGATCTCCAGCGCGCGCGGATCGGCCAGGCCGATATCCTCCACCGCCATGCGAATGACGCGTCGGGCGAGATACAGCGGATCGGCACCGCCATCGAGCATGCGCACCAGCCAATAGAGCGAGGCGTCCGGGTTGGAGCCGCGCACCGATTTGTGCAACGCCGAGATCTGGTCGTAGAACGCGTCGCCGCCTTTGTCGAAGCGGCGCAGGTTGCGTGCAACGGCGTTCTGCGCGAACTCACCATCGACCTCCGCGCGCCCTGCTCCGCGCGCGGCGGTTTCGACGATCTCGACGAAATTGAGCAGACGGCGCGCGTCGCCGTCGGCCAGCCCGACCAGTCGATCGCGGGACTGAAGATCGAAGCGCAAGTCGGGAATCGCTTCGCGCGTTGCACGATCGAACAGGCGGCTGAGGTCGCTCTCATCCAATGCAGTGAGCACGTAGACGGCCGCGCGCGAAAGCAGCGCGCCATTGACTTCGAACGAGGGGTTTTCGGTGGTCGCGCCGATGAACGTGAACAGCCCCTCTTCGACGAACGGCAGGAAGGCATCTTGCTGCGACTTGTTGAAGCGGTGCACTTCGTCGACGAACACGATCGTGGTGCGTCCACGCGCGCGCGCCTGACGTGCGCGCTCCACTGCTTCGCGGATTTCCTTCACGCCGGCAAGCACCGCAGAGATGGCGATGAACTCGGCGCCAAAGGCGTGCGCGGCAAGTCGAGCCAATGTGGTCTTGCCCACACCGGGCGGTCCCCACAGGATCATCGAGTGGGGTTTGCCCGATGCAAAGGCCAGGCGCAGCGGTTTGCCCGGGCCCAGCAGGTGCGCTTGGCCGACGATCTCGTCGATCAGCTTGGGGCGCAGCCGCTCGGCAAGCGGCACGTGCGGCGCGGCCGAAGCGGGAGCGTCGCCCCCCTGCGGCGATCGGTCGGGATCGCCGAACAGATCACTCACCGACCACGTCCGCGCCTTTGGGCGGCGTGAACTGGAACGTGTTCGCATCCAGCCGCGGATTCTGCTGCATGCCGACGAACTGCAGCCGCGTGAGTCGGCCGAAGCTGTCGGTCAGCTCCATCGCCTCGATGCCCCTGGCGGAAAAACCCAGCCGGATGCGATCGAAGCCGCCTTCTTTGTCGCGCGGCACGGCAAGTACCCACTCGAGGCCGTCCTTCTCGCCTTCGTCCTTGAGCTCGAAGCGCTTCATCGCGTCGTTGTTGCCGGCGAGCAATGCAGCCGGGGTCGCTCCGAGGGCATTGCCGAGCTTGCGTACCGTGACCTGATTGAGGTCCGGATCGTGCACCCACACCTTGGCGCCGTCGCCGACGATCAGCTGCGGATAGGGTTTGTCGTAGCTCCAGCGAAACTTGCCCGGCCGCGCGAACTCGAACGTGCCGCGCGATTCCTGCACCACCTTGCCGGTCTTGTCGACGATGCGCTGGGTGAATTCGCTGCGCGCCGATTGCGTGCCGGACATGAATGCGTTGAGCCGATCGATGCCACCGGCGTGCGCCAGCTGCCCTGTCAGCGCCAGTAGTGTCAGAAGCAGCCACCTCACTCCGATCGACGCCATGTCGCGACCCTTCACCGTTGCACCTCGCCCTTCACGCTGCCACCTTCACCCTTCACCTGCCTTGACCGGCACCAGGATCTCGCGATTACCGTTGGACTGCATCGCCGACACCAATCCGGCCTGCTCCATCGATTCCAGCAACCGCGCCGCGCGGTTGTAGCCGATGCGCAGATGCCGCTGCACCAGCGATATCGAGGCGCGCCGTGTCTTGAGCACGACCTCGACCGCCTGGTCGTAGAGCGGGTCGGCCTCGCCACCGCCGTTGCCGCCACCACCGACCAGATCGAGCGCGGCCTCGGCGTTCTCGCTGGTTCCCTCGAGCAGACCCTCGATGTAGTCGGGCTGTCCGAGAGACTTCAAATGATCGACCACCTTGTGCACCTCGGCATCGGCCACGAACGCACCGTGTACGCGAAGAGGCAACCCTGTTCCGGGCGGCAGATACAGCATGTCGCCCTGGCCGAGCAGCGATTCGGCGCCCTGCTGATCGAGGATCGTGCGCGAATCGACGCGGCTGGAGACTTGGAACGCGATACGCGCCGGAAAGTTCGCCTTGATCAGGCCGGTAATCACATCGACCGACGGGCGCTGGGTCGCGAGAATGAGGTGGATGCCGGCCGCTCGGGCTTTTTGCGCCAGCCGTGCGATCAGCTCTTCGACCTTCTTGCCCACCACCATCATCAAGTCGGCAAACTCGTCGATGATCACGACGATGTAGGGCAGCTTGGTGAGCGGTACCGGATTCTCGCCTTCGAGCGTTGCGGGATCGAACAGCGGCTTGCCTGCCTTCTCGGCGTCGGCCACCTTGTGGTTGTAGCCCGACAGATTGCGCACGCCGACCCACGACATCAGCTTGTAGCGGCGCTCCATCTCGCCGACACACCAGCCCAGCGCATGCGCGGCCAGCTTCATGTCGGTGACCACTGGCGCGAGCAGTTGCGGGATGTCCTGGTAGACCGACAGCTCCAGCATCTTCGGATCGATCATGATCAACCGCACGTCGCGCGCTTCTGCCTTGTAGAGCAGCGACAGCACCATCGCGTTGATGGCTACCGACTTGCCCGAGCCGGTGGTGCCGGCCACGAGCAGATGCGGCATGCGCGCCAGATCGGCCACGATCGGCTGGCCGCCGATGTCCTTGCCCAACGCAAGCGCCACCGGCGAATGCATGGTGTGGTACACCTTCGAGGACAGGATCTCCGACAAGCGCACCGTCTGGCGCTTCGGGTTCGGAATTTCCAGGCCCATGCACGACTTGCCCGGGATCGTCTCGACCACGCGAATGCTGACCACCGAAAGCGAGCGCGCCAGATCCTTCACCAGATTGACGATCTGGCTGCCTTTCACGCCCACAGCGGGCTCGATCTCGTAGCGCGTGATGACCGGCCCCGGATACGCGGCAAGCACCTTCACCTCGACGCCGAACTCCTTCAACTTGCGCTCGATCAGGCGCGAGGTGTACTCGAGCGTCTCGGCACTGATCGGCTCGCGCTCGCCGCTGGGTTCGTCGAGCAGCGCCAGCGGCGGCAGCGGTGTGTCGGGCAGGTCGTGGAACAGCGGCGCCTGCTTCTCCTTCACCACCCGCTCGGATTTGGGGATCTCGACGACCGGCGGCTCGATGCGAATCGGCGTGGCTTCTTCCACACGACGCTTCTCCGCCCGCACGACGGCAACCCGCTCGACCACCGCGGCCTCGCCCACCTTCTCGTCGACTTTGCGCTCGCGCCAGGCGAGCACGCGACCCACCCCGCGCTCGACCCATTCGCCCAGCTTCTCGAACGCGGTCAGCCACGACACGCCGGTAAACAACGACAGACCAATGCCCAACAGCGTGAGCAGCACGAGAGTCGCGCCCACATAGCCGATGCTCGCGTACGCCGCGTCGCCGACGATGGCGCCGATCACCCCGCCGGGGCGAAACGGCAACGTGGCTTTGATCGAATGGAATCGCAGCGCTTCGACCGCGCTCGAGGCGATCAGCACCAGCAGGAAGCCACCGAGCGCGATGAAGAACGAACGCCGGTCGCTGATCGATGTGCCGTCGAGACGACGGTAGCCCCAAAAGACCGTGTAGATCAGCAGCAGGATCCACCAGTACGCCGACACGCCCGACAGATAGAGCAGGAGATCGGACAGCCAGGCGCCGAACCGGCCTCCGGCATTGTGGATGACCGCCCCGCCGGTGCGCGACCAGCCCGGATCACGCGTATTGAAGGTGAGCAGCGAGAGCGCGAGATACAGCGCGGCCGCGACGACGATGAACCAGCGCGATTCGCGCAGCAGGGTCGCAACTTTGCCGGGAAGAGGGGCTCGGGCAGGCTTGGCCAAAGCAGGGTTCGAATTCGTTCTGTGTGTAGGGTTGGTGACGATTCTGGGGGATATCTCCCCCAAGCCCCCTATCTATGCCGCCTGACAGTGGTGCTCTCAGGCGCTCCAATAAACAACAAGGCCTAGGGGCAATTGTAACTGCCGCTAGGCCTTGGACCGGCGCCGCCGCGAGGACGGCGGCTGCCTTCCAAGTACGCGTGCAACTTCCACGCGTACCTGGAACTGATCGAGCTAATGCGCCATCAGGATGTTGTCGCGCAGGAAGATCGCACCGGAACGCACTTCGATGTAGCCGCCGGTCTGCAGATCCTTCATGACGCGGCTGACCATCTCGCGCGAGGCGCCGATCATCTTGGCGATGTCCTGCTTCGGCAACTTCTTCGTGACGACCTTCTGGCCGTCGATGGTGTCGGCCATCTCGAGCAGCAGGCGAGCCACGCGACCGTAGACGTCCATCAGCGCGAGGCTGCCGATCTTGCGATCGGCGTCGCGCAGGCGCTTGACCAAGCCGCGCATCACGCCCATGCAGATGTCGAAGTTCTCGGCCAGGCACTTCTTGAAATCGGCCTTGGAGATGGTGAGCAGTTCGCACGGCTCGATCGCGATGACGGTGGCCGAGCGCGGCGCATCGTCGACCAGGGCCATTTCGCCGAAGAACTCGCCCGACTGCAGAATGGCGAGAATCACTTCGCGGCCTTCGTCGTCGCTCATCATGACCTTCAGACGACCGGCGATGACGATATAGAGCGAATCGCTCGGATCACCGGCTGAGATGATCGTCGAGCTGCGCGGGAACGCCTTGCGACCCACGACGCGGGTGAGAAGTGCGAGCTGCCCTTCGGGCAACTGCGAGAACAACGGAACGTTGCGAAGCAAGAGAGTTGAGACGCTAGCGGGACCACGCATTGTTTTATGCCTCCAGGAAGTTGCAAGCTCTATCTGATCGAGTCGAGACAGCGTTGGATTGGTTCGATTCGGCCTGCTCGATATACATCCGAGCTTTGTGCTCGCGTCTCAACGCGTACACCCCGTACGCGCCGACACGAATAGAGCCTCGAGCCTCTTTACCCCCGTCGCTCCCTCTACTACCAACACTGCACAAAAACGCCGGACCCCCTCTGACTCGTTGCCTCGCCCAGAGCCGAGTCGAAACGGTCTTCCGCACCCGGAAGCTGCATTTCGCGCTCGCATTCCCTTGCTCCGACAACTTTCCAGCAAATCCAGGCTCGCGCGGGGACTCGATTCGATCGGCTGCACTGAGTTGTCGACCGGGCCAGAGTTGGCCACGGCGTGAGCTCGGATCGCCTAATCCCGCACGAACGCAGGCTCAGTATATGCGCGCAATATTCTCGAAACAATTGACTGCCGGATCGTACTTAGCACAAAAGTGAAGTAATTCCCATCAATCTGCGGTCATCCGCCGCTCGTCAGAGTAGCAATACCGGGTCGGTATAATCCGCGGCTTCCGCACTCTCAGCCTTGTGGCGTAGGCCGCGTGCGCCCCGTGACGCGGTACCGGGCCCGCTGCGGCTCGGCCTCGCCACCTCTGTAGTCCCGTCTGGTTTGTCCCCCTCTGGTGTTGGTCCCCCTCTGGTGAGCTCATGCCGAAGAACGTGAAACACTGCCGGCTCCTTATTCTCGGATCCGGGCCGGCTGGCTACTCCGCCGCCGTGTATGCCGCGCGCGCCAATCTCAAGCCGGTGCTGCTAACCGGCATCGCACCGGGCGGCCAGCTGATGACTACGACCGATGTCGACAACTGGCCGGCGGACTGGCAAGGCGTGCAAGGCCCCGAGCTGATGGAGCGCTTCCAGAAGCACGCCGAGCGCTTCGAGACCGAAATCGTGTTCGATCAGATCGCCTCGGCTCACCTCAAGGAAAAGCCGATCCGCCTCGAAGGCGATTCCGCGACCTATACCTGCGACGCGCTCATCATCGCGACCGGTGCCTCGGCTCGATATCTGGGGCTGCCCTCCGAAGAAGCATTCATGGGCAAAGGTGTCTCGGCCTGCGCGACCTGCGACGGCTTCTTCTACAAGGGCCAGGACGTCGCCGTGATCGGCGGGGGCAACACGGCAGTGGAGGAAGCGCTGTATCTGTCCAACATCGCCCGGCACGTGACCGTCGTACACCGTCGCGACAAGCTGCGCGCGGAGAAAATCATGCAGCAGAAATTGTTCGCGCGGCCCAACGTCACCATGAAGTGGAATCAGCTACTCGATACGGTCGAAGGCGACGACGAAGGCGTCACCGGCATCCGCATCAAGGCGGTGGAGGGCAACACCGCTGAGCAGGTGAAGGTGCATGGCGTGTTCGTGGCGATCGGCCACACGCCGAATACGCAGATCTTCGAGGGTCAGCTCGATATGGAAGGCGGCTACATCGTCACGCGCGGTGGACGCCACGGTCAGGCCACGGCCACCAGCGTGCCCGGCGTGTTCGCAGCCGGCGACGTGCAGGACCACATCTATCGGCAGGCGGTGACCAGCGCGGGCTCCGGTTGCATGGCCGCGCTCGACGCCGAGCGCTACCTCGACGACACGCCAAGCTGAGCAGCTGAGCACAACGCCCGGGGCTCTCGCTACATGCACTTTGGCCATGGTCGACCGCAAGCGAGTCTCTCGCCCCTCCTCGTTACGCGAACAGCTGCAGGCAGAACGCCGCTCGAGCGACACGCCTGACGAGGACGTCGACCTGTTCCGCGATGCCGTGCGCGGCGCCGTTCCGATCGCCCGCGAGCACCGGGTGGTGATCGACACAAGAGCCGCTCCGCCGTTGCCGGTGCAAACCATCCTGGACGATTACGACGCGCTCGACGAGTTGCGCCGCGTTCGCGTGACGGCCGAGAGTGCCCTCGATATCGGCGAGGAGCCCAGCTACATTCGCGAGGGCTTTTCGCCGATGCTGTTGCGCAAGCTGCGGCGCGGACACTGGGTCCCCGAGCGCGAGTTGGATCTGCACGGTGCCACGCGCGAGCAAGCGCGCGAACTGCTCGCAACGTTTCTCAAGGAGTGCGTGCGACGCCGGGCGCGCTGCGTGCGCGTGATCCACGGCAAAGGACTGGGATCGAAGAACCGCGAACCCGTGCTGAAAGCCAAGGTACGCGTCTGGCTCGCGCATCGCGACGAGGTGCTGGCCTACTGTCAGACGCCGCCGACGATGGGTGGCAGCGGAGCGATGCTGGTTCTGCTCAAGGCGTAGCGTGCACCGCGGACGCAGAACGCACGTGAATCCGGCTGGTCCGAGTCAGATGGCCGATTCGTTCAACTCGCCGGTGCGGATGCGCACCACCTGCTGGACTTCGCTCACGAACACCTTGCCGTCACCGATCTTGCCGGTGCGCGCTGCCTTGATGATCGCCTCGATGACCTGCTCGACCAGATTGTCGGTCACCACCACCTCGATCTTCACTTTGGGCAGGAAATCGACGACGTACTCGGCACCGCGGTAGAGCTCGGTATGCCCCTTCTGCCGCCCGAATCCCTTGACCTCGGTGACGGTGAGCCCGGTCACGCCCACCTCAGCCAGCGCCTCGCGCACCTCATCGAGCTTGAACGGCTTTACGATCGCTTCGATCTTTTTCATGGTCGCGGGGAATTCAGGGGCGGAAAGAGCGCGCAGTATAGCGATCCCCGCCCGGAGCGCTCAACACGGATGGACTCGTACCGTGCGCGTGCAGCACCTCACCAGGTCGATGCGACACTCGCACGTTGCGCGCCTGCGCCCCGCGGCTCAGCCTTGCGTTTCGAACCAACGTCCAATCCCGGCTTGCCTGCCCCGGCCACAATCCGAATAATCGCCTGCGATGGCTTCCAATCTCCTCGGTGCATTCGCTCACTACTCGCTCGCGCAGGTGTGGGCATTCGTCAAGCGCTACGACAGCGCGATCGATCACTATCGGCGCTCGGTCTCGCTCGATCCATCGTATCAACGCGCATGGCGGGCGCTCGGTTTTCTGCTCGCGAGCGGGAAGGACACGGGCGGTGCCATCCAGGCAATGCAGCGTGCCGTCGCACTGGAGCCGGACGACTGGTCGACTCGGTTCAATCTGGGCTTCCTGCATCATCAGTGCGGCGACATGGATGCGGCGATCGAGCAGTTCGCCGCAGTGACTGCGGGCAGTCCCAATCTGGATCGCGCCTGGTACGGGCTTGGTTTGATCCATCTGGAGCGCGGTGAACTCGAATCTGCGATCGCCAATCTGGAACGCGCGGCGAAGCTGCAGTACTTCAATCCGCATGCGGCGCATCACCTCACGCTCGCCTACGCGCGCGCCGGCCGTCATGACGAAGGTCGAAAGGAGCTCAAGCGCCTCGAGGGATTCGATCCGAAGGCGGCCAAGCAGACCGCCGACGAGCTGGCGCGGCTGTTTACTTCGCACTGAGCCGATGAACCTACGCGTCGAGGTGGTCGACTCGCTCAGTCGGGTCGAGGCATCACAGTGGAACGCTTTGACGGGCGGCCATCCCATGCTCAGTCACGCGTTTCTCCACGCGCTCCATGAAACGGGCTGCGCCAGTGCCAAGTCGGGCTGGCATCCGCAATTCGTCCTCGCGTGGAACGGCGCCACATTGGCGGGCGCGATGCCGCTCTATCTGAAGGGCCACTCGTACGGGGAATACGTATTCGACTGGGCCTGGGCCGACGCCTATCAACGCAGCGGTCTGGAGTACTACCCCAAGCTGCTCTCGGCGATTCCGTTCTCGCCGGTGGGCGCACCGAAGCTGCTCACCGCCGATCCGCAGGCGCGCGAGCTGCTAGTGCAGGCCGCGCTGCGTCTGGCGCGCGAGGCGTCGTCGCTGCACGTGTTGTTCCCGCAAGGTGATGAGCTCGACTCGTTGCAGGCTCACGGCCTGATGACGCGTCGCGGCGTGCAGTTCCACTGGTACAACCCGGGCTACGATAGTTTCGATGCGTTTCTGGCCGAGCTCTCGCACGACAAGCGCAAGAAGATCAAGCAGGAGCGGCGCAAGGTACGCGAGGCCGGCATCGACTTTCGCTGGCTCGTCGGATCGCAGATCGGCGCCGCGCATTGGGCGTTCTTCAACAAGTGCTACCGCACCACGTATCGCGCGCACCATTCCAGCCCGTACCTCAATCTGGATTTCTTCGAGGAGATCGGGGCGAAGCTTCCCGATAGCGTGCTGCTGGTGCTGGCCGAGCGAAACGGCACCCCGGTGGCGAGCGCGTTGAACATATTCGGCGCCGATACGCTCTACGGCCGTTACTGGGGCACGACCGAGTTCGTGTCGGGCCTGCATTTCGAGGCGTGCTATTACCAGGCGATCGAGTTCTGCAT
This sequence comes from uncultured beta proteobacterium, assembly GCA_902826155.1. The sequence goes on from CADEDU010000002.1 coordinate 97,962, forward strand.
CGCCGGCCGACTCCGGGTGTTCGAAGGCGGCGCGCAGGGCGAGCACAAGCTGGCGCGCGGATTCACGCCGGTGGAAACGCGCTCGGCGCACTGGCTGAAGCACCCGCAATTCGCCAGCGCGGTCGAGAAGTTTCTTGCGCGCGAAGGCAACGGCGTGCTGCACTATATCGACGAGCTCAACGAGCACTCGCCGTATCGCCAGGCGGACGGCACCGCGAATACGCCCCAACCCGGCACGCCGGGCGCGGCTGACTAAAAGCCGCTCTCCGGCAAACGATTTCGCGGCAAAACATCGAAACGAATTCCAGAATTCCATCAACCCGAAGGAGGACTGCGTCATGCGACTCGCCAACAAGGTCATCATCATCACCGGCGCCGGATCGGGGATCGGCGAAGGCATCGCCAAGCGCTTCGGCCAGGAGGGCGCGAAGCTCATCACCAACGACATCAATGCCGCGGGGGGCGAACGCGTCACCAAAGCGATCCGCGATGCAGGCGGTACGGCCACATTCGTGCAGGCCGATGTCACGAAGGAAGCCGACTGGGCGAAGCTCGTCGGCTCGGCCGAGTCGACCTATGGGCGGCTCGATTGCGTGGTCAACAATGCCGGCTGGACGCATCGCGCGAAATCGATGCTGGAGATCACCGAAGCCGAGTTCGACAAGGTCTACGCGATCAACGTGAAGAGCATCTACTGGGCAGCGCGCGCGGCCATTCCGATCTTCAAGAAGCACGGCGGCGGCAATTTCGTGAACATCGCCTCGACCGCCGGCGTGCGGCCGCGACCCAATCTGACGATCTACAACAGCACCAAAGCGGCGGTGATCAACCTGTCGAAATGCATGGCGGTGGAATTCGGGCCGGCGAACATCCGCGTCAACTGCGTCAATCCGGTGTTCAACCCCGATACCGCGCTATCGGCCGATTTCGCCGGCGGCGCAGTGACCGAGGAGTCGCGCGCGCGCTTCCTGACGACGATTCCGCTGGGGCGATTCTCCACCGCGCTCGACGTGGCCAACGCCTGTCTCTATCTCGCCTCGGATGAAGCGGCGATGGTGAGTGGCGTGTGCGTCGAGGTGGACGGGGCGCGTTGCGTTTGAGCCGCGTGGTGCGCGGCGTGTCGGGCCGGGCCTGGAGCCCGGCTAGCGCTTGACTACACCGCCCAAGAGCGCTGCAACCTGCTTCTTCGGCCGCGCGGCCTCGTCCCTGTCTGCGCCGAGATTGGCGTCCTGCAGCCCGATACCGGGCTCATAGGGCCGCGAGAAGATCGGATCGGTCGGAGTGCTCGGCCGTGGCGCCGATCCCCCTTTGCCTCGTTCACGTGCGGGCCGCTCGGGGCGCTCTTCACGCCGGTGCCGATCGCGCCCATCCCGCCCATCCCGCCCATCCCGCCCTTCGCGCGGTGCACGCGCATCGCTGCGGGGCTCGCGCGGGTGGCGCGGCGCGGGCGCACCGGCCTCGAAATCCTTCACCTCGACGCGATCGATCTTCTTCTTGATCAGCTTCTCGATCTCGGCGAGCCGCTCGAGTTCGTCCGGCGCAACCAGCGAAATCGCTTCCCCCGTATTGCCGGCCCGACCGGTGCGACCGATACGGTGCACATAGTCTTCAGGCGTGTTGGGCAAATCGAAGTTGACGACGCAAGGCAACTCTTCGATGTCGAGGCCGCGCGCGGCCACATCGGTGGCCACCAGCACCGCCACGTTGCCCGCCTTGAACGCATCGAGCGCTTCCATGCGCTCGGCCTGGGTCTTGTCGCCGTGGATCGCCGCGGCCTGCAGTCCGTCGCGATTGAGCTGATAGGTCAGTCGATTGCAGCCGATGCGCGTGGCAGTGAACACCAGCACCTGCGTGAGATTGCGCGTGCGGATCAGGTGGACCAGCAGATCGCGCTTGCGCTCGCGGGCGATCGGATGCACCAGATGCGAGACCGACTCCGCCGCGGCGTTGCGTCGCGCGACCTGAATCGACACCGGATCGTGCAACAGCGAGTCGGCCAGTTTGCGGATGTCTTCGGGGAACGTCGCCGAGAACAGCAGGCTCTGCCGCTGCTTGGGCAGCAACGAGATGATGCGTTTGACGTCGGGGATGAAGCCCATGTCGAGCATGCGATCTGCTTCATCGAGAACGAACGCTTCGACCTGGCCAAAATGCAGCGTGCGGTTCTGCACATGATCGAGCAGACGCCCGGGCGTGGCCACCAGGATCTCGACACCACGGCGCAACGCCTCGATCTGCGGATCCATCGCCACGCCGCCGAAGATCACCGTGCTGCGCAGGTTCGTGTATTTGCCGTAGGCGCGCACGCTCTCTTCCACCTGCGCCGCGAGTTCGCGCGTCGGCGCGAGCATCAAGGCACGGATCGGGTGACGCGCTGGAGAGGCGCTGGTGTTGGCGTGGCGCAGGAGCCGGTTGAGGATCGGCAGGGTGAAGCCGGCGGTCTTGCCGGTGCCGGTCTGGGCGCCGCCCATGACGTCGCGGCCGGCACTCACCACGGGGATCGCCTGCGCCTGGATCGGCGTGGGCTCGGTATAGCCTTTTTCGCTGACGGCTCTGAGGATGGGCTCAGCCAAGCCCAATTCGGCGAAGGTAATCAAACGGTAGGGATCTCCGGTAGGGGGCGGGCACAGCGCAGGCATGTCGCTGCAGGATCGGCCACGCCGTCGAATGCTCGGGAATCGAGCGCTGGCATCGAACTCATCAACAGGCCGGGATGATCGCGCTGCTTCGCGGCATGGTGTCCTGGGGGAAGGCTCCCCGCGCGACCCGGCAATCTCAAAACGTTGCAGTATAGCCGAGCATCCTCCCGCCGGCCGCCGATGCAAGAACGAGCACCCGGCAAGCGTGGCATAAGCCGCACGCCATCCAGCGCAGCTCGTGGAGCCACCCACCCCAGACCGCGAGGCGCCCTAGGTGAGGCAACCTCCGCGCCGGAGTCACTGGAGCGCGCGGTGCCGGCCGCTACAATGCGCGCCCCATGATCAACCTCAAGACGGCCACGCTGCGTCGTGGCGCCAAAGTACTGCTCGACCAGGCCGACCTCACGGTGCACGCCGGCATGCGAATCGGTGTAGTGGGTGCGAACGGCTGCGGCAAATCGAGCTTGTTCGCGGTGTTGCGCGGCGAGTTGCACGCCGATCGCGGCGATGCCGAGGTCCCGCGCGGCTGGACCATCGCCACGGTCGCTCAGGACACTCCCGCGACCGACCGGCTCGCGATCGACTACGTGCTCGATGGCGACGTGGAGCTGCGGCGCATCGAGGCCGATCTCGCCGCCGCCGAACACGCCGCGACGCTCGATGGCGAGCGGCTGGCGCTGCTGCACGAACGCTATGCGGCGATCGGTGGCTACTCGGCCAAGGCTCGCGCGGCGACATTGCTCGCCGGGCTCGGGTTCAGTGATCCGGAGCACACGCAGCCGGTGCGCAGTTTCTCCGGCGGTTGGCGCATGCGCCTCAATCTCGCCCAGGCGCTCATGTGTCGCAGCGACCTGCTGCTGCTCGATGAGCCGACCAATCACCTCGATCTGGATGCGATCGTGTGGCTCGAGCGCTGGCTCGGCGACTACGCGGGCACGCTGCTGGTCATCTCGCATGATCGCGAGTTTCTCGACGCGGTGAGCCAGTCGATCCTGCACTTCGACGATCGCAAGCTGCGCCTCTACACCGGCAACTACTCGGCGTTCGAATCGGCACGCGCCGAGCGACTCGCGCAGCAGAAAGCGCTCTACACCCGCCAGCAGCGCGAGATCGAGCGCCTGCAGTCGTTCGTCGATCGCTTCCGCGCCAAGGCCACCAAGGCCCGCCAAGCGCAAAGCCGCGTCAAGGCGCTCGAACGCATGGAGCGCATCGCACCGGCACACATCGACTCGCCGTTCGACTTCCATTTCCGGGACTTCCCAGGCGGCCCCGATCCGGCGATCGTCATCGAGGATGCCGCGGCCGGCTACGACGACAAGCGCGTGCTCAGCGATGTCCGCCTGACCATTCCCGCCGGCGCACGCATCGGCCTGATCGGGGTCAACGGCGCCGGCAAGAGCACGCTGGTGAAGCTTCTTGCGGGCGAGTTGGCGCCGCAGTCGGGCGTGCGCCGCGCGGGCAAGGATCTCGCCATCGGCTATTTCGCGCAGCACCAGCTCGAGCAGCTGCGCGCCGACCAATCCCCGCTGCAGCAACTGATGCGGATCGATCCGACCACGCGCGAGCAGGAACTGCGCAGCTTTCTGGGCCAGTTCGATTTCTCCGGCGACATGGCGATGCAGCCCGCCGGCACGATGTCGGGCGGCGAGCAGGCGCGCCTCGCCCTGGCACTGATCATCTGGCAGCGGCCCAATATGCTGCTGCTCGACGAACCCACCAACCACCTCGACATCGACGTGCGCGAGGCGCTCACCAGCGCGCTGCAGGAGTTCGAGGGCGCGGTCGTGCTGGTATCGCACGATCGACATCTGCTGCGCACCACGGTCGATCAACTGATGATCGTCGCCGATGGCAAGGTCAGCGCGTTCGACGGCGACCTCGATGCGTATCGCACGCAGGTCATGTCGGCGCGCGCGGTGAACGCGGCGGGCGAGGTGAACGGCAGCGGCGCACGCAGGGAATCGCGCCGCGCCGAAGCGCAGGCACGCAATCAGCGCTATCGCCAGCGCCAGCCGCTGCTCGACCGCGTCAAGAAGCTCGAGCGCGAAATGGAGCGACTCGGCAACGAGAAGAAGGCGCTCGAGACTCGCCTCGCCTCGCCGGAGTTCTACAGCCAGTCCGATCAGGACGCCGTCGCTTCAGCGTTGCGCGACCAGGGCAAGCTCTCCACCGCGCTCGAGGCGCTGGAGGAACAGTGGCTCGAGGCGCAGGCGCAAATCGAGGCGCTCGATCGCGCCGATGCCGCGGCGGCGTAATCTGACCTCATGGAATTAACCCCACCGCTCCGGCCGCCCCGTTTACCGTGGGTCGGGCTGATGGTCAGCACCGAGGTCAGCACCGAGGCTAGCAATGAGGGGCGGCGATGAGCGGGGCGCCCGACCCGGCCGACGAGGCCCTCATGCAGGCCTATGCTGCGGGCGAGGCCGCGGCGTTCGATCGGTTGTATCAGCGTCACCGCGCCTCCATGTTTCGCTACGTACGCCGGCATGTGGGCAACGACGGTCTGGCGCAGGAGCTGTTTCAGGACATCTGGATGCGCGTCATCAACGCTCGCGATCGCTACGTGGTCAGCGCCAAGTTCTCCACCTGGCTGTACACGATCGCCCATAACCGGCTCATGGACCACTTTCGCGCCACCAGCACTGCCGGTGAAGTGGTGCCGTTGCTGACCGACGCCGACGATGATGCCCCGCCGCTGCAGATAGCCGGGCCCGATGACGCCACGCCCGAAGCCATGCATACGCGCCGCCGCCTGGCCGAGCGCATTCTCGGCGCGCTCGATGCCCTGCCGCGCGAGCAGCGGGAAGCCTTCGTGCTGCAGCAGGAAGCCGATCTGAGCGTGGAGGAGATCGCCGCTGCCACCGGCGTCAATCGTGAAACCGCGAAGAGCCGGCTGCGCTACGCGCTCGCCAAACTGCGACGCGACCTGCAGGATCTGCGATGAGTACTCGCGGCCCTGGCCATCCGCTTGACGACACCCCGCGCGATGCCGCGCTGGCACAGGCGTATCGCGATGCCGTCGCGACGAATGCCGCTGCCGGCGAACCTCCCGCTGCGCTCGACGACGCCATCCGCGCTGCGGCCCGGCGCGCCGTGCACGCCAAACCGCGCGACGCAGCGCAACCCCAGGGCGGTGGCTGGTTCGGACGCCGATGGCAAATGTCAATGGCGTTGGCCGCGTCGATGGTGCTGGCCGTCGGCGTTGCCATTAAGGTCTACGACACCGGCGAAGCGGACATTCGCGCCGAGCGCCCCACCGTCGCGGCGAAGAAATCGGCAGCTCAGGTCCCGCCGTCGCTGGCACAGGATCGCCAGGCGGAACCGCGTGCAGCAGAAGCCGTAGCGGAAGCCGGCGCCAACGCGGTGGGCCAATCGGCTGCAACGCACTCTGGGGCGAGTGCGTCGGTCAGCCCGCGCGTGGATATTCCGGTCGTGCCGCCGGCTGGCGTGCCGGCAGCACCCGCTTCGGCCCCCCCAAAAGGCGCACCACCGCCTGCACCGCCACCGACCAAGGCGGATCGTTCGTCCGAGCGCGCCGCCACGCGTGACGCCGAAGACCAACGTGCCGACGCAAAGCGAAGTGCGGCGCCAGTGCAGGCGCCGAAAGCCCCGCCAATGGGTGATCGGGCGGGCACTCCGGCGAGCGAGGCGAAGGCCTTCCCGGCTGATCAACCGCGGCCATCCGTGCGCACCGAGCAATCCGACGCTGCAGCGCCCGCCAAGCCTTCGGCGGATCCGGCGGTTGCTGGTACGCCTGCGCCCGCTGCGCAAAGCGAACGTCCCGATCCCGCGCCAGCTACCGCCTCCACATCCTCCGTCAGCAAGGTCGCGCCCGCCGCCCCCCAGGCCGCGCCTTCAAGCCCCCCGCCGGCACCGGTTGCGCCGAGCCCGGAGCGACGCGCCGCGCCCGCCGAAGCGACATCGAGCACGGAGCGCACGGAGCCATCCGCGCGCCTGATGCGCGAGCGTGCCGCGATGAAAGTCGAACAGGCCCAGGGCGCATCGGGTGCAGCAAGCGGTCCGGGGCTGGGTGCCGGTGCGGGCGCGGGAATCTCGGGCCGGATGCAATCCGGCGCAGGCCCTGCTGCCGCGCCCCGTCCGCTCATCGCCACAGCCAAGCAGCTCGAATCGCGCCCCGCCGAAGACTGGATCGCGAGCATCCGCGAACTCAAACGCGTCGGCCGCGCCGCCGAGGCGGACGAGCTGCTAGTCGAGTTCCGCAAGAAATTTCCGGACTTCGCGCTGCCCGACGATCTGCGCTGATCGCGCGCGGGGCTTGCGCTCTGCCGGTGTGCCCGATTTCACCCGGGCGCCCGCCGCAGTCCGTTGATCTTGCAGAAAAACTGAACCCATCTGCCGGGCCCGACAACCCATTGCCGCGAAGGTCGTCGAAGCGCCAGGAAGCGCGAGGCGCAGCGGGCTTGCGTTATAGTCCCTTGAACCGCGAAAAAGAAAGCGAAATCAATGGACAACGCGCAGGTCTTCGAGCTGCTCCAGCGCATCGGTCGGCGCGACGAAGCGGCGTTTCGCGAGCTTTACAAGGCGTTCAGTCGCAAGGTGTATGCGTACGCGCTGAACCAGGTGAAAGACCCAGCGAAAGCCGAGGAGATTGTGGCCGACACCCTCTACGACATCTGGAAGGCACCGCTCAACTTCAGGGGCGAGTCGCAGTTCAGTACCTGGGTGATCGGTATCGCACGCAACAAATGCCTGCTCGCCTTTCGCAACCAGAAACCCGATAGCGATCACGACGATATCGACGAATTGTCCGAAGCGCTGATGTCCGACGACTCGAGCTCGTTCGATCTGCTCGCGGAGAAACAGCGGCGCGAAGGTGTCCAACTGTGCATCGGCAAGCTGCCCGAAGAACAACGTGAATGCATGCACCTGGTGTTCTACGAGGGCTACTCACTGGGCGAGATCGCCGAAGTGCAGGGTTGCCCCGAAGGCACGGTGAAGACGCGGTTGTTTCACGCCCGACAACGATTACGCAATTGCCTGCGTTTGTGGCTCGAACGCGAAGGCGTTCAAGCCAAGGATTAACTGGGAGTCATCATGAGCGAGCGCTTCACCGAATTGCTGCCGTGGTACGTCAATGGCCGGATCGATGCCTCCGATCGCGCCTGGGTGGAAGAGCACATGCGCACCCATCCGCAGGCGGCCGCCGAGCTGCGCTGGTACCAGTCGCTGCAGCGGCGCGTCCACGAGAACGCCCCGAACGTGTCCGATGAGATCGGCATGGACCGCGCGCTCGCCAAGATCCATCACGACGTGCAAGGCGAGAAGCGAATCGCCGCGGCACGCCGTGCGCAAACGCCCACCACCATGGAGCGCGTGCGCAGCTGGCTCGGCAGCTTCGGTCTGACGCCCGCGCTGACCGCGGCGGTCGCGGTGATCGCGCTGCAGGGTGGCCTGATCTTCAAGCTGATGCAGCCCGCCGACGATGAAGTCACGGGCATCCGCGCCGGTCGCGGCGTGCTGGTCAACGCCCAGCCCCTGCTCAAGGTGAATTTCTCCGCCGACGCCAAGGAAGCCGACATCCGCATGCTGTTGCTGGAAGTGCGCGGCGATGTGATCCGCGGCCCGAGCCAGTTGGGTGACTACTACGTCAACGTTCCGCAAGGGCAACTGCCCGTGGCCGCCGCGCGCATGAAGGCCGACAAGATCGTCGAGGCGGTGAATGAAGTGCCGGGGCTGCCGGCCAAGGAGTAATCGGGAATCAAGCGGAGTTCGAATCATGCGGGCGCTCAACCTCTCTCATCCGACTCACGTGCTGCTGATGGCACTGGTGCTCATCAGCGCCATTGCAGCGACGCGTGCGCAGGCACAGGCCGCTCCGGCGAGCGATCGGCGCGTCGCGCTGGTGATCGGCAACGCCACGTACAAGGTCTCGCCGCTCAAGAATCCGGTCAACGACGCGCAGGCGGTTGCCACCAGCCTGAAAGACCTCGGCTTCGAGGTGACGCTGCGCGAGAACACGACGTTGCGCGAGCTGATCGAATCGATGCGCCAGTTCGCGGTGCGCGCACAGGACGCGCATGTGCGCCTGCTGTTCTACGCCGGCCACAGCCTGCAGGCGAAAGGCCGCAACTACCTGCTGCCGGTCGACACCGAAGTGCAGACCGAAGACGACCTGCCCGCCAAGAGCGGCGACGTCGGTCAGCTGGTGGAGCGGCTCGGGCAGAACAAGCAAGGCATCAACATCGTCATCCTGGATGCGTGTCGCAACAATCCGTTTTCCGGGGGCACCGTTGCGCTCCCCGACGGACGTCGCCTCACCTGGCGTGGCGCAGCGCCTGCCGGGCTGGCGCGGATGGATGCACCGATCGGCACGTTCATCGCCTTCTCGACATCGCCTGGCAACATCGCGCTCGACAATCCCAACGGCAAGCACAGCTTCTATACCAAGCATCTGCTCGCCAATCTGCAGGCGCCCGGCATGCCGATCGAGCAGATGTTCAAGGCCGTGCGCGTGGGCGTCGCGCAGGACACCAGCCGCGCGCAGGTGCCGTGGGAGAGTTCCAGCCTCATCGGCGATTTCTGCTTCAGGCGCGCCGGAGCGAGCGGCTGCAAGTAGCGATCTACTCGTTTCTACGGGAAAGATTTGAGGCCTGCGCATCGGTTGGATAGGCAGCGCGTAGGTCCCCTACAATCGGGCTCCTTACGACCGCCGCGGGGGCCCGACTCATGTCCGTCATGCATTACGTACGCGCCGGCGCGGGCGCGCCTCCGCTCGCGTTCGTGCACGGCTTCACCTGCGATCACACCGACTGGGAGCCGCAACTCGCCCACTTCTCCCGCCAGCATGAGGTGCTGGCGTGCGATCTGCGCGGACACGGCGCAACACCTGGCACGCCCGCCGACGTCACGATCGAGAACTTCGGTGCGGACCTGGCGGCACTACTCGGCGAACTGAGCTGGACCAACGCCATCCTGGTCGGACACAGCATGGGCTGCCGTGTAGTGATGCAGGCCGCGCTCGATGCGCCGGACCGCGTCGGTGCGATCGTTCTGGTCGATGGCAGTGCGCTAGGCAGCGGCGACCCCGACACCGCCGAGCGCGACATGAGCACCAAGCTGCGCGCAATCGGCTTTCCGGCGATGGCATCGGGCATGTTCGGTGAGATGTTCGTGCCCGGCAGCGATCCGCAACGCAAGGCCGCGATCCTCGCGCGCGCGAGCAGGTTTCCAGCCGAGATCGGACTGTCGCTGTTCCCGCGCACCGTCGCCTGGGACGCGCGCAATCTCGAGCGCGTGGTGCGAACGATCAGGGTGCCGATCCTCGCGCTGCAGAGCACGTCGTTGAACGCCGAGCGCAAGCGCATTCAACTCGACGCCGGTGACTCGACGCCGTATCTCGATACGTTGCGACGGCTCAATGCCGGTGCGCGTGCGGTGATCGTCCCCGGGGCCGGTCACTTCACCGGCCTCGACGCACCCGAGGCTGTCAATAGCGAGATCAGCGCGCTGGCAGCGAGTCTTCGCCGGTAGGCTTCTCATTCGCACTCATGTACGGCATCGGCGACTACCCCGCGTTCGTGATCGCGGTGATCGTGTTCCTTGCGATCCCCGGCGTGGGTAATCTCGCGATCATCACCTCCACCGGGAAGGGCGGCGTGCGCGGCGGATTCGCAGCGACGTTCGGCGTGATCTTCGCCGACCAGATCCTCATGTGGCTGGCGGTGGCCGGGGTGGCTGCGCTGCTGCTCGCCTGGCCGGTCGCGTTCGGGGCGATCCAGTGGGTCGGCGCTGCGTATCTGGCGTGGATCGGCTGGCGCATGATCGTCGCCCGCGAAGGCGATGCGCCGGTGCTCGACATCAAGCCGCGGCACTACTTCAGGCAGGCGATGGTCATCACCCTGCTCAATCCGAAGGCGATCGTCTTCTACATGGCGTTCTTTCCGCTGTTCGTCGATCCTGATCGCCACCAGGGACTGATCACGTTCGCGGTGATGGCGCTGACGATCGCCACGCTCACGTTCCTGTACTGCGCGACGCTGATCACGCTGGTCCGGGTGCTCGCCGAACGTCTGCGCGCAAGCAAGCGCATGGTTCGCGCGCTCAATTGCACCGCCGGGGTCATGCTGATCGGATTCGGCATCAAGCTCGCCCTGACGCGGTGAGATGCCCCTGTACGCCGCCTCGATCACTCCCGCTGCTCAGCGCAGTTCCACGCCAACGTGACGCCACGGGAATCATGGACACGAACGCTCATTGCGCCTCGAGCCACGAATGAACTTCCCGCGCGATCCGTCTCTGGCCCAGGTCCTTCGACGTAGTCGCGCGTCTGGTCGTTTCTTACCCGTCCGCTTCGGTCTGCTCGCCGGCGTCGCATCGCTGATGCTCGGCTGCGTGGCCGCCCCCAAACCGGTCGCGCCCAGCGCACGCATCGATTCGCAGCACGGTCCAATCGAAGTCGTCACGGTCGCGACTGGGCTGGAGTTTCCCTGGAGCCTCGCTTTTCTGCCCGACGGGCGAATGCTCGTGACCGAACGCCTTGGGCGGCTGCGATTGGTTTCAGCAAGCGGCCAACTGGATCCACGTCCGATAGCGGGAGCGCCGATCGTCGACTCCGCCGAACATGGCGGCCTACTGGACGTCGCGGTGCATCCGCGGTTCGTGCAGACCAGCTGGATCTATCTCGCGTACGTCGCGGAAGGCTCAGGTGGGCGAGGCACCGAAGTGCTGCGCGCGCGGCTGGTCGATGGCGCGCTGCAGGACGCACAGGTGATCTTTCGCATGCAGCCGAAGTCGGCGCGTCCGACGCACTACGGCGCACGCTTGGCGTTCGGTCGCGATGGATCGCTGTACGTCACGCTGGGTGATCGCAGCGAGTCGGCCCGTGCTCAGCGACCGGATGATCACGCCGGCAAGGTAGTTCGCCTGCTCGACGATGGCCGCGCCCCGGGCGACAACCCGTATGCCGCTCAGACGGGAGCAAGCGCGACCGTTTTCACGCTCGGCCATCGCAACGTTCAAGGCGCCGCGATTCATCCACTGACCGGGCGGATGTGGATGACCGAGCATGGCGAAGACGCCAACGACCGGTTCGCACCACTCGAACCCGGAGCCAACTACGGTTGGCCGCAGCCGACCGGGCGCGGCCAGCCATTCGCCGGACCACAGCACACCTGGACGCCGACCATCGCACCGTCGGGGCTCGCTTTCTACGTGGGCACCGCGTTCCCGCAGTGGCGCGATAGCGCCTTCATCGGTTCGCTCAAGGACCGCATGCTGGTGCGACTGCAACTGGCGGGGGACCGCGTCGTGGCCGAGGAGCGGCTGCTCAAGGGTGTGCTTGGGCGCGTGCGCGACGTGCGCATCGGACCCGACGGGCTCGTGTATCTGCTGATCGACGATCGCAACGGACGTCTGGTCCGTCTCCAGCCTGCGGGGCGTCGCTGATCGTCTTGTCAGCCGCAGGTCATTGAGCGCTGCATCACAGCGCTCGGATTCTCCAGTAATTTCAGCAGGTTATCGACCCGCATCGGGGGCGATTCCGGCAGTGCTTGATGGCTCCACCTCGGGCTCGCCATCGCTTGATTGCACTGCGTCAACCGATCGTGAAGCCACCGGATTGAACCGTTTCGCCGCGCGCTGCAACCCATGCATGAATCGATCGCAAGTCGCGATCCCCGCCCCGAACAAGGAGACGTGTCATGGCCAAAGCGAAGCTGCAGTGGATGGAGACCGAAGAAGCATTCGAGCTGAACGAAGACGTGATCCGCACCGCCTGCCTGGACCGCATGGACGGCGAGTGGCACGACGGATCGGTTGATTGGGACTCGCTCGACTCCACTCTGCATCGCTACGAAGGCAGCTGGCACTGAACCACGCACTTGGCTCCGTACCGCCCGACCGCGGCGCCAAGTGAAACAGACAACACCCCTCCCGCCCGACTCTCCTCTCCTCGCAGATCCCCCTCCTCCGTCTGCGTAGGCTTGCGCGCCGCAGCTCCAAGAGCTGCGGCGTTTTGTTTTTCTCAGAGCCGTATCACGGCCGGCCTCAACGCTGTCGATCCGGATCGTCGCGCGCCTTACCCAACTGCGCGAGTTGCGCCGCATACGCATCGAGGAACGCGCGACCGAACAACGCATCGAAGTCGTCCTCGGTCTCGCGGTGAATCTCGTCGTACGACTCGGCGAACATATCCCAGAGCTTGGCCTTGCGTGCCGCGGGAAGAAGCGCGTCCCAGGTGCTGCGCCGGGTCAAGCGCACCTCGAGCTCCTGCGGATCGAAGCGCTTCATCACGGCGTTCAACGCCGCACGCATGCCGGCAAGTACCGCGATCTGGTGCGCGCGAAGATCGTCGAACGCGTCGCGGAGCGCCGGCACCGGCGCCATGAATCCCGGCGGTGTCGGCCCGAGCAGATGCGCGAACGCGACTTCAACGCTCGGCGAGAACTTGAGCGGATTGTTGTCGCGGCTCTGGAGCATCGTGCCGTCAGCGTGCAACTCGCGCTTGGCGATCGTGCGCGCGGCCAGCAGATCGAGCGTGCCTTGCAGGGCCTCACGAAACAGGCTGCCGACCAGCTCCATGTGCTGCGGCCCCAGATTTGCACCGACCTGATCGGTCAGGCCGGCTCCTGACAGGAATGCCGCGATCGCCGGATCGACCGGGCGCGCCGCCCTGCGTTCAGTCCGGCGTTCCGTCGGTGCGGTCGCGCTACGCCCGCGCATGGCCTGCATGCCGGTCGGGTCGCCCACATCGAACTCGACCGATCGAGCATTCGGATCGGCCGGCAGACCAACCGGCGGCGTGCCGATCGGCGAATCGAGAAGGCCGCGGAACGCGTTCTGGCTGGCATGAGCGTGCGGCGCCCCGAACGCGGCAAACGGATCGTCATGGCTGGACCGAGTGGGCTCCGCGCCGAGCGGATAGGCAACCGCAAGCGTATAGGGCCCGATACGCAACGTGGCACCGTCGGTCAATTCCCGCTCGACACCAACAGGCAACGGCTGACCAGCGATCTCCGTTGCCGCGCCCCCGCCCAGGTGCGTGATGAAAAAACGTCCGCCTCGGCACAACACCGCGGCCTGGCGCCGCGAGATACGGCGCGAAGGGTCCTCCAGCACCATCGTGCAGTGGACGCCTCGGCCGATATCTCCACCGCCCTCACCGAAGCGGGCGACGATCGGCACCGTTGGCGTGTGGCCGTCGCGGTCTCTGACGCTGATCTCGATCATTGCGAAGGGGACGAGCGCGCTGCGGCCAGCAACTGATCATTGCCGATGCGTTTGCGCCGCCAGTCCCGCTCGCGCTTATACCACCGCGTCCGCCCTGCGGCCGGTGGGCGCGACACATTCCTTTAATGCAATCGACATAGTCTGTTTGGTTCGCGAGGCGCCTTGAGCGTTGACACTTCAGGACACGCCTCGGATTATTCGGCATGAACCAAATGGCGAACTTGGGCAACAGACTGACGCCTGATGTCCCGTACCACGGCTTCCGCCACCGAACGCTCGAGGAGGATCGCGTTTCATGCCCCGCACGGCTGCGCTGCTATTGACGCTCGTTGCGCTCAGCCCGTGGGCCTCGTGCGTTGCGCAGGTCTTTGGCACCGTGACGATCCTCGAAGGTGAAGCACTCGTGCTGCGCGGGCCCGGGCGCGTGCATGCCACCGAAGGTTTGCGAGTGCAGGCTACCGACATCATCGAGATGGGCGGCAAAGGATTCGCACAGATCGAGTTCGGCGACAAGTCGCGACTTCTGCTCGGCCCCAATGCGCGCGCACTGTTCAACGCATCAAGCGCGCGGCACAAGCCCGAGCATTCGCTGTATGCGCTGAGCGGCTGGTTCAAGCTCATCGGCTCCGGTCGCGAGCCGCAAGCAAACGTTCCGGGTCTGGAATTGCGCTCGCCACGATTCGACATTCCGCCCGCCGCGGCCGACGTGGTGGTGCGAATCAATGCCGACGAGGTCGACGTGTTTTCCGAGCGTGGTGCGACGCGCCTGATCGAGCGCAGCGGCCAAGCCGTCAGTCAGCCGATCGATATCAAGGCCGGCCAGCACTACTCGCGCAAAGGCAACGAAAAAGCGACGATCCGCACCGGCCCCCAGCAGACGTTCGTCGCGGATCTGCCGCGCGCTTTCCGCGACTCGTTGCCCGCGCGGGCCAGCCTGTTCGCCGGCAAAGAGATCGTGGCCAAATCCGCCCCTGATTTCGGCTATGGTGACGTGGAACCGTGGCTGAAGGCCGACCCGAATGTTCGTCGACCGCTGGTTGCGCGCTGGCGCCACAAATCGCGCGATCCGGCCTTCCGCGCAGCACTGATCGCCAACATGGCCGCCCACCTGGAGTGGGATCGCATCCTCTTCCCCGAGAAGTACTTACCTAAACCGCCACCTCCGTCGACACCGGCCGCAGCGTTCGAGCGACCCGGGCGTGCGCCATCCAATCAATACTGACCCACCAAAGGACGGCCGATGAAATTGCTGCTCAAGTTCAACCTGGTGTTCCTGCTGATCTTCATCCTCGGCATGGTCGCGGCAGGACAGGTCTCGTGGCGATTGCTCGAGCGCAACGCTCGCGCGGAGATCGCCGAGAACGCCCGCTTGCTGATGGACGCGGCCCTGGCCGCGCGCGGCTATACCGCCACGCAGATCCAGCCGCTGCTGGAAACACAGATGAAGTACACCTTCCTGCCGCAGTCGGTACCGTCGTACTCGGCGCACGAGGTCTTCAATGATCTGCGCAAGAAACATGGCGAGTACAGCTACAAGGAAGCCACGCTCAATCCGACCAATCCGCGCGACCGCGCAGTCGAGTGGGAAGCCGACATCGTCGGGCAGTTTCGCAACACCAAGGAGACCGCCGAGATCGTCGGCGAACGCGATACCCCGACCGGCAAATCGTTCTACGTGGCCCGGCCGATCCGGATCACGAACCCGGCGTGCCTGGTCTGCCACAGCACGGTCGACGCGGCGCCCAAAACGATGGTCGAGCGCTACGGCCCGGCGAACGGCTTTGGCTGGCAGCTCAACGAAGTGGTTGGCGCGCAGATCATCTCGGTTCCGACCAACGTGCCGCTGTCACGCGCGGCCAGTGCGTTCAACGTGTTCATGACTTCGCTTGGCGGCGTGCTGCTGGCGATCGGCGTGATCCTCAATTTCATGCTGTGGTGGATGGTGATCCGCCCGGTCACCCAACTGGCGAAATTCGCCGACAAGGTGAGCCTGGGCGAACTCGAAACTCCGGAGTTCAGCCGCAAGGCCAAGGACGAAATCGGCGGGCTCGGGCAAGCGATCAACCGCATGCGAACGAGTCTGGTGCAGGCGATGCGAATGCTGGAGACTTGATCGGCGCCCGATCCTGACAAACATTCCTTCGAATCGAGGCTGACGCGGAGTCATCTGCGTCGGCCTCTTGCGCGTACATTCACCCTGCAGCGGCACCCATAGCGAACCGGCAATGAACGTCCCTGAACGCCTCGGCAAGTATCCGATCACCGGCATCCTCGGCCGGGGCGCCATGGGCGTGGTCTATCGCGGCTTCGATCCGGTGATCAAACGGCAGGTGGCCATCAAGACCATCCGACGCGAGCTGATCGAGGACGACGACAAGGCACAGATGGTCGCCGCCCGCTTCCGCAAGGAAGCACAGGCAGCCGGCGCGCTCAATCATCCGGGCATCGTGTCGGTGTACGAGTACGGCGAGGACGATCAGTACGCCTACATCGCGATGGAGTGCGTGGAAGGCAACAGCCTGCGCGAGTACTTCACCCGGCAGACCCCGTTCGAGGAACGCGACGTCGTCTCATTGATGTCGCAGTTGCTCGACGCGCTCGAGTTCGCGCACAACCACTCGGTGTGGCATCGCGACGTGAAGCCGGCCAACGTGATCATCATGGGCAACGGCCGGATCAAGCTCGCTGATTTCGGCATCGCCCGCATCGATACCCTGGATCGCACGCAGACCAGCGTGGTGATGGGTACGCCAGGCTACATCGCGCCGGAGTACTACCTCGGTCGGGCGATCGATCATCGCGTCGACATCTTCTCGGCCGGCGTGTTGTTCTATCACTTGCTCGCGGGGCAGGCTCCGTTCAAGGGCACCGCCGAAGCGATCATGCATAGCGTCTGCTACTACGATCCGGAGCCGCCATCGTGCATGTCCACGGCGCGCTGCCATTCGCGTTTCGACGGTGTGGTCGCGCGTGCGTTGATGAAGCGAGCCGAAGACCGCTTCCCAAGCGCCGGGGCATTTCGCGCGGCGATCCTCTCGCAATACGATCAGCCGGTAAGTGAGTCGGTCTCGGAGGCGACGATCATTGCCGATCGGCCGCGTTCCGGCGCCGTGGCTGCGGAGCCGTCGCAGTTGACCGCACGCAGCCAGCCCAATGCCGCGCCGACCACCGCACCGAGCGTGGTTTCGACTGCGCCGCCCACGGGCTGGGATGCCGCCGTGCTGGCGCGCATCGAACGCGAACTCACGAAGTACGTCGGGCCGGTCGCGCGCGTGCTCGTGCGCAGGGCCGCCCGCGATCACGCCACCGTGGTGGCACTGACGACCACGCTGGCCGAATCGCTCGCGAACTCGAAGGATCGCGACGCGTTCCTGACCGTGGTCAACGGACCCGGAACACCCACCCCGACCCCACGCACTATCGAGCCCTCCGGTACGCGCTCGGGGGGCACGTCCGCGCCCGGCAACAGCCGTGACCCGATTTCGCAGGACGACCTCGACCGCGCCACGCGCGCCTTGACCAAATCGATGGGGCCGATCGCCAAGGTGCTGGTCAAGCGAACCGCCGCCGAAGGACTGGGACGACGCGACTTCCTCAACCGCTTGGCCCAGCACGTGCCTTCCGAATCCGATCGGACGCGCTTCCTTCGTGAAGCGGGGCTGTAACGCCATCTATCGCAGAGCCATCATCGATCAGGAACCGGGGTAATGACCGACGACGATCGCACCGTCGCGCCGATTCCGGATCCCGACGCCACGATCGTCACTCCGCAAGGCACAGGCGGAGCCGACGAGGATGCGACCCTTCCCGCGTTCGCACCGCCGCGCACCGCCACGCCGGCACCGCGGGCCGCGGAACCGACCGAGTTTGCCGAACTCGGTACAGCCGGCCTCAATCCGCTGGTGGGCGCAGCCAATCCGATTCTCAACGTGGTGCATGCGCTGCGCAGCACACCGGTGCAGACGGCCCCGCCCATGATGCAGGCGCATCTGCTCGAGGCGATCGAGGCATTCGAACAACGCGCGCGCGCCAAGGACATTCCGCGACACAAGGTCATCGCCGCGCGTTTCGTACTGTGCGCGCTGCTGGACGAAATCATTGCCGGCACGCCCTGGGGCAGCCCTCCCGCCTGGAGCGAACCGCGCCTGCTGCAACAGCTCTACGGTGAAGAGCGCGGCGGCCATCGGGTGTTCGAACTGCTCGCACGCCTGGGTGAAGATCCTCCTGCGAACAGCGATCTGCTCGAGCTGTTCCACGTGTGCCTGGCCCTCGGTCTCGAGGGCCGCTATCGCGACGTCCCGAACGGACGGCCGCAGCTCGAGGCCGTCACTCAACGCGTATTCGAACTCGTCCGTGCGACCAGGCGCGATGGCGCCACGCCATCGGGTGCGCGCGTGCTCGCCGATCATTGGCAAGGCATGAGCGTACCGCCGCAGCGCATTGTGTCCGTCGTGCCGCTATGGGCGGTGCTCGCGCTGGGCCTGGCGAGCGTGCTGGCGATCTACCTGTTGCTGAACCGGCAACTCGCCGCCACCGCGGCACCGCTGTTCAAGCAAGTCCACGCGATCGCCGCACAGGTCGCCCCACTGCCCGCCGCGCAATCGCAGCGAGAAGTGTCGAGGCTACGAGCCGCGTTCACCGAAGCTGCGCAGGCCGGCTTGCTCGATCTTCGCGAGGACGCACAGCGATCCGTGCTCGCGCTGGCGACCGACGTTCTGTTCGTTCCGGGCACCACGCAATTGCAGCCCGACGTCAAACCGCTGCTGGACAAGATCGCCGGCGCGCTCGGTCCGCGCTCCGGTCAGATCCTGGTCGTCGGCCATAGCGACAATGCGCCGATCAACACGGTGCGGTTTCCTTCGAACTGGCATCTGTCGCGCGACCGTGCCGCGGCTGTTGCCAAAGCGCTGGAACAGGCCGGGCTTGCGAGCCAACGCATGCGAGTGGAAGGGCGCGGCGACGTCGAGCCGGTCGCCGCCAACGACGCACCCGATGGCCGAGCGCGCAATCGGCGGGTGGAAGTTCAACTCGTGCTGCCGCGGCCGGAGCGCTGATTCGCGATGAGCACCGTTCGCATGCACGGTTGGGTACGCATTGCAGCGATCCTGCTCGGGCTGCTGGCGCTGGCGTGGACGATCTGGAGCGCCGGCCCAGGCCTTGCCCTGGGTGATGCGCGCCCCCTCGAGTCGCCGGCCGGCCGATGGGGTGCGATTGCGGCCGTGGCAGCGATGGTTGCTGCGGCATGGTCGTGGCGATTGCTGCGCGCCCGCCGCCGCGACAGTGCGCTCATCGACGGCATCAGCGCCGGCGAGCGTGAAGCGCAGGTGCTGGATGCACGCTTCGCGGAGGCGCTCGGCGCACTGAAGCGGCACGGCCCAGCGATCGGCAATCGCGGCGGCCAGCGATCGCTCTACGATCTGCCGTGGTACGTGATCATCGGTGCGCCGGGTTCGGGCAAGACCACTGCATTGTTGAACGCCGGGCTGGAGTTCCCGCTCGCCGGAAAATTCGGGCCGGGCGCCCTGCGCGGCGTGGGAGGAACGCGCAACTGCGACTGGTGGTTCACCAGCGAAGCGGTGCTGATCGACACGGCCGGTCGCTACACCACGCACGAATCGGATCGCGCCGCCGACAGCACGGCCTGGTCGGCGTTCCTGTCATTGCTCGCCAGACACCGCCCGCAACGCCCGATCAACGGCCTGCTACTGGCCATCAGCACGACAGATCTCATTCAAGCGAGTACAGCCGAACGCGCGCAGCACGCTGCGCGGCTGCGCGCACGAATCGCGGAAGTGCACGCGACGCTGCAGACGCGCATCCCGGTCTACGTGCTGATCACGAAAGTCGATCTGCTTGCCGGGTTCATCGAATTCTTCGGCGATTTCGACAAGGACGAGCGCGCTCAAGTCTGGGGCGTGACCTTTCCCGGAACCGAACAGGCCTCCACGGCGGGGTTGCTGGCGACGCTGCCGACGGAATTGTCGCTGCTCGGCGCGCGACTCGATCGGACGCTCCTCGATCGTTTGCACGACGATCGCGATCTCGGCCGGCGCGCCGCGCTGTATCGCTTTCCGCAGCAATGGCATGGCTTGAAGGAACTGCTCACGCCGTTTCTGCAGCAGGTGTTCGCATCGACCGACCACGCCCACACGCTGTTGCGCGGCGTGTATTTCACCAGCGGCACGCAGGAAGGCACACCGATCGATCGCGCATTGGGAGGTTTGGCGCGCGCCCTCGGGTTGGCCAGTCGCATCGTGGCGCCAAATCGGTCGAGCGGCCGCAGCTACTTCCTGACCCAGTTGCTGCGCGGCGTGGTGTTCGCCGAAGCCGAAGTCGCCGGAATCAATCAGCGCTGGCAGCAGCGTCGCGCGCTGCTGCAATGGAGCGCCGTAGGCGGTACGGTTGCGGCGGCCGCTCTGGCCGTGGTTGCGCTGTGGTGGCAGAGCAGCAAAGCCGAGTCCGCGATGCGCACCTGGGGGCAGCAACTGGAGCGGATCGACGCCCAAGTGGCAACCGTGCGTTCCGCGAATCCCGGCGACGTCACCGTGCTGCTGCCGCTGCTGCAATCGGTGCACGCGCTTGCGACCGGCGCACCGTCCGAGTCGTGGACATTCGGCCTGGACCACAGCGCGAGTCTTGCCGCTGCTGCCGATGCGAGCTACTACCAGCTTCTCCGTCAGGCATTGGTGCCAGGCATCGCCGCCGGACTCGAACAGCGCATGCGAAGCGCACCGCCAGAGCGCGTAGCAATGCTCTATGAAGCATTGAAGGCGTACGTGATGCTCTTCGCTGGTCGCAACTTCGATCGCGATTCGCTGCGAGGGTATCTGCTTGCCGAATGGGAGAGTTCACCAGCACCTGGTGCCGATGCCAAGGCCGGTGCCGATGCCGAACGACGCAACGCGTTCGCGCTTCATCTGGAGAAACTGCTCCAGACGGGAGAAGTAGGCGCCCCCAGCGCCGCTGACGCCGACCTCCTGACCCTGGTGCGACAGCGTGTCGCCGCCACGCCATTGCCCGCGCTGATCTACAACCGACTCGCTCATATCGACTCGCGTCAGGATGTCGCGGCCTTCGACCTCGCGCGAGCGGCCGGTCCGCAGGCGACCGGTGTGATCGAAGCAGCTCCCGGCGCGACTGCGCTCGCCGTCGTGCCAGGTGCGTTCACGCTCGCGGGCTATCAGAAACTCGTTCATGAACGCGCGCCCACGCTCACCAGGCAGTTCGCCGAGGAGCGCGCCTGGGTGATAGGCACGAGCGAGGCTGCCGCGGCACCGGCTGTCGATTCACTCGCCGAGGCCGTTCAAGCGCTGTATCTGAGCGACCATGCCGCCGCCTGGAGCGCATCGCTCAACGGCGTGCGATTGGTACGAGCAAGCTCATTGAGCGCCAGTGCGCAACTCGCCGGCGCATTGGCTCGCCCGGACTCGCCACTGGTAGCCCTGCTCACGTCGATCGCCCGCGAGCTCACGTTCGGCGAACGCGCGCAATCGCGCCTTGGCGCCCCACTTCAGGCGTTGCACAGGTTCGCCTCGCAGCGCCCCGGGCAGCTCGACGAATTGCTCGCCATGCTGGGCAAGCTCGCACCGCAACTGGCCGCTTTTGAGGACGCGATCAAGCGCAATGTCGGTGGCGTGCCCCCGAGCCTGGGCGAACTCGCGGCCCTGCTCCCGCAACTGCCCGAGCCGGTGCGAACGTGGATGCAGCAATTGCATGCCGACGCCGCCACGCATCTCGCTGGCCTGCAACGCGAGGCGCTGTCGCAGCACGTCCGTCGCGAGGTGCTGCCGATCTGTACACAGTCGATCGCCGGCCGCTATCCCCTGGTCCGCGCCAGCCGCGAGGAGGTATCCCGGCAAGATTTCGTGCGCATGTTCGGCGCCAACGGCGTGCTCGACGCGGCATTCCGCCGGCATCTGGCGAACTGGGTCGACACGCGAACGCAACCCTGGAGCTATCGCGGCAGCGACGACACGCGCGGCGAATCCACCGATTCGCTACGCCAGTTCCAGCGTGCCCGCATCGTGCGTGATGCGTATTTCCGCGATGACGGCAAAGTGCTGGGCACTTCGTTGCAATGGCGGCTGATCGAACTGGACGCAGGCATCCGCCAGTTCACGGTGGAAATCGACGGCCAGGGGCTCCGATTCGCGCCCGACACGAAAGCGCCGGCGGGAATACTGTGGCCAGGCCCAGACGGCGACGCGGGCGTGCGCGTGCAGGTGCAAGGCGCCGCTGGGTCACCATCAACGTTCGCGTTCTCCGGCGCGTGGGGGCTGCTGCGACTGCTCGATCGTGCACGCGTGGAAGTGGTCGATTCGAACCGGATCATCGCGATGTTCGACGTCGAAGGACGACGCGCCCGGTTCGAGATTGCAAGCCGCAGCGGTCCGAACCCGCTGCGACTGAGTGCGCTCGAGCAGTTCGAATGCCCTCAGCGCCGATGAGATCAACCACTCGTGCAGGCACCGCTGCCCCGGGCTGGTATGGCAAGTTGCCCAGCCTGGGCGATTTCGCGCACCGGCGCCTGAGCGCGCGATTCATCGCTCAGTGGGACGAGTGGCTGCAGACGTGTCTTGCCGCAACCCTGGCTGAAGCGCAGGATAGCGAGCAAGCGATGCCGATCCAGCCTCTTCGCTTCTGGCTGGCGCCGCAACTGTGCGACGGGCAATCGATGTGCGGCATCATCGTCGCGAGCCTTGACCGCGTCGGGCGCAGGTTTCCACTCACGATGGCCGCCGCGACCGATTGCACACCACCCGATGACGTCGCCGATCACCCCTGGTTCGAGCAGACCGAGTCGACCGTGCTCAATGCCATTGACCTGCGCATGACCGTGGACGAGTTCGAGGCGGCCCTGGCGGGTCTGCCACCATTGGCTTGGGCGCCGACACAAAGTGCCCGCCGCGGCAGCGTTGGTTCGCTATGGTGGTCAGTGCCCACACACGCAGCCGCGTCTTCGGTTGCGCGCGCATTTCCAGCCCTTCCGCCGGTCGAGGCAGGCGCGGCGCTGTTTGGAGCCGGGCTTCGATGAGGATGGCGTCACTGCGTGGCGACGGATGGTGCCTGCGCGGCACGATCCTCCTTGCGTTCGCGCTCAATTTTGCCGCCGGCATTCAGGGCGCGCAGGCGCAGGGCACGGCGCCAACTGAGCGCCGGGTCGCGCTGGTGGTGGGCAACGCCACGTACAAGTCCGATCCGCTGGACAACCCGGTCAACGACGCGCGGCTGGTCGCCAAATCGCTTGGCGCGGCCGGATTTCAAGTGACGCTTCGCGAGAACCTCGATCGGCGCGGACTGTTCGAAGCGATGCGCGCGTTCGGCAATCAGTTGAACGAAGACACCGTCGCGCTCTTCTACTACGCGGGCCACGGGCTGCAGTTGCGCGATCGCAACTACCTGGTGCCGATCGATGCCGAGATCCAAACCGAAGACGAGATCCCGGTCTCGGCGCTCGACGTCGGATTCATTCTCGATCGCATGGCGAGCGCACGTAGCCGGGTCAACATCGTCATTCTGGATGCATGTCGCAACAACCCGTTCGCCGGCCGGCCGAAGAGCGGCACGCAGGGCCTGGCGCAGATGGACGCACCGGTCGGCACGCTGCTCGCGTTCGCCACAGCGCCCGGCAAGCTCGCCGCCGATGGTCAAGGCAGCAACGGCTGGTATGCAACGCACCTTGCCCAGCAGCTGCTGGTGCCCGGCGTGCCGATCGAGATCATGTTCCGTCGTGTGCGCGAAGGCGTCGTGAAAGACAGTCGCGAACAGCAGATTCCCTGGGAGAGTTCGTCGCTGCGTGGCGACTTCGCTTTCATACCCGGCAACATACCGCTCGCTACGCCACGCGAACCGGTTGATCCCAACGCCGCCGACGTTGCGTTCTGGGAGAGCATCAAGGGGAGCAACAATCAGGCGGAATATCGTGCGTATCTCGCTCAGTTTCCTCAAGGCAGGTTTGCGGCGCTCGCGCAGGCTCGAATCGACGCGCTCGCCGCGGTCTTACCGCGACCCGGCTCGCAATCGCCCTCAGTTGCGCCCTCGGTTGCGCGAGCGGAGCTGCTGCCGCGCACTGGCGATACCTGGCGCTACAAGGTGCAGGATCGATTCCGGCTAGGCGACCTGTTCGTTACCGCGAAGGTTGAAGAGATCAGGCCCGAGGGTGTGGCCGAGTCGTGGACAGCATCGTCGAACCCCAATGCGCGGGGCACCGGCGTGGTGGCGCTGTCGCCCCGAATGCACGCCATGCCAGGCTGGGATCTCACGCCGCCGGAGTTCGCGCCGTATCTGCAGGCGCATGAGTCGCTGCGTGCGGGCCAGACGTTGGGGCCGCTTAGCCGGCGAGTGGGCAGTGCCGACATCGCGCTGGTTGCGCGGGTCGAGGGAGAGGAAGAGGTCATCACCCCGGCCGGCCGCTTCGTCGCGACCAAAGTGGCGGTTCGCAATCGCGAACCGGCCGCCCGCGGCAATCCGCGCGCCCCGTCGGTCGAATACACGATCTGGTACGCCGCCGCGACCAAGCGACCGGTGAAGGCGATGGTGGTGACCCGCGCCGGCAGCACGGTGCAGGAAGAGACGGTGCTGGAATTGGTGGAGTTCAGGCTGGGACCATAGGCGCTCCCCCGCCCCCCCGGCCCTCGCCCCTCTCGCGCCGCTTCGCGACTAGAGGGGGAGGGAGCCTGATTTGCCCACCCTTCGCCCTGCTTTGCCCGCCGCATATCGCCCGATTGAACCAATCAGGGCGCAGCGACAACTTACGTTGGAACAAAACCCCTTTAGGAGACTGCCTTGTTCCGCCGAATCGCCCTCAGCGCCCTCACCGCCGCCACTCTGGCCACGTTCGCACACGCCCAGTCCGGTGACGTGCTTCAGTATCGTGATTCCGACCGCGTGGATCCGCGCGACGTCGCGCGCATCCTGGGCGCGCCCCAGCAGCCGGAGATGAAGATGCGTTCGATCCGGCTGAAGGAACAACCGGCCCCGGCGGTTGCCACCGAGGCCCCAGCGCCGGCAGTCGCCGCGCCGGCACCGGTTGCTCCAAGCCGGCCGCATCGTTATGCCGCTCGTGCGACCGAGACGCGTACCGACGCGGCGATCGGCCAGCCAAGCGCGCTCTCCGTGCCGGTGAAATTCGCGTTCGATTCGGCGACGATCCTGCAGCAGGCGCGCCCGCAACTCGATGCGATCGCCGAAGGCATCCGCATGCTGCCCGATGGCCACTCGGTCACGATCGAGGGTCATACCGACGCCGCGGGCCCCGACGCGTACAACCAACACCTGTCCGAGCGGCGTGCGCAAGCCGTCAAGCAGTACCTGATCTCGGTCCACCAGATCGACGCCGCTCGCCTCAAGACGCGCGGCTATGGCGAAACCCAGCCGCTGCACGAGGTCGATCCCCACTCGCCCGATAACCGGCGCGTTCAATTCCGCGGCGGGTAACGACTACACCCCTACCCCGCTCGGTAACCGACGGCCCCCACGAGGGGCCGTTTTCTTTTCTCGCCTTCTTTTCCCTGCATCCGATTCGGTGTCGCATCGCTATCCGTGTGCGGTCGATCGTTCACACAGGAAGGGTCGCGATCCCATAGTTCGGGACCCCAAGATCGCGTCGCAAAACACGGAAGGCGAAGTCCGGCTCCCGGCTCCCTGATCGGACGTTCGAAAACGGTTACTTGGCGCTGACGCGACCGCGCGGAATGCCGCCTGGACTCTGGTGCTCCGCCCCCGCTTTAGCACCTCAAGAAGCGGCCGCGTCAGTTGTTGCAACGATCCTAGCGACTACTGGCGTTCGGGAAGGTTGCGCGGGGCCCCACGTGCTGTCCAACTTCGCGCACGCGTCGGCTGCGGAGCGACACCGGGACTTCGATCGTAGCCGGCTCGATCCGGCGACCAGGTGGGGAAGCACAAACGAAAAGCGCGATACGCCACCGGCGTACCGCGCTCGCAACTACACGACCAACGCGTTCAGCAATCGCTGACTTTGAACTCCACCCGACGGTCCAGCGCGTCGCGGCGATCGTCGGTCCCCAGACCGGAGAGGTTCTCGCGCGAGCCCACGCCTGCCGCCCCGAGTTTCTTGCGCAGAACGACCGAGTCGGTCTCCAATCGCTGCTTCACGTACTGGGCGCGCATCAGCGACAGGCGTTCGTTTAGCGGCTCCGGCCCGGTACGGCTCGTGTGACCGACGATATTGATGCACGCGGTTCGCTGAGAGGCGCGGGTGGCAATCTGCTTGAGCCACATGTGGTACGCGCCGCTGATCTGCGGATCGGTAACGAACAAGGTCGAGCCCGGCCGGAACAAGAACATCACCGAGAGCTGATTGTGGGCCAAGCCGAAATCGACGATCCGTTGAAACGCCTGAGTCGCCTCGTCGATGCGCTTGAGCTTCCAGGCAGACAGGTACGTGCCGTTGTGCACGCGCAGTTGATCGCCTTCTTTGGTGCGCATCACGCCGCGGTAAAGGTCGAGTGCGTCTTCGTAACGACCCTCGACGTAGGCGTTCATCGCGTCGTTGATCAATGCCGCGGTGACGATCTTGTCCCAGTACGCCGGGTTGATCGGCTCGCCCGATTTGGTGCCCTGGCAGGTGCGCACGTAACCTTGCGTGGCCGGATCGGGCGCCCACGCCGGGCTATCCAGGAAGAACGCCGTGGGAGTGTGATCGACCCCCTCCATCGATGCCCGCGCGAACCCTTTCGACACGATCTTGCCTGATCGCACATCGAGAAGGGCCAAGCACACGCGATACCAGTCACGCGCACCGGCGTTCTTGCCGTCCTTGTCCACCGCCGTGAACGTACCGATGAACAGCAGCGGTCCGCGCGCGAGCGAAGCAGTATTGAACGGCAGCAGTTCGTAGCGCGGGAAGTCGGACTTGACCATGCTTTCGATGCGCTGACCCATGGCTTCCGTCGCCAGAGTGCGAACGCCCGTATTGCCGTCGATCAACGGGTCGATGGCCAAAGGCAGTCTCGCAGCACTCTCACCCGGCGGTAGCTGCGCGTTGTTGAACAGATTCTTTGCCGCGAACTGCAGTGCTTGCTCGAACGGCATGATCGGTGGCAGACCAGCGGCAGGCTTCGGCGCCGCTGCAACCGCAGGCGGCTTCGATGCCGGCGCAGGCGCCGCTGGAGCCGGCGTCGGCGCGGCCACAACCGCAGGAGCGGAAACCGTCGGCGCGGGTTGCACGATCACCGGGGAAGGCGCCGGTACGGGCTTGGTCACTACCGGCGTTGGTGCCTCCTTGGGTTCCACGACTCGAGGCGTTTGAGCCGCTGGTTGCTGCGCGGAAGGCGGTGCGGTGGTGGATTTCTGCGGCGATGGTGCAGATGTGCCGGTGCACCCGATCAACCAGGCGGCCGTGCAAGCACCGACCGCCAAAGCAGACCAGCGCCAGGACCGGCGCGACGAGGACAAGCGTTCGCGAGTAGGCATCAGCGGCACTCCTCTTTGAGGAACTTCATGTCACTGGGAAGCATTGGTTCACCCAGTGACGCTCGAATCAACAATGCATTGCAGCGTTCCGATCGATTGCCCGAGTTACTGGCGACCACGCGTGGCGGCGCTGCAGGTTCCGATGTGGCGGGCCGACGCGGCGGCACCGGCAGCGCGATTGGCGGCTCTGGCTTCGCCTGTTCCGGCGGCGGACGAGTCACCACGGGCGGCTCCTTCTGCTGCCGTTCGGCGGGTCGAGTCGGCGCGGTCGGACTCTGCTCCGAGCGAGGCGGCAAAGCCTCCGGCGGCTTGGCTCCCGTTGTCGCGGATGGCAACACCGGTCGCTTCTCTTTCTCCAATTGGGCTTCGCGTTCGTCCAGTCGCTTTTCGCGCGCCTGCTGATCGCGCTCGCGCGCCTGTTGCTCGCGTTCTCGCTCGGCAAGCCGCGCGAGCAATGTTTGTATCTCCTGTTGCTTCGCCTGCTCTTCCACGCTCAGTCCGCGGCGCGGATTGAAGCTGAAGTCGGCCGTCATCGACGAGTTGACCCACGGCATCTGCCTGCCCTCGGTTTGACGCAACACGTTGAGGCGAACCTGTTTGAACATCTGCTCGACTTCCAATCCTTCAATCAGCATTTCCTTGACGAGATTGCGCGTGTAGACGCTGTTCGAATCCGGAGGACCGTCTTCGGCGGCGGCGCCAGGCGCGGACGAATAGGCGATCAACGCGCCGCGAGCACTGAGTTCCGCAAGCCCGCCGATCGGTTTGATATTTCTGGTCTTGCCGCGAAACGGATTGTCGCGACAGGCATCCAGGATGATGATCCGCACCTGCGCGCGTGCCCGCTCGATGCGACTGACGTAGGCCTCGTCGACATCGACCGATTCGTCCTTGATTTCTTCTTCGTCGCGCAGATTGATGTCGACCGGGAGCAGGTAGTTGCGACCGTCGATCTGCACACCGTGTCCGGCGTAGTAGAGAACCGCGACACCATCCTCTTCCTGGGTGCGCCGCGCGAACTCGCGCAACACACGACGAAAGTCGCGCACGCCGAGATTGACGTGTTCGGCCACCTCGAAGCCGAGTTTGCGCAGCGTCGAGGCCACGACGCGAGCATCGTTCTCAGGATTGTTCAGCGGGATGCTCGCGTAGCGCGCGTTGCCGATCACCATCGCCATTCGCTTCATCGCCCAGGCGTCGGTTACGGGCAGGCCCACCGCGATCAGGACGAGCGCGCACGACCACACTCGGACACGACTCTTCGAGCCGTACCAGAGCCATCCCCATTTGCGCAGGAGTCCGATCCCGATCATGTCCCTCAAGCACGGCTGCGTTCGGGCAGCGGAGGACGCACTGCAGTGATGTGCAGCAGCCTCGGCCTCGTAAAGAAATGCCTGCATGCCACCGCCCGTCCGCAGGATTCTACCTTCGGCCGGGGCACGATTGCATGGATCGGATGGTCTACACTCGCCGGCCGTCATCTCACCGGCGAGTCGAACCGAATTTTACAAGTGCTCGCGCTGCACCAGCGTGCGCCGGCCCCCCACACCATGCTTCAACCGTTTTCTGCAGCGCGGCGCAGCGCTCCGACGAGGATCGCCGAGCGCATGACGCACATCGACCCGTTCTACGTCATGGAGATTCAACGCCGCGCGCTCGAACTCGAGGCGCAAGGTCGGCGCATCGTGCACATGGAGATCGGTCAGCCGGATCTAGGCGCGCCCGAGCCCGTGATTGACGCGGTGAGTGCGGCCCTGCGGCGCGAGGCGCTTGGCTACACCGACGCGCTTGGCACGCAAGCGTTGCGTGATGCGATCGCAGCGTTCTATCAAGACCGCTTCGGCATCAACGTGCCGTTGTCGCGCATCATCGTCACCGCCGGCGCGTCCGGGGCGTTTCTCACTTTGAACGGGACGCTTTTCAACCCGGGCGACGAGGTGCTGATCCCTGCACCTGGCTATCCATGCAACCGGCATTTCGTGGCTATGTTCGATGCATCACCACGAACTTTGCCTGTTTCAGCGGGAACGCGTTTCCAGCCAACCGCCGCGAACGTGGTTGATCATTGGAATTCGAGAACGCGCGGAATCGTGATCGCCACGCCGTCGAACCCGACCGGCACTTCGATCGCACCTGCCGAGCTCGCGAGAATCGCCGATGTGGTGCGACAACAAAGCGGCGTGTTGATCGTCGATGAGATCTATCAAGGTTTGACCTACGGCGAGTCGCCCACGTCGGCACTGGCCATCAGCGACGAGTTGTTCGTGGTCAACAGCTTCTCCAAATATTTCTGCATGACGGGATGGCGCATCGGTTGGATGGTGGTTCCCGAGGATGCGGTCCCCGCGCTCGAACGGTTCGCGCAGAACGCTTTCATCAGCCCCTCGGGGCCGGCGCAATGTGCAGCCCTCGCGGCTCTTCAGCCACGCTGCCTGGAGATTTTCGAGGAACGCCGCGGGACGTTTGAGCGCCGACGGGACCGGTTGGTGCCGGCTCTGCGAGATTTGGGCTTCAACGTCCCGGTGGTACCCGACGGAGCGTTTTATGTGTACGCCGACTGCTCGCGCTTCAGCGACGACAGCTTCGCGTTCGCATTCGAGCTTCTGGAAAACGCAGGCGTCGCGCTCACCCCGGGGCGGGACTTCGGTGGCGAGGATCAGGAACGCTACGTGCGGTTCGCATACACGCGCGGCATGGACGATCTGGACGAGGCAATAGACCGGCTGGGACGGTACTTGTCCGGTCGCAACGGCTGAGCACGGCGACGTACGCGGGTCTATATCCTGGTGCCGGCGTTCACCTTGGCTCGCCGATCGCTGAGGACTCGGTCGAGCTGCGCCTTCTCGCTCAGGATCTTCTCGGCGTACTGCCGAGTCCGATCGTTAGGCGCGCCGTTGTACCACTGCAAGCCACCTTCCAGGCTACCCGCTCGGGCGATGTACTCACGGAGAATCTGCGCGCCCACCAGGATGTTGACCCAAGGCACGAGCACGGCCTCCGCCCCGCCATGGCCATTGAGTTTGTCTTCGTGAAACCTGGGAATGACCTGCATGAGGCCCTTGGCACCCATGTCGCTTTGGGCAATCGGATTGAAGCGCGACTCGATCGCCATGACTGCGAGCAGTAAGCCCGGATCCAATCCGACGATGTTGCCCGCTTCGAACGCGGCAAGCACGTAGTCCTGAGCCACTTCCTCGGCAATGCGGTAATTGCGTGCGAGGAGTCGCGCGGTCGCTTTC
This sequence comes from uncultured beta proteobacterium, assembly GCA_902826155.1. Next base: position 128,461 of record CADEDU010000002.1, read on the forward strand.
TGCGGTGGGGAGATCTCCTGTTGTTCGACCGTCGGGGTACTCGCGGTGCTCACTTCGGTGGCGACATTGGCCGAATGAGCGTGCTTCTCGTCCGCCGCCGTTCCCGGGCGCCCCTTCAGGTCGATGGCGTGTAGCGTGAGAAACAGGAGCGAGAACATCCCAACCAGACTGAACGCTCCGCGACCCAGTTCGAACATACGTTCGAGACGCCGACCGATTCGAATGCTCAACTCCGATCCAATGCGCATAGCGCGGTCCTCCTTGCAAGATTGCTCAGCAGTGGAGCCTCGGCGGGGAGCGCCGGTCTGGTTTGACGGTCTGATCCGCGAGTTGCCACGTTACGTACGTCGCGGACCGAACGGCGCGGGCTTGACCCGGATCAGACGCGGGTACAGCCGTTCATCGAAGTCGGGATTATGACGGGGCGCAATCTCAGCGCTACACCGTTCGGCGGCATCCAGGGACCGCCTGATGCGACGTTACATTGACGGAATAATTCTTTTAGATCAGAGAGTTAGTAAAAGCTCGCTGCGCGTGGCGCCTCGTTGGCGCGCTTGACCAGATGGCACGATCCTGCAACGCAAAACTGGGAATTGGTGCAGACAAGTGCCCCGGCGAGAAGCCTACCCCTTGCTACAATGGGTACGTCTCTTGGTTTCACCGCCGGGGACGAACGCACCAACGCGGAATGTCTGCGGTTCAGCCTTTGCCTGCACAAAGACTGGCCGCAGACCATTCCACGCCCGCCTAAGGCCTCGAACCAGTCGGAAACGGCCACGCTGCTGCTGGGCTGAGAGGCATTCTCATCCCCGACGACGAGGCGCCTGCCGCAGAAGCGGTGGACCTTGCCGACGATGCAGCCGCGGGCTTCTTCGCGGACTGAGCCTTATTCACGGGTTTCTTAGCTGCCTTTTTTTTGACGGCTTTCTTCTTAGCCGACTTTTTTTTTGCGGACTTTTTCTTTGCCGCTTTCTTTTTGGCAGCCTTCTTCTTTACAGCCTTCTTCTTGGCTGTTTTTTTCTTGGCTGCCGACTTCTTCTTAGCAGCCTTCTTCTTGGCCTTTTTCTTGGCCGCTTTTTTTGCTGTCTTTTTCTTCGCTGCTTTCTTCTTGGTAGCCATAGCAATAGCTCCTATAGAGTTGAACAAACACACCAACGAAACCCGGCCGGACAAGCCCGGGGGCATTCGGCTACCGGATCACTCCGATGCGCCGAATTCGGCTCGGACACTCGCTTGAGCGCAGCGAGTACCCACGATCCATTCAGACAAAAAAAACGGGGCCCACGGTCCCCGTTCCTGCGGCTGCAAGCAAGCTGACCCCACATCGAGATCTGCAGATCTGATTGCGGGCGAGAATGCCCTGGCACCGCTACGCAGGTGCGGTGCACGGGCCGAGTGTTTGAACTTGGGATGGGAGTCACTATTGATAGGCGGGCGGGAGTGGAAACTCAGTCCCAATTCAGCGCACCGCCGGTCTGATACTCGATCACGCGAGTTTCGAAGAAGTTGCGCTCTTTCTTCAGATCGATCATTTCGCTCATCCAGGGGAAAGGGTTAGTTGCCCCGGCGTACGGCTGATCGATCCCGATCTGCTGACAGCGTCGATTAGCGATATAGCGAAGATATTCCTTGAACATCGGCGCGTTGAGGCCCAGCACGCCTCGCGGCATCGTATCTTCTGCATATCGGTATTCGAGTTCCACCGCTTTCTTGATTAGACCTTGAATTTCCTCACGAAATTTCGGTGTCCACAAGTGCGGATTCTCGAGCTTGATCTGATTGATCAGATCGATACCGAAATTACAGTGCATCGACTCGTCGCGAAGGATGTATTGATACTGCTCGGCCGAACCGGTCATCTTGTTTTGCCTGCCGAGCGCAAGGATCTGCGTGAACCCGACGTAGAAGAACAAACCTTCCATGATGCAGGCGAAGACGATGAGGCTTCGCAGCAACTCTCGATCGCTCTCAGGCGTCCCCGTCTTGAATGCCGGGTCCGTCAGCGTATCGATGAACGGGATGAGGAACTCGTCCTTCTCGCGAATGGCCGCGATCTCGTGATAGGCATTGAACACCTCGCCCTCATCGAGACCCAGACTCTCCACAATGTACTGGTAGGCGTGGGTGTGGATCGCCTCCTCGAACGCCTGGCGTAGCAAGTATTGGCGGCATTCTGGCGCCGAGATATGCCGGTACGTACCAAGCACGATGTTGTTCGCTGCCAGCGAATCAGCGGTTACGAAGAACCCGAGGTTACGCTTGACGATCCGACGCTCATCCTCGGACAGACCGTTGGGGTCTTTCCACAGCGCGATGTCCCGATTCATATTCACTTCCTGGGGCATCCAGTGGTTCGCGCACGCCGCGAGGTACTTCTCCCAAGCCCACTTGTACTTGAACGGAACGAGCTGGTTGAGATCGGTATTGCCGTTGATGACCCGCTTGTCCTCCATGCGGATCCGGCGAAACTGGTCGGACTGTGCAATGGATTGCTCGACGAGCCTTGGTGTCGGGATTGGAGTCGCTTGCGGCACGCCCGGCGCGAACGCCAGGGGCTGCAGCCCGAACCCAGCCATCGCCACCCCTGCATTCATGTCGTCGTCGAACTTCAGCATGCGGCCGGTCTCCGAATTGTTCGTTTTGTTGTCATTGACACGCTTCGCATTCAGGATCGTCGATCGGACACATCTTGGCGTCTGACTGCCCGTCCGCGTTCAACGCAATGCCCCCTTCGGCCGGCACCGCATTGAGTTGCCCAGCCTTCACCGTGGATTTCTCGGCGTGGGTTGCGCCCATGGTCCGCAGGTAGTAGGTGGTCTTCAATCCACGCAGCCACGCCAGCTTGTAGGTCTCGTCGAGCTTCTTGCCCGACGCGTTGGCGAGATAGAGATTCAGCGACTGTGACTGATCGATCCACTTCTGCCGCCGTGCCCCGCACTCGACCAGCCACGAGGGATCGACCTCGAACGCAGTGGCGTAGAGCCTGCGAAGTTCGGGGGGGACGCGATCGATCCGCGCCAGATTGCCATCGAAGTACTTCAGATCCGCAATCATCACCTCGTCCCAGAGGCCTCGCTCTTTGAGATCCCGGACCAGGTACTCGTTCACCACGGTGAACTCGCCGGAGAGGTTCGACTTGACGTACAAATTCTGGAACGTGGGTTCGATCGAGGCCGACACGCCGATGATGTTCGCGATGGTCGCGGTCGGCGCAATCGCCAGGCAGTTGGAGTTGCGCATGCCATGACGCTTGATTCGAGCGCGCAGTGCATCCCAGTCCATTGAAGAACTGCGATCGACCTCGACGAAGCCGCCTCGCTCCTGCGTGAGCAGGTCGAGGGAATCCTGCGGAAGCACGCCGCGGTCCCACAGCGACCCGCGGAAGGTTGAATAGGCGCCACGCTCCTCGGCCAGTTCAGTCGACGCCAAGTACGCGAAGTACGCAGCGGCCTCCATCGAACGGTCCGCAAAATCCACCGCTTCCTTCGAGGCGTAGGGTACGCGCAGGACGTGCAAGCAGTCCTGGAAACCCATGATCCCCATGCCGACCGGGCGGTGCTTGAGGTTGGAGTTGCGTGCCTTGGCAACCGCGTAGTAGTTGATGTCGATGACGTTATCGAGCATTCGCATCGCCGTCGACACGGTGCGCTTGAGCTTTTCGTGGTCGAGCTTGCCGTCGCGCAGATGCGCGACCATGTTGACCGACCCCAGGTTGCACACTGCGATCTCGCTGTCACTCGTATTGAGCGTGATCTCGGTGCACAGGTTCGAGCTGTGAACGGTACCGACGTGCTGCTGGGGCGAGCGGATATTGCAGGGATCCTTGAACGTGATCCACGGATGGCCGGTTTCAAACAGCATCGACAACATCTTGCGCCACAACTGAACGGCCGGAATCTTCTTGAACAGCTTCAGCTGCCCGCTGGCGGCCTTCTCCTCATAAGCAAGGTAGGCCCGCTCGAACTCCTTGCCCCACTTGTCATGCAGCTCGGTACAGTCCGAAGGCGAGAACAAGGTCCAGTCCTTGTTCTGTGCCACGCGCTTCATGAACAGATCCGGAATCCAGTTGGCGGTGTTCATGTCGTGGGTGCGCCGCCGGTCGTCGCCGGTGTTTTTGCGCAGCTCCAGGAATTCCTCGATGTCCAGGTGCCACGTTTCGAGATACGAACACACCGCACCCTTGCGCTTGCCGCCCTGATTGACCGCCACGGCCGTGTCGTTGACGACCTTGAGGAACGGCACCACCCCCTGCGACTTGCCGTTGGTGCCCTTGATGTGCGAGCCGAGCGCGCGCACCGGCGTCCAGTCGTTGCCCAACCCTCCGGCAAATTTGGCAAGTAGCGCGTTCTCTTTGATGGCCTCATAGATCCCGTCGAGATCATCGGAGACCGTCGTCAGGTAGCAGCTCGACAACTGCGAACGCCGCGTGCCCGAATTGAACAGGGTCGGGGTCGAACTCATGAAATCGAAACTCGACAGCACCTGATAGAACTCGATCGCACGCGCCTCGCGGTCGATTTCGTTGAGCGACAACCCCATGGCCACCCGCATGAAGAAAGCCTGCGGGAGCTCGATCCTGGTCCCGTCGATATGCAGGAAATAGCGGTCGTAAAGGGTCTGGAGGCCCAGGTAGTCGAACTTCAGATCCCGCGCGGCGTCGAGCGCCTTGCCCAATCGCGCCAGATCGAACTTGGCCAGACGCTCGTCCAGCAGTTCAGCCTGGATTCCCCGCCGGATGAACTCGGGGAAGTACTCGGCGTACCGGGTCGACATCTGCTCCTGCGCTGCCTCCTCACCGAGGACCTCGCGCCTGATCGTGTGCAGCAACAACCGGGCCGTGACATGGGAGTACGCAGGATCCTTCTCGATTAACGCCCGCGCAGCCAGAATCATCGACTTGCGCACTTCGTCCATGTGCACGCCGTCGTACAGATTCTTGAGCGTTTCGGTCTTGATCTGCGCGGTGCTGACTTCAGCGCCCAGCCCCGTGCACGCGGAGTCCAGCAGCGCGCTCAGCTTGGCTTCGTCGAGCGGTCGCTTGACCCCGCCTTCGATGACCTGGATGCCAGGCGCCGAATCGGTCGCCCCGCCCTTGCGTTGAGCGGCTTCCGCGGCGCGGGCCAGCGCGCGCTTTTCGCGGTACAGCACGTACGCGCGGGCAACATCATGCTGCCCGGACCGCATCAGACCCAGCTCGACCTGGTCCTGGATATCTTCGATGTGGAACGTGCCGCCCGCCGGCTGGCGTCGCACCAGGGCTTTGACGACCCCATCGGTCAAGCCGCCGACCAGCTCACGTATTCTCGCCGACGCGGCACCCTGACCGCCTTCGACTGCGAGGAAGGCCTTGGTCATCGCCACTGAGATCTTCGAAGGCTCGAACCCGACGACCGCACCATTACGCCGAATGACCTTGAACTCCACGAACATCGCGGGCGCGGCGCTCGACAGCGCCTCAGGAAGACCGGCGGAAGTGACCGACTGGGAAGGCGTTGTTCCGCCACCAACTAGCTGCATATGCTGCTCCTCTACTCGGCCCCGGTGCTTCAGCCGACACCAGCGACCCCTGAACACGTTCTCGGGTCTTGCAGCGAGCCTCCTCTTTCTTCAACGGAAGGCTCTCGCTACGCACTTGGCGCTCCCTGCGCCGACCTGGCCATCATCACGAACAAGCATGACTGCCAGGCCGCAATTTCTCGATTCGCAACCACAACCTATAGTGGGTGGCGATCGAACGAGTCCAAATTCTAGTGCGCGATTTTCGAAGTTGCAATCGTTAGCGTGGTCGTCCAGCTACCGTCCGACGGTCTAATCCACGCGGTGACGTGAAATCTGTCACGAATTTGTTGCGCGACGGAGTCGAGGCCAATCGAAAACCGCACCCGGATCGGTCTTTCGACCAGGGGCGATGTCGCTATGGCCCACGACATCGATGATCGGATAGCGCGCGCGAAGCTGGTCAGTGAGTGCGATGAGTGAGTCGTACTGGGCATCGGCATACGGCATCACGTCGGTGCCCTCGAGCTCGATGCCTACCGAGAAATCATTGCAGCGCGCTCGTCCACGCCACTGCGACAGGCCTGCGTGCCAAGCCCGCTCGTTGCACGGCACGAACTGATCGACCTCACCCGTCCGGTGGATCAGAAAGTGACTGGATACCCGCAGCCCGATGAGTTGCCCGAAGAACGGGTGTGCCGAACAGTCGAGCCGACCCAGGAACAGCGAGCCGATCGCATCGCCACCAAATTCACCTGGCGGCAGGCTGATGTTATGGATCACGATCAGCTCGACGGCGCACGCTGCCGGTCGCTCGTCGCGGTGGGGCGACACCCGCCGGCGAACGCCTCCGGCCCAGCCCAGTTCATCGAGGATGAAGGGCACGCGGTCGCTGGCGTTGCTGCCAGCGCGCACGCCGTGATCGCGCGGCTCGCTCGAACTCATTGCGATATTGAACCGCAGACCGGCCGCTTATGAAACCGCAGCAGAACGCCCGGGCGGCCACTCGAGTCGCGGGACATTGATCCTGCAAACGTCCTCTGGGGGCGGGAACAGGCGTTGCGCGACTCTCCGACTTGAAGCGCGACTTGAAAGCCCGACCTGAATCAATCTAGTGGTGGTGCCTGTCCGCCAGCGCAGTTCGACGGAACCACCCCGCTACGAGATGTTCAGACGCTCCATCCGGTAGCGCAGCGCGCGGAACGTGATCCCGAGCAGCTTGGCGGCAGCCGTGCGATTGAAGCGCGTGCGATCGAGCGCCTCGAGGATGGCATCCTTCTCGATTCGATCCAGATACTCCTGCAGCGGCCATTTGTCCGCGGGGCCGGCGGCCTCCGAGGGCATGGTGGCCGGGACCGTCAGTTGCAGATCTTCGCGCTGGATCTCGCTCGTGTTCGACAACGCAATGGCGCGTTCGAGGATGTTCTCCAACTCACGGGTATTGCCCGGAAAGTCGTAGGCCGACAGTGCGTCCAGAGCGGACCCCGACAAGCGCACTTCCCGACCGCCGCCATCGGCGACCAATCGCTTGAGAATGGCGTCCGCGAGCGTGGCGACGTCTTCGCGGCATTCGCGCAATGCCGGCATGCGCAGCTCGATGACGTTCAGCCGGTAGTAGAGGTCCTGGCGGAACTTGCCCTGTTCAACCAGCTTGGCCAGGTTCTGATGCGTAGCGCAAATGAAGCGCACGTCGACCGGATCCTCGACGGTGGCGCCCACCTTGCGAACGCGACGCTCCTGAATCGCACGCAGCAGCTTCACCTGCATGTGAAGCGGAAGATCCGCCACTTCGTCCAGGAACAGCGTGCCGCCGTTGGCAGCGTGGAAGAACCCTTCGCGCTCCTGCTCGGCGCCCGTGAACGCACCCTTGCGGTAGCCGAAAAACTCACTTTCCATCAAGGTTTCCGGAATCGCCCCGCAGTTGACCGGTACGAACGGCTTGTCGCGGCGAGCACCATGGACATGGATCAGGCGGGCCGCCAGCTCCTTGCCACTGCCCGATTCGCCGGTGATGTAGATGGGCGCCTGACTGCGCGAAAGCTTGGTGATCATCTCGCGCACCACCTGGATCGGCGCGCTTGATCCCAACAATTGAAACTCGGTGTTGTTGGTGGATTCGGACTTCGACGGAAGCGCCAGGGCCGACTTGACCAGATTGCGCAACTGCTCGAGCGAAAGCGGCTTGCTCAGGTAGTCGAATGCGCCGCCCTTCAGTGCGGCGACGGCGTTTTCCATACTGCCGTGCGCAGTGATCACCGCCACCGGAAGGTCCGCCCCTTTGGTGGCGATGTGGCGAACGATCTCCAGACCGTCGCCGTCGGGCAGGCGCATGTCGGTGAGGCACAGGTCGAAATCCTGCGATTCGAGTCGCGCGCGGGCCTCGGCCACCGACGTCGCGGATTCCACCGCCAATCCCATGCGGATCAGGCTCAACTCGAGCAACTCGCGGATGTCGGCCTCGTCATCGACGACCAGGACGCTGGTGCGCGATCCACTCCCGCGCCGCTCGTGCTGCTTCATCACTTCGCTCCTTGCCAGTACAACCTGAACACCGAACCGACGCCTGCAGGCTGGTAGTCGAGTTGGGCGCCGTTCGCGCTCGCCAACTCTCGCGAGATGTATAGCCCCAGCCCGGTACCGCGGCTGTCGGTCGTGAAGAAGGGCTCGAACAGTTGCGGGCGGACTTCGGCGGGTATCCCCGGACCGTCGTCAATCACCTGCAGTTCGACGCGGGAGCCGACGCTCACCCGTCGGATCACAACGCTGCCTGGCTGCTTCGCTCCGTATCGCCAGCCGTTGCGGACGAGATTCCACAGGATTTGGTGCAAGTGCACGCGGTCGAACTGCACGGACAACCCGGATTGACCTTGCAGCGCGATCGCATCGGAGGACAGGTTCTCGTTGCGCACGAAATCGTCGATGAAGGTCGCCAGGAAACTGTCCAGTGCGATCTCCTCGGACTGCATACGGTCGCGCCGATTGAGCTCGAGCACATCCTTGACCATGCGATCGAGCCGCAGCGCGTTGTCGCGGATGATCCGTGCGAGCCGCTCGCGACTCTCCGCGCGCTTCTCCTCCATCATCAAGTCAGCAGCGTGCGTGATCGCCGACAGCGGGTTGCGGATCTCATGGGCGATGTTCGCCGTGAGCCTGCCCAGGGCGACGAGCTTGTCGGCCTGCGCCTCGGCCTCCAGCGTCGATAGATCCTCGAGAAATATCAGCGCCGACGCGCGCCCCGCCCCGCCGATCGTCTGGCAGCGCACACGCACCCGTACGCCGGAGTGCTGCATCTCGAGTCGGATCGGGGCGATCCCCGGGGCCCGATGCCACGCATCGAGCATGCTCGCCAGCTCGCTGGAGTATTCCGCGACGGTTCGGCCTTCCTCGAACCGATGGCCGAGCAATTGCTCGGCTCGCTTGTTGACTTGTCGCACGATGCCATCGTCCGATACGACGACGATCCCGTCGTCAGTGTCCTGCATGACCAGCGCGTTGATTCGCTCCTGGTTGTGCAACTCGATCGCGTGCAGCCGTGCGTTGTCTTCGTGCTTGAGAACCAGTTGCGCGAGCCAGTTGGTGATGAGCGCGGTCACGAAATAGGCAACGCCCAGGATCGCGCCCTGGAATAGCGAGGCGTTGTTGTGTCCGACTCCCGCCCGCACGAAACCGAGCGACTGCTCGAGCAACACCGCGATCGTGGCAACCGACGCGAACAGCAATGTCAGCCGCCGGTCACCGAGCATGGCTGCCACCGCAAGCGAGATGAGCAGCATGATGCCCAGCCCGTTACGCAGATCGCCACTGGCGTACATGAGCACGGTGGTTGCAACCACGTCCGTGACCACGTGCAGCGCCAGCTGTATCCGGAACCAGTGCCGCAAGCGCACGACGACGACGTGCAGCAGGGCAGCAGCTGCAACGTAGGCAAAGCTGCTGGACACGAACAGCTGCGGCGCGGTCTCGCCAAGGCCCAGGGCGGCAGGATTGACCAGCCCAAGCACAGCGAGGAAGGCCGCGACAATCAGCCGGTAGACGTTGAAGTACCGAAGCGACGTCCACAGACTCGGCGCGACCGGTTGGTCACGGTCGGGCAGGCCGCTAAGAGTCAGCCCGTCCCTGGTTGGCGTGCTGTTCGCAGCAGTAGTGCTCATCGGCGCGCGCTACTGCCTCGGAGAGCGGGAGAAACACGCCGCAGTGCGCGCAGCGCACCATGCGTTCGACGGGGGCAGCACTCTTGGGCTCGGGGGGCTTGGGCCTGGCGATGCGCGTCCCCTTCCAGATGAAGAAGACCGCGGCCAGCACGAGGATCAGAAGAAGTAGCTTGCTCATCGGGTCAGTGCTGATCCGTGAGGAGCACGCTGGGCGTGCGATTGTAGGAACCCCTGCGCATCACGCCCACCGCTCCACGGGCAGTTTTGCACGCACCGCGTCCACTGGAAGCGCGATCACACAGGTCAATTGTGACGTAGCACGCACCAGAGGCGGCTTTCTGGCACTGGATCAGTGTCAACGGAAAGGCGCCCTGCACGACGCTCGACCTGCTGGCGAGGTCAAATGCGCGCGCCAAAACGAACACGGGGACGGACCGGCCGGCGCGCAATGGATACACCAAGGCGCCCACCCGCGGGCGGTACAGCCCACGGTCAATGCCGAATCGAATGATTGGTCGGGGTGAGAGGATTTGAACCTCCGACACCTGCGTCCCGAACGCAGTACTCTACCAGGCTGAGCTACACCCCGAGGACGCTCGCGAGAAGCGGAGCGACGAGTGCGGACATGAGCAAATTGAAGATCATGCACGCGCTTGCGGTTGCACCCGATGCCACGGGAGACTGCTCTACGCATCGGAGGATCGAGGCGCTCTGCAAGTCGGACCGACTGACCCGCTAGTAGCTTCGCTCGACGGCAAACGTCGCCAAGTTTAGCAAAGCTTCCCGGTATTGAGTATCGGCAATCCCTTCGAGCGACTGCCTCGCGATCTCGACCTCGCGGCGCGCCTGTTCCCGGGTGTATTCGAGGGCGCCACACATTCTCACCGCCTCGAGCACCTGCGCCAGATCTTCGCGCCCACCCTGCTCGATCGCCCGCCGCACTGTGCTAGCCTGCTCGGACGAACCTTGCTCGAGCACGTAGATCAATGGAAGCGTCGGCTTGCCTTCGCTCAGGTCATCGCCGACGCTTTTTCCCATCTCGCGCTCGTCGCCGGAATAGTCGAGCACGTCGTCGATCAACTGGAACGCCGTGCCGACGTGCATGCCGTAGCGGCCGAGGGCCGCCTCGTCGGACGCCGACGCGCGCGCGATGATCGCGCCGAGTTGCCCGGCGGCTTCGAACAGCTTCGATGTCTTGCGCCGGACGACTTCAAGGTAGGCACTGACCGTGATGTCCGCGTTGTGGACGTTCAACAACTGCAGAACCTCGCCCTCGGCGATGACGTTGGTGGCATCGGCCAAAACACCCAGGACGCGCAGATCCTGACTTTGGACCATCATCTGGAACGAGCGCGAGTAGAGAAAATCCCCGACGAGTACGCTCGCTGGGTTGCCGAACTGGGCGTTCGACGTCTTGCGGCCACGGCGCATCGAGGAGTCATCGACGACGTCGTCGTGCAGCAAGGTGGCGGTATGAATGAACTCGACGACGGCGGCCAGATTGTGATGCTGGGTGCCCTCGTACCCGAGAGCGCGCGCAGCAAGGATCAGCACCGCCGGACGCAACCGCTTGCCCCCACCGCCCACGATGTACTCGGCAATCTGCCGGATCAACACGACATCCGACCATAGCCTGGCGCGGATGACAGCGTCGACGGCCCGCATGTCCGGTTCGAGCAGCGCCCGGACGGGTTCGATTGAAGCGTTCACTGGACGGGATCAGTAGATCGGGGCATCGGCGCGTGCAGGGAAACGGCGCCGCCGGCCACGGACGGCCCCGACTCGCGGCGCAGCGTCCATGCCAATTCAGGCGTGGGAGGGTAGCACGAAGTCTTTGACTCAACAAAGAAAACTGGGATAACATCACCGGCTTTCCGTGGCGGCAGCGCCGCTTTGCACCGCGCGCCATCGCGACGCCCCTCGGGGCGCAAGATTCGGGAATTCCGGCGCAGCGATGGCCGGCCCGCGCGAGCCGCCCTTCCAGTGCTTAGCGCGTTATTTTCGTTTAGCGTGTTTTCTTGGAGTGGCAAAACATGTACGCCGTGATCAAGGCTGGCGGCAAACAGTATCGGGTGAGCGCCGGCGAGAAGCTGCGGCTCGAGCGCATCGAGGGCGATGTCGGTAGTGAAGTCCAGTTGAGCGAAGTATTGATGGTTGGCAGCGGCGAGGCCGTGAAGGTGGGCACACCGCTGGTGTCGGGCGTATCGGTCACCGGCAAGATCCTCAGTCACGGCAAGGGTGACAAGGTCAAGATCTTCAAGATCCGCAAACGCAAGCACTATCAGAAGCGGCAAGGGCACCGGCAGCCCTACACCGAGGTCCAGATCACCGCGATCAACGGCTGAGACGTTGATCGTCAGCAATATCGAGGAGCACGACGATGGCACATAAGAAGGCAGGCGGCAGTTCCCGGAACGGCCGTGATTCACAGTCGAAGCGGCTCGGCCTCAAGCGCTTCGGCGGCGAGGTCGTGAGCGCAGGAAGCATACTGGTACGCCAGCGCGGCACGACGATCCACGCCGGCGAGAACGTAGGCATGGGCAAAGACCACACGCTCTTCGCCAAGATCGAAGGCCGCGTGCTCTACGGTCATAGAGGCCCGCGCAGCGTCAGCACCGTGAGCGTCCTGCCCGCGTAGCAATCCGGTCTCATTGGAGACCCGCGGAGCCCTATCGGAAGATAGGGCTTTTTTGTTGGCACGCTTGCACGAGCGCTTGGACCTGCACCACTTCCCCACGTGACTCGACCCCGAGCCCATCACTCCACACCTCGCCTCAACGCATGAAGTTCGTCGACGAAGCCCGAATTGAAGTCCACGCCGGCAAAGGCGGTGATGGAGCCGTGAGCTTTCGGCGCGAGAAGTTCGTGCCGCGCGGCGGGCCCGACGGCGGTGACGGCGGACGAGGCGGCAGCGTCTATGCCGTCGCGGATCGGAACCTGAACACGCTGATCGACTACCGCTACCAGCGGATCTTTCGGGCGAAAGCCGGGGAAGGCGGTCGTGGCTCGCAATGCAACGGTCGTGGCGCCGACGACATCACACTGCGAGTCCCGGTCGGCACCGTGATCACCGACAAGGAAAGCGGCGAAGTCGTGGCCGATCTCGCACGCGATGGTCAGCGCGCGACGCTCGCACAGGGCGGCGGCGGCGGACTCGGCAACGTGAATTTCAAGTCGAGCGTGAATCGCGCTCCACGACGCGCCACCCCCGGCAAGCCCGGTCAGAGCCGCGTCCTCGCGCTCGAGTTGCGCCTGCTTGCCGATGTAGGCCTTCTGGGTGCGCCGAATGCGGGCAAGTCGACCCTCGTTCGATCAGTTTCCGCCGCTCGCCCCAAAGTGGCCGACTATCCATTCACGACGTTGGCACCCAGCCTGGGTGTCGTGCGCCTGGGGATCGATCGCAGCTTCGTCATCGCCGATATTCCGGGCCTGATCGAAGGCGCTGCCGAAGGGGCAGGTCTGGGGCATCAGTTCCTGCGCCATCTCGGCCGAACCCGACTGTTGTTGCATATCGTCGACCTGGCACCCATCGATGAATCGATCGATGCGGTGAAGCAAGCCAAGGCGATCGTCGCTGAACTGCGCAAGTTCGACGCCGCGCTCTACAGCAAGCCACGCTGGTTGGTCTTCAACAAGATCGATCTGCTCGCACCCGAGGAACGCGAAAGCCGCATTCGCGAGTTTCTGCGGCGCATGCGATGGACCAAGCCGCACTTCGCGATATCCGCCGCTACCGGTGAAGGCAATCAGGCGCTCTGCAGTGCGGTCATGGCGTTTATCGAGCGGAGCCTGCAAGATGAACTTCAGGCTCAGTGAAGGCCGCTCGCTGGTCGTCAAGATCGGCAGTTCGCTGGTGACCAACGAAGGCACCGGCCTCGATCACGCCGCGATCGCGCAATGGGCCGGACAGATCGCAAAGCTGAGTGCACAAGGACGGCGAATCACCGTGGTATCGAGCGGGGCGATTGCCGAAGGCATGAAGCGCCTGGGCTGGACAACCCGGCCGACCGCAATGCACGACTTGCAAGCAGCGGCAGCAGTCGGACAGATGGGCCTGGCCCAGGCCTACGAGAGCGCCTTCCGCGGCTTCGGCCTGCACACTGCTCAGGTGCTGCTCACCAACGCCGATCTGGCCGACCGGCAGCGTTACCTCAACGCGCGCTCCACCCTCAAGACGCTGCTCGAACTGGGTGTGGTTCCGGTGATCAACGAGAACGACACGGTGGTCACCGATGAGATCAAGTTCGGCGACAACGACACGTTAGGCGCACTCGTCACGAACCTGGTAGACGCCGACGCGCTGATCATCCTCACCGATCAGCAGGGCCTGTTCACCGCGGACCCCAGAAACGATCCGCGTGCAACGCTGGTCGAACGCGCCCGGGCGGACGATCCGGCAATCGAGGGCATGGCAGGTGGCTCCGGTTCACATCTGGGCCGGGGTGGGATGATCACCAAGGTGCTCGCGGCACGGCGCGCGGCGCGAAGCGGCGCTCACACGGTCATTGCGTCGGGACGTGCACCGGACGTGCTTGTGCGGTTGGCTGCGGGCGAGCCCATCGGTACCTTCCTCGAAGCCGAGACTGCGCCCCTGGCGGCACGCAAGCAATGGCTCGCCGATCATCTGCAGGTCGGCGGGCGCGTCGTCATCGACGACGGCGCTGTTCGCGCATTGCGCGACGGCGGCAAGAGCCTGCTGCCGATCGGCGCGATCGGTGTCGATGGTGAATTCGAGCGTGGCGCGGTCGTGTCTTGCGTCGACCGTACCGGCAAGGAATTCGCCCGCGGCATGATCAACTACAGCGCCGACGAATCGCGACGCATCCTGGGGCGATCGAGCGCCGATATCGAGCGGATTCTGGGTTACGTCGATCAGCCCGAGCTGATCCATCGCGACAACATGGTGCTCGTCGGCTGAGCCCGCGAGGAGTGGACCCGCCTAGGCCAGGTCCGCCATCAGCGCCGCGCGTGATTGCTGCGGCAGTTCGTCGCCTGGGATCAGATACTGCGGATGGTCAACGCCGACGAGCAACCTTCCGCCGGCACGCAACGCGGCGATCATCGGTGCATCGAGTTCGAATCGCAGGAAGTGCACCGCAGCAGTCTTCTCGTTGTTTTCGCGCTCCAGATCCTCATCGGCGATCGCAATTACGCGCGCCATATCGTTGACCTGCATCCACACCCGCGACTCGACCCCCTTCAGCTTCGCCAGCGCACGCTGGCGCTCGGCGACGTCCTCGTACTCGATGAGCATCGTCGCCTTGAGGTTGGTGCCGTCCGGGATCAGCGGGTTGTACGCATCGAGCTCGCCCTGGATGCCCTCCTCTTCAAAGATTCGCTCGATGCGCAGCATCTCCTGCACCTGGTAGCGAATCGTCAACTCGTCCTCGAATATCAGCGTGATGTGATTGCCCAGATGAATGGTGCGATTCTTCTTGTGCGCAAGCACCTTTGCGCGAAAGGCGCTGCGCTGCTTGGCATAGGACTCCAGACTCAACAGACTTTCTCGGGCGATATTGGGCATGGCTTGGCGTGTCAATTTGCGATTGACGGGGATTGATCAGGAGCTCGCGCGATCACAGGCCATACGCGATGCGCAGCAAGGTAATCGGATGGGCAAGTTCGGCCTTGGTTCCGCCTTGCTCGGCGATGCCCTGCGCAATGTGATGTCCGGCCAGTTGGCAGTCGGATGCGATGTAGCGCGGATCGCCCTCGGCCATCGCCCTGAACACGGGTCGGCCGATCTTCATTGCGGTCTTGTGGAAGGGCTTCTTCACGCCCCACGTACCGGCGTGTCCCGAGCAGCGCTCGACCGTCTGGACCGTTGTACCGGGAACGAGCCTGAGCATCTCTTCGGTCTTCCTGCCGATGTTCTGCACCCGACCGTGGCACGGCGTGTGATAGGAAACCAGGCCTAGCGGGTGGTTGAAGTCGGTCTTCAGCAACCCATCTTTGTTGCGGGCCACGAAGTACTCGAACGGGTCGAACATCGCCCGCTGCACGACCTTGACGTCTTCGTCACCCGGAAACATCAACGGCAGTTCCTGCTTGAACATCAATGCGCACGACGGAATCGCGGCAAGAATCGCGTAGCCCTCCCGCGCCAGCTTCGCAAGCGGCGGGACGTTGATCTCCTTCAGCCGCTTGACCGAATCAAGATCCCCCAGCTCGAGCTTGGGCATGCCGCAGCAGGCCTCTTTGTTCGCCAACACGTAGGGGATCGCGTTGTGATCGAGCACCTTGACCAGATCGTGGCCGATGTTCGGCTCGTTGTAGTTGACGAAACAGGTGGCGAAGATCGCGACCTTGCCGGGCGTGCGCTCACCATCCTTGACCGCACTGAACCGACTGGCTCCGACCGCCGAGCGGAACTTGCGTGACGCGTAGCCGGGAATCCACGCGTTGCGGTCGACGTCGAGCGTCTTCTCCATCGCGGCGCGCATCGGCGCAGTGCGGTTCACCGCATTGACCGTCTGGGTCACGATAGGAATCCCGGCAAACATACCCAGTTTGTCGGTGCTCGCCAGCACCTTGTCGCGCAGGGGAACGAGCCCGGCGCGAAAGCGCTGTGCCTTGGCGCGCAGCATGAGGTGCGGGAAATCGACGTTCCACGCGTGCGGTGGCACGTACGGACACTTCGTCATGTAGCAAAGGTCGCACAGGTAACACTGATCGACGACCTTGGCGTAGTCGTTCTTGTCGACCCCATCGACCTCGCCGGTCTTGCCCTCGTCGACCAGATCGAAGAGCGTGGGGAACGCGCCGCAAAGACTCACGCAGCGCCTGCACCCGTGGCAAATATCGAAAACGCGCTCGAGCTCATGGTTGAGCTTGGCCTCGTCCCAATAAGCCTCGGACGTCCAGTCGATCGGGTGCCTTGTCGGCGCTTCCAGACTTCCTTCGCGCGTAGTCATAGCAAGCTGTCAGGTTGGTTGGTCTTCGAAAGGACCGGCGCAGTTCGCTACCGCAGGTCATTCGCGCCGATCATTCGGTTGCACGAAGCGGCGCCTTCGCGCGACGGGCAACCGGAACAAAAAAAGGCAGAGTTGCCTCTGCCTTTTCGCGCCTCCAAACGACCGGTCGCGCCGGAGAGGAGGCGATCCCCTTGCGCCGATCTCCCTTTCAGTCGGCGAGCTGATCCAACGCCTTCTGGAAGCGGTTGGCGTGCGAGCGCTCGGCCTTCGCCAGCGTCTCGAACCAATCGGCGATCTCTTCGAATCCTTCCTGGCGGGCGGACTTGGCCATACCCGGGTACATGTCGGTGTACTCGTGCGTCTCGCCGGCGACCGAGGCCTTCAGGTTCGCGCGGGTGGCGCCGATCGGCAGATCGGTGGCGGGATCGCCGACCTGAGCGAGGTAGTCCAGGTGCCCGTGCGCATGGCCAGTTTCACCTTCAGCCGTCGAGCGGAACAGTGCGGCAACGTCGTTCTGCCCTTCGACGTCCGCCTTGTTTGCGAAATAGAGGTAGCGGCGATTTGCCTGCGATTCGCCGGCGAACGCGGCTTTGAGGTTGTCGTGGGTCTTCGATCCCTTGAGTGTCGGCATGGCTTGCTCCTTTAGCTGCAGCGGTTGCGGGTTGCGGAGATGTGGCACGGCGGATCGTCGGATCTTGGGACGAATGACCAACTTCCGCGGACAGCTGAGCCACGTGAGCGGCTTCGAGCGACGCGCTGGACCGTCGCTCTTTGCTTAGACTTAGTCTAAATCTTTTCAAAGTCTAACGGCGACGCTTTGGACCGTCAACCGATCCGAGCAAGCATCGACTCGACCTTCTACTCGCCAGGGGAATTGCCGATGAAATCCGATGTCGAGGCGGGGCCACGCCGTCCATGGATGTCGCGACCCAGGTAACGCTCCAATTCACGCAGAGCCTGCTCATACACCGCTCGCTTGAACTCGATGACGGCGTTGAGCGGCGCCCAGTAGTCGTTCCAGCGCCACGCATCGAATTCCGGATGCGCGCTCGAGCGCAGGCAAACGTCGCAATCGCGCCCGACCAAGCGCAGCAAGAACCAGATCTGCTTCTGCCCGCGATAGGTCTGCCGCCACTCGCGCCGGATCAGTTGCTGGGGCACTTCGTAGCGAAGCCACTCGCGCGTGCGCCCAAGCACGCGCACGTGTTCGGGCAACAGACCAGTCTCCTCACGCAGCTCGCGATACATTGCTTCGGCTGGTGATTCGCCGTGCTTGATTCCGCCTTGCGGAAACTGCCAGGAATGCTCCTTGACGCGCTTGCCCCAGAACACCTGATTGCGTCCATTGCAGACGACAATTCCGACGTTTGGACGATACCCATCGCGGTCGAGCATGGTGCACTCTACGGTTCGAATTGCGGCTGTGCCATCCCGGCCGGCATCCCGGACCAACCCTGAGCCTCCAGTCACAGGGAGTCTGGTCAAGCGCCGATCGCTGGACGCGGCAACCTCAAACCCATTCGCGCCGCCGCCAGCGCACCGATCACGATCGATTGTTCCATAGTTCACAGGGGAGCGGAAGGTAACCGCGACGCGCGCGCGGTCAGTGCCGCCATCCGGCTAAGCGGTGCAATCCTGCGAGGTAGAATCCGCCGCCTTCCGGGAAACGGCCATGCGAACGACGCGATTCTTCATCTCGACCCTCAAAGAAGCCCCAGCAGACGCTGAACTGGTCAGCCATCAGCTGATGTTGCGTGCGGGCTTGATCCGGCGGCTGGCAGGCGGGATCTACACCTGGATGCCGCTCGGTCTGCGCATCATGCGCAAAGTGGAGCAGATCGTCCGCGAGGAAATGAATCGCGCCGGCGCGATCGAGACGTTCATGCCGGCAGTACAGCCGGCGGAACTTTGGAAGGAGTCCGGACGCTGGCAGAAATACGGCCCCGAGTTGCTGCGACTGAAGGATCGTCACGATCGCGAATTCTGCGTCGGGCCGACTCATGAGGAGGTCATCACCGACATCGCGCGCCGTGAGCTACGAAGCTATCGCCAACTGCCGGTGCATTTCTATCAGCTGCAGACCAAGTTTCGCGACGAGATCCGGCCGCGCTTCGGCGTGATGCGTGCTCGAGAGTTCGTCATGAAAGACGGCTACTCCTTTCACGCAAGCTATGAGGATCTGCAGCGCGAGTATCAGAACATGTACGACACGTACACGCGCATCTTCACCCGACTCGGGTTGAATTTCCGTGCCGTTGCCGCTGACACCGGTTCGATCGGCGGCACCGGATCGCATGAGTTTCACGTGTTGGCTGATTCGGGCGAGGACGCGATCGCGTTCTCGCAGACCTCGACCTACGCGGCGAACGTCGAACTGGCCGAAGCCTTGGCACCGGCGTCCGCGCGCGGCAGCGCCACGCAGCCGATGCGAAAAGTCGATACGCCCAAGATGACTCGCTGCGAGGACGTGGCGGCGCATCTCGGCGTGCCGCTTGCCGCGACCGTGAAAGCGATCGCAGTGATGCACGACGAATCGTTCATCCTGCTGCTGGTCCGGGGGGATCACTCGCTGAACGAGATCAAGGCACAGAAACTTCCCGGCCTCGATCCGTTCCGCTTCGCCACCGACGCAGAGGTGCAAGCCCATCTGGGGTGTCGGCCCGGGTTCATCGGACCGGTTGGCGCGCAGGCCGTTCGAGTCATCGCCGATCGCGCCGTCGCGACGATGAGTGATTTCGTCTGTGGAGCCAACGAGCCGGACTTTCACCTGTGCGGCGTGAACTGGGGACGCGATCTGCCCGAGCCGGAACTGGTTGCCGACATCCGCAACGTCGTCGCTGGTGATCCGAGTCCTGATGGCCACGGCGCACTGGACATTCGTCGCGGCATCGAGGTGGGACATATCTTCCAGCTGCGCCGCAAGTATTCCGAAGCAATGAGCGCGACGTTCCTGGACGTGAGCGGTAAGTCGCAGGCGTTCGAAATGGGCTGCTATGGTATCGGCGTGACCCGCATTGTCGGCGCCGCGATCGAACAGAATCACGACGCACGCGGCATCATCTGGCCACATTCGATCGCCCCGTTCACCGTCGCGGTCGTCCCCCTCGGCTATCAGCGCAACGCGAACGTCCGCCAGACCGCGGACACGCTTTACTCGGCTTTGCGCGACGCCGGCGTCGACGCGTTGCTCGACGATCGCGACGAGCGTCCCGGCGTGCTGCTCACTGATCTGGAGCTGATCGGCATTCCGCATCGACTGGTCGTCGGCGATCGGGGATTGCAGGCAGGGAACGTGGAGTATCAGGGTCGCCGAGATGCGTCGGCTCGGCCGGTGCCTGTGGGCGAGGCGGTCCAACACGTGCTGCAGCAACTCGGCGCCTAGCGCCAACCTTGCCGCTGTTCGCCCCTCCTGCCAACGATGCTTAGCGATCGAACCATCGCATCCCTGCTCTCGGGCCTGGCTTTCGTGGCCGCGGCTATGCTGCTGGGGTGTTCCCAAGCCCACGCTGGGGCGCAGATGTACGAGCCGCTGGCTGCGAGTGTGCGCGCTTCGATGTCACGTGCAGTCAACGACGGCGCAATTCCGCAACTGCGGTTCTCCGATCCGAAGGATGGCTATCGCTGGCTTGGCGATATGTCGGAGCGGCTGAAGGGGCGCATTCCGGATCAGCAGTTGCGCGTGGAAATGCTCAAGACGGTGCACTACGAGGCAACACGAGCTGGCTTGGATCCGCAGCTCGTCCTGAGCATCATGCAAGTCGAAAGCGCATTCCGCCGCTACGCGATCTCGACAGCGGGTGCACGTGGTCTGATGCAGGTCATGCCCTTCTGGGTCGGTCTGATCGGCGAGAAGGATCACAACCTGTTTCACCTTCGGACGAACCTGCGTTACGGCTGCGTGATCCTGCGCCACTATCTCGACATCGAGAAAGGCGATTTGTTTCGCGCGCTTGGTCGCTACAACGGCAGCCTCGGCCGTCCCGAGTATCCGAATCTGGTCATGGCCGCATGGCGGCAATGGAACTACGACGGCAAACTGATGTGACCGCGCCTCGCACTGCCAAATAGTTCTTGCGCGAGCCCGCGCGCTGACAGCGGTCGAACGAAACTACCGGGCTGTTCCGTGCCCCATGCGCCGCGCGGCATGCAACTTGCACGCCCCTGCACGACCGATCGCCTCTGGTCGCATCCAATTCCAATAACACCTTCGATGCCCAGCTTCTTCATTCCGCCGCGGCAGGCTCAGGCGCGTCAGTCGAACTTCGCCGCGCAGGCGCTGCGCCGCAGGCTGCTCGAGCTGCCCATCTTCGACCTCGAAGAAAGCTCCGCCCAGATCATCGAAGAGATCCGTGCGTTCAACCGCGCTGATCTGAGCCGCAGCATCAGGCTCGAGGGGCTCGAAGCGATTCGCATGAGCGTCGAACCAGTGCTCAGCAGGATCGACGCGCAGCTGGCCAGCGCCGCGTCGCCGCGCTCGGGCGAAGCGCGGCGAATGACCGATCTGATGACCCGATTACTGCGCGAACTCGCCGCCGCGAACTCCAAGCCGGTGCTTGAGAAACGCAAAGGCCTGTGGGGGCTTGGTGGAAAGGCCGCGTTGCATATCGCGCTCGTGCACGCGATGGATTTCACCGCGCGTCGCATCGGATTTGCCTACCGAGTGCGGGCACGTGCCCCACGGGGGGCATGGTCACGACTCCACGAACTTTTCGGCATTGCCGCCAAGTGGCAGTTGGCGAGCAAGGAGATCAACACGCCGCGTGCAAGCGCCACGTCCATCTATCGACGGGCCCTCTTGGTGGACTTCGCCGATCCGGCCCGGCTGAACGACACCGATCTGCGGCGGGTTCAGGAGTACGTATCGAAATTCAGCGAGGCCGCGCGCATTCTGCCGGCCGCCGCACCGAAGAAGCGCGATGGCATCTTCGTCATCGACCCGCTTCGCGACATCGCTGGTTTATCGTTGGCGAAGCATCCCGATGTCGACGGCCAAGGGCCGCGCCTGCTGCTTGCCTGTACCCCGCTCGTAAAGCGGATCACCCGGTTGTTGGATGCAATCGACCGCGGCGCGAGTCCACTGGAGTTCGGCTTGCCTTCAGATGCCGATACGCCTTCGTACCGAGGACTGCTGCGACAGCTGGTAGACAACTGGTCCGGCTCTCGTCGGGTTCGCTCCGCACGCGTCCAATTTCGTCCAAGGATCGAGGTTCACGTCGGACTGGAACGCGTATGGAGGTTTCTCCACGGCGATGGAAATCTACTGCGCGGTGGCCTGCGCACGGAGGCTGCAACGCCTGCCGGTGCAGCGGACTGGGTGATCATGAACGAGAGCGCAGGGGGGTATGCCTTGCGCCACGCGCGCGGCGCCACCCCATCGATGACAGTCGGCGAGATCGTCGCCCTGCGCCCTACCGGTCGCTCCGAAGTTTCAGTCGCCTTCGTCCGCAGGATTCAGAGCGAGCATGTCGATCATCTGGAAATCGGGGTGCAATTGCTCTCACCCAAACTCAAGCCGGTGATGATCGCGACGATCGGAGCGCTCGACTCGGCCTTTGCGCGAGCATTGCTTGCCCCCCCATCATCGCCATTCAATCGCGTGCCGGTCCTGATTGCGGCTTCGCGCTTTGTGCGCGCCCATCGCAAGCTGCTCGTCCGCGTGACCGAAGGTGAATTCGAGATCGAGCCACAACGAACGCTCGAATCGACACACGTCGTCGACGTCGTCCAGATTGCGATGACCGGTCCCGGTTAGCGTCGCCGAACGATCCGGATCGTTGAGTCCTCCGCAGGCGTTGCGTTACCAAATCGTAGAGCGATCGTCGCAGCGGTGAAACGACTGTGATCTGCGTCGCCTGCGCAATCCGTCGGCGTGCAACACAAGCATTGGCACTGCAGGATTCTTCACTCGAGGATTGGCTCAATCGATCGCCCGGCATAGGCGTTGCTCCTTCACCTCCCTGACGCTTGTTGATGAAAACAATAAGACAGTTCGTGGGAGGTATCGGATGTCGTTGCAAGTCGCGCCACGCGGCGCGGGCCGCGGGGGGAACGGCGGTTTCTCAGTGGAAGCGATGCTCGGCTGGCTGGAGCAATTGCCAGCCGAACCATCGCCCGATGACGTCGAATCGTTGGTCCAGCAGCTCGAGTCGCTGAACGCGCATCGCCTGCGCGTCGGCGTGCGGCTGGATTTGAGTGAACGCATTCACGCAGTCGCGATGCGCTGCCGCTCGCTCATCGAGTCGACACCGGACGATTCGAACGTCCCATTGACCACGCAAGCCCGAACACACGCGCGACTGCTCGACGCCATGTTCGCCGGCACCGCCGCGAGCTATCGGATTCTGCTGGCGGAACTGTCACGCCGCCTGTTCGGCCTGGCTTCGAGCGGGCGCGCCCTGCTGCCGGTGTTTCGCACGATGCAACTGTCGCATCAGCGCATGGTGCTTGCCTACCGGCAATACACCGCGGTCCCGAAAGGGGTGTGGCAGGAAATGCACGAGATGCACCAGTTCGCCCTCCGGCGAGGGCTGGTGAATCGCACGCCCACGGATCTTCCCGAGACGCCCTCGACGATCTATCGCAAAGCATTGCTGACCGCGTTTGCCGAGCCGCAGCGACTGGTCCGACGCGATCTGGAGCGACTGCTGGATCTCGTCGAGCAACAAGCGGATCAGACAGCCGTATCCCCGTGGCGCAGCCAAGCGGTCGCGCCTGGAACGGGAACCTTCATCATCAAGCCTCAACGTGATGTACCCGGCACATTCGCGGGCGCGCAGCGACAACCGTCTGCACAACAGGGCGACCTGGTGTTCACCTGTGCCGCGGTGATCGATCGGCTGCACCATATCGCTCAATCTGCGCCTCAAGACGCGGCCCTGATCGATGCACTGCGCAAGCAGTGGACCTCGAAACCTTCGCGGCGCCTGAATCGACTGCAGACGCACGCTCGTGTTGAGATCTTCGTCGGACTGGATCGAATCTGGCACTTCCTTTCGGGAGAGCGAGACGAACGCTCTGCCGGGCACTGGATCGTGACCAACGAAAGCCGGAACGGCTTCGCTTTGATGCATACCGGGGAATCGGTCGAGCAGCTTGGCGTGGGCGACGTCGTAGGGCTGCATGCAGGTAATGGCCGCGCCTGTCATCTGTGCCTGGTGCGATGGGTCGTGTCGGACAGCCCCGAGCAGGTGGAGGTAGGCCTCGAGGAAATCAGCTCGCTGGTGCGGTCCGTCGCACTGGCAAACGGTAACGGAGAACCGGTGCGCGCGCTTCTTCTTCAGAACGCGGAATCGGACGCCCGTGCGGCGACAATCGTTTCATCGCCGGTCGCCTTGCACGATCGCTGGGAACTGACCATTGGCGCGCTCGATTCGCGCCTGATCGTGCGCCCGAGATCGGTCCGCGAGAGCACCAATCTGGTCCAGATCACCGATCTGGAGCCCGACTGCTAGCCGGCGCACGGCGACGCACCCGCGCCACCCGCACTGCTGCCTTGGCGAGCATCACTCGGCCAGCACGCCTCACTGGCCCGAACGCCCGCCACGCGAACCGCTCGCGTCTTCGCCTCCCGTAGCGAGTTGCGGACGAGCGGCGATGGGCGCCAGCACTCCGACCGGCCGGGCGATCACCGCGTGGACCTCGCTCAGTACGTCCGAGACGCCGCTCACTCCGGCGACCCCACGGTGCGCTGAGAGTGATCGCACGATTTGGGCGATGGTCACGTGATTCGGATCGAACGTGAGCGCCCAGCGCTCCGCATCACCGCGAACGATCCAGCCCGCATCGGCCAGACGCTCGAGCAGACTCTCCGCCTGATCTGACTCCAGACCCGACTCTCGCGCAAGCTGTCGCGCCCCCACCGGTTGCCCCTCGCGTTGGCTCGCCAGCAGCGCGCGCAGCATTGGCAGCAGATCGTCGAGCGCGGGCGTGATTGCGCGGCCACCTTTGCGCAGATGGCCGAAGTCGGGCGCCAGTGCTGCGATCTCCGCACCGACAACTGCAACCACCCAGGACAGATAGATCCACAACAGAAAGATCGGCACCACAGCAAACGTCCCATACAGCGTCTGCGAGGCGAACTCGGTGACATAGATTGCGAAGCCGTACTTCGCCAGTTCGAACAAGATGGCCGCCACCGCGCCGCCGATCACCGCGTGCTTGGGCGAAACGTGGCGGCCAGGTCCAAGGGCATAGAGCAGCGAGAATGCCGCCGCCATGATCAACAGCGGCAATCCGGTGGCCAGCGCGGTTCCCAGAATCGAAACTCGCGAAACCAGCCCGAGCGAGTGTTGCATGACGTAGGACGACATCCACAGACTCGCTCCGACCAGGATCGGCCCGAGCGTCATCACGCCCCAGTAGATCAGTACTCGCAGACCCGGCGGGCGCGGATGCCGCACACGCCAGATCCGGTCGAACGCCCGCTCGATGGTTCCGACCAGGATCAGCGCGCTCACCACGATACCGATCAGCCCGAGGGTCGTGAGGCCGGCCGCGTTCTGCGTGAACTCGTCAATGTGAGCGAGCACCGAGCGCGTGACGCGTTCGGGCAGCAGGCTTTCGGTCAGGAAGCGATTGATTGCCGCCGAGAACTCGAGGAAGCCAGGCAGCGCGGAGAAGATCGTGAAGGCGACCGTAATGGCCGGGACGATCGAAAGAATCGTCGTGAACGCTAAACTGCCGCTCAGCTGGAATCCATCGTCCTCGCGAAATCGATGCACCAGCGCCACGAGAAACCGCCATAGATCGCTCAACCATTGCATTGAGAACCTCCTTGCCACGCACCCAACCGCTCGAGCAACAAGAGCAGAACGGCAATCGACGTCGATGAAACCCGTCCTCTACCACGGTGCCTGGATCAGCCTTTGCCTGCTCATCGCACTGACGCTCGCCTGGGAACTGTGGCTTGCACCGGCTAGACCGGGAGGCTCGTGGCTCGTGCTCAAAGCCCTGCCTTTACTCGCGCCACTGCGCGGCATCCTGCACGGACGCCGCTACAGCTACCAGTGGAGCGCCATGTTGATTCTCGCCTACATGACCGAGGGCATCGTACGCGGCTGGTCCGATACGGGTACCAGTCAGGTGCTCGCCTGGTTCGAGTGCGCGCTGTCGATCACATTTTTTGCCTGCGCGATCGGTGCAGCGCGCGCGCCTGAACCGCGCTGAGTCCCGCGTAAGGCGCGCGGCACACACCGCGCGCTCATGCCCCGATCAGGGCGTCTCGACGGACATCTGCGGATTGAGCCGATCACCCTCGCCGAACAGTTTGTTCAACGCGCCGATGTAGGCCTTGGCCGAAGCCACGATGATGTCGGTGTCGGCACCCACGCCGTTGACGATACGACCGCCGCGAGACAGGCGCACCGTCACCTCACCTTGCGATTCGGTTCCCTGCGTCACAGCGTTGACCGAATAGAGCTCGAGTTCCGCTCCGCTCTTGGCGACCGACTCGATCGCCTTGAACGTCGCATCGACAGGCCCGCTGCCATGCGCTTCGGCGCGCTCTTCCTTCGAGCCCTGCGTCAGCACGATCTGCGCAAACGGGCGCTCCCCGGTCTCACTGCGTTGTGCAAGGGACACGAACTTGAATCGATCGTGCCGTTCGGGCGCAACCTCCGCCGAGACCAGCGCGTGGATGTCCTCGTCGAAGATGTCGGCCTTCTTGTCAGCCAGCTCCTTGAAACGTTGGAATGCGGAATTGACCGCCTCCTCCGATTCGAGTTCGACGCCGAGTTCCTTCAGGCGCTGCTTGAAGGCGTTGCGGCCGGAGAGCTTGCCCAGCACGATCCGGTTGGTGGTCCAGCCCACATCCTCCGCGCGCATGATCTCGTAGGTCTCGCGCTGCTTCAGTACGCCATCTTGATGGATGCCCGAGGCGTGCGCGAACGCGTTTGCACCCACCACCGCCTTGTTGGGTTGCACCACGAAGCCGGTGATCTGCGAAATCAGGCGCGATGCCGGCACGATCTGGCTGGCGTCGATTCGAGTGTCGAGCTTGAAGAAATCGCGCCGCGTACGGACCGCCATCACGACTTCCTCGAGCGAAGTGTTGCCTGCGCGCTCGCCCAGGCCGTTGATGGTGCACTCGATCTGGCGCGCGCCACCGATGTAGACACCGGCTAGCGAATTGGCCACCGCCATGCCCAGGTCGTTGTGGCAGTGCACTGACCACACGGCCCGGTCAGCATTGGGCACGCGCGTACGAAGGGTGCGGACGAACTCGCCGAACTGCTGCGGCACGCCATATCCGACGGTGTCCGCGATATTGATCGTGCGCGCGCCCTCCTTGATGACGGCTTCGAGCACGCGGCACAGAAAATCCACTTCGGAGCGGCTGCCGTCCTCGGGCGAGAACTCCACGTCATCGCAGTGTTTGCGCGCGTAGCGGACCGCGAGCCTGGCCTGCTCCAGCACTTGCTCCGGGCTCATCCGCAGCTTCTTCTCCATGTGGAGCGGGCTGGTCGCGATGAACGTGTGTACCCGCCAGGACTTGGCGCCCTTGAGCGCCTCGATCGCGCGACCGACGTCGCGATCGTTGGCTCGCGCCAGACCACAAACGGTGGAGTCCTTGACGACTCGCGCAACCGCGCGGACCGCCTCGAAATCACCCGGCGAGGAGGCGGGAAAACCCGCCTCGATCACATCGACCTTCAGTCGCTCGAGTTGGCGCGCGATCCGCACCTTCTCCTCGCGGGTCATGGATGCGCCGGGGCTCTGCTCACCGTCGCGCATGGTCGTATCGAAAATGATGAGACGGTCTTCCATGGTGATTTCCTCGTTCCTCGGGCAGACAGCAGGCAGAAAGGTTGGGGATGAAACGGCGCACGGCTCCCGTTGCGGGGATCGCGCAGGTCGACTACTCGAATTGTGGGTCTGGGGTTTTAGCGCGCGAGGCGCAGCAGCAGCCCGAGCAGGCTGCGCAGGGCACCCGCTCGCAGTGCGAGCGATGCCGCTGGAATCAGGGCGTTGGCGTAGGAGGCCGACATGCGCCGGACTATAGCGAGTTTCGAATCCGTCGGCAACAAGCAGGCTGCTCGTGCGAATCTAGAACGGCAATCGCGCTCGGCGGAAGTTCCACAGCCAGTACACGTAGCCCGACACCGAGTAAGCCACGAACATGCCGAATAGTACGAGCGGCGGATTGGCCGAGATCAACAGCATCGAGAGCACCATCAGCAGTGCCGCCCAGAACGGGACGCTGCGCCGAAAGTTGAGATCCTTGAAACTGTAGAACTTGATGTTGGTGACCATCGTGATGCCCGCGAAAACCGTCAATGCACAGGCGATCGCGCGCAGCACGTCTTCACGGCGAATGCCGAAATCGTCGCTGACCCAGATGAACCCGACTACCAGCGCTGCGGCGGCAGGACTCGGCAGCCCCTGGAAGAAGCGCTTATCGACGATATCGATGTTCGTATTGAATCGCGCCAGACGCAGCGCGGCGGCCGCGCAGTAGGTGAACGCAGCGATCCAGCCGACGCGGCCAAGATCCTTGAGCGCCCATTCGTACATGATCAGCGCCGGCGCCGCGCCGAACGAAACCATGTCGGACAGGCTATCGAACTCGGCGCCAAACTCGCTCTGAGTGCGGGTCAGGCGGGCTACCCGGCCGTCGAGGCTATCGAGAACCATGGCCACGAAAATCGCGATCGCGGCCCGCTCGAATGCTCCGTTCATTGCCTGGACGATGGCGTAAAAACCAGCGAACAGCGAAGCGGTGGTGAACAGATTGGGCAGGAGATAGATCCCCTGACGACGAAACCGACCGCGCATGCCCGGTTTCATCGGAACGTGACTCGCCATCTGCGTTCGGGCTCCTCGATCGATTTACGCCGGGCCGATTCGATGCCAGCGCGGCGACGCTGCTCTACGGCAGCTCGGCCAGTAATGTCGATGAAGCATACACTTTCTGACCCAGCTCTACCTTCACACGGGCGGTCACGGGCAGATACACGTCGACGCGCGATCCGAAGCGGATGAAGCCGAATCGCTCGCCGCGCGTAAGCGTCGCGCCATCCTTCACGTAACACAGGATACGTCGCGCGATCAGTCCGGCGATCTGCACGCAGGTCACGTCCTCACCCTGGCGGGTACGCATCCACAGCGCGTTCCGTTCGTTCTCCGCCGAGGCTTTGTCGAGCGCGGCGTTGAGGAACGAACCGGCGTGATACCACACCTGCCTCACTTCGCCATCGACCGGGCTGCGATTGGAATGGACGTTGAAGACGTTCATGAACACGCTGACCTTGAGGCTCGGTCGATTGAGATAAGGATCCTGCGCACTCGTGACCGCCACGATCCGACCGTCGGCGGGCGCGACGACCGAACGCTCGTCGCCCGCCACCGCGCGCGGCGGATCGCGAAAGAACTGCACCACGAACAGTAGTGCGATCCAGATCGGCAGCGCCCAAACCCAACCGGCCCACCAGTGCACCGCGAGCCCGACGACCAGGAGCGCGGCGCAGTACGGCCAGCCCTCTCGCGCCAGGATCGGGTGGGGATACGAAGCTACCGACATCGTGCGCTACACCCGAGCCGCATCAGTTCTTCGACTGATCGACCAGGCGATTGCGCCGGATCCACGGCATCATGTCGCGCAGCTTGCCGCCCACGACCTCGATCGAGTGCTCTGCGGTCATGCGTCGACGCGACAGCAGCGTCGGCGCACCGGCGCGGTTCTCCAGAATGAAATCGCGGGCGTACTCGCCGGACTGGATCCGGGCTAGCGCATCGCGCATGCGATCCTTGGTGCCCTCGTCGATGATCTTCGGTCCGGTGGCGTACTCGCCGTATTCGGCGTTGTTCGATATCGAGTAGTTCATCGTGCCGATGCCGCCCTCGTACATCAGGTCGACGATCAGTTTCAGCTCGTGCAGGCACTCGAAGTAGGCCATTTCCGGCGCGTAGCCGGCTTCGACCAGCACCTCGTAGCCCTTCTTGACCAACTCGACGCAGCCGCCGCACAGGACGGTCTGCTCGCCGAACAGGTCGGTCTCGGTCTCTTCCTTGAAGTTGGTGGCGATCACGCCGGCCTTGCCGCCGCCGATCGCGGCCGCGTACGAAAGCGCCATGTCGTGGGCCTTGCCTGACGGATCGTGATGGACCGCGATCAGCATCGGCACGCCGCCGCCGGCGGAGTACGTCGAGCGAACCGTATGACCCGGGGCCTTGGGCGCGACCATCCACACGTCGAGATCCGCGCGTGGCTGCACCTGCCCGTAGTGGATGTTGAAGCCGTGCGCGAAGGCGAGCGAGGCGCCTTTCTTGATGTTCGGCTCGACATCGCTCTTGTACACGGCGGCGATGCTTTCGTCGGGCATCAACATCATCACGACGTCGGCGCCTTTGACCGCATCACCGACCTCGGCGACTTTCAATCCGGCCTTGCGCGCCTTGTCCCACGAGGCGCCGCCCTTGCGCAGCCCAACGGTCACCTTCACGCCCGACTCATGCAGATTGAGCGAGTGGGCGTGACCCTGGGAGCCATAACCGACGATGGTGACCTTCTTGCCCTTGATGAGCGACAGATCGGCGTCTTTCTCGTAATAGACCTTCATGCTTCCCCCTTTGGAGTATGCGGATCGGAAAACGGCTGGTGGGCGACTCGCGCCGGTTGGAATGGCGGCGCGACGCGAAAATGGAGATTAGTCGGGCGCGCTCGGATGGATCGATCAGGCCCGCAGCACGCGCACGCCGCGGGCGATCCCCGATGCGCCGGTGCGCACGGTCTCGAGGATGGCGCCGCGATCGATCGCGTCGAGGAACGCGTCGAGTTTGGTTCCAGTGCCCGTCAGCTCGATGACGAAGGTGGTCTCGGTGACGTCGATGATGCGGCCACGGAAGATGTCGGCCATGCGCTTCATTTCGTCCCGATAACCTCCGGTGGCTCGTACCTTGACCAGCATCAGCTCACGCTCGATGTGCTTGTCTTCGGACAGGTCGACCAGCTTGACCACCTCGATCAGCTTGTTGAGCTGCTTGGTGATCTGCTCGATCACGTCGGACGAGCCGGTGGTGACGACCGTCATGCGCGACAGCGAGGCGTCTTCGGTCGGCGCCACGGTCAGCGATTCGATGTTGTACGCCCGCGCCGAGAACAGGCCGGCAACGCGCGACAGCGCGCCCGCTTCGTTCTCGAGGAGGATGGAGATGATGTGTCTCATGGAATGTCGTCACGCCGCCGGAACCGGTGCTTGCGTCGCTGCGCCAGCACGCTTCCGTCTGCAGGCCGCCCTTCTCGGCCGATGTTGCCCGCCCGCCGCAATCACAACGGCAAGCGATTGAACTCTGCGTTGCTCGAGTGCTTTCGAGACCCGCGGTTGCCGCCCCTGGCCGTTACAACTCCTCGGCAAGGATCATCTCGGTCAAGCCCTTGCCGCCAGCCACCATCGGGTACACGTTCTCGGTCTGATCGGTCACGAAATCCATGAACACCAGATCGTCCTTGCGCGCGAACGCCTCGCGCAGTGCCGGTTCCACGTCCGCGGGCTTATCGATGCGCATTCCGACATGCCCGAAGCTCTCAGCCAGACGGACGAAGTCGGGCAGTGCATTCATGTAAGACTCGGCGTAGCGGTTGCCATGGAAGAACTGCTGCCACTGCCGCACCATGCCCATGTACCGATTGTTCAGGCTTATCAGCTTGATCGGCAACCGGTACTGCTTGCAAGTCGACAGCTCCTGAATGCACATGATGATCGACGCTTCGCCGGTTACGCAGGCCACGGTCGCCCCCGGATTGGCGAGTTGCGCGCCCATCGCAGAAGGTAGCCCGAACCCCATGGTTCCCAGACCACCGGAATTGATCCAGCGACGCGGCTTGTCGAACTTGTAGAACTGCGCGGCGAACATCTGATGCTGGCCCACGTCGGAGGTGATGAAGGCATCCCCGCGCGTGATCTCATAGAGTTTTTCAAGCACGAACTGCGGCTTGATCTGCGCAGAGGCCCGGTCGTAGCGCAGGCAGTCCTTCGATCTCCACAGCTCGATCTGCGTCCACCAGGCGTCGACGGCCTTGCGATCGATCTCGCCCAAGCGCGACTCCAACTGACGCATCAATTCGTCTAGCACTTCGGGCACGTTGCCGACGATCGGCACGTCGACCTTGACGCGCTTGGAGATCGACGAGGGATCGATGTCGATATGGACGATCTTGCGCTCGACCTGGGCGAAGTGGCGTGGATCCCCGATCACGCGATCGTCGAATCGCGCGCCTACCGCGAGTAGTACGTCGCAGTGCTGCATGGCCATGTTCGCTTCGTAGGTGCCATGCATGCCGGGCATGCCGACGAACTGCGGGTCGGTACCGGGATATCCGCCCAATCCCATCAGCGTGTTGGTGCACGGCACACCCAGCGTCTTGACCAGCTTGGTCAGCTTGTCTGCCGCATTGGCGAGAATGACTCCGCCGCCGGTGTAGACCATGGGACGCTTGGCCTCGACCAGCAATTGCACCGCGCGCTTGATCTGCCCGGCGTGCCCCTTCACGACGGGGTTGTACGATCGAAGCGAGACGGATTCGGGATACACGAACTCGCATTGCGCCGCGGTCACGTCCTTCGGGATGTCGACCAGCACCGGCCCGGGGCGTCCGGTCTGCGCGATGTGGAACGCGCGCTTCATGGTCTCGGCCAGTTCGCGGACGTCCTTCACCAGAAAGTTGTGTTTCACGCAGGGGCGAGTGATGCCCACCGCGTCGACTTCCTGGAAGGCGTCCAGACCGATGGCGTGCGTAGGCACCTGACCGCTGATGATCACCATCGGAATCGAATCCATGTACGCCGTGGCGATACCTGTTACCGCATTGGTGACTCCGGGCCCGGACGTCACTAGGCAGACGCCCACCTTGTGACTGGCTCGGGAATAGCCGTCGGCAGCATGGGCCGCGCCCTGCTCGTGCCGCACCAGCACGTGCTTGACCTTGTCCTGATTGAACAGCGCGTCGTAGATGAACAACACTGCCCCGCCTGGATACCCAAAAACGTACTCGACCCCCTCTGCCTCAAGGCATTTGATGACGATCTCGGCGCCACTCAATAGCATGGAATATCCGCGGGTTATTTGCGCACGTCACCGTCGGGCGTCGCCTCGCCAAAATGGGGGCTGCCCCGGAGTGCGTTAGGAAAGAGCTTGAATTTTAAAGCGAAACAGCCCCCGTCCGAAAGAGGCGGCTGAGCCAAGGAACGGCGCGGATGGCCAGCCCTTGAGAAGACCACCGGAAACGGCCTAACATCGCCGCCCGCGCCGGCGATGACCAAGACGACCAAGCCCGGCCTGTTGAGTGGGCGCCCAGGGCGCCAAGCTGCCGAGACAAATCCGGGATCTGCGCGACCGCTGTGCACGACCCGCGCGAAGGGACTACACACTGGCTTCTAAATCCGAGCTCGACGACTTTCTGGCTTCGGTGGAGCGTCGCGCTTACAAGCACGCCCTCTTCGCGGTCCGCGACGAAGAAACCGCACTCGACCTGGTTCAGGACGCCATGATGCGCCTGTCGGAGAAGTACGGCGGGCGCCCCCCCGAAGAGCTTCCGCTGCTGTTCCAGCGGATCCTGCAGAACGCCATGCGCGACCACTTTCGCCGCCAGAAAGTGCGGGCCCTGTGGACGACGCCCCTATCGAGCCTGATCGGAAAGTCCGATGATGACGACACCGACCCGCTCGACACGTTCGAGGCGAATGTCGAAGGCAACATCTCGGATAACCCTGCCAACCAGTTGGCGCAGGCACAAATCCTCGCGCTGCTTGAGCACGAGATCCAGAAGTTGCCCACGCGTCAACGCGAGGCCTTCCTTCTTCGTTACTGGGAGGAACTCGACGTAGCCGAGACCGCGGCGGTAATGGGTTGCTCCGAAGGCAGCGTCAAGACCCATTGCTCGCGGGCAACACACACACTGGCCGTATCGTTACGCGCCAAAGGCATCACCCTGGACTTATGAACGAAGATCGCACCGGCGCCCGGATTCGAGGCTTGTTGAATCAGGGGCTTAACCAACTCGAGACCGAGAAGCTCCGGCGGCTGCAGATCGCCCGCGAACGGGCCATCGCACGGCACCGGGTGTCGGGATTCGAACTCGTGCCGGCTTGGGCCGGACGCATGTTTGGACCGCTTGGGCCGCTGGGCCACACTTCAAGGTGGATCGTTCCGGTCACTTTCGCCGTGCTGGTACTGGTCGGCTTCCACTACTGGCAAAGCTCGCAACCTGACGATCTGTCAGATTTGGATGCGGCGGTGCTCAAAGGCGACCTGCCGATCGACGCCTACCTCGACCAAGGATTCCGATCATGGCTACAGCGCTCAAGCGACTGATCATCGCGCTGGGTTTGGCGCTTTGCGTAAGCGCGGCCACCGCAGCGGATAAGGACAATCCAAAGTGGGCGGAACTGAGCGGTGCACAACAGGCAGCGCTCGCACCCTTGAAGAACGAGTGGAACAACCTCGACCAGCCCCGGAAACGAAAGTGGTTGGGCGTAGCCGCGCGCTTTGCGCAAATGAGCCCGGAGGAGCAGAAACGGATTCAATTCCGCATGCAGGCTTGGTCGAATCTTTCGCCACAGGAGCGGCAAGTAGCGCGCGACTCCTACCGGGATCTCTCCAGGTTGCCCGAGGGCCAGCGCCAAGTCGTGCGCCAGAAGTGGGACGAGTACCGCACGCTTCCGGAAGACGAGCGCCAACGCTGGTCAACTCCAAATTCGACCCAGCGGCGCAACTGAGTCCGACCACTGTAGAAGTACGGAGTAGCTGCGGACAGCTTCGGCCCTCGCTGCGTCCCGTTCGCGCCGGTCAAGAACCGGACGGTCCAGCGCGGTAGCATCGCGCGGTTCCCCAGTCTTCGCGATCGACGTGACGGACCCTGGTCTTGCAAATTCGAGGAAGCCACTACCGGCCTGTGGCCTCAGGCGGCGCTTGGCCGCAAGCCTGTATGAGCTGCTCCCCGTGGCCGCGATCGTCATCGTGGTCGGTGGCATTTTTGTCGGGGCCGCCCAACTGTGGGGCCATGCGGGCGAACGCCTTGGCCATACTGCCCGCTCGGCGCTCTTTGTGGCGTGCTATCTCGCGCTGGCGGTCTACTTCGTGTGGTGTTGGCGCGCCGGGCAGACCCTGCCGATGAAGGCATGGCGGCTTCGGGTCCTGGCCGTGGGCGATTCTGCGCCCACTCCCGCGCAACGGCCCTCAGCCCTGCGGCCCTATGTCACCCGTTTCGTCCTTGCCTCGATCGCGTGGGGGCTCGCGAGCGGCGCACTCCTTTGGTTGCGCGAACACTCGGACTCTGCCGTCGCGTGGGTGACCCTGCTGCCTCTCGTCGCTGCACTGGCCTGGCGCTTCCTGGATTCTGACCGGCAGGCGCTTTACGACCGACTCGCCGGAACGCGCCTGGTGGTCGAGCCAAGATCGGCGTCAGACTGATTCGTTGCGCGCTGCACCGAAACGTCGTTAGCGTCGCTCAACCCACCACATCATCGCCATCGCCATAAAAAAGAACAGCACGCTGGGCAAGGCGGCGCTTGCCATGGGCGGCCACTGCCCGAGAATGCCCAGGTGGGAAAACAGGCTGTTCAGGCCGTGAAAGACGATTCCGAGCATGATCCCCGAGAACACTTTCACGCCCAATCCGCCCTGGCGCACATGCACGTACGCAAACGGCAACGCCAGGGCCATCATCACCAGCGTTGCGAACGGATAGAACACCTTTTTCCAGAGCGCAATCTCGTAGCGTTCCGTGCGCTGCTTGTTCGCGACCAGATGGCGCACGTACTGGAACAGGTTCCACGCAGGCATTTTCTGCGGATCCACGGTAAGCGCCGCGAGCACTTCCGGCGTCAGCACGGATCGCCATTGCATCGACGGCAGTGCCTCGACGACGGTCCCCGATGCCGAGAAGCGGGTCTGCGTGATGTCCGCCAGTTCCCATTGATTCTCTCCAGCGTAACGACCAGTCTTGGCTTCGCTGATCGACCGCAGCCGCAGATCGTCGTCGAAGTCGTACACCACGACTCCCGAGAGCGACGAATCAGGCGCAACCTGCCGGATGTTCACGAAGCGCGAATCCGAGCGCACCCACATGCCCGAGCGGAATTCCTGCGCGATCGCCGAGCCCAGGGCCAGCAATCGAAAACGCTGGGCGGCGCGCTCTGCATACGGCGTAACCAGCTCGCCGACGATGATCGTGAGCACCACGAAGACCAGCCCGATTCTGAGCAGACTGAACCCGGCCTGATAGGGCGAGTAGCCCGCCGTACGCATCACCGTGTACTCCGAATTGGAGGCGAGGTGCGACAACGCGTAGAGCGTCCCGATCAGCACGGCGATGGGGAACAGCTCGTACGCGTGGCCAGGAATGCTCAGCAGCACGAAGGCGAACGCATGCGTGAGGCGATAGCCGGCCTTGCCGACGTCACGCAGTTCCGCGATCAGGTCGAAGAACGTGAACAGGCCAAGAAACGCGAACAGCACGAACGCCGTCGCGACATACACTTCGCGGCCGATGTATCGGCGGATCGTGGTCATCGACGCCACCTGGGCAAGAACCGGGTGCGCATCCGGCGCATCAGCATGAGCAGGAACACCACGAGCATCATCACGTGGACCAGCCACCAGCCCACGCCGAAACTGAGCTTGCCCTGCGCCACCTGCGCCTGGGCGACGGAAAGCAGATTCGTGTAGATCATGTAGATGAAAACCGCGAACAGCAGATTGAGTGACGTGCTGGCGCGCGGATTCACGAACGACAGCGGAATGGCGAGCAAGGCCAGCACGAGCGCGATAAGTGGCAGGCCCATGCGCCACAACAGCTCCGCGAGATGGTCGCGCGAGGGCGACGCGATCAGTTGGAACGTCGATATCGCCTTGACCGAAACCTGGTCGACGGGCGACTCCTTCGCTTCGATCCGGATGAGGTATCGCTTGAAGTCCATGACCCGGTACTCGGGTGTGCCCGCATTGCCCTCGTACCGACGGCCATCTTCCAGAACGGCGAAACGATCGCCGTTGGCGGCCACTTCGACGTAGCCGCGCTTGGCGACCACCACTCCGAGCCGGCCGTGCTGTCGGAACGAGACGAACACGTTCTCGACGCGCTGCCCCTCCTTTTCCAGCGATTCCACGAAAAACACCCGCTCGCCGCTGGCCGCTTCGAGAAACACGCCGGGGGCGATCCGCGAAGTCTCCTCTCGGCTGGCCAACTGCTGGCGAAAGCTCTCCAGTTCGCGATTGGCCCACGGCGTCAGGAACAGGCTGAGCGCAGCGATGACCATGGCGATCGGCAATGCGAATATGAGCACCGGACGGATCCACGCGTGGAGCGGGCGACCGGCCGCGAACCACACGACCATCTCCGAATCACGGTAGCTGCGTGACAGCGCCAGCAGCACAGCGACAAATACGGTGAGCGCGAGCAAAACCGGAAGGTAATTGAGCGAAGTGAATCCAACGGTCGCAAGCACTGCCTCCGTCGGAATGCGCCCGCCAGCCGCACGCCCGATCACCCGTACCAGCGTACTGGTGAGCGAGATCGCGAACAGGGCCAGAAACACCGCCACGGCCAGGTTGCCGAACTCACGTAGCGTCGCACGATGGAAGATCACGGTCGCGACCCTAGGACTTGTAGGCCATCCGGCGCCTCGCGTTCAAAGGGGGCCACCTGCAAGGGTTCGCCAAGCTTCGTGGGACGCCATTGAGCCAATTCCGGGGCGGTGTGGGCTGATGCGCACCGGATGGCATCTGGAAGCGTTTGGGGGCTCGGTGCCTCGATATAATCGGTCGGATTCGATGCCCGTCCATGACGCGGATCGAGCAACGCCGCGCGACGTCAAAAAATATGGTTTGCCCGCTCGCGATCGACCATAACAACGACCGGAAAACGAATGCAATTTAGCACGAAAGCTCACGCCCCCGATAAGCTCAAAACGCCGTTGATCGTCGTCGGCGTGTTCCAGTCGCAGCGGCTCACCTCGGATGCAGAAACGCTCGATCGCGCCAGCAAAGGTGCGCTGCGTGCGGTGCTCAAGCGCGGCGACATGGACGGCAAGCTCGCAAGCACGCGGCTGCTCTACGACGTGGCCGGAACCGGCGCCGAGCGGGTCATGCTTGTCGGACTGGGGCGAATCGAAGAGTTCGGCATCAAGCAGTTTCGCGAAGCGGTGCGGGCGGCCGGTGCGTTTGCGCTCGAAACCGGCGCTGACCGGATGAGCCTGTTCTGCCTCGACTGGCCGGTGCCGCTCAAGGATGCGCGCTGGAAGGCGCGCCATGCCGCGATTCAGATCACCGACGCCGACTATCGCTTCGACGCGATGAAGTCGAAGAAGTCCGAGCCCCGAACTCTCACTCATACGGAACTGCTGAGCGCATCGGCCGACGTGGTCAAGGCCGCCGAGCGCGGCACTGTCGAAGGTGGCGCCATCGGCTCGGGCATGGCGCTGACGCGCGATCTTGGCAACCTGCCCGGCAATGTCTGCACGCCGAGCTATCTCGCCGATGAAGCCCGCAAGCTCGCCCGTGCCTGGAAGCTTGAGATCGAGGTCCTCGAGCAGAAAGACATGGAAAAGCTCGGCATGCATTCGCTGCTGTCGGTGTCGAAAGGCTCGCGCCAGCCGCCGAAATTCATCGTGCTCAAGCATCACGGCGGCCCGAAGAAGGCCAAACCGGTCTGCCTCGTCGGCAAAGGCATCACTTTCGACACCGGCGGCATCTCGCTCAAGCCGGGCGCCGAAATGGATGAGATGAAATGGGACATGTCTGGCGCGGGCAGCGTGCTGGGCACGATGCGCTCGGTCGCCGAACTCAAGCTCCCGCTGAACGTGATCGGCGTGATTCCCGCGTGCGAGAACATGCCCGACGGCGCCGCGACCAAACCGGGCGACATCGTCACCAGCATGTCGGGCCAGACCATCGAGGTCCTGAACACCGACGCCGAGGGGCGGCTGATCCTTTGCGATGCGCTCACCTACGTCGAGCGCTTTCAACCGCAGGCCGTCATCGACATCGCCACGTTGACCGGTGCCTGCGTGATCGCGCTGGGTCATGTCGCGAGCGGCCTGTACAGCAATCGCGATGCGCTGGCGAACGAGTTGCTCTCGGCCAGCGTCGACGCGTGGGATCGCGCCTGGCACATGCCGCTGTGGGATGACTATCAGGAACAGCTCAAGAGCAACTTCGCCGACGCCGCGAACATCGGCGGTCGACCCGCCGGCAGCGTGACGGCGGCATGCTTCCTGGCGCGCTTCACCAAGAAGTACGATTGGGCGCACCTCGATATCGCCGGCACCGCATGGCGCAGCGGCGCAAGCAAAGGTGCAACCGGTCGCCCGGTTCCGCTGCTCACGACGTTTCTGATGGGTCGAGTCAAGCGCGGCGCATGACACGCATCGATTTCTACACCGAGGCGCAAGACAAGCTGGACCTGGCCTGCAAGCTGGCCGGCAAGGCCGTGCAGGCGAAAACCCGCATGTTGATTCTCGCCCCCGACGGCGAACTGCGCGCGCGCCTGGACAAGATGCTGTGGATGCACCCGCCGATCGGCTTCATCCCGCATTGTCCGGCCGGCGCGCCGATCGCGAGCGAAACACCCGTGTTGTTGAGCGGTTCGGCCGATGAGGTGCCGGTCGACGACATCCTGCTCAATCTGGCGGATACTTGGCCGCAGACGTTCGCGCGGTTTCAGCGCCTGATCGAGATCGTGACGCGCGACGAAGCCGACAAGGCGTTCGCGCGCGAGCGCTATCGCTTCTATCGCGACCGCGGCTACCAGATCACGACGCACAATATGGCTGCGCTGGAACGGGCGCGACCGGGCCATTGATCGGGCCGGCGCCAACCACAGGACAAGTCGCCATGGCTACGTTCGATCGCGATGTGCAATCGGCCGACGACATCCTCGGCAAGGCCGATGCGTTGCTCGCGCGTCATCGTGGCACGCGCAACGAACGCGCACCTGAACCCACCGGCGATTTCCCGATCCTCACCGAAGTGGTCGAGACCACGCCGGTCGAGCCGCTCGAGGTCGGATCGCTCTCCCTCGATGATCTCGAGCGCGAGTTGCGCGTGGAACTGCTCGAACAGCTCTCCAGCGAGTTGTCCAAGCACATCGAAGCGCGAGTAACCGAACGGGTAGCCGGACGACTGGCCGAAATCGTCGCCCAGATCCGTATCGATCTGGCTGCGGAAGTCACTCGCGCATTGCGGGAAACGATCGCCGAATCGATGAATCAGGCACTCGACCGCATACGCGACGACACCCACGCCTCCGTACAAGGGGTACCGACGCAGGTGCCACCGGCACAAGGCAACACGCGCTGATTTCAGACGTACCGACTCTTTCGCACCGCAACCTGCCGCCTGCCATCGACTGGTCGGCAATCAAAGCAAGCATGGAACTCGCAAAAAGCTTCGATCCGCACGCCATCGAGCAACATTGGTATCCGCTCTGGGAATCGCGCGGCTACTTTCGCGCCACCTACGACGACGCCCGACCGGCGTACTGCATCCAGCTGCCACCGCCGAATGTCACCGGCACGCTGCACATGGGTCACGCGTTCAATCAGACGATCATGGACGCGCTTACGCGCTATCACCGCATGCGCGGCTACAACACGCTGTGGCTGCCCGGCACCGATCACGCCGGCATCGCCACGCAGATCGTGGTCGAGCG
>CADEDU010000002.1:168765-205299 GCA_902826155.1 uncultured beta proteobacterium
CCGGTGCTGCTCACCGCCGTCTCCGACCTGGAAGTCGAAAGCGAGGAGGAAGACGGTCGAATCTGGGAGATCCTGTATCCGTTCGCCGATGGTGATGGCGCGGTAGGCGGTACAGCCAAAGGCTTGGTAGTGGCGACGACACGACCGGAGACGATGCTGGGTGACGTAGCGGTCGCGGTCAATCCGCAAGACGAGCGCTATCGCGCGCTGGTCGGCAAGACGCTGGTGCTGCCACTGACCGATCGGCGCATTCCGATCATCGCCGATGACTACGTCGATAAGGAATTCGGGACCGGCTGCGTGAAGATCACGCCGGCGCACGACTTCAATGACTACCAGGTCGGCGCACGCCATGGCCTGGCCGGCATCAACATCCTCACCCTCGACGCCAAGATCAATGACAACGGCCCGGCCGCGTATCGCGGGCTCGATCGCTACGAAGCGCGCAAGCAGATCCTCGCCGATCTGCGCGGGGCCGGCTTACTGGCCTCCGAGAAGCCGCATCGCATGGTCGTGCCGCGTTGCGCGCGTACCGGCGCGGTCGTGGAGCCGATGCTCACCGACCAATGGTTCGTCGCCATGTCGAAGCCCGGGGCAGACGGTTCGCTGCATCCCGGCAAGTCGATCGCCCAGGTGGCACTCGATGTCGTAGCGCGAGGCGAGGTGAAGCTATTCCCGGATAACTGGACGGCCGTCTACAACCAGTGGCTCGACAACATCCAGGACTGGTGCATATCGCGCCAGTTGTGGTGGGGTCACCAGATTCCCGCGTGGTACGACGGCACGGGCAAGGTGTACGTCGCGCGGACCGAACAGGAGGCGCTTGCCAGCGCCCTTGCCGCCGGCTCGTCCGGGCCGCTCGAGCGCGATCCCGACGTACTCGACACCTGGTTTTCCTCCGCGCTGGTCTGTCATTCCACGCTGGGCTGGCCCGCCCCGCAGGGCGACGACGCGAAAGCGTTCGAGCTGTATCTGCCCTCCTCGGTGCTGGTGACCGGGTTCGACATCATCTTCTTTTGGGTCGCCCGCATGGTGATGATGACCACCTGGTTCACCGGGCGTGTGCCATTCCGCGATGTCTACGTCCACGGTCTGATGCGCGACGCCGATGGCAAGAAGATGTCGAAATCCGAGGGCAACACGCTCGATCCGGTCGATCTGATCGACGGCATCGCGCTAGAACCACTGCTTGCCAAGCGCACCACCGGTCTGCGCAAGCCCGAGGACGCCCCGCGCATCGTCGCCAAGACGAAAAAAGAGTTTCCTGCCGGCATTGCGGCGTTCGGCACCGACGCACTGCGATTCACGATGGCCGCCTACGCCACGCTCGGACGCAACATCAACTTCGACCTGAAGCGCTGCGAGGGCTATCGGAACTTCTGCAACAAGCTCTGGAACGCCACCCGGTTCGTGCTGATGAACACCCAAGGCCGCGACTGCGGCCAGGACGAAGCGCTTCCCGTGACCCTTTCGGTCGTCGATCGCTGGATCGTCAGCCTGCTCCAACGAACCGAGCGTGAGGTGGAAGAAGGCTTCACCGAGTACCGGCTCGACAACGCCGCCAACGCGATCTATCGGTTCGTGTGGGACGAATACTGCGACTGGTACCTCGAACTGGCCAAAGTACAGCTCGCCTCCGAAGACGAGGCAGCGCAACGAGGTACTCGCCGCACCCTGGTGCGGGTGCTGGAAGCGACCTTACGGCTGGCGCATCCGATCATCCCGTTCATCACCGAGGAACTGTGGCAGAAGCTCGCCCCGCTTGCGGCCAAGAGCGGCGACACGATCATGCTTGCGCCTTATCCGCGGTCGCAGCCGGAGCGGATCGACGAGCCGGCCGAGCGCGAGATCGCTGCGCTCAAGGCCATCATCGACGCCTGCCGCAACCTGCGGGGTGAGATGGACATCGATCCGAAGCAGCGGATTCCGTTGCTCGCCACGGGCTCGCGCGACCAACTCCAGCAAGCGTTCCCCTACGCGCAGGCGCTCGCGCGACTGTCGGAGACAACACTGGTGGACGAATTACCGAACATCGACGCGCCGGTCGCCGTGGTCGGCGACGCGCGCCTAATGCTCAAGGTCGAGATCAATGTCGCGGCCGAGTGCGAGCGCCTGAAAAAAGAGATCTCGCGGATCGAAGCCGAGATCACCAAGGCCAACGGCAAACTGGCTAACGAGTCGTTCGTGGCTCGAGCCCCAGCCGCGGTAGTGCAGCAGGAGCGTGATCGCGTGGCTGCGTTTCACGCCACGCTCGACAAACTGCGGCCGCAGTTCGAGCGGCTAAGCAAGGCCGGATGATCGGCGGGAACCGGCTCGGTCCCCGCAGGTCGTACCTTCGCCTCAGGACAGCAGCAGCGCTGCCGCAGCCAGCAACAGGCTCGCGGCTAAACCGGTGCCCACTGCCAGGAGCACGGCGTCTCCCCACTGCGTGATGCCGTTCCAAACGCGCATCCAGACGCCGCCCAATCGACCTGCTCGTTGCATATTTGAAGTACCCCTCGGAACTGTTTGCTCACCTTCGTGCGCGCACTTGCACTTCTACCTATCGCTCTCGGTTAGGCTTTGATGCGGCCTTCCGGAAACCCCTGCTTCGAATCCTGCTTCGAATCCTGCTTCGAATCCTGCTTCGAATTCCTGCTTCGATTCATTGGAGCTTCCGATCGAGCGTTTTCGGAGTGCTTCTACGGGCGATGGCCGGCGAGATTAGCGATCGATCATGGCAACAAAATGGCATTCACGCTACTTTCGTTGCTATTGCTCGACGTTGGTTGCGAATCGCGCGCTCGCGCCGTTAGGCTTTGTGAGGAAATTCGCGCCGAGTTCGCCAGCACCAGGACCATCCGATGCGCCGCATAGCAATCGTTGAAGACAACGAAGTCATTCGTGAGAACTACGCCGACGCCCTGCGGCGCCAGGGCTACGAGGTCGCCGTGTACGGCGCACGTGAAGAAGCGATGCGCGCCTTCCGCACCCGCCTGCCCGATCTGGCGGTCGTCGACATCGGCCTGGCCGACGAGGTCGACGGCGGCTTCACCCTGTGCCGCGAACTGCGGGCGATGTCGGAGACGGTGCCGATCATCTTTCTGACCGCCCGCGACAGCGACTTCGACATGGTGGCCGGGCTTCGCCTGGGCGCCGACGACTACCTCACCAAGGACATCAGCCTGCCGCACCTGCTGGCGCGGATCGCCGCGCTGTTCCGGCGCATCGACGTGCTCTCCTCGCCTCCCAAGCACGACGACGTGTTGACCCGCGGCCCGCTGACGCTGGACCTGAAGCGGCTGACCGCCTCCTGGAACAATCGCACCGTGGACCTCACGCTCACCGAGTTCTGGATGGTGCATTCGCTGGTGAAATTTCTCGGCCACGTCAAGAACCGGGACCAGCTCATGTCGGAGGCCAATCTCGTGGTCGACGACAGCACGGTAACCTCGCACGTCAAGCGCATCCGCAAGAAGTTCGCCGCGATCGATCCAGCGTTTGATGCCATCGACACCGTCTACGGCATGGGTTATCGCTGGAAAGAGGGCTGATCGCGGCACGCGCGGCCTCCCCCTCATTCGCGGACTCTCTCGTTCGCCAACTCTCTCATTCGATGGCGATCCGACACGGCCTGAGCATTCGCACCAAGCTGCTGCTGGCCACCCTGGTGCTCGGCCTGATCCCGTTCGTGGGCTTCGAGTACGTGCGCGAGATGGAAAATTTCCTGCGCGCCGGACAGGAGCAGACGATCATCGCCGCCGCGCGCGCAGCCGCGCTCGCCCTGCACGATCGGCCGCGGCTGCTCGAACTGCGCACGTCCAGGCCGCGCGTCCCCAGCCCCGACCAGGCGGGAACCGGCGATGCCCTCCACGAACCCGACTCCGTCACGGTGGGCACGAGCGAAACCGCCCTTGGTGACCGCCCGCCGCGCCGCGGCAGCGATGAAGCGCTGGCCGAGATCGAACTGATCATCAAGGCGATGGGCCGGCGCTACTCGCGCATCTGGGTGGTCGATCAGCAGCGCCAGTTGCTGGCAGTTGCCGGATCGCTGCGACGCAATCTTGCTCAGGATCCGCTGATCCCGCCGCCCGCCGAAGGCTGGTGGGGCACGATCGAATCGACCGTATTGCGGCCGCTTTACACGCGGCTGCTGGCACCTCCGTCGGAAGACTTCGACGATGCACTGCCCGAGACCGTGCTCTCAGGCGGCAAGGAAGTCGAACGGGCCCTGACCGGCATTCCGGCATCACGCCGTCGCCATACCTCCGACTTCCGTGCCACGGTGCTTTCGGCCGCCCATCCGATCTGGAGCGGCGACGAGGTCGTCGGAGCCGTGGTGGTGGAGGAAACCACCAACGCCGTACTGTCGCTTCGCAATCGAGCATTCGAACATCT
Source organism: uncultured beta proteobacterium (assembly GCA_902826155.1). The sequence goes on from CADEDU010000002.1 coordinate 173,143, forward strand.
GCTGACCGTGACGCTGGCAGCGTTTCTGCTCGGCGCCGGGGCATTGGCGATATTCGCCTCGCGCCTGTCGGGGCGGCTCACCCGGCTGCGCGACGAGGCCGAAAGCGCGATCGACGCACGCGGGCGAGTGCAGCACCTGGTCCAGGGATCCAACGCCGGTGACGAGATCGGCGATCTGTCGCGCAGTTTCTCGACCGTGCTCGAGCGGCTGGCGCAGTACAACACCTACCTCGAGCGCATGGCCGATCGCCTCTCGCACGAGTTGCGCACGCCGATCGCGGTCGTGAGCTCCTCGCTCGATAACCTGCGGCAGAAGAATCTCGAACCCGACACGAGCGTGTACATCGATCGCGCCGAAGACGGCCTCAAGCGGCTGAACACCGTGCTCACCCGCATGCGCGAGGCGACCCGGTTGGAGCAGATCATGCGCGAGGTCGACCGCGAACGATTCGATCTCGCCCAGGTCGTGAGCGGCTGCGTCGGCGGCTACACCAGCGCGTTTCCGAAGCATCGCTTCAGCATAAGCGTGCCGCAGCAGCCGGTGTGGCTGTTCGGATCGGCTGACCTGGTCGCACAACTGCTCGACAAAGTGGTCGAGAACGCCGTGGATTTCTCCCCGCCCGGCGAATCGATCGAGATCAGCTTGCTGCTGCGCGACGGCGACGCCGCACTGAGCGTGGCGAACGTCGGTCCACCGCTGCCCGAAACGATGCAGGGCCAGTTGTTCGAATCGATGATCTCGGTGCGCGATCACGCCAAGGACGGCAAATCCACCCCGCATCTGGGGCTTGGGCTGTTCATGGTGCGGCTGATCGCGGAGTTCCATCGCGCGCGCGTGCTCGCCACGAACCGCAGCGACGGCAAGGGCGTGGTGATTTCGGTGGTGTTTCCGCAGGCGATGTGACCGAACGCACGTCGGCAAGCGGCGTCGCAATCCGTGCGATTTTGTACAGTTGCTCACCGTCACCTCGGAGCGGTCGCGCTTGTTTCCCGCGAAGGTCAGCAAGTTCCTTGTGCCTCGTTGGGTAGCTTTCTAGCCTTAGCGCTTCCGCGAATCGCCCGTCCCCGAGCCGCCTCCTGCCATGCTGGGCAAATCCCGTCGCCAGCCCGAACCCGCACCACCTGCCCCGGCTCCGCAATTCACGGCCTGGCTCGCACTGATTGCGTCACTGCCGACGCACGAGCCGTCGGTGTGCATGAAAGTGCTGCGGTCCCTCGAATCGATGGGGGCGGCACTGCTGCGCGAGGGCGCCTATGTGCTGCCCGACGCGTTACTCAACTCGATGGGTTTGCAGCGGCTCGAAATGCTGATCGTCTCGGCCGGCGGCACAGCGCAATTGATCGCCTTCCGCAGCCGCGATGCCGCGCAGGAAGTGACGCTGCGCAAGCTGTTCGATCGCACCGCGCGCTATGAGGAGTTACGGCGCACGCTGGAAGGTCTTCGCGTCGGCTTCGGCGTGAGCGATCCCGCCGCGATCGCGCGCGTAATGAAGCGGCAGGCCCGCACGCTGAGCACGATCGCTGCGATCGATTTCTTTGCCGGTCCGGCCAAAAGTGATCTCGAAGCGCTACTCGCCTCCATGGAACGCGAAGTCCACGGGCTTATGTTCCCGGAGAACCCGGCCGTGGCGCCGCGAGAACGATCGCGCGGGGCGTTCCTGGGCAAGGAGTGGGCGACGCGCCAGCCCTTGGTCGCCGACCGGCTCGCCTGCGCGTGGTTGATTCGGCGCTTCATCGATCCGGAAGCGACGATCCGCTTTCTGGAGACCTCCGAACCGCTGCCGCATAAGGCAGTGACGTTCGGGTTCGATCGCGCACAGTTCACCGCTGCAAGCGATCGAATCACCTACGAGGAACTGATCCGGTTCTTTCGGCTGACCAACGATGCGGCGCTACAGCGCATCGGCCAGGTCATCCGCTCGATCGAGCTGGGCGATCATCGCTCGCCGGAGGCCCCGAGCGTGGACGTCATGCTCTCAGGCGCGCGCAATCGCGCATCAAGCCATCTGGAGCTGTTTGCCGAGTCGGAGAAGCTGTTCGACCTGCTCTACGACCAGTACTTTTTGGCCACGCCCACCCGCTCGAAAGGCGGCGCCGCGGCGATCACGTAGTCAGTCGACGCGCGCCTGTCGCGCCGCGCGTTCACGGTCGCCCTGGACCGGACCCTGCGCCGATTCCGCGCTGCCTGCGCTCTTCGGCCCATTCGGCACGCACCACCCGCAGGCGCGAATCGATTACCGACATCGCGTAGAAATCGGCGTCGCCCGCCCGCTGTGCAAACATCAACTGCTCGACCGCGGCCTGCAAAGCGCCCTGCAGATAGTAGACCTCGCTCTGCGCACGATGCTGAAGCGCGCGCTTGCCGGTCGCGGCATACGACTTGGCCTGCATGCCGTGCACGCGTGCGTCACGCGGTCGATCCTTGAGCAGCGTTTCCAGCTCGGTCAGCGCCTCGCCGTGGCGGTTGAGCGCCTGCAGTGTTTCGATATACGCATAGCGGACCGGATAGACCCCGCCGTAGGTGCGCATGGACTCGGCGAGCAGTTTTTGCGCCTCGGCGCCGTTGCCGCGCTCCAGCCGCAGTGAGGCTTCCAGCGTATCGACCATCCAATGCTTCGGCAGCAGGCTTCGCACCTTCGCAAGCTCCGCTTCGGACTTCGGGAAATCGCGCGCCCGCAGCCACGCGTGCGCCAGCCCGTAGCGAGTTGCCGCCTCGGAACTGAAGCGCTTCTCCCGCAGTTGCACCTCTAACGCGCTTGCCGCCTCGAACGCGTTGCCCTGCAGCGCTCGCAATCTGGCGCGTATCAGGTGGAAATCGGTGGGATCGGCTTGCTGGCGATAGCGGCGTTCGGCCGCGCGGTTCTGCATGTCGGCGATGCGCTCGGTCGTGAGCGGATGCGTGCGTAGATATGCCGGGGCGTTGGTCTCTTGCAACCGGGTCGCCCGCTGCAGCCGCTCGAAAAACGCGGGCATGCCGCTCACGTCGAACCCGGCGCCATCGAGCATCTGAAAACCCAGCCGATCGGCCTCACGCTCGAGGTCACGCGAATAGTTCAGGGCTGCCTGAATCGCGCCGGCTTGCGATGTGACGAGCGCAGCCTGGCTGAGCTGGGAGTTAGACCGCGCGGCCAACAGCGCGATGACGAATCCGGCCAGTGCCGCCATCTGCAACTGCGACTGCTTTTCCAACTGCCGCGCGATGTGCCGCTGCGTGACATGCGCGATCTCGTGCGCGACGACCGAAGCCAACTCGCTCTCGGCCTGGGAGGAGAGGATCAGCCCGGAGTGCACACCGATGAACCCGCCCGGCATCGCGAAGGCATTGATGCTCGGATCGCGGATTACGAAAAACTCGAGCGGCTGGCCTGACTCGCCATGCGCCACCGCGAGCCGGCGGCCGATGCTCTCGACGTACCACTGCACCTCGGCGTCGTCCATGAACGCCGGATCGCGGCGCAACTCGCGCATGATCATCTCGCCAAGCTTGCGCTCGTTGTGCACCGAAAATCCTGCCTGCGCCGACTCCCCCAGATCAGGCAGATTCTGGGCGCTGCCGGGCACTGCCAGGGCAAAGGACAGGAGGACGCAGAAGAACCGTTTCATAGGCGCGCGATGATGCCTCAATCACGGATTCGGCAACGAGGCCGGCGTAAAGTTCTTTCGACGTGCTCGACGTGCTGGGTGTCCAGGTCGATCATGCATAATGCCGCGCCCCGACCGCGCCAAGCGCGGCAGCTGACTCGAAGAACGCCGCCAGACCGACCGGCGGCGTCCCGCACACCACGATCGGCCCCTCAGTCATGCCCCGCAAGACCCTCTCGCACTTCAACGCCCGCGGCCAGGCTCACATGGTCGATGTCGCGGCGAAAGCCGAAACCCATCGCCTCGCACGCGCCTCGGGCACGATCACGATGCAGGCGGGCACTTTGCGGCTCATCAAATCGGGCAGCGCGAAGAAAGGCGACGTGCTGGGCATCGCTCGGATTGCCGCCATTCAGGCCGCAAAGAACACCGCCAACCTCATCCCGCTCGCTCACCCGCTCGCCCTCACGCACGTCGATGCCGAGTTCAGTATTCGCGAGCGACCAGCGTCAGTCACGCTCACTGTCACCGTCGAAACCCTTGGACGCACCGGTGTGGAGATGGAAGCGCTCGCCGCAACGGCTGTCGGCCTGCTCACCGTCTACGACATGGTCAAAGCGGTCGATCGCGCGATGGTCATCGGCGAGATCATGCTGCTGGAGAAGCTTGGGGGTAAGAGCGGGCATTTTGAGCATCCGCGGTCGGCGAAGCGACCCGCCCGGGGCAGCTAGCGTCAGGCAAGCTGTCGCTACCTGCACTCGCGTACGCCCTCGTGCCCGAGCAACGCCGCGTCCATCGCATCGCGATGATGCAGCTGCGTTTGCTGCCTGTGCGTCATCGCGACCCGTTCGATCGGATGCTCGATTGCTAGGCAATCGCCACAGGCTTGGTAAGCCCCACACCCGATAAGCCAATCCGGCAATATCCGGTGCAGACGGCGCAGCGCGACGTGGCGCAAAAATCAACAAGCGCGATCGGTTGTCGAGAAAATTCGGATGGTTGGGACTTTTTCCGAGTCACGGTTCGACAGCAACCGCATCTCACCGATCGTTGGTTGTGCTATCGGCGAGAGACTTGATTCGCTTACGCCATGTACTTGACCGAAAGCTTTACCACGCCGTCTGGAAACCCTCGCGGAACGAGCGGGCGTCTTCTGCACCCACAGTCACGGAAGAGAGCTGCTCGTAGCCGGTCGAAGGGTCGCAGCGGACCTGTCGCGCGAAGGCGCGAACATGCCTGTCGTAGACTCGCGGAGAGCAATCCTCTCTAGTCGCCGCGCTATAGTCTCACAGAGACTATAGCGCTCTGGATTCTCCGCAGCCATCCGATCCAATTCATTGGTCAACTCAGCTACCAATCTTGGATACATCGTGCCGAATCGAACCGCATGTTCCTCTGCCGCGGCAAAGTCCCCCGCCATTGCATCCAGCAGTGGCTGCTGACGCGCCACGACTGGGATAGCCGCGAACTGCAACGCACGAAAGTTAACTTCGCGATCGTCAGCAATAGTTGCGTCTGTCATGTCGAAAAAGGTCGTACGACCGAGTTCGACGTAGTGACCAAAGGGCGAACTAACGTGCGCAGCCAATGCAAGAAACCCCTCTCTCAATTTTTCTGGATTGACGCCACGCACCGTTCGCTCGGGATACAGCCAAGCACGCACAATCTCGTACGTGCCGACATGATTGACTAGTGTGACCCCGCCGATCAGAACCAAAGCCGAAGTCAATACGCGCACTGTTCTGGGCATGGTCACTCGAAGGCCATTGACGGACCCCAAACCAAGTACAAGCGCAGCAATCGAGAGAAATTGCCCGTGCCACAGGGGATACTCAACAAGGCTATGAACAAGTTGAATGCCGACAACCGCGCCAATCCATATCCAGGCTGCATCCGGCTGACCACCGTTGCTTCTTATCCAGTTCCGCCCCCAAAGAGCAAGCCCGCCAACCACGATCGCTGCACCAAGCATCCCCGTCTCTGCGAGGAGCTGCATGACCAGGTTGTGCGAATTGCGTTCGTACGGAAGTACCCCCAAGTCACCGATTGGTTGACCGTTCATGTAGAGATCAAAAGCGAAGTTGCCGACGCCTACCCCAAAAAACGGAGCGGACATGAACATTCGCATTGCCTCTGACCATAGGTATATCCGTTGGGCGATAGTGTCTGCTCCTTCGCCCGTGAGTCCCATCCGACCAATCGCCGTGAACTTCGGAACATCTAGGGACGCCCAGTCGTGCAAATACGGAAGCGTCAGCTGCAACACCATGGTACCGAACAGAATGATGACGTAGCTACGCAGCGCAAGCGTCCCTAATGGTGATGTCACTTTTCGCGATGCGAACCAGGTGACCCCCACTGCAACAAGCAAGCAAAGCAATCCGATTCGGGACCCCGACAAAGCTCCAGCCCAGATGAGTAGAAATGCCGCCGGAGTCACCCAGAAACTGCGGAGTACGCGGTCTGTCCGGAGATACACCAAGGAACATAGTCCCACGGCTAACAGGTTCGCAAACTGATTGGCCTGCGCCAAATTTCCCGTCGCACGCCCCCCAATCATTGGAAAGACGTAGTCGACTGACAGGAACCCCGGGAAGTAGAACTGCCCCATCGCGCAAAGGGCATTGCCGATCGCGGCGAGTGCGAGCGCACTCGCCAACAGCCTGACCCCAAACCGTAGCCCCCACCGCGCTCGAATCTCTACTCCCACCATGACTAGAGCGCTCGCCCACGTTGAGTAAAGTACTACGGACACAGCCAACTGAGGATAAGCGTGAGTTCGCAACCGAGTCGCGATCAGAACGACTACGGCGAAGAAGCCCAAGACGATCGTCATTGTCGGGATCGTTGTCATGCCGCCTCGCATGAACACAAGTCCGATTATCGCGAGCAGTCCCAAGCCAATTGCCAACGCTTCCTCAACAAATGTTGGAATTGGTTCGAGATGGATTGGGTTTAGAAACGGAGCTATCCCGATCAGCGCAATCGCAACGACGGAGAGTCCTGCACCCAGTGAATCCATCCAAATTCGACTTGCCCATCGGTTCGTGGCTCTGGGAAGCACGCGGCAATTCTGGCTCATAGATTCAAGGGGAAGTTAGTTGTGATCTCTCGCGTCGGTCACAAGGCGTGATCTCTCGCGTCTGGCACAAAGCGATTCTTATTATCGAAAAAAAACGAGCGCTGCCCGGAAGTTCCGGTGCAGCGCTCTGGTGCAGAACTAGACTGCGAGTATTTCTTGTTACACGCCTGTCTTCGAACGGGTGCAACCGCCACCGGTAACAGCAGTCCACTGGATAGCCGAAGCAGTCGAACCACCTGCAGCCGTCATCGTAACTGTACAGGTGCCTGCCGACGCAGTCCCCGTAAGAACCAGCGTGGTACCGTTCCACACGGCGCTCGTCAGGTGCGTACCAGAAACAGTGGCAGAGGGAATGAAGTTGTTGGTGTTAAGCGCAGCGTTAGACGTACATGCCGCGGCCGCCATATTGCCATCGTTGACTTGCGCACACTCGGCAATGCCTTGCTTGAGCTGACCGATGCGCTGGAAGTTGTCAGTCCACCGCGCACGCGTCACATAGTCCTGATACTGCGGAATCGCGATGGCGGCCAGGATACCGATGATCGCAACCACGATCATCAATTCGATCAGGGTGAAGCCCTTCTGTACTGCTCGCTTGACTTGCATGTGCTACTCCTCGCTGGTTTGTCGGGTGGCGTCCGATATTTTTCAGACAAGTTCTCTAACGCAACCGGTGTGCCAGGATGGTGGCGGCGAGGTCCAAGGACGGCCACAGCGCCCATTCTTGAGCCCTCGGGGCGCAGCCAGTGCGCAGTAAGTCGCACCATTGCGGTCTGTCGACCACGATTTCGTGTGATGAGGCACGACGGGCGGTCACGCGGAAGGGACGAAATTCGTCCATCCATTGCGCAGCGGGTCAGACCTGCCGTGAATACTTCCCGTATCGCGACCTGAACGCGCGCAGGCCAACCCAGTCGGAGCCATGCGAGGCCGTGGCGGCTGCCGCAGGAGTTGCCGCCGAACTGGTCACACCCGAGCGCGCGCGAGTCCGCGAGGACTGCGCAATCCGTCACGATGCGGTCGGGACTACGGTCGGTAGCCCGGAATCGCCGCCTCGTCGACCTCGTCGATCTGCTCGGGCTCGACGTACTCGATCGCGTACTGCAGATACACCTTCTCGCGCACGAATACATCGAACAGATCGGGGTCGATATGGCCCTTGAGGCACATGCTGCCCAGGATCGTTACCGCCTCCGAGAGCGTCTTGCCCTTCTTGTACGGGCGATCGGGTGCGGTCAGCGCCTCAAAAACGTCGGCGATGGCCATGATCCGCGCCTGCACCGGCATCTCGGCGCCCGTCAGGCCACGTGGGTACCCTTTGCCGTCCATGCGCTCGTGATGCGCTCCAGCGTAAGCAGGCACGTTGGCGAGATGCTTCGGCCACGGCAGCGCCTCGAGCATCCGGATGGTGGAGTCGATGTGACTGTTGATAGTGCGGCGCTCGGCATCGGTGAGCGTGCCGTACCGCACCGTGAGGCACTCGACCTCATCGACCTTCAGGATGGTCAGGCATTCGCCGTCATTCCCTCGGAAGGAGTACCGCGCCGCGATCTCGCGCACACGATTGCGGTCGGATTCGGGCATCGACTCCGCACCCAAATTCGCACATCGAAGGAACTTGCTGTCCTCGTCGATCTCAGCAAGCGTCGACGCGAGTGCCGCGTCGATCGTGTCGAGGCGAGCGATGCGCTCGTCCTCCGACCACTTGCGATCCCGTTCGACCGCAAGCCTGGCCTCCAATGCGGCGATGCGGGCGTCGCGCTTGAGCACTTCGAATCGCGCATCGACGAGATGAATGCGATCGAAGATACCTTCGAGCTTCGAGGCCTTGTCCACTACGTGGACCGGCGTCGTGATCTTGCCGCAGTCGTGCAGCATGCCGGCGATGCGTAGTTCGTAGCGATCGCGCTCGGTCATGCGAAAACACGCGAGCCCCCCGCGCTCAGTACGATTGGCTGCCTCGGCGAGCAGCATCGTGAGCACCGGCACGCGCTGACAATGTCCGCCGGTGTAGGGCGACTTCTCGTCGATCGCGGCATTGATGAGCGTGATCAGCGATTCGAACAGCTTCTCCAACTGCACCAGCAGCCGCTGATTGGTGAGCGCCAGGGCCGCCTGTGATGCGAGCGACTCGGCGACGCGCTGCTCGGTCTGCCCGAAGGCGGTCACCTTGCCCGTGGCGGCGCTGATGCAATTGATGAGCTGCATCACCCCTATGAGTTCGCCGTCGTGCGCGACGATCGGAGCGATCAGCAATGACCGCGAGTGATAGCGGGTGAGCCGGTCGAACTCCTCGGTCCCCGGGGATGAGAAACCAGCCAGGCGACTCAGATCGGTGATGTTGATGAGTTCGCCCGCGGTCGCTGCGGAAACGGTCGCGTTGTACCTGGCGGCATCGACCGTCATATCGAGGGAAATCGAAGCAATGTCGAGCCCGCGCGCGCTCGAGCTGCCGAAGCGCACGCCCAACGACTCGGCGCATGCCACAGCCAGACGCAATACGCGTCGCCCGCCCTCCTCTTCCACCAGATACACCGCTCCGGCGTCAGCGCCCGTGACTCGTTGCGCCGCATCGAGCACGCGCTCGAGCAGTCGCACCTGGTCGCGCTCGACCGCGAGCATCGATCCGACGTCGTTGAGGTGTTCGAGCTGCTCGTGCGGACGTACGGCCGCCTGCGGCGCACGGAACGCGGTGAACACGCCCGTGCGATCGGACTGCAGCACGTCGTTCATCGGTAAGTCGCGGCGTGCGCGCGGCTAGTCGGTTACTTGATACAGACGGCGCGCACCTGTGCCAGGTCGGTGATGCCCTGCAGCACTTTCTCGATGCCATCCATCTTCAGGGTCCGCATGCCGTCCTCCAGCCCGGCCGCGAGAATCTGTGCCACACGCGCCCCTTCCTGAATCAGCTTCTTCACCTCGTCGGTACCGACCAGCAACTCGTGCAAACCGACGCGGCCCTTGTAGCCCGAACCACCGCAGATCTCGCACCCGACTTTCTCGTAGACGACGAACTGCCCCTTGTCGTTACCGAACGATTTCAGCCATCCGGCTTTGACCTGTTCGATCGCCTTGGCCTTGTCCTTCTGGAACGTCTCGGTGTTGAGGAGTTCCGAACAGTATTCCTTCATCAGGATGTCGATCTCTTCGGGGCTCGCCGGATGCGGCTTCTTGCAGGTGCCGCACAGGCGCTTGGCCAAGCGCTGCGCCAGCACGCCGAGCAGCGCATCGGAGAAGTTGAACGGATCCATGCCCATGTCGAGCAGACGGATGATGCTCTCCGGCGCGCTGTTGGTGTGCAAGGTAGCAAGCACCAGGTGACCGGTGAGCGAGGCCTCGATTCCGATCGACGTCGTCTCCTTGTCGCGCATCTCACCGACCATGATGATGTCCGGATCGGCACGCAGAAACGCCCGCATCACGGTGGCGAAGTCCAGGCCCGCTTTGCGATTGACCTGCACCTGGCGCAAACCCTTTTGCGTGATCTCGACCGGGTCCTCGGCGGTCCAGATCTTGGTGTCGGATTGATTCAGGTGCTTGAGCACCGAATGCAGCGTCGTGGTCTTGCCTGAACCGGTCGGGCCGCACACGAAGAACAGACCGTACGGTTTGGAGATCGTGCTGAGCAAGCGCTCCTGATTGATCTTGGAGAGTGCCAGCTTGTCGATCGGAATCGGCTCGCCCGCAGCGAGGATACGCATGACGACATCTTCAACGCCGCCTGCGACCGGAATCGTTGCCACGCGCAACTCGATATCGAGCGGGCCAAAGCGCTTGAACTTGATCTTGCCGTCCTGCGGCTTGCGACGCTCGGAGATGTCGAGGTCGCACATGATCTTGATGCGCGCCACCATCGCCGGGCGGTAGGTCGCCGGAATCTCCAGGTACGGCACGAGCGAACCGTCCTTGCGGAGGCGGATCTCGGTCTTCGATTTGCCCGGGTACGACTCGATGTGAATGTCGGACGAGCCCTGCTGGTAGGCGTCGTAGATGATCTTGTTGACCAGCTTGACGACTTCGTTGTCACCCGCAGCCGAGACGTCGCTGACGTCGACGAGTTCGTCTTCACTCTCCTCGGCATTGGCGAGCAGATCGCCGATGTCCTCCACGCCCTGCGTCGCACCGTAGAACAGGTCTACGGTCTGGATGAACTCCTTGCGGGTGGTGACGAAGTAGCTGATCTTCGACTTGCCCAGAACGTTCTGCGGGACCCTCGAAGCGTTCACCCGCTCCGGGTCGAGCGCGAGAATCTTGACGCCCTCCTTGTCCTCGTCGAACGGTACCCAGCCGTTGCCCACCACATATTCGCGCGGCAGGTTCCTGATGAGATCCATCGGCTTGACGCGGTCGCCGCGGAACGCTTCGTACGGAACCCCGAAGAACTTCGACAGTGCCGCGCCGATCGCCGGCAGTGCGACCTTGTGTTCGCCGACCAGCAGATCCTCGAGATCGACGTTGCCGTTGCGGGCGGCCTGATTGAGTTGTTCGTACTGCTCGGCGGTCATCACTGCGTCGACGACCAGTCCCTCGTACTTCGACTTTAGGATCGGGCCTCTGGCGCCATCGCCGATCCGTCGCGAGCCGAGCGCCACGGCGACGCCGACCGATTTGCATACTTCCTGAAGTCCATCGACCGCGAGCGGGCCGAACGGCAATGACGACTTGTTGTTGATGAGCTGGATCACGCCCATCAGATCGTTGCCCGGCGGCAGCAGCACCGGCGCGGCCAGCATCTGCACGCTCCGGTAGCCGGTGCGGCGGTCTACTTCGCGCAGGAAGCGCAGCTTGGCGCTGTAGCGGCGCAGCTCGTCGTCGTCGTAGGCGTCCTTGATGTTGACGACCTGCTTGGAGAGCGCGACGTAGCCGGCGATCGAGTGCTCTCCGATCGGCAGCTTCAGATCCTTGAACGAGTGCAGGCCGGTCTTGAGCCGCGAGACGATGGAGACCTTGTCGTCACCCACCGAGTAGTAGGTGAGGCGATCGGCATTGAACAGCTGCAGCAGCTCCGGACTCACCTCCTGGAGCACGCGCTCGATGTTACGCGCCGACTGTATCCGCTCGATGACCGATTGCAGGCTCTTGCGGAACGCGAGCTTCGCGTTCTGATCCTGCGACACGGCGCCCAAGCTGCTCGTTGCCGTACTCATGCTCCCATCCCCGATATCTAGCGTGTGTTCTGGTGTCAGCACGAGCACGCCGGGTCGTCCAGGGTCGAGGCCAACTCGGGATAGGCGCGCTCGTTGCTGTCGGCTTCGCGCCGGCCCCGGTCATCACTGGTGCCTGCATGACGGGTACGGCGAGAAAGTAGCGAAACCAACGCGGGGGATACAGCAAGTCCTATGCCGAACGAAGTTGGGGGCTTGATCGGTTACCGCGTTGCCGCTGAACAGCCTGGCGACGTCGACGATCGAGGTGACGGGAGGAAACTGTTCTCGATCGGCCTGTGCGATCGTGCGCACGGCCGTGCACGCGACGCTCAGGTCGAACGCGTTCGCGAATTCAACCCGGCGGGCAACGAGAAAACCTGCAGGGATTGCGCGATGCGCAAAGCCGGACCAGACCGAATCGAGAGCGGCACGCATCGCGCCGCGTCACATGCCGCGCGCGCCACGGCGCTGCCACGCTGCGAATGCCGCAAACGCTACGAGTGGGCCGGAATTTTTGCCGGCGCGAGCACGCCTAGTCCGCCGTCCAGTACCGCGGCCTTGATGCCGCGTTGCGCGAGCAGAAACGCAGCCGCGCTGCTGCGCCGGCCGGTCTGGCAGTACACGACATACTCCCGCGCCGGGTCGAGCACCTTCAGCGCGTGGCGCACTTCCCCCAACGGGATATTGAGCGCACCTGAGAGCCGGTCGTACTGATACTCCGACGGATAGCGCACATCGATCCACTGCGCGCCGTTGGCCACCCGCTCGAGCGCCGCGTCCGCGTTGACGCGCACCAGCAGGGGCTGCATCAGGTACTTGTGGAAGTCGTTCTTGGTCAAGCGCAGGAGTGATCCATCGGCAAGCATCGTGACCGTGGCGTTGCGCCGGCCATCGCCCAGCAGCGACTCCTCGCCGAAGGTGTCCCCGCCCTTGAGTTGGGCGATATGCATGTCGACACCGCCGACTCGCCGCGACACCTGCGCGCGGCCGTCTTCGATCACGTAGTAGAAATCCGCGTCGCTTCCTTCGCGCACGACCTGCTCGCCGCGACGTACGGCCACCCGCTGAAAGCGCTTCAGCAACGCTGCCACGTGTTCGCGAGGCAACTGCGACAGCCCACCGGCTTTGAGATTCTTCAGGCTGAACACCCCGGTCATCAGGCGCCACTCGGAAATATCGTCGATCGCCTCGCCGCGCACCCGATCGCCGCCGGTACGACCGACTTCGTCGAGCTGATCCCAGGTCATCATGATGTCGACCAGCTCGTCGTCGAAGCGGACGAGCTCGAGGTCGGTGATCGCGCGGGCCGACGCGAACGGCGTCTTGCGGCCGATCGGGTGACGCGCCTCGTCGGTGCCGCCGACGATCACCAGCGCCGTGCCCTCCTTGGAGGTGAGCGCCAGTTCACCCTTGAGCAGATACACCGTGGATCGGCTGATCGGACGCAACTGGAACGGATCGAGTGTGCCGCGAATACGCTCGACGTAGCACACCTTCACCAGCTCGGCGAGCCGGGTATCTGACATGGCACCGATCGGCAGCAGCCGTCTCAGTGTCTCGATGCTCACCACGTCATGACTGCTCATGGTCGCTCCGGGTACTGCAGGGGAAGGGTCAGAACTCGAACACCTGATTGCCTTGCAACATGCGCGGGGAGAACTGCCCCGCGCATTCGGCGATCTCTTCCATCGTCTTCTCGATCTCGCCCGGCTTCAGGTGCGTAACGTAGATTTCGGCCGAGCGCGCCAGCTTCGCGAGTTCTTCGGCGAGCAGGCTCGGGCACAAATGCTTGGAGAGTTCCGCCAGGCGCCGCTCGCGGTTGTTGAATGCGGTCTCGATGATCAGGTACTTGAGGTTGGCGATGCGATTGACGATCGGCCACAGCTCGTCGTTGGTTGTCGTGTCGCCGGTGTAGACCATGCTGCCTGCGCCGCTGTCGAGCTGATAGCCCAGCGCCGGCACCACGTGGTTGGCGGGCAACGCCGTGATTCGACGACTGCCGCCAAGATCGTGGGTGTCGCCGAGCCTGATCGGTGCGAACCGCAGCAGCGGCCGCTCGGCATTCGGAATCTGGGTGAAATCGGGCCAGATCGACCAGTTGAAGATGTGGTTCTGCAGGATCTCCAGCGTTGCCGGCAGCGCATGCACCGTGATCGGCTGGGTACGCATCTGGCCGACGGTGTCGATCAGCAACGGGATCGAGCAGACATGATCGAGGTGGCTGTGGGTCAGGTAGATGTGATCGATCGCAGCCAGCTCGACCAGATTGAGATCTTCGACGCCAGTGCCAGCGTCGACCAGGATGTCGCGGTCGAGCAGCATTGAGGTCGTGCGCAAGTGGCGCCCACCGATCCCGCCGCTGCATCCGAGAATTCGCACCCGCACGACCGAGCCCCTGACAGTGATTGCGCTTACTTGCGATTGAAGGTGGTCACGCCATCCCACTCGGCCGGGGGTGGCGCGGCACGGAACTGCGCGATACGCGTCGCGTACAGGTCATTCAACGTGGTCCGTCCGTGACGGCGTTGCAGCATGATGAGCGCGATCTCCGCCTGGTCCCAGTCGCGTGCCCGGTAGGCACGCAACATCTGATTCCACATCTTGAGTTCGTCCAGACGCACGGCGGGGATCTCTCCCTGGATGCCGAGCGGCTCGTAGACGAGCACCACCTCTTCCTTGCCCTGGACGCGCACCCGATCGAGCTCGCGACACACCAGTTCGGGCATGTGCTCGCGGGTCCTGGCACCAATGATGATCGCCACCCCGTAGTACTTGGTGAGACTCTCCAGCCGCGCCGCCAGATTGACCGAGTCGCCGATCACGGTGTACTCGCGCCGCAGCCGCGAACCCATGTCGCCGACACTCATTAAGCCTGTATTGATTCCCACCCCTACCGCCAGCGATAAATCGCCGCCGAACGGTAATCGTTCCTGCGCTCGACGCGCGGCGGCCTGGATCGCGAGTCCGGCCTTGACGGCATTGCGCGCGTGCTCGGGGTCGCCGATCGGCGCACCCCAGAACGCCATCACGCCATCACCGATGTACTTATCCACCGTGCCGCGATGCTCGTGGATCACGTGGCTCACTTCGGTGAAGTACTCGTTCAGGAGCAGACGCAGCTTGGCCGGCTCCAGCGACTCCGACAACGAGGTGAAGCTGCGCAGGTCGGCAAACAGCACCGTCAACACGTCGCTGCGCGCCTCGCCCGAGTACTTCTCGGGGTCTTCGGCCATCTGGTTGACCAGGGCCGGCGGCACATATTCGCCGAACAGCTGCGCCATGTGTTTGCGAGCCCGCGTTTCGGTGAAGTACCCGAACAGCACGTTGGTCCCGAGCAGCGCGAGCAGCATCAACAGCGGTGCGCCGGCCGGCACGAACGTGTTCCATGTATGCCAGCCCAGAGTGACCATACCCACCATTGCGATCAATACGCCCAAGGTCGCACTGACAGCCCGCACCGGGGTTAGGAACGGCAGCCATATCGCCAGGATAATCCCCGTGGCGACGAACGCCGCCGCCAGCCACTTGCCGATGGGATGGGTACTGCTCTTGATGGCCTGGTCGAGCATGCCGGCGACCAGATTGGCGTGGATCTCGACGCCTGGGAACACGCTGGCAACCGGCGTGGCGCGTAGATCGAACAACCCTGGCGCCGACGTGCCCACCAGCACGATCTGACCGTCAAGCGCCTTGGCGTTGACGCGATCCTCGAAGAGATCGGCCGCGGAGTAGTACTTGAACGATCCACGTCCGCCGCGGAACGGAATCAGCACCGTGGCTCGCTCGCCGAGCGGGACGCGCAACGACCCCACCTGCAGCGCCTGGATCACGCTGCGACCGTCACGGCCGCGATCGGCGGCGAAGCTGGGCACCACCTGCTCCTGATCCTGAAGGGCGCGCACGATCGCCAAGGACAACGCTCCGTGAATCTGCCCGCCGTAGTCGACCAGCAACGGAATACGACGCGAGATGCCATCGGAGTCGGGTAACTGGTTGAAGTGACCCGCACCCGCCGCCGCACTCTGAAACAGCGTGAGATTGCCGTTGTAGCCACGCCAGGCGAGCAGATCGACCTGCCGATCGCCGAATGCGGCTTGCGTGAGCAGCGGCACCGGCAGTGCGCCGTGGGCACGCGAATCGGCGTCATTGGCGACATAGAAGCCGAGAATGGCCGGCTTGCCGCGCAGTGCCGCGGCCATGCGAGCGTCGTTGTCGAGCGACGGGCGCATCTCTTCGACCGACCTGCGCAGATCCACATCATGCTGCAGCGGCCCGCCCAGCAGACGGTCGAGTACCGCAAGGCCGCTCGACTGATCGGGCTCGGCGAACACGACGTCGAAGCCGACGATCCTGGCGCCGTAACGCTCGAACAGCTTGCCGACCAGCGCCGCCATGATGTCGCGACCCCACGGCCAGCGTCCGAGCTTGGCCAGACTGGCGTCGTCGATATCGACGATGGCGATACGCGGATCCGCGCCTGCCGTGGCGCTCATCCGGACCTGCGTGTCGTAACCGAGGCGATCCAGATGCTCGATCGATGTGAACTTGCTCAGGCCCAGGGCGTGCAGGCCGAAGAGTGCGACCCACGCCAGTCCGATCAGGATCCGGGTGAGGTAGCGATTGACCGCGCGCGCCCAGATCGCGGCAACGTCGGGACGCCACCCCGACTTCACCTGGCCGGCCTTGCGCGGCGCGAAGTTAGGCATTCGGGCGGCTCAAAGGCGAACGGGCGGCCCGGCGCAGCTGGTGGCAGCCGACGCTGAGGTCGATGACGCGGACGCAGAGGGAGCGTTCATGCATGCGAACCGATGCGGGCGATGCGCGCTTTGCGCGCGTCGATCACGCCGCCCGGGGTGAGGACTACTTGAAGTAGAACTCCATCTTCACGCCGGCCAGTTCGATCACGTCGTGGTCACCGAGAGCGTGCGCCTGTGCATCGAGCGTTCGGCCGTTGAGCACCGGAAACGAGGCCCCTTCGACATGCGTGATGAAATAGCCCTGCGGTCGTTTGGTGATGACCGCCACCTGCACGCCGGGTTTGCCCAGCGTGGTGAGCGGCTTGCTGAGTTCCAGCTCGCGTCCGGCGTTCGTGCCGGTTAGAACCTGAATCGCGGCCACCTGCGGTTTGACCGCGCCGCCGGGCGCCACCGGCGCGCTCACCGACGGGCTGGGCGCCGCAACCTTGCGCTGATCGAGCACCGGCATACCGGGCGAAGTCGCCGCGGCCAGCACCTCGGCCGCCTGCGCGGCCACGGGCTGTGCGACCGGACGAGGCGTCGACATTGCCGGCACGGCAGGCTCGGCTGGCGCGCCAGCACCTCCGCTCTTGGGCCGTAACACCATCGTGCGCTCGAAATCGGCGGTCTTCGCGGCAGCCGCGCCCACCTCGGCGAGATACTTGAGCTTGTACTTGCCAAGCTCGATCACGTCGTTGTTCTGCAGGAAGTGCTTCTTGATCGGCTGGCCGTTGACGAGCGTGCCGTTCGTGCTGCCCAGATCCTCCAGGAACGAGTCGTTCAGGATCGTGACGATCACGGCGTGTTCGCCCGAGACCGCCAGGTTGTCGATCTGGATGTCGTTATGCGGCTTGCGGCCAATGGACGTCCGCTCTTTGGTCAACGGGTACTCCTTGAGCACCAGACCGTCCATGCTGAGAATGAGCTTCGCCATTGCAGTCCCCTATTTAAACCATCCTAACATCCGCGCGAGCAGCCCTCGCGGCGCGGCGTAATCACGTAGAACCCGCACCAGGATGACCGAGACATTGTCGCGGCCACCATTGTCGTTTGCCATCTGCACCAGTTGCTGGGCAGCGAGCTTGAGGTTCGCCGAGAGTGCTTCCAGCGTCGAGCCGATGTCCTCGTCGGGCACCATGTCGTTCAGCCCGTCGGAACAAAGCAGATAAATATCGCCCGGACGTGCATCGTATTGCTTCAATTCGGCGTCGACCGTCGGATCGATGCCCAAGGCGCGGGTCACCAGATTCTTGTTGTGCGAGAAGCGCGCCTGCTCGGCGGTGATCATGCCGCTGTCGATCTGCTCCTGCAGCAGCGAGTGATCCTTGGTGATCTGCGTGAACTCGCCGTTGCGCAGCCGGTAGGCGCGCGAATCACCGATGTGCGCGAAGGCCACGACGTTGTCGTAGAACAGGCCCGCCACCAGGGTCGTGCCCATGCCGCTGTACTGCGGCTGGCTCTGCGCCGCCTGGTAGATCGAAGTGTTGGCCTTGGCGATGTGATCGAGCAGCAACTGGTGACCATACGGCCTGCCGCTCGCGCCATCGGTGTCGTACGGCCGCAGACGCTTGAGCGAATTCTCCATCTCGCTCGCGATCACGGTCGTGGCCATGCCGCTGGCGACTTCGCCGGCGTTGTACCCGCCCATGCCGTCGGCGAGCACGGCCAATCCCATCACCGCGTCGGACACGATTGAATCTTCGTTGTGCGAGCGCACCACTCCCGGATCGGTACAACTGGCGATCTCCAGGGCGGAGGCCAGGCTGATATGCCTGCCGCTCGATCGATGGCTGGATCGTTCCACTGCGGTGCGTTCTCGTTGCGTTGTAAGCACAGCTTAACCCTCTGCCGTCGTCGCGCTGGCCGGCTGCGCGCTTGGTTGCGCGGCATTGCGATAAGCCCCGCCGATGATGCGCAGGGCGTGCGCGAATTGCTGGCCGTTCTGGAAGCGTTGCGCCGGATCTTTGGCCATCGCCTTGTTCAGAAAGGCAACGATCGTGCCGGGAAGCTTCGTGTTGATCTTGCGGATATCGGGCGTTGGGTCATTTGCAATGCGATACATCAGGGCGGCCATCGAATCGCCCTGGAACGGCAACTGCCCGCACGCGAGCACGTACAAAGTCACGCCGAGCGAGTACAGATCGGACCGGCCATCGATGCGTTGTCCGGCCAGTTGTTCGGGAGACATGTACGAAGGCGTGCCCAGCACCAGGCCGGTCTTGGTCTTGGACGAGTCGGTGATGCGCGCGATGCCGAAGTCCGTCACCTTCACCGTGTCCGAGGCATCCTCATACATGATGTTGGCGGGCTTGATGTCGCGATGCACGACGTTGTTCTTATGCGCGTAATCGAGCGCCTCGGCCACCCGCGCACAGATCGACACCACGCGCTCGAACACGAGCAGCTGATCGACCTTGGACCGCCCGGTTAGGTCTTTGCCTTTGAGAAACTCCATGGCGATGTACGCCAGATCGTGCTCTTCGCCGGCATCGAAGATGGTGACGATGTTCGGATGGTTGAGTCGCCCTGCGGTCTCGGCCTCGCGGAAGAAGCGCTCGCGTGCCTCCTGCAATTCCTCGCCCTCGAACTCCTGGCCCAACGCCATCGTCTTGATCGCCACCATGCGGCCGATCTTGGGGTCCTTGCCCAGGTAGACCGTGCCCATCGCACCGCGCCCCAATTCCTTCTCCACCTGGTAGCGACCGAGCATCGGCTTTTCGATGCCGGCGCCGGCGATAATGGTGCTCGCGCTGGAAGTTTTCGCGCCGCCGAGGATGACGGTCTCCGACAGTTGTTTGGCGCGGGCCAGCCGTTCCTTCAGATCGCGGTAATCGGGATTGAAGTCGGCCATGTAGCGGAACACCGACTCGGCCTTGTTGAACTGGCGCTTGCGTTCGAAATCGAGCGCCAGTCCGTGCAGGATGTCCATGAGCGAATCGCTCATCGGAATGCGGCGGAACTTGTCGAACGCCATGTCGAGCTGGCCCTGCCCCTGGAACGCGAGGCCCAACATCCGGTTCGACTCGGCCGACTCGGCGTCCGACTTGGCCTTGCCCGCCTCCGTCAGCAGATACTGCTTGGTGGTGAGCATCAGATGCCCCACGACCAGCAACACCGCCGGCAGCATCAGCTTGAGCCAGGTGCTCGATTGCGTCAGCGACAGGTAGGGTGTCACCAGCAGCACCAACAGCAGCACGGCCGACACCGCAGCCGCCGGCTTGGCGTGCAGTCGCGGCAGCAGAAGCGTGAGGTAGAGCCCGACCAGGAGGATCGCGCCGATCGTCGCCGCCGGCCCCCACCACGGCGCCACGATGAAGTGGCGCTGCAGGATGCTCGAGACGTTGTGCGCGAGCATCGTCACCGGCGCGGTGACCGGATCGACCGGCGAGGGCAGCATCGAGGCGACGCCGGCGGCGGTCGGCCCGATCAACACGATCTTGTCGCGGTACTTGTCCGCCTTGAGCTTGCCCGAATACACGTCGTAGAACGAATCGACCGGAAACGCGGAACGCTCGCCGGCGTTGCGATAGAACTGGGTGCGCATCGACATATGCGATCCGGTCTCGATCGACACGTTGCCGAACTTCAGTCCCTGCCCGTACTGCACCTGGATGTCTTTAGGCGCCACGTTCAGCGCCTTGGCCGCGATCGTGGTGGCAAGCGATGGAACCAGATATCCCGAATAGTCGACCACCAGCGGATCGGCGCGATAGACGCCATCCTTGTCGGCATTCGAATGCAGGTGCCCCACTCCGGAAAGCGCCGCACCGAGACGGTCGATCGGCATCGATACGACCTCGACGGCCGGCAGCGGCACGTCGTTCTGATCGGGAATGCCACCGACCGGCTTGACCGTGCTCCCGGTCACGAACGCCGGCAGGGTCTTGTCGGGAGCTCCGGCCGGCTGAAACCGATCGAGGCGAAACAGCATCGGCAGCACCACGTTGCCCGCCTTGGTGAAGCTCGAGGCGAGCTTGCGGTCGGCATCGAGCGCCTCTTTGGCTTCGTTCAGGATCGCGCCGATCGTCGTCAGCGGTGCGTTGAGGGAAGCGGCGGTGGTCTGGTCGGCGCCGCTGAGCGCCTGTGTGGCCGCGTCGTGCGCCTTGGCGATGCGCTCGATGAACGGCAGACCACGATCGCGCTCGTCTTCGGAGAAGAACGCCAGATGGGCGATGACCTTGGGCTTGGTATCGGCAAGCGTGTCGATCAGCTTGGCGTGAACATCGCGCGACCACGGCCAGCGACCGATGTTGGCGATGCTCGCGTCGTCGATCGCGATGATCGCGATGCGGTCGCTCGGAGTGCGCTCGGTGCGCATCGCTGCGGCATCGTACGCACGGCCTTCTAACGAAGCCATCGTATCGGACTCGAACTGCGACGCGACCAGTGCGGCCACGCAAAGCACGAGGCCGACCATCCAGTCTTTTTTCCAGAGCGCGCGCACGGTCACAGGGAGTCCCCGAAGGACGATTGTCCGGTTGTCGTCAACCGCTCGGGATTCTAAGTGAGACGCCCCGCTTCACGGTCGCGACAATGCCTGGGGCGGGCACAAATTCCGCCTCTACGGCAAGCACTTGTGCGCGTTTGCTGATCTGTCTTGGTGACGTGTGTAACGCACCACGGACACCTGCGGGCGTCGGGATCCGCTCGCCGGAAATCGAGCCAAGGTGCCGAAAAACGTCAGTCGGAGAGGTTTCTGCCGCAGGCGGATCGTAGCGGCAGTCGCGGGCCGTCCAAGACGGCCCGACATCCAGCCATCAACTACCCAGAGTCGTGCCGACAGACAGGCCCAACGCCGCAGCCAGTTCGTTGCCGGAAACCTTTTTGGTCTCCTCACCCTTGGCCTTGATGACTTCGATCTGGCCGCCCTGCGCCGTTATACGAAAGCTGTCCGGTCCGATCTCGGAGACCTCGCCGATCTTGCCTTTGACCGCGCCGAACGTACGAAAGCTGTGCTTGCGGGCATCGAAAATCTGGATCTTCTTGCCACCCAGGGTCGTCCAGGCACCCGGGGCGGGGTTGCAGCCGCGAATCACGTTGTAGATGAAATCGACGTGGTTGGCCCAGTTGATCCGTGCTTCCGCCGCGCGGCACCAACCTTCGTACGAGGCCTGGGATTCATCCTGCACACGTTCTTTGTGCTTGCCCGCGAGCACCAGATCGGCCGCTTCGAGCATCGCCTGGACTCCCATCGGGAACAGCCGATCGAAATAGACCGAACCGAGCGTGTCGTCGGGGCTGACAGGCGTTTCCTTCTGCAGCACGACCGGGCCTTCATCTAACCCGTCAGTAGGGCGGAAGATGGTGAGGCCCGTCTTGCTGTCGCCGCGGATGATCGGCCAGTTGATCGAACTGGGGCCGCGGTACTTGGGCAACAACGACGGGTGGTACTGAATCGTCCCGTGCTTCGGGATGCTCACGAAATCCTGCGGCGCGAACTGCAGCACGAACGCCATGATGCCGATGTCGGCGTTGGCGGCCTGCATCGCATCGCGCGCTTCGGGACTGCGCAGCGAGGCGAACTGGTAGACCTTGAGCCCCTTTTCCTGCGCCGCGACCTTCAGCGGATCGGCCTTGGCACCCTCCTTCTCCGGTGCGCAGAACACTGCGGCGACCTCGTCCCCGCGTGCATGAAAAGCATCCAGCACTGCCTTGCCGAAGTCCTGCTGGCCGATGATTGCGATTCGCATGGCGAATTCCTCCTTGTGCGTTGCCGTCCGCTCACGCGGCCTTCTTGGGCGGCGCGCTGAACGCGCCAGCGGTCTTGAGGGCGCCGACCTTCGTCTCGTCGTAGCCGAGCACGTCTTTGAGGATCTCGTCGGTGTGCTCGCCCAGCGTCGGCGAGCGCTTCACCTCGGCCTTCGAATCGGAAAGCTTGATCGGCATGCCGACGTTGAACCACTTGCCGCGCTGCGGATGGTCGAGTTCGACCCACATCTCGCGCCCGCGCACGTGCTCATCGTTGGCGAGGTCTTCGGTCGACATGATCGGCCCGCAAGGCACGTCGAGCGGGTTCAGGATCTCCATGAACTCGCGTTTGGTGTGGTTCGACGCGAACTTGGTGATCAGCGCCCACATGTCGTTCTGATTCTTGCGGCGGTCGCCGATCTTGGCGAAGCGCGGATCGGTCGCCAGATCCGGAACACCGACGTCGGCCCCGATGCGTTTGGCAAGCGCCTCCCAGACCGCCTCCTGGACGACTACGTAGATGTAGTCGTTCGGACCGCCAGGCTTGCACTTGATGGCATTGCCGAGCTGACCGCCGCCGGAGTCGTTGCCCGCGCGTGGCGTGGCGCCCATGCCTTTCTGCGTGGGCACGGAGTATTCGCTCAGACCGCCATGGTCAAGGCGCTGATGATCACGCCACTTCACGCGGCAAAGATTCATCACGCCGTCCATCATCGCCACCTCGACGTACTGGCCCTTGCCGGTGCGATCGCGCTGATGCAAGGCGGCAAGCAGACCGATCGCCAGGTGCAGGCCGGTGCCAGAGTCGCCGATCTGCGCGCCGGTCACGAACGGCGGGCCTTCGGGAACGCCGGTTGTGCTCATCGCCCCGCCCATCGCCTGCGCAACGTTCTCGTAGGCCTTGAACTCGGCGTAGGGTCCGCTCGATCCGAAGCCCTTGATCGAGCCCATCACGATGCGTGGATTGATGCTGTGGATCTTCTCCCAGGTGAACCCGAGCCGGTCGAGCACGCCGGGGCCGAAGTTCTCCATGACGATGTCGCACTTCTTGAGCAGATCGATGAACACCACCTTCCCCTCGGCGGACTTCATGTTCACGGTGATCGAGCGCTTATTGCAGTTGAGCATCGTGAAGTAGAGGCTGTCGGCGTTGGGCACGTCGCGCAGCTGGCCGCGCGTGGCATCGCCTTGCGGCGGCTCGAACTTGATGACGTCGGCGCCCATCCAGGCAAGCAGCTGCGAGCACGTCGGGCCCGCCTGCACGTGGGTCATGTCGAGAATGCGAACGTCTTTGAGTGCTTGCATGTACTGCTCTCCAGATGAATCGATTCGATCCGCAATCGGTGCTGGTTACTGCATATGCCGTACTTGGCCGCTACTTCTTCTTCGCCGCGGTCGGGTTGAGGCTGGTGATGCGGCCGCTCTCGGTGCCGGCAGTCTCGTCGATGACGGCATTGATCAGCGTGGGCTTGCGCGAACGAATCGCCTCTTCCATCGCCGAGCGCAACTCGGCCGGGGTGGTGGCATGCACGCCGATACCGCCAAAGGCTTCCATGATCTTGTCGTAGCGCGCGCCCTTCACGAACACGGTGGGCGCAGGATCGCGCCCGGTGGGATCCTTGTCGGTCCCTTTGTACACGCCGTTGTTATTCATGATGACGATGCACACCGGCAGGTCGTAGCGGCAGATCGTCTCGACCTCCATGCCGGAGAAGCCGAACGCGCTATCGCCTTCGATCGCGATCACCTGCTGCTTGGTGGTCACCGCGGCCGCGACGCAGTAGCCCATGCCGATGCCCATGATGCCCCAGGTGCCCACGTCGATCCGCTTGCGCGGTTTGTACATGTCGACGATCGAGCGAGTGAAATCGAGCGCGTTGGCGCCCTCGTTCACGAACATCGCCTCCGGATTGGCCTTCACGATGTCGCGCACCACATTCAGCGCGCTGTGAAAATTCATCGGCGCGGGATTCTTCGCGAGCGTCTCGGCCATCTTGGCGACGTTGCCGTTCTTCTTGTCGGCCACGGCCGTGAGCCACTCGGCAGGCGGCTTGGCCCAACTGCTGCCCATGCCGGCCAGCAACGCCGACACGCACGATCCGATATCGCCCACCAGCGGCGCATCGATGCGCACGTTGCTGTCGGCCTCCTGCGGCGAGATGTCTATCTGGATGAACTTCTGCCCGCCCCAGTCTTTCGAGCCCTTGCCGCCCCAGGTCTTGCCTTTGCCGTGCGACAAGAGCCAGTTCAGGCGCGCGCCGATGAGCATGACCACGTCGGCGCCGGGCAGCACGAACGAGCGCGCCGCCGAGGCGCACAGCTCATGCGTGTCGGGCAACAGGCCCTTGGCCATCGACATCGGCAGATAGGGAATGCCGGTCTGCTCGACCAGGCGTTTGACTTCGGCATCGGCCTGCGCGTAGGCCGCGCCTTTACCGAGAATGATCAGCGGCTTCTTGGCACCCTTGAGCAGATCGAGCGCGCGCTTGACCGCTTCGGGCGCCGGCAGTTGTTTGGGCGCCGGGTCGACCACCTTGATCAGCGTTTTCTGCCCGACCGCCGCATCGATGGCTTGCGCGAATAGTTTGGCCGGCAGGTCGAGATACACACCGCCCGGACGCCCCGACACCGCGGCGCGAATCGCGCGTGCGATGCCTACGCCGATGTCGTCGGCGTGCAACACGCGGAAGGCGGCCTTGGCCACCGGCTTGGCGATGGCAAGCTGATCCATCTCTTCGTAGTCGCCCTGCTGCAGATCGACGATCTCGCGCTCCGAGGAGCCGCTGATCAGGATCATCGGAAAGCAGTTGACGGTGGCGTGGGCGAGCGCATTGAGCCCGTTCAGAAAACCCGGCGCGGAGACGGTCAGGCAGATTCCGGGCTTGCCGGTGAGGAAGCCCGCGATCGAGGCGGCGTAGCCGGCGTTCTGCTCGTGCCGAAACGCGATCATGCGCATGCCATTGGCTTGAGCGCGGCGCGTCAGATCGGTGATCGGAATGCCGGGCAGGCCGTAGATCGTGTCGAGGCCGTTGAGCTTCAACGCATCGATGACCAGTTGAAAGCCGTCGATGGTTTCCTGCGGGGTCGCAGCAGCTTGCGCGCCGCCGGCCAGTTGCGTTTCGACGCTACCCATGGTGGTTACGCTCCTGATTGGTGGAGTCTGAAGGCTGGAATCTGGGGCGGCGCGCCGATCGCGCGCACCGAGTGCCGACACGGCTTCGCCGCTGCGAAACCAGTCGCCGGACAAGGGGCTAGAGTCTAGAAATTCCAGCCCCTCGCTCACCTTGACTGAGGTCAATCATTACTTCCTAATTCGGCCGGCCGAGTCGCAGCGAGGGGCTGCTCCACCCGGGAGTCGGCGCTACCGTGACCAACATCGTCAGCCACCCGCAACGCAATACGATCCGCCTGCAACTGCGCCAGAACCTCATTCTGCGAGAGATCAGCGCGGCGGCCCGCACTGATCTGGAGCCGATGCTCGACGTCGCCGATTTCAAGAAAGGCGAACCGCTCGTGCATCAGGGCACCAACGCGATGGAGCAGTTCTTCATCCTCGACGGGATCCTCAAGCGGGTGGTGGCCAATCGCGAAGGCAAGGAAATGATCCTGCGCTTTGCCGCCGAGACCAGCATGGACACCTCGTATGCGGCCTGGCGCCTGGGCACGCCGATTCCCTACAGCATCGTCGCCGTCACCAAGGTGCGCGCCGCACGCTTGTCGATGCCGCACTGGGTGGAGTTCCTCGAAAAACATCCGGACGTGAAGACGCGCTTCGAGTACGAAGTGATGCGTCTGATGTCGGAGGTGATGGCCCACACGATCACGCTGCACCTGCTCGATGCGCCCGGTCGTCTGGCACGCTTCGAACGCAAGCATCCCGATCTGACCGGCCGCATTCCGAACAAGGAACTCGCGTCGTATCTGAATCTCACGCCGGAGACGCTGTCGCGGCTGAAGCAAAAGCGCGCGGCGGCGGGGTGATATCCGCGGTCATCCGCGCGATGTGCGCCTCGGTTTATGAACTGGCCTTCGAGCGAGCGAGCGCACCGCCGAGCAACGGCCAGACCAGCAGCAGCAGTGCGAGTGCGGTGATGGTGCCAACCAGCCAGTTCGAGAAGAACACCGACAGATCACCCTGCGAGCCGAGTATCGCCTGACGGAATGCGGCTTCGGCGCGATCGCCAAGCACCAGCGCCAGCACCAGCGGCGCCAACGGATAGTCGAGTTTCTTGAACACGTAGCCGATCACGCCGAAGAACAGCATCAGCCACACGTCGAACATCGAGTTGTGCACGGTGTAGGCACCGATCGCGCAGACCACCAGAATCACCGGCGCGATGATCGCGAACGGAATGCGCAGGATCGCCGCGAACAGCGGCACGCAGGTGAGCACGACGATGAGGCCGGCGATGTTGCCCAGATACATGCTCGCGATCAGGCCCCAGACGAAATCCTTCTGCTCGATGAACAGCATCGGGCCGGGCTGCAACCCCCAGATCAGCAGACCGCCGAGCAGCACGGCCGCGGTCGGCGAACCTGGTACGCCCAGCGTGATCATCGGCAGGAGTGCGCTGGTGCCCGCGGCATGCGCGGCCGTCTCGGGCGCCACCACGCCCTCCACCTTGCCGGTGCCGAGTTGATCACCCTCGCGTGACATGCGCTTGGCCAGCCCGTAGCTCATGAACGAAGCGGGCGTTGCGCCGCCCGGCACGATGCCCATGAAGCAGCCCACCGCCGCGCTGCGGATGGAAGTGACCCAGTAGCGCGGCAGCTCGCGCCAGGTTTCCTTCACCACTGCCATGTCGATCTTGGCGTTGGCACCCTTGAATGCAAGCCCTTCCTCGAGGGTGAGCAGGATCTCGCCGATGCCGAACAGGCCGATCACCGCAATCAGGAAGTCGAAGCCCTGCAGCAACTCGGTGAAGCCATAGGTGAGCCGCAGCTGACCGGTGACGGTATCCATGCCGACTGCAGCGAGCGCGAAGCCGATCATCATCGCGGCAATGGTCTTCATCGCCTGGCCCTTGGCCATGCCGATGAACGCGCAGAAGGTGAGCAGATAGACCGAGAAATACTCCGGTGGCCCGAATTTGAGCGCGAACTTCGCGATGATCGGCGAGAGGAACGTGATCACCACCACCGCGATGAAGGCACCGATGAATGAAGAGGTGAACGCCGCGGTGAGCGCCTTGCCGGCCTCGCCCTTCTGTGCCATCGGGTAGCCATCGAAGGTCGTCGCGACCGACCATGGCTCGCCTGGAATATTGAACAGGATCGAGGTGATCGCCCCGCCGAACAATGCCCCCCAGTAGATGCACGAGAGCAGGATGATCGCGGTCGTGGTACCGCCCGGCTGCTGTGCGAGCGTGAAGGTGAGCGGCAGCAGGATCGCCACGCCGTTGGCTCCGCCCAAGCCCGGCAGCACGCCGATGATCACTCCCAGCGTGACGCCCACGAACATGAAGCCGAGGTTCTTCAGCGTGAGGGCGACGCCGAAGCCCTGCATCAATGCACTGATCTCTTCCATGTCCGCCTCAGTTCAGCCCCAGCGCGGCTTCGATCGGCCCCTTGGGCAGCGGCACCTTGAACCAGATCTCGAACACCAGGAAGAACGCGACCATGACGCCGACCGAAACCGCCGCGGCACGCACGATCGAGTACTTGCCCAGCCACAGCATGAAGAACGCGATGAACAGGATTGATGCCACATAGATCCCGATCATCTGGATCAGCGCGACGTAGACGATCGAGGGCACCAGCAGCATCAGGATCATGCGCAGCTGATCGCGTCCGACGAAGCTGCGCGCGGCAAGTTGCGAGTTGCGCAGCGCCCGGACGAAGACCGTCACGCTGGCGATGACGACGAGCAGACCGATATAGAAGGGGAAATACCCGGCCTGCGGACCATCCTCAGCCCAACTCGCACCGAGGCGCCAGCTGTCGAACATCACCGCCGCGCCGAACACGAGAATCAGTGCGGCGACGACCAACTCCAGCGTACGCACCGAAGCCGCCGAGACTTCGCGCTTGGTCGAATCGGTCAAGATCTCCCCCTTGTCTTGCGATGAGCGGCAGGCGCATCGAGCCTGACTCGCCCTGCCCGCCGCGACCGGATTGCCGCAGGGCCAACCTCGCAGTCGGGCCGGTTCCGGCGGCTACGCCACCACTACTTGACCCAGCCGGCTTCCTTCATCAATACGCGGTGGCGCTGTTCTTCCTTGGCCACCCAATCGGCGAATTCCTTGCCGGTCAGCGCGGTCTGGTTGAAGGCGCCGCGCTCCATGAACTCTTTCCATTCCGGCGTACCGCGCACCTTGCCGAGCAGGGAAACGTAGAAGCCGCGCTGCGCATCGGTGACGCCACCAGCCATGAAAATGCCCCGCAGCATGACGTAGTCGATGTCGACACCGGACTCCTTGCATGTCGGAATATCCTTCCAGCTCATGGTGCCGGCGATCTTGCCCTCGTAGGGCATGCGCGTGTCGTCGAATACGCACAGCGGACGCAGCTGCCCCGCGCGCCACTGTGACACCGCTTCGATCGGGTTGTTCACGGTGGAATCGACGTGCTTGCCCACCAGCTGCGTCGCGACTTCACCCCCACCCTTGTACGGGATGTAGGTGAACTTGGTGCCGGTCTGCTTCTCGAGCGCAACCGTGATGATCTGATCTTCCTGGCGCGAACCGGTGCCACCCATCTTGAACTTGCTGGTCTTGGCCGCGGCGATGTAGTCCTTCGCGGTCTTGTGCGGCGTCTCGGCGTTCACCCACAGAACGAACTGGTCGAGCGCCATCATGCTCACCGGCGTGAGGTCGCGCCAATTGAACGGAATACCGGTGGCGAGCGGCGTAGTGAACAGATTGGAAAGGGTGATGATGATCTTGTGCGGATCGGCCTTGGCGTTCTTGACCTCGAGGAACCCTTCTGCGCCGGCGCCGCCGCCCTTGTTGACCACCACCATCGACTGCTTCATCAACTGATGCTTCTTGATGATCGCGTCGATCAGCCGTGCCATCTGGTCGGCGCCGCCGCCGGTGCCGGCGGGGACGATGAATTCCACCGTTTTAGTGGGCTCCCAGGTCTGCGCGAATACCAGTGGCGCAACGGACGCACTGAGCGTACCCAGTGCAACCACCGTCATGAACTTGCTTGGACCCATCCTCATGCGCCGCCCCTTTTCTAATCTCGAAGGATTCTCTGAAAGTCACTTTACGACCAGCACCGGCACTTCGGCCAGGTGCAGGACTTTCTGCGTGACCGAGCCGATCACCAGCGACGCCACCGCCCCTCTGCCGTGCGCCCCCATAATGATCTGATCAACCCCTTGGTCCTTTGCGTACTGCGCAATCACCTGCGCGGGTTCGCCGACGATGATGTGCACCGCATGGCGCACCCCCGCACGATCGAGCAGTTCGCGCGCAGAGGCCAGCTCCTTGTTGCCCTCATCCTGGTGATACTTCTTCACCTCGTCGCCGCTGATGAACATGGTGACGCCGCCGGAGAGCGGAGGTTGCACGGTGAGAAGGTGCAGATCGATCGCATTCGCATCGCGATACTGCGCGCGTGACTGGAGGTGGTAACGGACCGCGTTGAGCGCGCTGTCCGAACCATCTACCGGGATGAGGATCTTCATGGCAAGAACTCCTGCAGGCTCACGAATCGACGAATTCGTACGATGGGCGACGGTACGATCGGCCCCACAATGCGCAGAGCAACGCAGCGCACGCTACTTTGTTGACGTGCGCTAACCCTTGGTGCCCGGACCGCCCGACGATTGATTCGAAGCTGATCCGCCCGCTGCGGCCCCCGGCTGGGCAAGATCGACCAGAGGCTCGTGCGGCTGTTTCGCCTGCGCGCGACGCGCGATGAGCGTGCCGACGATCACCACGAGTGCCGCACCGCCGATCTTGGCCACCAGCGGCAGCCACGGCACGTTCGCTTTCACCCAATCGACGACGACCGGATCGGTGACCGCCATGTCGCCGGCCACCCAGCCGAGCAGGGCCGCGCCGATGGTGATGATGATCGGGTAGCGGTCCATCACCTTCAAAAGCAGGGTGCTGCCGAAGATGATGAGAGGGATGCTGATCAGCAGACCGAGAACGAGCAGCAGCAGGTCGCCACGCGCCGCCGCCGCCACCGCGATGACGTTGTCGAGGCTCATGACCAGGTCGGCGATCAGAATCGTTTTGACCGCAGCCATCAGACCGGACTGCGTCGGACCGTCGTCGCCGTGCTCTTCTTCGGGCACGAGCAGCTTGATGCCGATCCAAAGCAGCAGCGCTGCGCCGATCAGCTTCAGCCACGGAGTCTTCAGCAGTTCGACTGCAACCACGGTGAGCACGACACGCATGATGATCGCGGCCGCACTACCCCAGAAAATCGCCTTCTTCTGCTGGCTTGGAGGTAGCGAGCGCGCCGCCAGCGCGATGACCACGGCGTTGTCGCCCGACAACACGATGTTGACGCCGATGATCTGCGCCAGACCGACCCAGAATGTCGGGTCACTCAACGATCCCAGCATTGCACCCACCCTTTTAGTGAAGTCGTGACGGTCTGCGACGCCTCAGACGGCGCGGCGCCGGACAGTAATGTTAATCGACGCGCCGCGCGTGAGCGATGGGTAATCGCCCTGCCCTCAGAACAACCCCACCACCTTGCCGTCGATGAGATCGATCTTTTCAGCGGAGGGCACCTTCGGCAGCCCCGGCATCGTCATGATGTCGCCGCAGATCATCACCACGAACTCCGCGCCGGCCGCCAGGCGCACTTCGCGAACGTTGACGGAATGGTTGTCTGGGGCGCCGCGCAACTGGGCATCAGTCGAGAACGACGATTGCGTCTTGGCGACACACACCGGATAGTTCCCGTAACCGTCGTCCTGCAGCTTCTTGATCTGCGCGCGCACTTTCGAGTCGGCGGTGACCTCGGAGGCGCGATACACCTTCCTGGCGATCTTGTTCATCTTGTCCCAGAGCGTGTCCTGCTCGTCGTAGACGAAGCTGAAGTTGCTCTTCTGGTCGCACAGGCCGACGACGATCTTCGCCAGCTCGGCCGCGCCTTTGCCGCCTTCGGCCCAATGATTGGCCAGCACCACCGGCACGCCCAGTTTGGCCATGCGCGCCTTCAACATCTCGATCTCCGCGGGCGTGTCGCTGGTAAAGCGATTGATCGAGACCACGCACGGGATTCCGTACACCTTCGACACGTTCTCGACGTGACGCTCCAGGTTGACCAGCCCCTTGTCGAGCGCGGCGAGGTTCTCGGTGGTCAGCGTCTTCAGATCGGCGCCGCCGTGGTACTTCATCGCGCGCACCGTCGCGACGATCACCGCCGCCGAAGGGCGCAGGCCCGACTTGCGGCACTTGATGTCCACGAACTTCTCGGCACCGAGATCAGCCCCGAACCCGGCTTCGGTGACGACATAGTCGGCGAGTTTGAGTGCCGATTGCGTGGCGATCACCGAATTGCAGCCGTGCGCGATGTTGGCGAACGGCCCGCCGTGGATGAACGCCGGATTGTTCTCCAGCGTCTGCACCAGGTTCGGCGCCAGCGCATCCTTGAGCAGCACCGTCATCGCGCCGTGCGCCTTTAGATCGCGCGCATACACCGGCTTCTGCTCGCGCGTATAGCCGATCACGATGTTGCCCAGACGCCGCTTCAGGTCGTCAAGCGAGGTCGCCAGGCAGAAAATCGCCATTACCTCGGAGGCCACGACGATGTCGAAGCCGTCTTCGCGTGGGAAGCCGTTGGCGGTGCCACCCAGCGAGATGACGATGTCGCGCAGCGCACGATCGTTCATGTCGAGCACGCGGCGCCACTGGATGCGACGGATGTCGATGCCCAGATCGTTGCCCTGGGTGATGTGGTTATCGATCATCGCCGCCAGCAGATTGTTGGCGAGCTGGATCGCGCCGAAATC
>CADEDU010000003.1:0-13802 GCA_902826155.1 uncultured beta proteobacterium
TTCTCGATGGCGATGCCGAGCGGCGCGAAGGTGCCGGTGTAGGGCAGCATCAACCCCACTTTGATCTTGCCGGTCTGCGCGAATGCCGGAATGGCGATGCCGGTGCTGGTAATGACGCTGGTCGCGGCACTTGCCTGCAGGAATCGACGACGGTCGAACGAACCCTGTCTCATGGCTGGTCCTCTCGTGGCAGTGAGGTGGTTGCCTTGTTTGTCGGCTGCGTGCGCGCGCGGCTATGGAGTTGAAAAAGAGTGGCGCGCGCAAGTGGCGGCGATCCTACCACCCAGGACTTACGACCTACAGGTGACCTACATCCGGCATACGCGGCATTAGTCCGTCCGGAGGATAGTTTGAGAAGCTTGCCCTATACAAACTCGGGCCATCCACGCTTACGGAGGCCCTTCGCAATGAAGCACTCCATCGCCATCATGACCGCGTTGCTCGCGCTGACAATGTCGAACGCTCGCGCCGATACAGCATCGTTCGAACGGGAAACGGGGCTGCGCGATTCGTACCTGAAGTGCTACCAGCGCGCTGATCTGGCGTGCGTGCGCAACGAGATCCGCGAGCAGTCACAGCGCCTCAGCGCCGTGCTGCAGCGCTGGCGCGACACCGCACGATCGCATCAGGAACGCGAAGCACGCGACGCCGAGCACGCTAACTGGCGCGCCAACCGCGATGCCCATTGCGCGTGGATGGCGCAATCCGAAGGCGGCGACAACCCGGAGCTGGCGCACGCCGATTGCCAGGCAAGCGTGACGGCCTCCCGGGTGCGGGCGTTACGGGCCAAGCTGGAAGCCAGCACCGATTCGGCCGAACCACGCCCGGTCCAGCCGGTGCGCGGCTGGCGCATGTAGCGGCGGTCGAGCCCGAGCAACAGACAACAATGCGCGCCGCGTGGCCTCGCCGGGCGCGTTCCAGTCAGGCACCTTTGGCGGGGATGTCGTAGCTCTTCATCAGATCGTCGACGATCGCGTGGAGCCGGTCCCACGGCGTCTCGCGAAAGCTGTGATTGCGAATGATGAACGAGGCGCCGGCATAGAACTTCTCGTACTGCTGATGCCGGCCGGCGAACTCCGAGCCGACCAGATCCCACGCCAGCTTGAACAGCTTCATCCGATCGACCGCCCCCAGCTGCGGGGTCTGCCAGAACTGCTCGAACTCGCGCCTGAGCTGCGGATCGTGCATCACGCTGATGTCGGCCGGCATCTGGAATACGCCACCGCCGCACAGCTCGCGCAGGCAGTCGATGATCGCCGAGTGATTCTGCGTGCAGAAGTTCAGCGCCGCGTACATGTAGCGCCGGTTGAACGTGCGGTGGCCGGCCGGCCACTCCTCGGCGTCCTGGATCTGGCCGGCGATCATCGCGCCCAGTCCGGCTTCCAGCGCGGCGAGGTTGCCCAGCGTCTCGCGCACTGCCGGCACCTGGTCGGCGCCTGAAGCCTGCGTCACGCGGCTGGCCAGTCCGACCAGCAGTTCCATCTTGGCGTGGAAGCGGACGTTCGACTGATGATTGCCGTAGCAGTGCGCCGGCGTCTTGATGTAGATATCGCGCGACAGCACCGCGTCGTTGTGCACGAACACGCGCTCCCATGGGATCTTGACGTCGTGGCACATCAGCATCGCGTCGGTCTCGTCGAAACGATGCGCCAGCGGATTCTCGAATTCGATCTGCGCGTCGCGCTCGAACGGCTTGCGCGACCACAACGTGAGCCCCGGCGCGTTGCACGGCACCGCGCAGGTGATCGATTCGGCAAGTTGCGTCGGGGCTAGCGGAATCAGATTGCCGACCCAGATCTCGTTGGCGTAGATCGCACCGGTGGCGAGCATCTTCATGCCGGAGATCACCACGCCGTCGTCGTCCTCGCGCACCACGCGCAAGGTCGGGATCGGCAGGTTCTGCTTCTGATAGAACTCCGGATTGCGCGCCGCCTGCGGCGGGATCACCGCGTAGCAGGCATAGATGTCGTTCGCGCGCATGTGCTCGTAATAGGCGAGCAGGTTCTCGGCGTACTGGCCGAACACGCCCGGATTGGTGGACATGCCGGTGACGAACGCGGCGACGTGATCGGGCGAGCGGCCGAGCAGTCCGTAGCTCATCGCGGCAATGCGCCGGTGCGCCGCAGAGCGCTTCACCAGATCGTCGTGGCTGCGTGCACGCAGGAAGTAGCTGCTGAAGCGGCGCCCGCCCTCCTCCATTGCCATCACCGCACGATTGGCCGGATCGGCCTTCATGTCGTAGATCGCGGCGATCGACTGGGCACCGTTGCGAAACGCCGGATGCCGGGTGACGTCATCGACCCGCTCGGCGCCGACGTAGACGACGCGGCCATCGCGCAAGGATTCGAGGTGCTGCGCACCGGTTTTCAGCATGGGATGCCCTTGTAGAATGGTCGCGGGAAAGTGCGAGCCATTTTCCGTGCGAAGCCGCGGCTGTCAACGCACGCCGCGCCACGATCGAGGACAGGGATCCAGCCATGCAAGTTCGCGTCATCGAATCCACATCCGGCGGAGCGATCGCGCCCGGCGCCACCACCGGCAACGGCGTGATCGACACCGGCTTTCGTGCGGCGCTGGCCCGCATGCAGGCCGCCGGCCGCATTCAGCTCTACACGCGCGAAGTGAGCACCGATCTGGAGATCGCTTCGCTCATGAACCGGCTCGACGGCGGTCCGGCGGTGTTGTTTCCACGCGTCCAAGGCAGCACGGTTCCAGTGCTTGGAAATTTCCTCGCCAGCCAGGGCAACTGCGAGGCGGCGTTCGGCACCGACTACCGCAACATCCGCGATTTCTTTGCGCGCGCGCTGTCCAATCCGCTGCCGCCGCAGCTTTGTTCTGAGGCGCCGGTGCATCAGAACGTGCATCGCGACGGCTTCGATCTGCTGCAGGCGTTGCCGGTGCTGCGCCATACCGAAGCCGACAGCGGCCGCTTCATCACCGCCGGCATCGTCATCGTGCGCGATCCGCAGACCGGCGTGTACAACGCGTCGTACCATCGACTGCAGGTGATCGGTCCAAAGCGCACTGCGATCAAGCTCGACTACGGCCGCCACTTGCGGATCGCGTACGAGCGCGCCGCTGCCGCGGGCGAGTCGTTACCGATCGTCGTGTGTCTTGGCACCGACATCGCGCTGCACTACACGGCCGCGACGATGGGCGCGCAAATGCCCGAAGCCGCCGATGAGCTTGCCGTCGCCGGCGGACTGACCGGGCGCCCGCTGCCGGTCACGCGCGCGCTCACCCAGGATCTGATCCTGCCCGCGCACACCGAGATCGCACTCGAGGGCGTGCTTCATCCGAGCATGCGGGTGAGCGAAGGGCCGTTCGCCGAATTCATCGGTTATCTGTCGCCCGAAGGCCCCGCACCGGTATTCGACGTGACGGCGTTCACCCATCGCGATCAACCCGTCTATCACGCCATCAATGGCACCGGGCGCGAGACGGTCATGCTGCGCAAGTACGTCATGGAAGCGAGCCTGCTCAAGGCGTTGCGCGCAGCGGTACCGATCGTGCTCGACGTCGAGATGACCGCCGGCGGCCTGCACCGCTTCCACGCGGTGATCAGCGTGCGCAAGCAAAGCCCGCAGCACGAGGGCTTCCAGCGCAACGTGATGCTGGTGGCGTTCGCCACGCTCAAGGACCTCGACCAGGTGATCGTCGTCGATGACGACATCGACATCCGCAACCCCACCGACGTCGAGTACGCGCTGGCGACGCGCTTCGAAGCCTCGCGCGATCTGGTGCTGATACCCGGCGCGCGCGGCCACGAATACGTGCGGGTGAGCGACAACGGCGTGCGCACCAAGGTCGGCATCGACGCCACGGTGCCGCTCGCCGAGCGGGCGCGATTCGCTCGTGCGCCGTTCAAGCCGATGGCGTTCGCACCGGAAGCGTTGTCGTTCGACGCCGCGCAATCAGGGCTGCCTTGGCTGCCGGCGTGACGCTGGCGCGGCGCGGCACCCGCGTGCTGGGCATCGATTTCACTTCAGCGCCGCGTCCGGCCAAGCCGATCACGATCGCCGCGGGCCGCATCGACGGCGACGCGTTCGTGCTCGAATCGATCGAACTCGCCCAAGATTTCCCCGCCTTCGAGGCACACCTGCGCGCAGACGGCCCGTGGATCGCCGGCATCGATGCCCCATTCGGATTGCCACGCGAGGCGGTGGTCGCACTCGGCTGGCCGCAACGCTGGCCGCAACTGGTCGAGCACTGTGCGCGGCTGGGGCGCGAGCGGTTTCGCTCCGCGCTCGATCGGTATCGCGAGAGCCGACCGGTCGGCAACCGCTACGCGCATCGCGCCACCGATCACCCCGCCGGCTCGCACAGCCCGCTCAAGTTAGTCAATCCACCGGTGGGGTTGATGTTCCTCGAGTGCACGCCCCGGCTGCTGCGCGCGCAGGTGACGATTCCCGGCTTGCATCGCGGCGGCCGCGGCCGTAGTGGGGACGCGCATCGCGTGGCGCTGGAAGCGTATCCCGGCTTCACAGCGCGCTCGCTCGTGGCGGGCTCGTACAAGTCCGACGAGCGCGCGAAGCAGACGCCGCAGCGCCGCGCTGCGCGTCAGATCATGCTGCGCCGGCTGCGCAGCGGCGATCATCCGCTGGCGTTGCAGCTCACCGCTTCGCGCGCCCGGCTCGCGGAGCTGGTCGATGATCCGAGCGGCGACACACTCGATGCAACGATCGCGGCGATGCAGGCCGGCTGGTCGCTGTTGCGCAGTGGCGAGCGTTTCGGCCTGCCTAGGCGCATCGATCCGCTCGAAGGCTGGATCGCAACCGTGCCCGACCCGAAAGTGAGTTCGACGTGACCAGACCCACCATCCGCGCCATCACCATCGATCTGGACGAGACGCTCTGGCCGGTCGGGCCGGCGATCGCGCGCGCCGAGGCGGCGCTGCAGTCGTGGCTGCACACGCACGCTCCGGCGGTGGCGCGAGAGTTCACACCCGAATCGATGCGTGCGATGCGCGACGAAGTGTTCGCGACGATGCAAGGGGCGGCGCGACACGACTACGGTCAGGTGCGGCGCATGGTGCTCGCGCGCGCGATGACGATGGTCGGCGAGGATCCAGCCAAAGCGCACACCGCGTACGAAGTGTTCGATGCCGGCAGGCAGAACGTGGAGTTCTTTCCCGATGCACTGCCGGCGCTCGCGCAGCTCGCCGCGCGCTTTCCGGTCGTGGCGTTGTCGAACGGCACCGCCGATGTCGCGCGCGTCGGGATCGGCGAGCATTTCGCG
Organism: uncultured beta proteobacterium; assembly: GCA_902826155.1. The sequence goes on from CADEDU010000003.1 coordinate 5,239, forward strand.
TTCGCGCTTTCGCCGCGCAGCGCCGGCGTGAGCAAGCCCGATCCGCGCATGTTCCATCTGGCATGCGAGCGGCTGCAATGCGATCCGGCCGAGGTGCTGCACGTTGGAGATGACGTCGCCCTCGACGTCGAGGCAGCACTGGCGGCGGGGCTGAAAGCCGTATGGGTCAATCGCAATGGCAGCGAGTGGACCAGTGCCGGCACGCCCGACCTGATCGTCACGGATTTGCATGCACTGGTGCGCTGGCTGCACGACTGAGGGCGCCGAGCGCAGCCCGAAAGACCCTGCTACCCTCGCCCACCGTTCGTCGGTCGCTACCGGCGAGCCCAGCAGGCAAGGGACTTTTGCCGATTCCGCTGGTTTTTGAATTCCCATCACCTTTGGCGCTGGTGATAGGGTGGAAATTGCCTTACGTCGAATTTGCGTCATCACGGTTGCAAACAAGATGAAACAGTCGGTGGATCCGACCACAGCGTTGCGCGAAATTGCGCGTGCAACCCGGCAGCCCGAGGCCGAGGTGGTCGAACGTCTGATCGATCTCTTGCCGTTCGATGCGGTGGCTGAACGCACCATCGAACGGGAAGCTCTCGCTCTGGCCGAGGCGGTGCGCAGTCATCGCGGTTCCGGACTGTCGGCTGAAGGCTTTCTCGCGCACTTCGGGCTCGACACGCGCGAAGGCATCGCGCTCATGTGCATGGCCGAGGCGCTGCTGCGCATTCCCGACGGGCCCACCGCCGACCGATTCCTCGCCGACAAGCTGGCCGATACCAACTGGGCTGCGCAGGACACCGACGACAACGTGCTGTTGAACGCGGCGACCTGGGGCTTGATGCTTACCGGGCGGCTCTACGACTGGCGCTCCGACGGACGCGGCGGCATGGCCACGACGATCGCGAGCGCCGTGCGCCGCCTGGGCGAGCCCGTCGCGCGCACCGCAGTGCGTCAGGCGATGCGCATCATGGCCGAACAGTTCATCGCGGCCGAGAAGATCGAAACAGCGATCAGCGCCGCGCCACAGCGCGAGGCAGCCGGCTATCGCTTCTCGTACGACATGCTGGGCGAATCGGCCAAGACCGAAGAGGATGCCGAGCGGTACACCGAAGCCTACCGGCACGCGATCAGCGCACTCGGCGGAGGTTTCTCGGAGAAGCCGGAGTACGAGCGCGCGGGAATCTCGGTGAAGCTCTCGGCGCTGCACGCGCGGTTCGAAACGCCCAAGCGCCAGCGCGTGATGGCCGAACTGCTGCCCCGGCTGCGTTCACTGGCGCTCGCCGCAAAGAACGGCGGCGTGCCGCTCACCATCGACGCCGAAGAATCAGACCGGCTGATCCTCACGCTGGAATTGTTCGAGGCGCTCGCCACCGACTCCGCACTGTCCGGCTGGAATGGGCTGGGGCTGGCGGTGCAGGCCTACACCAAGCGCGCGTTGCTCGTGTGCGACTGGTTGATTGCACTGGCCAAGCGAAGCGGCCGGCGCATTCCGGTGCGCCTGGTGAAAGGCGCGTACTGGGACACCGAGATCAAGCATGCGCAGGTGCACGGCCTGTCCGACTACCCGGTGTTCACCCGCAAGGCCGCGACCGACGTCTCGTATCTGGCGTGCGCACACCGGCTGCTCGGCGCGAGCAAGTACATCTTTCCCGCGTTCGCCTCGCACAATTGCCACACCGTGGCGGCAGTGCTGCATCTTGCGCGCGACGTGCATGGCACCACCGAGTTCGAATTCCAGAAACTGCAAGGCATGGGTGATCCGCTGTACGACTCGCTCATGGCCGATGCCGCGCGGCGCACGCCTTGCCGGATCTACGCGCCGGTGGGCAGTCACCGCGACCTGCTCGCGTACCTGGTGCGACGCCTGCTCGAGAACGGCGCCAACAGCTCGTTCGTGCATCAGATCGCCAACCCCGAAGTCTCCCTCGATGCGCTAATCGCGGGCCCGCGCGGCCGGCTCTCCAGACCGTACACACCAAACCCGCGCGTACCCAGTCCACTCGAGCTGTATCCCGATCGCACCAATTCGACCGGTCTCGATCTGACCGATCCGGCGACACTGGAAACGATGGCCGATCAGGTCCGCAGGGACCGCGCGGCCGCCGCGCACGAAGCCGCGCCCTCCGGCCTCACCGTGCTGTACGAGCCGGGTCATCTCACTTCGCCGGTCGGTTCGGTCAAGCTGACCTCGCGCGACGAACTGGGCACGATGATCGAGCGGGCGCAGGCCGCCTTCAAAGTGTGGTCGAACCAGCCGGCGGAGTTTCGCGCCTCGGTGATGGAACGCGCGGCAAACCGCATCGAGGCAGAACGGCTCGCGCTGAGCGCGCTGATCGTGCGCGAGGCCGGCAAGACCTACGACGATGCGCTCGCCGAGGTGCGCGAGGCGGTCGACTATCTGCGCTATTACGCGCAGGAGGCGCGCCGGCTGTTCGGTTCGCTCAGCCTGATGCCGGGCCCCACCGGCGAACGCAATTCGCTCTCGCTCAACGGCCGCGGCGTGTTCGCGTGCATCAGTCCGTGGAATTTCCCGCTGGCGATTTTCATCGGTCAGGTGAGCGCGGCGCTGGCCGCCGGCAACTGCGTGGTGGCGAAACCTGCCGAGCAAACGCCGATCGTGGCGCAGCGCGCGGCATCGATCCTGGTAGAGAGCGGCGTACCGCGATTCGCGTTGTCGGTGGCGGTGGGCACGGGCGAGGTGATCGGCGCGCCGCTGGTCGCCGATTCGCGCATCGCCGGCGTGGCGTTCACCGGCTCGGTGGCCACCGCGCAGCACATCAACCGTGCGCTCGCTGCGCGCAACGGACCGATCGTGCCGCTGATCGCCGAGACCGGCGGGCTCAACGCGATGATCGTCGACTCCTCCGCATTGCCCGAGCAGGTGGTGTCCGATGTCATCGTGTCGGCGTTCCAGAGCGCGGGACAGCGCTGCTCGGCGCTTCGCGTGCTCGCGCTGCAGGCGCCGATCGCCGATCGCGTGATCGACATGCTGTCCGGAGCGATGCGGCAGCTCAAACTCGGCGATCCGGCCGAGCCCGACACCGACGTCGGCCCGGTCATCGACGTCGACGCGCTGGCCGCGCTCGACAAGCATCGCAAGCACCTGTCGACCATCGGCAAGCTGGTCGGCGAAACTCCGCGCCCGAACAACCTTCCCAAAGGGCTGTTCTTCCCGCCGATCGCGTTCGAAGTCGCGCTCGATCAATTGCCCGAGACCGAGGTGTTCGGTCCGATCCTGCACATCGTGCGCTACAAGCGCAGCGAACTCGACCTCGTGCTCGCGCGCATCGGCGCGACCGGCCACGGACTGACCCTGGGCATCGCCACGCGCATCGATCGCTTCGTCGATGAGGTCACTTCGGTGCTGCACGTGGGCAACACCTACGTCAACCGCTCGATGATCGGCGCGGTCGTCGGCGTGCAGCCGTTCGGAGGCGAAGGGCTGTCGGGCACCGGCCCGAAAGCAGGCGGCCCGAACTACGTGGCGCGCTTCGCCGTCGAGCGCACGCTCACCGTCAACACCGCGGCGGTCGGCGGCAACGCCGCGCTGCTGAGCGAAGGCTGAGTTCGCACCGCTTCAGGTACCCGTCGCGCGCGCCTTCGCCGGCGCACTCGAATAAGCCGGCAACGCCGCCAGCACGATGCCGCTCAGCAGCAGCACCATGGCCGCGATCTTGGCCGCGCCGATCTGCTCATCGAGCAACAGCCAGGCGAGGATGGTCGAGCCGATCGGTTCACCGAGAATCGCGATCGCCACGACCGTCGCCGGAAAATGCTTGAGCGACCAGTTGAACGCGCTGTGGCCGAGCAGTTGCGGGCCGAGTGCGAGTGCGATGAGCAGTACCCATGCCGCCGCCGGAAGGTTGATCATCGGCGCGCGCATCGTCAGCGCCGCGACCACCAGGAATACAGCGGCCACCGCGTACACCACGCTCACATAGGCGAGCAGAGAAACGCCCGCACGCAGTTTGCGGCCGATCAGCAAATAGCCGCACATCGCCAGCGAACCGATCACGGCGAGCGCATTGCCTAACACCGGATTCGCACCGGCTGCATGGCCCGCCCCTTGATCGGTCGCGAAGATCGCCAGACTCCCCGCCAGCGCCATTCCGATTGCGACCACCATGCGCGCCGACAGCGGTTCGCGCAGGAACAGCCACGAGCCCAGGCCGATCCAGATCGGATTGGTCGTCACCAGCGCCACCGAGGAGGCCACGCTGGTGTAGTCGAGCGACACGATCCAGCTGGCGAAGTGCAGCGCGAGGAACGCACCGGCGCCGATCGCAAGGCCCCACTGCCCTTGCTTGAGGCTGCGAAGCTCCGCCGTGCGCACCGCCATGGCGATCGGCGCCAGCACCAACGCCGCAATGCCCAGCCGCAGCGCTGCGATCGCGATCGCCGCTACGCCCGCCTCCAGCGCATAGCGGATCAGGATCGACGCCGAAGACACGATCAGCACGCCTGCCCCGAGCACGGCAAGCGCGAGCGGACGATTGATCGGAGCAGACAACCGACAGCCGCCTGGCTACTTCGCGGCCGTCTTGCCCGACGGCGGTGGCGCGCGCATTGCTTCGACGGCGCGCAGCACCTGTTCCGGCGTGGCCGGTGCATTCAGCGTCGGACTCGATCGATATTCACCCACCGCGGCCACCGCATCGCGAATCGCGTGGAACACCGACATCGCCAGCATCAGCGGCGGCTCGCCCACCGCCTTGGACCGATGGATCGAATCCTCGACGTTCTCGCCGCGCGTCCACAATTTCGCGTGAAACGCCGCCGGTACATCGGATGCGAGCGGAATCTTGTACGTCGAGGGCGCGTGCGTCATCAACCTGCCCTGCTCGTTCCACCGGAGCTCCTCGCAGGTGAGCCAGCCCATGCCCTGGATGAAGCCGCCTTCGATCTGACCCAGGTCGATCGCCGGGTTGAGCGAACGTCCGGCGTCATGCAGCAGGTCGGCGCGCAGCAGGCGCGTCTCGCCGGTAAGCGTGTCGATCGCGACCTCGGACACCGCCGCGCCATACGCGAAGTAGTAGAACGGGTGACCGTGAAACGCCTGCGCATCCCAGTGGATCTTCGGGGTCTTGTAAAAGCCGCTCGCCCATAGTTGCACGCGCGCGTCGTAGGCGAGCTTCACCAGATCCACGAACGGCACGCGCTTGCTGCCGAGCTGAACGTGGTTCGATGCGAAGTCGATCGACTCGACCGGCACGTTGAAGCGCTGCGCGGCGAACGCGATCAGGCGCTCCTTGATCGTCGACGCCGCCTGCTGCGCCGCCTTGCCGTTGATATCACTTCCACTCGAGGCGGCCGTGGCCGAGGTGTTCGGCACCTTGCTGGTGTCGGTGGCCGACACGCGCACCCGGTCGATGTCCAGACCAAGTTCATGCGCCACCACCTGCGCCACCTTGGTGAACAGCCCCTGGCCCATCTCGGTGCCGCCGTGATTGAGCAGCACGCTGCCGTCGGTGTACACGTGCACCAGCGCACTCGCCTGATTGAGCTTGGTGGTGTTGAACGAGATGCCGAACTTCACCGGCGTCATGGCGATGCCGCGCTTGATGATCGGACTGTGCGCGTTCCACGCCCGGATCGCCGCGCGCCGCTCCACATACGAAGCCGACGTGCAGAGTTCGTCGAACAGCTGGTCGGCCACGAAATCCTCGACCTTCTGTCCGTACGGCGTGTCGTCGCGGCCAGGTCCGTAGAAGTTCAGCCGCCGCACTTCGAGCGGATCGGCGCCGATCGTGCGCGCGATATGGTCGATCGCCATCTCGATCGCCATCATGCCCTGCGGACCACCGAAGCCGCGGAACGCCGTGTTCGACTGGGTGTGCGTCTTGCAGCGATGCGACACGACACGCACCGCCGGCAGGAAGTACGCGTTGTCGACGTGGCACACCGCGCGGTCGTTCACCGCTGCCGACAGATCGGCCGAGAAGCCGCAGCGCGAGGCGAGCATCACATCCAGCGCAAGGATGCGGCCAGCGTCGTCGAAGCCGATGTCGTACTCGACCAGGAAGTCGTGGCGCTTGCCTGTGATGACGAAATCGTCGTCGCGGTCGTAGCGCAGCTTCACCGGGCAACCGAGCTTGTGTGCCGCGATCGCGGCCGCGCAAGCCGGTTGCGCACCTTGCGTCTCCTTGCCGCCGAACCCACCGCCCATGCGCCGGCACTCGACGACCACGCGATGCGCGTCGATACCCAACGCATGTCCGACCAGATGCTGCACCTCGGTCGGATGCTGCGTGGAACTGAGCACGCGCATGGTGCCGTCTTCGGTGGGAATGGCGTAGGCCACCTGGCCTTCGAGATAGAACTGCTCCTGTCCGCCGATCGTGAAGCGATGCTTGAGCCGACGCGGTGCCTGCTTGAGCGCCTGACGCCAATCGCTGCGCTCCAGCGTGACCGACGGCAGCACGTACGAGCGCTGCGCCAGCGCCTGCTCGATCGTGAGAATGGCCGGCAGATCGAAGTATTCGATCACCGCCAGCCGCGCCGCGCGCCGCGCCTGCTCGACCGATTCGGCGACCACCAGGAACATCGGCTGACCCAGGTACTGCACCAGGCTGGAGGCCAGGATCGGCTCATCGTGCAGCACCGGCCCGATCTCGTTCGATCCGGGCACGTCGGCCGCGGTGAGCACGGCGACCACGCCTGCTGCCGCGCGCACCGCGGTGAGATCCATCGAGCGGATGCGCGCGTGCGAGCGCTGCGACAGACCGAATACCCCATGCAGCGTGCCGCGCAGCTCGCGCACGTCGTCGATATAGAACGCCTCGCCGCTCACGTGCAGATGCGCACTGTCGTGCGCGAACGCTTGCCCGACTGCACCATTAGCCGCGCCCGCGGCCACGCTCGACGCGTGCGGCACGCGCGGATCGTTCACGCCGCGCCCTCTTCGCTCAACCCGTAGCCGCTCGGTTCAAGGCCATAGAGGTCGCCGGGCGCATCGCCGAGCGCGCGCGTCGACTCGAGCAGGAACTTGCGCAGCAGATTGCGTGCAACGGTGCGTCGGTACTCTCCGCTCGCGCGCATGTCGGTGATCGGACTGAAATCGCGATCGAGCGCCTGCATCGCGCGCGCGCAGGTTGCCTCGTTCCAGACCGAATCGCGCAGCGCCGCTTCGCACGCGCTCGCCCGCTTGGGTGTGACCGCCATGCCACCGAACGCCACGCGCGCCATGTCGATCCGGCCGTCTTCGATGCTGAGCGCGAACCCGGCGCAGACCGCCGAGATGTCCTGATCGAAACGCTTGGAGATCTTGTACGCGCCGATCAACGTATCGGGCACCGGTGTGGGGACGACGATGCGCTCGATGATTTCGCCAGCATGCAGGCCGGTCTTTTGATAGCCGAGATACAGCGCTTCCAGCGGCAGCTCGCGGCGCATCGTGCCGCGCAGCATCGCCACCCGCGTACCGAGCGCGATCAGGATCGGCATCGAATCGCCGATCGGCGAACCATTGGCGATATTGCCGCCCAGCGTGCCAGCGTTGCGAATCGGCGGTGAGGCGAAGCGACGGAAGAAGTCGCGCAGTTGCGGATAGTGGACAACGAGCGCGTCGAACGCGTCGCTCAGCGGCACCGCGGCGCCGATCGTGATGTGCGCGTCGGTGGTTGCGATCTGCTTGAGCTCCGCAACATTGCCCAGATAGACGATATCGCCCAGGTCGCGCAGCTGCTTGGTCACCCACAAGCCGACATCCGTGCCGCCCGCCAGAACGCGCGCGTTGGGATGGCTGGTCAGCACTTCGCCGACTTCGGCCAGTGAAGCGGGCGCGATGAATCGCCGCGGCGCCGTACCAACGCGCAACGACGCGTGCCGCTGCAGGCCGCCGAGCTGCGCCGCGAGTCTTGCGTCGTCGTGTCCCTCGGTGCCCGGCCCCTCTCCTTCCGTCGACACCGGTCCGCGCTGGTGCAACTGCAGCGCCGCTTCGATGATCGGTCGATAGCCGGTGCAGCGGCATAGGTTGCCGGCGAGCGCATCGGTAACCGCACGGCGATCGGGTGCCGGATTGTTCCGATGCAGCGCGAACAGCGACATCACGAATCCGGGGGTGCAGAACCCGCACTGCGAGGCATGCGTGTCGACCATCGCCTGCTGCACCGGATGCAACCGTCCGGAGGTCGGGTCGCGCAGGCTTTCGACGGTAAACAGTGCCTTGCCGTCAAGCGTAGGCAGGAACTGGATGCACGCGTTGACGGCGCGATAGCGCACCGCGCCCTCGACGAGTTCGCCTAACACCACGGTGCAGGCCCCGCAATCGCCCTCGGCACAACCTTCCTTGGTGCCGGTTCGGAACTCCGTTTCGCGCAGCCACTGCAGCACTGTGCGCGTCGGATCGACGACTTGCACCACGCGCACCTGCCCGTCGAGTACGAAGCGCACGGTGCCCGGGTGGTCCGGTAGGAGCGGCTGGGGACTGGTCATACGTCGGTGGAGACGGACTCGACTGATGCGGATCGACCGGCAGGATCCTGCGGCTTTGTCAGGACCGATCTTGGCCCAAACCGTGGTCCGGCGCCAGAGTCGCGTTGCGTCGGTCCGCCGGATGGCGCGCATGCGTTCGC
>CADEDU010000003.1:13902-17768 GCA_902826155.1 uncultured beta proteobacterium
GTTCGCATCGGATTCACGTGGGGTTCGAGAGCGGTTCGCTAGAATGGCTCGTACGCGTTCCCCATGGCTGCTCATCGATGATCGAACCTGCGAGGTTCCTGCGCGAACTGTTCACCCACGCGGTTGCCGCAGTGTCGGCCGACAAGTGCGTGCCGCCGCACCTTCCGGCACGACCGCCCGGGCGCACGATCGTGGTGGGCGCCGGCAAGGCTGCCGCCGCCATGGCGCGGAGCGTCGAACAGCACTGGGACGGGCCGCTCGCCGGACTGGTCGTCACGCGCTACGGCCATGGCGTGCCTTGCGAGCGCATCGAAGTGATCGAAGCCGCGCATCCGGTGCCCGACGCAGCGGGCCGTGCCGCGGCGACCCGGATGTTAGGACTGGTGCGTGGACTGAACGCCGACGATCTGGTGCTGTGCCTGATCTCGGGCGGCGGTTCGGCGCTGCTGGCGGCACCGGCCGAGGGCATCACGCTCGAGGAGAAGCAAGATATCAATCGCGCCCTGCTGCGGTCCGGTGCCAACATCACCGAGATGAACTGCGTGCGCAAGCATCTGTCCGCGCTCAAGGGTGGGCGACTCGCGCTTGCTGCAGCGCCGGCCAAGGTGGTAACGCTGGCGATCTCGGATGTCCCCGGCGATGACCCGTCGGTGATCGCGTCGGGGCCGACCGTGGCCGATGCCACCACCTTCGCCGACGCGCGTGCGATCTTGTCCAGATATGGCATCGAGCCGCCGCCATCGGTGCGCGCGCATCTGCAGACCGCGCAAGACGAAACGCCGAAGCCGGGCGATCCGCGCCTGGCCAACAGTACCGTGGTGATTCTCGCCACCGCGCAGGATGCATTGCAGGCCGCCGCACGCCATGCGCGCGCCAATGGTGTGACGCCGGTCGTACTCGGCGATTCGATCGAAGGCGAAGCGCGTGACGTGGCGCTGGTGCACGCCGGCATCGCACGGCAAGTGGCTCGCCATGGCGGGCTTGCCACCCCGCCGTGCGTGCTGCTCTCAGGCGGCGAAACCACGGTGACGGTGCACGGCAAGGGCCGTGGGGGACGCAACACCGAGTTCCTGCTTGCGCTTGCCGTGACGCTGAACGGCGAGCGCGGCATTCATGCGCTGGCAGCCGACACCGACGGCATCGACGGCTCGGAAGACAATGCCGGCGCGCTGCTCGCTGACGATTCGCTCGCGCGCGCCGCGGCCCGTGGCATTCACGCGCGCCAGGCAATGCACGACAATGACGCCTTCGGGTTCTTTCACGCGCTGGGCGATCTGGTCCATACCGGGCCGACGCGCACCAACGTCAACGACCTGCGGGCGATCCTGATCACCGCGGCGGCTGGAACGCGATGAACGCATCCGGCGCCGTTTGATCGGACCGCCTCTGCCTTACGAGGCTTCCAACTAAGCCGCGATCGAAGCTTCGAACAACAAACCACCACAACGAGCCTATCCGCCCATGGAGTCGTACATCGTCGACTGGCTGAGCCTGCTGATGCGCTGGCTGCACATGATTGCCGGCATCGCCTGGATCGGTGCATCGTTCTATTTCATCTGGCTCGACAATCATCTGGTCACCCCGCGCGACCCGCGCGATGCGAGCGATCGCGGCGTGTCGGGCGAGGTGTGGAGCGTGCACGGCGGCGGCTTCTACCGCGCGCAGAAGTATCTGCTCGGCCCCAAGGGCGAGCCGCTCTCCGATGATCTGCACTGGTTCAAGTGGGAGGCCTACGCCACCTGGTTCTCCGGCATGGGCATGCTCGCGATCGTCTACTGGTGGGGCGCGCAGACCTATCTGATCGACAAGTCGGTGATGGATCTGTCGGTGCCCATGGCGATCCTGATCTCCGCGGTGTCGATCATCGCCAGCTGGTTCGTGTACGACGCGCTGTGCAAGGCGATCAGCAGCGAACTGGTGCTCGGCATCGTCGTGTTCGTGTTCATTGTCGCGGCGGCGTGGGGCTATCAGCAGGTGTTCGGCGCGCGCGCGGCGTACATGCACGTGGGCGCGATCATCGGCACCTGGATGGTCTGGAACGTGCTGTTCCACGTCATTCCCGGCCAGCGCCGCATGGTCGAGGCGATCCGCCTGGGCAAGGAGCCGCGCGCGATCGACGGCATCATCGGCAAGCAGCGCAGCGTGCAGAACACGTACTTCACGCTGCCGGTGCTGTTCATCATGATCAGCAATCACTACCCGATGACCTTCGGCCACCGGCATGCGTGGCTGGTGCTCACGATCATCATGGTGGCCGGCGCGCTGATCCGGCAGTACTTCGTGCTGCGGCACAAAGGCAGGAACGCGGTGGCGTTACCGGCGATCGCGATCGTGCTGCTCATCGGACTGGCCGCCGCGATCGCCCCACGCAGTTCGTCCACTGGCGCGACAACCACCGAAACACCGAGCGCAGCGCAAGTGCAGGCGATCGTGATGCAGCGATGCGTCACCTGTCATGCCGAGAAACCCTCGTTCGCCGGCTTTCAGCAACCCCCGGGTGGGTTGCGGCTGGAATCGATCGAGCAGATCAAGACCGCCGCGGTGAAGATCCATCAGCAATCGGTGGCCACGCAGGCGATGCCGATCGGCAATCTCACCAAGATGACCGACGAGGAACGTCGCATGCTCGGCCGCTGGATCGCAGCCGGCGCGCCGACGCAGTGACGCCAACATGAAAGCCTTTCGCGGCCGGGTCGCAGTCATCACCGGGGGCGCAAGCGGCCTGGGGCGGGCACTGGCCGAACGCCTCGCCCGCGAAGGCGTGCAGCTCATGCTGGCCGATATCGACGAGCGCACGCTGCAGGCAACCGCGAGCGAATTGCAGGCCACCGGCGCGACGGTCGCCACGCATCGCACCGACGTATCGCAGGCCGAATCGATGGAGGCCCTCGCACGCGCCACGCTCGATCGCTTCGGCGCGGTCCACATCGTCGCCAACAACGCCGGCGTCGCCCTGCTCGGCGCGGTGTGGGAGAACACCACCGCCGACTGGAACTGGGGACTGGGCGTCAACCTCTGGGGCGTGATCCACGGCGTGCGGGTGTTCACACCGATTCTGTTGCGACAGGAGGACGAGGGACACATCGTCAACACCGCCTCGGTAGCAGGGTTGATCTCACCCCCGGGCATGGGCCTGTACAACGTCACCAAGCACGCGGTGGTCGCGCTGAGCGAATCGCTGTTCCACGATCTCCATCGCGCCGGGTCGAGAGTGCGCTGCTCGGTGGTATGCCCCGCGTACTTCGCCTCCGGCATCGCCGATTCGGAGCGCAACCGTCCGGCCGCGCTGCACAACGTCGGTGTCGGGAAAAGCGAGCGCCAGCGCGTCATGGAAGCCACTCTCAGAAAAGCGGTGACTTCAGGAAAACTGAGCGCCGCCGATGTCGCCGAGCGCGTGTACACCGCTATTCGCGACGAACGTTTCTATATTCTCACGCACGGTGCGATCAAACCATCGATCGAGACGCGCATGCGCGATATCCTGGATGAGCGCGATCCGACCGATCCGCTGGGTGGTCGATAGTCGACACGAGTCATCGGCGCGCAGCGTTCGTTTTGCCGAGCAGGTCTGGCAGTTGGGTTGCAACCGGGGCAATGATCGTGATCCGCAACGTGGTACGGCTACTGACTTCGATGTGCCTGCTGGCGCTGCCCGGGCTGGTGCTGGCGTGTCAGTACGATCGCGACTGCCGGCCTGGGGTCAAGTGCGTCAAGGAGCGCGGCAATCTGTACGGCCGCTGTCAAAGCGTGGCCGTGGGCGGCGACTCGCGCGCCTCGGTGGACGAGAAGGGCAAGCTCGACGTGAGAAGCACCTACTCGCGCAGTTGCCGGCTCGAATCCGACTGTCCGCTCGACTATCGTTGCTC
>CADEDU010000003.1:17868-151432 GCA_902826155.1 uncultured beta proteobacterium
ACCGAGGTATGCCTCGCGCACCCGCGGGTTGCGGGCGAGTTCCGCCGCGGTGCCCGCTAACACGACCTCACCGTTCTCCAGCACGAACGCCTTGTGCGCAAGCGCCAGCGCCGGACCGACGTTCTGCTCCACCAGCAGCACCGTCATGCCTTCGGCGGCAATGCGCTTGACGATCGCGAAGATCTCGTCGACCACCAGCGGCGCGAGCCCGAGCGACGGTTCGTCGAGCATGAGCAGCCGCGGCGCGCTCATCAGCGCGCGACCGATCGCAACCATCTGCTGCTGCCCCCCCGAGAGCTGTCCGGCCGGGGTGTCGAGCCGTTCCTTCAGCACCGGGAAGATGCCGAGCACCCGCTCCAGGTTCGCCTGGCGATGCTTCGCCGGTCCGGGCAGATACGCGCCCAGTTCGAGGTTGTCGCGCACCGGCATGCGCGGAAACAACAATCGCCCTTCAGGTACCTGGATCAAACCGCGCTCGACGATCGCGTGCGCCGCCAGCCCGGCGAGCGGCTGTCCATCGAGCCGGACGTTGCCCGCACGCTTCTCGACGAGCCCGGAGATCGCACGCAGCGTCGTCGTCTTGCCCGCACCGTTGGCACCGAGCAGTGCGCAGACCTCGCCCCTGGCGACGCTGAACGACACATCGCGCAGGATCTGCACGTCGCCGTACCACGCGCACAGTCGGTCGACCTCAAGCATGCGCGGCCTGCGAGAAGTGCGAGCCGAGATACGCCTCGACCACGCGCGGATCGTTGACGACCGCATCGGGTGTGCCGTCTGCGATCTTCTCGCCGTGGTGCAGGACGGCGATGCGGTCGGACAGCGTCATGATGGCGCGCATGACGTGCTCGATCACCAGGATGGTGATGCCGTCGTCACGGATGCGCCGCACCAGCTGCACCATGGTTGCGCTCTCGGTGGGCGAAAGGCCGGACATCACTTCGTCGAGCAGCAGGATCTTCGGTTGCGTGGCCAGGGCACGCGCCAGTTCGAGACGCTTCATGCCTGGCGTGGTGAGCTGCGAGGCGTTGTGCGTGGCCACGTTCGCCAGCCCCACGAGCTCGACGATGCGCTCGGCCGCCTTCACTGCCGTGCGCCGGTCGCCACTGCGATTGAGGCCGCCGACGAACACGTTCTCGAGCACCGACAGATGCGGAAACGGCTTGACGAGCTGGAACGTGCGCGTGATGCCCAGACGGCAGATCTCATGCGGTTTGAGTCCGACGATCGATCGAGCGCCATAGCGGATCGTTCCGGCGCTCGGTCGATGAAAGCCGGCGATGGTCGCGAACAGCGTGGTCTTGCCGGCGCCGTTCGGTCCGATGAGACCGAGGATCTCGCCCTCGCGCAGATCGAGATCGACGTCCTTCACCGCGGTGAGCCCGCCGAAGATCTTGCTCACCTGGCGCAGTTCGAGCAGCGCGCTCATGGGCGCGTGCCCCGGACCCGCGCCCACCAGCCGCTCAGCATTCCCGAAATGCCATGCGGGATGAACCGCACGAACACGATGAGGATCGCCCCGTACAGCACCACGTCCAGGCCCGGATAGGCGCGGAACAACGCCTTGGTGGTCTCAGCGAGCGGTGCCAGTAGCAGCGCACCGAGCAACGGCCCGAACACCGTACCGGCCCCGCCGATCACAGCGCAGATCAGGCCATCGATCGATTTCGAGGCGCCGAACACCAGCTCCGGTTCGATGAATTGGTAGTAGTTCGCGTAGAACGCGCCCGCAATGCCGGTGAAGAATGCCGAGATCGCCATCGCCAGCATCTTGGTGCGAAACACGTCGATGCCGAGCGCCTCGGCCGCATCCTCGTCTTCACGCACTGCTTGCAACCGGTAACCGAACGCGCTGCGGCGCAGGCTCCACACGAACGCCAGCACCGCCACCATCATCGCGAGCAGCACGTAGTAGTGCGCGGTCTTGCTTTCGAAAGCCATCATCGCCGGCTTGGCGCCCAAGTACGGAATCTGAATGCCGACCGCGCCGCCCAGATCCTTGGCGTTAACGACGATCACCCGGCACATCTCGGCGATGCCGAACATGCCCAGAGCGAAGTAGTGGCCCTTGAGGCCGAACCGGAACGTGGCCGCGCCGATCAGCAGTCCGACGAACGCCGCGACGATACCGCTGGCGATGAAACCGATCCAGGGCGTGACGCCGAGCTTGGTGAGCAGCAGCGCGGTGGTGTACGAACCGAAGCCGAAGAACGCGGCATGCCCGAACGAGAACTGCCCGGTCCAGCCGCCGAGGATGTCCCAGGCGCTGCCCATGTACGCGTAGAGCAGCAGCACGATCATCACTTCGAGGTAGTAGCGATCGAGGATGAGCGGCGCAAACGCAGCGGCCACCAACGCGATGGTCGGGGCGATCCAGCTTTGTGGCGAACTCGCGAACGGTGATGCCCTAGTGACCGTGGCGGCTGTGGTGGACGAGGCGGTGCTCATCCGCGCTGCCCCATCAAGCCGGTGGGCTTGAGAAACAGCACGCCGAGGAAGATCACGAACATCACCACTTCCTTGAGCGAGCCCGGCAAGAGGGCCGCACCGAGCGACTCGGCCACACCCAGGATCAACCCGCCGAGCAGCGCACCGAACATGCTGCCCAGCCCGCCCAGCACGACCACGACGAACGAGGCGATGTTGAACAGATCGCCCACGTGCGGCGCGACGTAGAAGAACGGCGTGACCAGCGACCCGGCGATGCCCACGCACATCGAGCCCAGGCCGAAGGCGATGGTGTACATGCGGCGCACGTCGATGCCCGAAAGCGCGGCGCCATCCTGGTTCTGCGCGGTGGCGCGAATCGCCTTGCCGATACGGGTGCGCTGGAACAGCCAGAACAGCGCGACCACCGCGACTACCGCCGCGATACAGGTGAGCACCTTCGGCAGTTGCAACGCGGCCGACCCGATGCGAATCACCTCGCTACGGTAGGCCACCTCGATCGTGCGGAAGTCGGCCTTGAACAGCACCTGCGCCAGATTGACCAGCACCAGCGACAGGCCGAGGGTGACCAGGAACTGGTTCTGCGCCGCCTTGCCGCGCATCGGATCGAGCAGATAGCGATACACCACCACCCCGAGCGCAAACAGCACCGGCCCGGTGATGAGCGCAGATGCGTACGGGTCGATGCCCGCAAGCACGAACAGCCAGTAGGTGATGTACATCGCCACCATCATCATCGCGCCGTGCGCGAAATTGATGATGTCGAGCACGCCGTAGATGATGTTCAACCCGACCGCAACGAGCGCATAGACCGCCCCGACCAGCAGGCCGGAGAGAATGGCTTGTTGGAGCAGCGGGCTCATGGACGACCGGCTACGCGAGCACAGGCGCACAGCCTGCGTGTGCTCGCGCAGATCGCTCTCAGTGACTCGGTGCTACGCCGCCGGGAAGATCGGCTTGGCTTCGGCGAACTCCGATGGCAGCACCGTCACCACCTTGCCCTTCTGGATCTGGGTCATCAGCAGCGTTGCGCCCTTGTTCTGACCCTTTTCGTCGAACTCGATCGCACCTTGCGGCAATACGTGATCCTTGAAGCCGCCGGCGGCGATCGCGTCGCGAATCTTGGCGGGATCCTTCGAGCCGGCACGTTCGATCGCATCGGCCAGCACCTGGGTGGCGGTGTAGGCCATGATCGCCTGATGCGTCATCGGCGTGTTGGGGGCGATCTTCGCGAACTCCGCCAGCAGCGCCGGCATGCGCGGATGGCGTGGATTCCAGCGCAGATTGGTATCGAGGATGCCCTCGGCGCCGTCCTTGATCTGATCGATGAACTGGTGGCTGGAGAACGCTCCGTTGCCCAATCCGACGATCCCCTTCACCTTGGGTTTGAGCGTACGCAGCGTCTTGGCGATGAGCAGCGCATCGCCGAAATAGGAAGAGGTCACGATCAGGTCGGCGTTCGCGGCGATGGCCTTGGCGATCTCCACGGTGAGATCAGTCGCGCGCGGGGAGTAGGCGATCATTTCCTTGATCTCGATGCCGTTCTCCTTGGCCACGCCGGGCAGCACTTTCGCCATGGTCGAGCCATAGAAGCTGTTCTCGTGCATGTAGGCGATGGTCTTGATGTCCACGCCGGTCGTCTCGCGCAGCATCTTCCAATGGCGCGCACCGAACCCCGACATCATGCTGGCAGCGGTGGCCATGCGGAAACTGAACTTGAAGCCGCGATTGAGGATGTCGTCGGCCACGCCTTCGTCGATGACGTGCGGAATGCGATTGCGCTCGGCGACTTGCGTGGTGACGTTGGTGATCGAGCTGACGTAGGAGCCGACGATGCCTACCGCGCCTTCGCGGATCACACGCTCGGCTTCCTGTCCGCCCACTTCAGGACGACCCTGCGTGTCGCCGCTGATCAGCCGCAGGCGCGCTCCGCCCAGCGACTTGATACCGCCGCGCGCGTTGATTTCCTGCACCGCCAGACGCACGCCTGACAACCCCCAGTTGCCGTCGGCGGCGAACGGGCCGGTGGTCGGATGCAGATTGGCGATTGCGATCTGCTCCTGCGCGTTGAGTTCGCGGATGAACCACGGACCGACGCTGGCAATCGAGGCGACGGCCGCTGCGCCCTGCACGACGCGGCGGCGATTGCCGTCCACTTGCGCGATCGGCTCGGTCGGGGTGTGCTTGGATTTCATGGAGTCTCCTCGTGGGGCAGTCGCGGTCTGATCCCGCGGTGTTGTAGTCGCGTAGGCAGGCGTAGTCGCGTAGGCAGGCGCGCAGGCAGGCGCGCAGGCACGAAACCAAGCGGCGCACCCGCAAGCGCTGGGCTAACATCGGCCCGGAAGGTTAGCCATCCCCACCCGATTCGGCAAGAAGCGCAGACGCCATGTCCGTTACGCACAAATTCGATGCGATGCTCGCTTTGCAGGAGGAAATGAACCGCAAAGTGAACGTCGAGTGGCGCCGCGCGAACTACGCCTGGCATCGCGCGATCTGGACCGAATGCGCCGAGATGCTCGATCACGTCGGCTGGAAGTGGTGGAAGGATCTGTCGGCCGAGCCCGATCTGGAACAGGTACGGCTCGAAGTGGTGGACATCTGGCACTTCGGCATGTCGGACCTGATGGCGCGCGAAAGCACCGCAGCTCGCATCAGCGCGCGACTGGCTTCCGACTACGCCGCAATCACGAGCAGACCGGCGGAAAACCTGCACGCGCTGATCGAGACGCTCGCGCACGCGACGCTGGCCGACCGCGCGTTCGACCCGCGCGCATTCTTTCAACTGATGCGTGGTGTCGATCTAGACCTCGACAGCCTGCATCGTCGCTACGTCGGCAAGAACGTCCTCAACTTCTTTCGGCAGGACCACGGCTACAAGGCGGGCACCTATCGCAAGACCTGGGGTGGCCGCGAAGACAACGAACACCTGAGCGAAATCGTCGCTGAGCTCGATGCCGATGCTGCCTCGTTTCGCGAAGACGTCTACCGCGCGCTGGCTGTGAGGTATGGCGGTCGGTGAAGGGGGAAAGGTGAAAGGCCGCGCGAACCGTCAGGCGAGCACGTGCCCGGGCGTCTCGAGCACGCGGCGCGCGTAGTAGCAGAACACGCCGTCGACGTAGCGCGGCTTCAGACGATAGTCGTGCGCCTCGCGGGCGGTAGCTGGGTCGATTGACCGGATGTTGTCGGCGCCGCGCGCGAGCAACTGCGCCCGTGCGGCGCGCTCGATGAAGATGCTGAGCATCGTCGCCTCTTCGATCGTCCCTGAAGCGGCGAGCTGACCGTGGTGGCCAAGCAGGATCGATCGCTTGGTGCCGATCGCCTCGGTGATCATGCGTCCTTCCTCGTCGCCGATCGGTACGCCCGGCCATGTGGGCATGTGCGCGCAGTCCTCGTAGAACATCATGTGATCCATGTGCGCCACCTTGAGCGGCTCACCGGTCATCGACAGCGCCGACACATGCGGCGGATGCGTGTGGATGATCGCGTTGATGTTGGGTCGATGGCGATAGATCCAGAGATGGAACCGGTTCGACGGGTTGGGCATGCCGTCGCCCTCGAGGATGTTCAGATCGTCGTCGACGCGAACGATGTTGCTCGCCTGCGCCTCGTCGAAGCCCAACCCGAACGAGAGCATCCAGTAGGTGTTGGGTTCGTCCGCGCGCGCGGTGATCTGACCTGCTAGTGCCGATTCGTGCCCTTCCTGCGCCAGGATGCGGCAGGCGAGCGCGACCTTCTCGCGCAGGCTCCAATGCGGCTTGAGCAGATGCTCGTCCATGCGACGCGTGGTCTGCTCGTGGTAGTAGGTTTTCTCTCGGACCGGTGCCGGCACGCTCATCGTTGCTTTCCTCCGTCAGCCACTTGTCGTTCAGTCGATCTTCGCGCCCGATGCCTTCACGACCTTCGCCCAGCGCGCGATTTCGGCGTCGATGAAAGCGGTGGATTTCTGCTGATCCCAGCCGCGCACCTCGGCGCCCTGCGCGGCGAGCTTCTCGCGAACCTCGGTGTTCGCGACGGCCTTGGTCACTTCGCCGTGCAGACGGTCGGTGGCTTCACGCGGCGTCGACGTGGGCACATGCAGCGCATACCAGTTTTCCGCGAGCAGGCCGGACAGCCCTGCCTCGGCGAGCGTCGGCACCTCAGGCAGCTGCGCGAGACGCTGTTCGCTCGCCACAGCCAGCGCTCTCGCCTTGCCGGCCTTGACCTGCGGCATCACGACGAGCGAGGTCTCGAACAGCAGGTTGACCTGACCACCCAGGAAAGCCGCCATCGCCGGGGCGCCGCCTTTGAACGGCACGTGCACGAGATCGATGCCCGCGCTCGACTTGAACAACTCGCCGGTGAGATGGAACACCGTGCCGTTGCCCGCGGACCCCATCGAGAATTTGCCCGGATGCGAGCGCGCGAGCGTCACCAGCTCCTTCACTGAATGCACGCCGAGGCTTGGCTCCACCGCCAGCACGACCGGCAACGACGCCACCACCGAGACCACGCGGAAATCTTTCTGCGTGTTGAACGACAGGTTGCGATAGAGGCTGGGGTTGATGGCATGCGCGGCCGGTGCGAACAAAATGGTGTGGCCATCGGGCACTGCCTTGGCGACGACTTCGGTACCGATCGTTCCACCTGCACCTGGACGGTTGTCCACGACGATCTGTTGACCCAACCCCTCCGACATGCGCGCCGCGAGAATGCGCGCGATCGCATCGGTGCCCGCTCCCGGCGCGAATGGCACCACCATGCGTACCGCCTTGTTGGGAAAGGGTTGTGCGCGCGCCGTCACCGCCAACGTGCACATTGCAATCGCCACCGGAACGGCGATCCATACGGCTTTGCCCAGAGCGTATCCACCGAATCGCGTGCCGATCTGCATCGTCCGCAGCGTGCTCATTGCGCGCGCTCCTTTGGTTTTTGTCCAGAGCGATCGATTGTATCCAGGTCTGATGTCGATCGGCATGGTGCAAACAGGCTGCGGCGACGATCGTCGCCGTCCGTGCCGCTGCGTGTGCCGTTAGTTGGCAAGAGTCGCGGTACGCGCGCGCTTCGATGAGAATCGCTGCGCATCGCCGCGGGGGACTCGGTCAAGCAAACGACAGAGGATCACCATGGACGTCAATATACGGGCGCATCGTGCCAGGCCGGGCATCTTCCTGAAAATCCTGCTGGCGCTCGTGCTAGCAGCCGTGATTCCGCTGGGAATCACCTGGTACTACGCCCGCGCTCGAGCGATCGAAGACGCCAATCGCCTCGCCACGCTGCAGCTCGACGCGCTCGCCACGCAGCTCACCGACAAGGTCGAGGCCTGGCTGCGACTGAACATCCAGTCGATGAGCGAGCACGCCGCGATGCCACCGCTGCAATCGATGAATCCGGAGACCCAGCGGCCGGTGCTGATCGCCATGACGAAACTGCAGCCCTGGAGTTTTCTGGCGCAGACCGTCAGCCCGAACGGAATGTCGCTCTCCCGCAGCGACGGCCAGAGACCCGTCGACTACGCGGACCGGCGCTGGTTCTCCGATGCTTTCAGCGGCAAGGCGGTCGGCCAGCAGATCATCATCAGCCGCACCAACAACAAGCCCAGTTGGAGCGTGTCGGTGCCGATCCGGACTGAAGGTGGTCGCGTCATCGGTGTGCTCAACAAGTCGAACGCGCTGAGCGACATCACCGACGTCCTGGTCGAAGGCAGGGTGGGCCGATCGGGACGCGCGATGCTGCTCTCGCCCGACGGCAAACTCGTCGCGATGACAGGTGGCGTGCGCGACAACGAACTGAAGGACCTCTCCAAACATGCCGTGTACGTCGCCAGCAGCCGCGATCAGGCCGCCACGCGATTCGAGGAGGACAACCAGGCGTGGATCGCGCGCGTGCGCCGGACCTACCTCGACTGGGTCGTTGCCGTGCAGCTTACCGAGAACGAAGTGTTCGAGGGAGTACGGCGCACCGACCTGTACATGCTCAAACTGCTCGGCGTGGCCACGCTGATCGCGATCGGCTTCGCGGCGGCCATCACACCCGGCATCGCCCGGCCGATCCGGCGTCTCACGTTCGTAACCGAAGAGATCAGTCGCGGCAAATTCGACCATACGTTTGCCGAAGCCGCTCGCTCCGATGAGATCGGCGCGCTCGCCCGCTCGATCGAGCGCATGACCAACAGCCTGCGCATCGCGATGAATCGGCTCGCGTCGCGGCGCTGAACCGCGCCACCCGATCAGCGGCCGAACACCGAAAAGGCCGCGTCCGGGTGCATCCGCACAACCCCACCTGGAATCGCCGACCATGACGTCGTTCGAGCTGATGCAGGCGCTGTGCAACCATCGCGAGACCGGCATGCTGTTCGCGGTGACCCGCGACGGCCGGCAACTGCGCGTCGGCTTCTTGAACGGCGCGATCGTTCATGTCGCCTACGCGTTGCGCGCAGGTGCCGAAGCGCTCAGCCGCGCGAGGCGCACGCGCGCGGTCTCGTGCAGCTTCTCGCGCGGCTTGGTGAGCACACACGACCCGGATCTCCCTGACCGCGAAGTGCTGCTCGAATACTTCGCGCCGATCCTGGCGGACGGCACGGTCACTGCCGTGGCCGAGCGCATGGCGGTGAGCGGCGCCCCCAACGGCACCGACCCGACACGCGCAGCCAACCCGCTCGAGCAGCTTCGCGCAATGGCACTGGAATACCTCGGCCCGATGGGGAGCGTACTGCTCGACGAGGAGTGCGCGCGCGGAGCGCCGCCGTGGAACACGCTCGTGGCGCGCCTCGCCGATCAGATAGCCTCGCCCAACGCCGCCGAAGCATTTCGGCGCGCGGCACTGCAGATTGCGCAAGCGTGAGGGCCGGCGGGATCGTCCTCAGAACCAGTTCCAAAGATCCTGCTTGCCGAGCAAGGCATCAGCGCTGGTGTCGGACAGGACGCGCCCACTTTTCATGATGATCGCGCGATCGGCGATCCTCAAGGTGCGCGGCACGTTCTGCTCGATGATCAGGATGGCAAGGCCCAGGTCGCGGCTGATCCGGCTCACCGTGTCCAGCACGGTGTTCGCAAGTGCCGGCGCCAGGCCGGTGGTGGGCTCGTCGAGCAGCAGCATCTTCGGACGGGTCATCAGCGCCATGCCGAGCGCCACCATTTGCTGCTCGCCGCCGCTCATCGTGCCGGCATTCTGGTTACGCCGGGTACGCAGCACCGGGAACAAATCCCAGATCGGCGCCAGATCGTCGTTGCGCCGCTTGAGTCCGGCGATGCGCAGATTGCGCTCCACCGTCAGATCCTTGAAGACATTCCGGTCCTGCGGTACGAAACCGATGCCGAGTTGCACGTTGCGATGAACGGCACGCCCGATCACCGGCTCACCGGCAAACGAGATCGTGCCGGAGCGCGTGGGCAGCGATCCGATGCAACACTTGAACAGCGTCGACTTGCCGGAGCCGTTGTGTCCGAATACCGCGACGCGCTCGCGTTCCGCGAAACGAAGCGTCACGCCCTTCAGCGCATGAAACGCCCCGTAATAGGCGTGGATGCCTTCGCAGACGAGGAGGCTCATCAGGTGCCGAAATAAAGCTCGGTGAGCTCGGCACTCTCGACCATCTCATCGATCGTGCCGGTCCGGATGATGCGGCCGGCGAACATGAACACCGCCCGGTCGCAGAGATCCTTGATGAAGGAGATGTTGTGCTCGATGACGAGGATCGCTCTTCCAGCCGCGGCTTCGTCGCGAACGACGCGCTGGATCGAATCGTAGGCCGGACCTTCGACGCCTGCCATGGGCTCGTCGAGCAGCAAGCAGTTGCCTTCGTTCATCAGGGCTCGGGCGAGGCTGATCAGTTTCTGCTTGCCGTACGAAAGCTCCGTCGGAAACCGGTGCGCCGCCTGGGTCATTCGGACCTTTTCGAGTTGAGCCATCGCACGTTCGCGCGTAACGCTCGTATCACGCGGATCGCGACCGGCGAGCACCAGGTTGTCGAGCACCGACAAGGACGGAAACAGGCGGTTGTGCTGCCAACTGCGCGAGATCCCGAGTCGCGCCCGGGCGTGCATCGGCTGATCGTCGATCGGTGCACCATTGAGCAACACGGAGCCGGAATCAGCCGCGACCGTCCCGGCAATCAGGTTGAAGAGCGACGTCTTGCCGGCCCCGTTTGGTCCGACGAGTCCGACGATGCGACCGCCCTCGAGCATGAGATCGACCCGATCGGCGACTACGACACCACCGAATCGCTTGGACAGGCCGCGGGTACGTAGGACCTCGCTCACTTCACGCGCACCTCGAGCGGATCATCTTCCTCGGCGACGACCTGTGCCCCGGGAGCACGACCGAGCAGGCCTTGCGGCCGTGCGAACATGAATACCAGCACGAGCGTTGTGAAGATGATCCCTTGCAACGGCCCGGTCACCGACGATGGCAGCTTCAGAAAATTGATTGCCGAGGGCAACAGCTGCAGCAGGACTGCTCCGAGCGCCGGCCCCCACACCGTCCGAATTCCACCGACCACGACCATCGTCAACATCGCTGCCGAGTAGAGCACCTCGAACTGCTCGGGCGTGACGAAGAGAAAATAGTGGCCGTACAGACCTCCCGCAAGGCCCGCGAGCCCGGAACCGAACGCGAACAGGAGGATCTTGAGACGCATCGCGTCGTGGCCGAGCGCGCTGAAGGCCTCCTCATCGTCACGCATCGCGGTAATCGCGCGGCCAAGATCGCCACCCACCAACCGGCGCACGGCTAGGATCGTCGCAATAGCAGCCAACGCGACGATCGCCACGTAGCTCCAGATCGCTGCCGGCCCCGTGGTGTCAATCAGCGGCGGAATGTTGCTCAGCCCGCCGGGGCCGCCGGTCCACTCCGAGTTCTTGATGATCTGCAGCACGCCGAGTTGGAAGCCGACACTTGCGATCACGAGGTAGTCGCCAGACACACGCAACGACGGCAGTGAAATCGCGACCGAGGCAAGAGTCGCCAGCCCGGCGCCGAGCATGATGCCGATCGGGACCGGAACGCCCGTGGTAAGCGTGGCGAGTGCGGAGCCGTAAGCCCCCAGGGCGAAGAAAATCGGATGAGCAATGCTCATCAGCCCGCCGTAGCCGATGATCAGATTGAAGCTCGTCGCCAGGATGGTGAAGATCCCGATCTGGATCAACATCGAGCCGAGGAATTCCAATTACGTCGCCTCCGCCGTGCCGACGCCGGTGCGCCCGTCCCCCACGACCCGGCGTGCAGGCAGTCGGATTCCGCGCGGGAAGAAGATGATCGCAACGAACAATACCGAGAATACGATCAGCGGCTGCCAGCGCGAATCGATGACGAGCACCGAAAGCTGTTGCAGCAGGCTGATTCCCACCGCCGCCAGAGCGGCGGGAAAGATGCGATCGATACCGCCGAGGATCGTGGCAACCACCGCGAAAATCATCATGTGCAGCGTCAGCTCGGGAAACACCGCGAGCTTGCTGCCGAACAAGTACATCGCCGCGGTAATGAAGAGCGCCGCGATCACCATTGCCGCGGCGTACGACTGGCGCTTGCTGATGCCATAGGCCTCGGCCAGATCGGCATTGTCTGCCACCGCGATCATGTATTGCCCGAGGCGCGTGTAGCGCAGAAAGACCAGTAATGCGAGCGTGAGCACAACCGCGACGATGATCGAGCTCACATCCCATGCGCTGACGACGACACCGCCGACCAGCGTCGTGGGCGACATCATGTTCGCGAAAAGGAACACCGGCTCGGTGGTGAAAGCCAGCGTGAGCACATAGATGACGAGCTGCGCAAAGATCAGAGTGAAGATGAAAAACGTGATCGACTCCGATCCGCGTTCGCGTAGCGTTTGGAACGCAAATCGCTCGATGGCAAAACCGAACGCGGCCGTGACGAGGAATGCGATGAGTATCGCTGCAGGAATCGGTGCACCGACCCAATTGACTGCGACGAACAACGTGTAGAACGCCACCCCCATCAGTGCCGGCTGCGCGAAGTTCCAGATCTTGGTGACCTTCAGGACGAGCGCGAACGCGATCGTGAGCAGCACCTGGAAACTGGCGGCTGCAATGCTCGTCCACAGCACTTGAAGCAGGATGCCGCGATCAAACATCGCGCTACTACTTGAAGACGCGGATCGGCACGAACGCGCCGCCCTTGACCTCCAGCAGATACACAGGCTTGAACACCGTGTGATTCTCGTTGATGGTCACGTCCTCGGTCAGCGGAAGTTTGAAACTCTTCAATTCGAGGAGCGCCTTGCGCAGATTCTCGCCGGTGAGCGGCGTGTTGGTCTTGTCGAGATGTTCGACGAGTGCCTTGATGACATAGGCGCCGTCGTGGACGTACTGGGTCACCGGTACGTTGTTCGGCTCGCGCCCCTTTTCTTTCTTCCATCGTTCGACGTAACTCGCGACTGAGGGCAGATCCGCCACCCCGGGCGCGAGCGAAGCGACGATGAGCCCGTCGGCCTGGGTCCCGAGCTGCTTGACCATCTGCGGGTTGTAGGCGGCCGTGTACGAGGTAATCGGAACCTTGATCCCGAGCTGGCGCAGCTGCGCGATCGCTTGCGGGGAGTCGCCGGCGTTGCCTTGCAGATGGACGATCTCGGGATTGCTCGCTCGAATCTTGAGAATCGCGCCGGTGTAGTCGGTCGAGTTCGGCTCATAGCTTTCGTAGGCCACGATGCGGCCGCCGAGCTTCTCGAAGTTCTCGCGAAACACCCGGGCACCGTATACGCCGCTCTCGTCATTGAGATAGAGCACGGCGGCGTTCGATTTCTTCATCTCCGTGCGCGCGTACTTCGCGAGCAGGGTGACGTCCACGTCCGCGAGCGGATAGGTCGTATACACATAGTCGCCCATCGTGGCGATGCGCGGCGAGTTCGCCCCGATCACGAACGTAAGGACGTTGTTGCGATTGACGATCGGCGCAACGGCCGCAACCACGGCACTGAACGCCGTGATCACGAGTGGAACCTTCTCGACGCTGACCAACCGAGTGACGACGTCAATGCCAACCTGGGGGCGCGCCTGCGTGTCGAGGATCACGGCGTTGAGCTTGCGCCCGTTCGCGCCGCCCTTTGCATTGATGTCGGCGACGGCCCATTCGAGCGCCTGCACTTGATCGAGCCCGAACGGCGCAGCGGCACCGGTCGTAGGCAGCGCCACACCGAATGTGAAGGGCGCCTTGGTCTGCGCCAGCACCGAGTTGGCGGCCAAGCCGAGCAACAAGATCGATGTCGTGACAAGCCGGCGGCCGGCTGAAATTCTTTTCGTCATACGTCCCCCCTCCTTGGTTGGCGCGCGGATTCTACGTCTTCGCTAGCACCTCGGGGTTCAAAACTCCGATCGGCGCACCCGCCGCGAACGCGAGCAAGTGCTCGACTGCGGTGGCGTACATGCCCTCGTAGGCATCGCGCTCGGCGTACCCGAGGTGGGGTGAGCAAATCACGTTGTTCATCTTGAGCAGCGGGTGTGCCGCATCGATCACCGGCTCCGCCTCGTACACATCCACCGCGGCGAACCCTGGCCGACCGCGCTGAAGTGCGCTGACCAATGCTCCCTCGGCGATGATCTCAGCGCGGCTCGTGTTGACGAGGAGCGCCGTGGGCTTCATCCGGTCGAGGTCCTCCTCGGTGACCAGCCCCCGCGTTGCACTATTGCCCGGCAAGTGCAGGCTGATGACGTCGCAGGTCTCGAAGAACGCCGCGCGGCTCGTCGCAATCGCGAAGCCTTCGGCCCGCGCCTGCGCGGTCGAGTGTTCTCGCCCCCAGCACACCACGTTCATGCCGAATGCCCGCCCGATACGCGCCACCGCGGCACCGATATGGCCAAACGCGTACACACCCAAGGTTCGGCCGAAAAGGCGGCCTCCTACTGTCGATTGCCAGTGACCTTGCTTGAGGCGCTCGATTTCGTACGGAAGGTGCCGCAGCGCGGCGAGAATCAACCCCCACGCAAGTTCGGCCGTTGTCGAGAAGCCATGACCCTCGGTCAGCGCCTTGCTGTGGTGTCCGAGTGACACCACGATGCCGTGATCGGTACATGCTGCGACGTCGAGGTGATTCGCATTGGGCCCGGTCTGGCACACGAACTTGAGTTCCGGCAGCCGCTCGATGACGCCGCGCTGGAACGGTACGCGCTGCTGCGTGAGGACCACAGCGTCGCAGCCGCTCACCTGCTCCACCACACGCGCCGGATCGGTGTAGGCATCGGTGTGGACCACGACGTCGTGATCCTTGAGCTGATGGAATGTAGCCGTCGTGCGGAACACGTCGGCATAGTCATGGATGACGGCAATCTTCATGGCCCCAGCCGACCGCTAGGCGCGCGGCTTGAACGCTTTCAGATCATCCAGCACGCGACGGACCGTCGGGCGTTCGCTCACCAGCTTCACGTAACTCTGCACCTCGGTATCGTCGACGAAGATGTCGGTGCCGTAGATCGTCTTCGTGCACAAACCCACCAGCCGGAAGTGCACGGCGGCCGCGCAATCGACCGCGGTGAACGAATCGCCCGCCACGTATGGCGCGAAGCGGGCGATCTGCTTGAACGCGCGCAACCCCTTGGCCAGGTCCTTCTGCGTGAGCGACTTCATGCCATCGGAGGCCTGGCCGCCGAAAAAAGCCGCGCCGTACAAGCGGCGCGCGACCAGCTCGACGTTCAACTCCAGCACCGCCATCAGCTCGCGCACGTGGGCGCGTTGCAGCGCGTCGCGCGGATACAGCGGCCGATCGGAATATGCGTCATCGAGGTATTCGAGGATGACCGATGACTCGGTCAGGGTCCGGCCATCGTCCAGCTCGAGAAACGGGATCCTGCCCATCGGCGAGCGCGCGAGCATGGCCGGCTCCTGCGAGACCATGCAGTACACCTCCTCGAACGGCAGGCCCTTCTCGAGCAGCGCTAGCTTGACCTTGTTGTAGTAGTTCGAGCGGGCGATGCCGTGGAGTTTGAGCATCGCTCAGGCCTTGGGGATCGACGCGTGCCGCCCCAGTTCGCCCTTGGCGATCGACTGGCGGTGCACCTCGTCGGGACCGTCGGCGAAACGCAGCGTGCGGTTCCAGGCGTACATGTAGGCAAGCGGGAAATCGTCGCTCATGCCGCCGCCGCCATGCACCTGCATCGCCCAATCGATGATCTTGCACACCACGTTCGGGGCGAGCACCTTGATCATCGCGATCTCGCCGCGTGCGGCCTTGTTGCCGACCGTGTCCATCATGTAAGCGGTCTTGAGCACCAGCAGCCGCGTGCTCTCGATCATGATGCGCGACTCGGCGATGCGTTCGTGCCACACGCCCTGCTCCGAGACGTACTTGCCGAAGGCGAAGCGCGACTGCGCGCGCTTGCACATCAGCTCGAGGGCGCGCTCGGCCTGCCCGATCATGCGCATGCAGTGGTGGATGCGACCCGGCCCGAGGCGCCCTTGTGCGATCTCGAAACCACGCCCTTCGCCCAACAGGATGTTCGAGGCGGGCACGCGCACGTTCTCGAACGTGGTCTCGGCGTGGCCGTGCGGGGCATCGTCGTAGCCGAGGATGTTGAGCGGGCGCACCACCTTGACGCCCGGCGTGTCGGCCGGAATCAGGATCATCGACTGCTGCGCGTGGCGCGCGGCGTCGGGATTGGTCTTGCCCATGAAAATGTAGATCTTGCAGCGCGAGTCCGGCGCCCCCGACGACCACCACTTGCGGCCGTTGACCACGTAGTCGTTGCCTTCGCGGCGGATGGACGACTGGATGTTGGTCGCGTCGGACGATGCGACATCGGGTTCGGTCATCGCGAAGCACGACCGGATCTTGCCCTCCGACAACGGCACCAGCCACTGTTTCTTCTGCTCCTCAGTGGCATAGCGGATCAGCGTCTCCATGTTGCCGGTATCGGGCGCCGAGCAGTTGAAGACCTCGGGTGCCCAGTGCACGCGGCCCATGATCTCGCACAGCGGTGCGTACTCGAGGTTCGATAGTTGGCCGCCGTGGCCCTTCGGCCACCACAGATTCCACAGGCCGGCCTCGCGCGCCTTGGGCTTGAGCTCGTCGATGAGCGGAATCGGCGCCCAGCGCTTGCCCGCCTTGGTGTTCGCTTCCAGATCGTGGTGGTAGCGCGCCTCGTTGGGATAGATGTGCTTGTCCATGAACGCGAGCAGACGTTCCTGGTACGACTTGACGGTATCGGAATAGGAAAATTCCACGATGGGCTCCTGACGGAAGACAAACTGCGACAAAACGGCCGCAGATGAAGCAGATTAGCGCAGATCGTTTTCTAGGGGACTCACATCGCACGTGGACGGCACTCAAAGCCCCTGCATCGCGCGCTCGACGAACGACAGATCCCACGCATCCTCGAACTTGAATCCCGCCGGAATGCCCGGCTGGCCGAGCGTCTTCAGCTCTTCGCTCAGGAAATCGACGTTGCGCTGGAAGTGTTCGCGCGTCGGCACCGGCGTCTTCATGTACATGCCGACGTTGTTGGCGAACGCCGCATCGAACAGCGTCGGGTCGAGATCCTTGAAGTAGCTTTTGGCCCAGGTCTTGAACGCTTCGCGATCGGCGTGCATCGCCTTGAGCGCGAGTGCGATGCCGCGACAGTAGGCCGTCAGCTCCTTGGGTTTCTCTTTGATCGTCTTGTCGGTGACGCCGGCGGTAATGTAGAGGTAGCTCACCAGCTCCGGCGGCGGATTGGTCACCATGTTGAACAGGTACGCGCCGCCGAACTTCTGCACGGCGACGTCCGAGGTCGGTGACGACAGGCAGAAGCCGTCGATCTGCCCCTTGTCGAACGCCGCGATCATCGCGCTCGGCCCACCTTGCACCGGCACCAGCTGCGCGTCGCGATCCGGATCGATCTTCGCCCTGCGCATGAGATAGCGCGTGAGCTGATCGGGGCCGGCGCCCGGGCCGGTCGTGCCGATCTTCAAGCCCTTCATCACGGCCGCCTTCGCTTCGACCGGCGAGCGCTCCGTCACGTTTGCCTTGTCCGCGAACTGCTTCTTCACCACGACGTTGGAGGCGAACTTGTCGACGAAGCCGCAGATCATCTTCACCGGCTGCTTGCGGATCTGCACGCGCATGTTCTGCGTCGGCGCGCCGAGCAGGACATCGGCCGCCCCCGAGAGCAGCGCATCCTGATTGACGCCGCGATTGGTCGCCGCCAGTTCGACCGTGAGGCCTGCCGAATCGAAATGCCTGCCCTGCGCGGCATAGTCCTCCGGACTCCATAGCCAGGAGCGCGCGGTCGAGCGCAATGAGTTGAGTTTGAGGCCGCCGGCCTGCGCGTGCGCCAGCCGCGGGAACGCGCCGAAAGCGGCCACACTGGCAATGCCCTTGAGAATCAGTCGTCGTTCGCTATCACGATGCATGGGTGGATCCTGAATGTGTTTTTGATATATCGCGATGGGTGGATCGCGCCGGCGTAGATCACGCTCCGCGCGTCACAAGCACACCGGGCATTCGTCAGGTGCCGCCGCGGTCGTTCCCTGTGGTAACGCGCATGCGCCGCCGACGTACGCATCGACAATCGCGGGAATCAGCGCCGGCCGCTCGGTGCGCTTGCGCTCATCGAGCATTGCGCCGGCCCTCACGGCAGCCACAGCAGTGCGAAAGCCCGCCCGCGACGATTCGATCACCGGCACCGGACAACGTGCCGCCACCGCCGGGCCGATCGGCGCCATGCAGGTGCAGCCGAGCACGATCGACTGCGCACCGTCGTCACGCACCGCTCGCTGGCACTCGGCGACGATGCGATCGATGATCGCCCCTTCGCGTCGGCCCATGCGCTGCTGGACGCCGTCGGCGGTCGTGAGTCGCGCGAGTTCCTCCTCGGGCGAGATGTGGCGCACGCCGAGGCACGCCTGTCCCGCGGCGGTCATGCGTGTGCGCTCGTCATAGAGAAACTTCATCGACGGCGGCCACACCGTCACGATCGAGAAGCGCCGTCCGCCCTGCGCGGCTTCGATCATGGCGGCTTCACCCGCGCCGATCACCGGAATGCGCAGCACCGAGCGCATCGCCTCGATGCCGTAGTCGGCATAGGTGTTGATGAACACCGCATCGCAACCGGCGGCCGCAGCGCGCTGTGCCATGTCGACGTAGGCCACATCGACCACCAGCCGGTCGTAGGGGTTGGACGCGAAGCCGGCAACGCGTGAAGTGATCAGCTCGGCCTGCACGCCGTCGACCGCCTGCTCGATCAGATGGGCGGGCATCTCGTTCGTGCGTGTGCCGCTGCCCAGCACTGCGATGCGAATACTCATTGTTCGCTCCTTCAGTTCGCGCGTCAGTTCGCGCGTCAGTTCGATGGCGCGCTGCGCAGCACCTGCCCTGGCAGCTTACGTCCGGCAGGCCAGGCTTCGCCGGGCGGCGGCAACTGCTCGCCGTTGACGATGACGGCGTGGATGCCACTCGGCCTCGAAATGAGCCGGTCGGCGCCGGCTGGCAGATCGTGCACCCGCTCGAGCGGACCGGCCGCCACCGTTGCCGGATCGAACACCACCACGTCGGCGGGCATACCCAACGCCAACCGACCTCGATCGACAATGCCGAACACCTCGGCAGTGCGCCCGGAGAGCATGTGCACCGCCTGCTCCAGCGTG
Source organism: uncultured beta proteobacterium (assembly GCA_902826155.1). The sequence continues at coordinate 36,865 of CADEDU010000003.1, forward strand.
AGTGCGTTGCGCTCGCGCACCCATCGGCCTAACAGGTGTGTCGAGTAGCACGCGTCGCACAGTTGCGACAGATGCGCGCCACCGTCACCCAGCCCCAGCACCACGTTCGGGTCCTGCAGGATCTCCTGCGTTTCGTCTTCCTCGAAATTCACCAGCGCCATCTTGAACTTGGTGCGCAGATTGCCCGAGAGCGCCAGATCGAGAATGCAATCGACCGGATGCACGCCGCGCGCCGCGGCGATCTCTTCGACCTTGCGGCCTTCGAGCGAGCGGTCTTCGGGGCACTGCGACACCTCGGTGTGGCGCCAGGCGGCGCGGCGCGTCTCGCCCTCGTCCTTGCCGCCGGTAAAGTAGCTGTCGCGTCCGCCGCGGCCGGCCACTTCCTCCCGGAACTGTTCGCGGAACGCGGCATCGGCATAGATGCGCTTGAGGGCCGCTTCATCCTTCGCCTTGCGCACCGGCTCGAACAGCTTCCAGGTGTCGAACACCACCGGCGAGCGGAAATCGAATTCGCTGACGATAGGCCGGCACGCGGTCTGCGGATAGATCCGCATGCCCTGGGCGATCAGCTCACGGGTGCGCACCAGCGCCTCGCGATGCCGCCATGGTCCGAGCTGGCGCGACATCAGCGCGGTCCAGCACACCGGACGACCGCTCGCCTGATGCATCGCGATGTAGTCGTCGAACTGCGGCTCGCGCAGCGTGTTGTAGTGGATGATGCCGGTGCCGGCTTCGCCGACCGCACGCGCCAGTGCCTGCATCTCCTCCTTGTCAGCGAGCCGGCTGGGCACCGGTTTACCGTCGAAGCCCACGTGCACCGGCGAGACCGATGTGGCGAACGCGATCGCGCCGGCGCGCATCGCCTCGCGCACGATGCGTTGCATCTGCGCGAGCTCATCGGGCGTGGCCTTGCGCTCCACCGCCGCCTCGCCCATCACGTACAACCGCGTGGGCGTGTGGCCGATCATCGCGCCGACGTTGATGGCCGTGCCGCGCTGCTCGATCGCGCGCAGATACTCGGGGAACGTCTCGAACGGCCAGTCATCGCCCAGTCCCGCTTCGAGCGCCGCCAGACTCATCGCCTCGACGCGCTCCAGGGTGCGCAGAATCAGCTTGCGCCCAGACGGACGCGTGGGTGCCACGCCGAACCCGCACGCCCCCATCACCACGCTGGTCACGCCATGCCAGGGCGAGATGGTGAGCAGCGGATCCCACAGCACCTGCGCGTCGTAGTGCGTGTGGATGTCGACGAAGCCCGGCGCAACGACGAGCCCATCGGCGTCGATCGTGCGCGATGCTGCATCGGGCGCATGGCCCAGCGCCACGACCTTGCCGTCGCGAATGCCGACGTCGCCATTGAAGCGCGGCGCTCCGGTGCCATCGACGATGGTACCGCCTTTGATTTTCAGGTCGTACATTTACCTCTCCAAAGCGCCCCTCAACCGCGCCAGCGCAGCAGATGCCGCTCCAGCCGCTTCAAGCCCGCATTCAACACGATCCCGGTCAGCGCGAGGATCACCAGCCCCGCGAACACGCCGGCGGTGTCGAACAGCCCCGCCGCCTGGCCGATGAGAAAGCCGATGCCGCGATTGGACGAGATCAACTCGCCCACCACCGCGCCGATCAGCGCATACGGCACCGACACCTTGAGTCCGGTGAGCACCCACGCGGCGGCCGACGGAAATACCACATGGCGCAACAGCTGCCAGCGGTTGGCGCCCATGATGCGCGTGGCGTGAATGTGCAGCGGATTCACGTCGCGCACGCCGGCGAACGTGTTGAGGAAAACCAGAAAGAACACGATCAGCGCCGCCATCGCGATCTTCGATTCGATGCCGATGCCGAACCACATGATGAGCAGCGGTGCGAGCGCGATCTTGGGCATGCAGTAGACCGCGGTGATGTACGGATCGAACAGCTGCGCGAGCGTGTCGGAGCGTCCAAGCACGAAACCCACCGCGAAGCCGAGCAGCGCACCGATCACGAAGCCCAGGATCATCGCCTGGAACGTATAGCTGAACGCATTCACCAGCGTGCCGTTGCCCGCCCATTGCCACAGCTTCGCCGCCACGGCGAACGGCGAGCTGACGTAGAACGGATCGATCAGGCGGCCCGATACCAGCTCCCACACGAGCAGGATCGCCACGCCGATGCCCAGCTGCCCCAGCCGCAGCCCCCAGCGCCGGCGCGCGTCGGCCAGCTCAGCCTGCTCCACCGCGCGCGAACGCGGCGCGATGATCGCTTCGGCGCTTTCCATCGTCATGACCGGCTCGCCGCGGCGACTTCCGGTGCCAGCAGATCCCACAGCTCGGTGTGCAAGGTGCGGAACGCGTCGTCGAACTGGATACGCAATGGATCGCGCGGCCGCGCAATGTCGATCTCGCGCACCGCCTTGATCCGCCCGGGTCGCCCGGAGAACACGATGACGCGATCGGCCAGCGTGATCGCCTCGGCCAGATCGTGCGTGACGAACACGATCGTCTTGCGCGCGCGGCCCTGCGTTGATGTCGGTGTCGATGGCGAGGCACCCGAGCGTTCCCATACTTGCAGCAGCTCGGCTTGCATGACGAGCTTCAGCTGCGCATCGAGTGCGCCGAATGGTTCGTCCATCAGCAGCGTGCCCGGGTCATAGGCGAGCACCTGGGCGAGCGCGACGCGTTTGCGCATCCCGCCTGACAACTCACTCGGAAAATGGTGGCGGAACTGCTCCAGCCCGACGAGCGCGAGCATCTCGTCGACGCGCCGCGCGATCTCGGGTGCCGAGGCGCCGCGCAACATCAGCGGCAAGGCGATGTTCTGCTCGGTGGTGCGCCACGGCAGCAGGCTGTCCTGCTGCGTCATGTAGCCCACGGCCGTGTTGATGTCGGTGATCGCGCGCCCTTCGTGCTTCACCGTTCCGCTCGAAGGCGAGACGATGCCGGCGATCATGTTGAGCAGGGTCGACTTGCCGCAGCCCGACGGCCCCACCAGCGCCACGAATGCGCCGTCCTCGATAGTGAGATCGATCGGCGACAGCGCCACCACTTCGCGCCCGCGCGCGACGAAGCTCTTGGTGACTGCGCCGATCTCGATCATTCCGCCTTCGCTCCGGTGGCGCGGACCACCTTGCCCAGCTCGCGCGTGTCGCGCTCGATCAGGCTCGCGAATTCGTCGGGCGAGCTGGTGATGACGTCGGCCGCCTGCGCCGTCAGCGTGTTGGCCACCTCGGGGTGGCGCACCGCCTGGATCAGCTCGACGTTCAGCTTGCGGATCGTCGCATCGGGGGTGCCGGCTGGCGCGAAAAACCCGAACCAGTAGTCCAGCTCGATGCCGGGCACGCCCAATTCGATCGACGTCGGCAGATCGGGCAACGCGGGCGAGCGCTTGGTGGAGGCCATGGCGAGCATGCGCAGGCGCCCGTCGCGAATGAACGGGCCGGCGGTGATGTAGGACGAAAACAGCAGATCGACGCGCCCGGCCACCAGTTCGGTCGTGGCCGCGGCCGCGCCCTTCATCGGCACGTGCACCAACGGCACGCCCGCGACCTGCTGAAACATCGCGCCCTGCAGATGTCCGCCGGTGCCGATGCCCTGCGAGGAGTAACTCAGGCCGCCGGGTTTGGTCTTGGCCAGCGCGACCAGCTCTTTCAACGTCTTGGCCGGACTGTCAGCCGGCACCACCAGCACGCTAGGGAACGACATGAACGGCGTGATCGGGCGGAAGTCTTTGACCGCGTCGTACGGCAGCTTGTCGTACAGGCTTGGGTTGATCGCGTGCGTGGCCATGTGGCCGACGAACAGCATGTGGCCGTCGGGCGCGCTGTTCTTCACCGCGATCGCCGCCACCGAACCGGCGGCACCTGCCTTGTTCTCCACCACTACCGGCTGGCCGACGCTGGCCGCGAGTCGTTGCGCGATCAGCCGCGTCGACTTGTCGGTGCTGCCTCCGGGCGGAAACGGCACCACGAAGGTGATCGGCTTGCTCGGGAAGACGGCAGCAGTCTGCGCTTGCGCGACCGTGCCGATGCCGATCGACGCGAGGGTGCACACACTGCCCAGCGCCATCGTCCAGGTACGCAACATCTCGATCCTCGTTCCTCGTCGTTGCTTTGCGTCAGTGCTTTTCGTCGGTGAACGCGCTGCGTTCAACCCGGTCGTTGCTGCATCCGCTCGACCAGCGCCCAGCCCATTTCGGCGAGCGGCTTGGCGCGCTTGCCGGCGTCGAACGCCTGATCGCTCGCGGCGGTGCCGTCGATCGCCCGCTTCATGATGCCCTGCAGGATCGCGCTCAACCGGAACATGTTGTAGGCCATGTAGAAATCCCAATGCGGGATCGACGTCCGCCCGGTGCGCCGGCAATACGCTGCAACGTATTCCTCTTCGGAAGGAATGCCGAGCGCGCGCAGATCGAGCCCGCCGATGCCGCGGAATGCGCCGGGCGGAATGCGCCAGCTCATGCAGTGATAGGAAAAATCGGCGAGCGGATGGCCCAGCGTCGACAGCTCCCAGTCGAGGATCGCCAGAATGCGCGGCTCGGTCGGGTGGAAGATCATGTTGTCCAGCCGATAGTCGCCATGCACCACGCTGGTCTCATCGCCGCCGGGGATATTGTGCGGCAGCCAGTCGATCAGATTGTTCATCGCCGGGACGTGCTCGGTCTCCGAGGCGCGGTACTGCTTGACCCAGCGATCGATCTGGCGCGCGAGGTATTGCCCCGGCCGGCCGAACGTTTCCAGGCCGACCGCCTTGTAATCGACCGAATGCAGCGCGGCCATCACGCGGTTCATCTCGTCGTAGATCGGCGCGCGCGCCGGCTGCGCGAGGCTGGGCAGCGCCTGGTCCCACAGCACGCGGCCATCGACCCACTCCATGATGAAGAACGCGCGGCCGATCACGCTCTCGTCGTCGCACAGCGCGTACATCTTCGGCACCGGAATGCCCGCCGCATGCAACGCCTTCATGACGCGATGCTCGCGATCGACCGCGTGCGCCGAGGGCAGCAGCTTGGCCGCAGGTCCCGGCTTGGCGCGCATGACGTAGCGATTGCTGCCCGCGGCGAGGCGAAAGGTCGGGTTCGACTGCCCGCCCTTGAACTGCTCGACCACCAACGGTCCGGCGAACGGCCCGACGTGCTGGCGCATGAAATCGGCCAGGCGCGCTTCGTCGAAGCGATGCTTCTCGGCGACGGGCATGGTGCCCATGAATTCTTCGAACACGCGAGTCCTTGGTGGCGGCGCTTGAACTGGGACCGATTCTAGCCCCGGCGCTCGGGGCGCGAGCACCCTGTGATCCACCGGGCCGCTGTTCGCTTGGCACCAGTCGCTCGGTGCACGTCGCTTGGTTATAGTGTGCGGGACCGGCTCGCAACGACACACGATCCGGTGGCGCCGCGGGCGCACACACAACAATAGGGGGAAGCCATGGAGACATCGAGGAGAGTCCGGTCGCGGCGTGCCTGCGTCGCGTTGCTTGGCGCAGGGCTGGTGTTCGCGTTCACACAAGCCACGAACGTGCGCGCACACGAGCCCGGCGCAACCACGCGCCACGGTGCCGAAGGGTTCAAGAAGGATCCCGAACTGCGCACCGTGTGGGAACTGCTCGAGTCCCGGCACGGACGTGCCACGCCGATCAATGCCGATGAGCGCAGCAGCGACCATCGCGCCGATCATGGCGGGCTGGATAACGTCAGCGTCGACAAGCTCGAGCGCATGGCCAATCCGCTCGCGGGCGTCAATCCGCGCAGTCGTGCCACGCCGCTGCAACTGGCCCAGGCGCAGATCAACGCGGCAAGCGGCACGCCCGATCAGATCGGGCAATGGTCGGGGCTGATCGATTTGCCGCTGGTGCCGATCTTCGCGGCGCTGCTGCCCAACGGCAAGGTGCTGATGTGGGACTCGGTCGGCGACAACCCGACCGAGTCGTACGCGACGCACAACTTCACGCGCGCGGCGGTGTGGGATCCGGCTACCAACACCCATGTACGCGTCGACGTGTCGAGCTACAACATCTTCTGCGCCGGCTTCGCGCACATGGCCGACGGACGCATCTTCGTGGCCGGCGGCAACAAGGACGCCGCACTGAACGGCATTCGCCAGACGCACATCTTCGATCACAACACCAACAGCTGGTCCCGCGGACCCGACATGGCGTTCGAGCGCTGGTATCCATCGGTGGCGGCACTGGCCAACGGCGAACACTTCGTGATGGCGGGCGGCCCCAGCACGCACGAGGTACGCCAGCTCAACAACACGATGCGCTCGCTCACCGGCGCGAGCATCGCGCACAGCCGCGAGTATCCGTTCATCCAGACCGCGCCCGATGGCCGTGTGCTCTACGTCGGGCCGCAGCAGGCGATGCGATTGATCGACACCGCCGGCACCGGCAGCGTGCAAGGCATGGGCAATCGCGACAGCCTGTACCGCTCGTACGGCAGCTACGCGATGTACGACATCGGCAAGGTGCTCGTCTCGGGCGGCGGCACCAGCTCCGCCACCGTCGTGAACATGATCGGCAGTGCACTGTCGGCCGCGGCCACCACCAACATGACCTACTCGCGCCGCCAGCACAATCTCACCGTGCTGGCCAACGGACACGTACTCGCCACCGGCGGGTTGAGCAGTCAGGCCGGTCTGCTCGATCTGAACGCGCCGGTGTTCGCCGCCGAGAACTGGAACCCGTCGACCGGTCTGTGGACCGAGCTGGCGAGCGCCGCGATCACCCGCCAGTACCACTCGTTCTCGCTGCTGCTGCCCGACGGCCGCGTGCTCACCGGCGGTGGCGGCATCTGCGGCGTGTGCTTCGATCAGGGCTATCTGCGCAAGGACATGGAGATCTTCACGCCACCGTATCTGTTCCGACGCGACGGCTCGGGACAGCTCGCGGCACGCCCGACGATCAGTGCTGCGCCGACGTCAGTGAACTATGCGCAAAGTTTCGCGGTGAGCACACCCGATGCGACGGTAATCAGCAAGGTCGCGCTGGTGCGCCTGGGAGCGCCGACACACGGCCAGGATCAGGGCCAGCGCTACGTGCCGCTCAACTTCACGGTCGGCAGCGGTCAGGTGAACGCGACCTCGCCTGCCAACGCGAACATCGCCCCGCCGGGTTACTACATGCTGTTCGTCGTGAATAGTGAAGGCGTCCCAAGCGTGTCGCGGATGGTGCGAGTCAGTGCGCCGACTCAGCAGCAATTCGCCTCTACCGCGGTGGCCCGTTCGAGCAGCAAGTGCATGGACGTGCCCGGGGGCAGCACTTCGCCGGGTGCACGGCTGCAGCAGTACAGCTGCAACAACACCAACAGTCAGCTGTTCGATTTCGTCCCGGTCGCCGGCGCAGCGAACACCTACAACATCAAGAATCGCGGCAATGGACTGTGCGTAGACATCTCCGGCGGCTCCTCCTCGACCGGCGCAGCGGTCATCCAATGGAACTGCCACGGCGGCAACAATCAGCGGTTCACGCTCAACCCGGTGAGCGGCGCGGGAGCCAAGGCGTTCCACGTGCGCCCGGTGCACAGCAACCTGTGTGTCGGCGTATCGAGCACCTCGACCAGCAACGGTGTGCAACTCACGCAACGCAGCTGCAGCACCGCCAACACGCGCATCTGGACGATCAGCGGCGCGCCGTGAGCCTGAACTCGCTTCACCCTTCACCCTCCACCCTTCCCCACCCACCACGAACCGAGGAGACAACAAATGGCTGCACCGAAACGACGTCGTGTATCGAGCCCCGCCGTAGCCGAGCCCCCGCCCGAGCGCTGGTCGAACTGCCTCGTGGTGGGTGACGTCTGCTACGTCTCCGGCATGACTTCGCGCGCCAATGACGGCGTGACCATCCAGGGCGCGAACGCTTACGAGCAATCGCAGGTGATCTTCACCAAGATCAAACACATGGTCGAAGCAGCCGGCGGCACGATGGCCGACGTGGTGAAGGTGAACATCTACTGCGTGAACATCAAGGACAACACGCAGGTGTGGCGCGCGCGGCGCGAGTTCTTCCAGGGCGACTTCCCGGTGAGCACGCTGGTCGGCGTGAAGGAGCTCGGCACGCCCGACACGCTGGTGGAGATCGAGGCGGTGGCGTATCTGGGGAGCGGAGGCTGACGCGCAGCCGTTAGACGCAGCAGCGAGGAAGCGAGCGCTGAGGCATGGAAGCGGGCGCCGACAACGGTGGACGCCGTAGGGAGCGCGGCGTGCCGTACCACCTCACCGCGCCGCTTCAGTGCGCCTCGCTTCCAGCCGCCGCGTCTCGCCATGCTTGAGCACGAAGAACGCCTCGGGCGCGAGCCCCGCCGCGGCGCGTTGCTCGGCCAGGACGCGCGGCGGCTCATCGAGATCTTCGTCGGTGAGATTGGCGAAGGTGCCCCAGTGAATGCCGAGCGACTGGCGCGCGCGCACGTCGCGATGCACTTGCACCGCTTCGGCCGGGTCGACGTGCATGATCTTCATGAACCAGCGCGGCGCGTACGCCCCGATCGGGATCGCGGCGAGATCGAAGCCGCCGAAGCGCTTGCCGATGTCAGCGAAATCCTGCGAGTAGCCCGCATCGCCCGCGAAGAAGAACGAGTAGCTCGGATGCTTCACCACCCAACCGCCCCATAGCCGGGTGTTGGTGTCGGTGAAGGTGCGCCTCGACCAATGCTGCACCGGCACGAAGTGGATCTCCACGCCCCTGAGCGTTTCGCTTTGCCACCAGTCGAGCTCGCTCACGTTGGTGATGCCGAACTGCGCGAACCAGGGCTTGAGCCCGAGGCCGACGAAGAAGCGCGGCGGTCCACCCGGTTGCGCGGCAAGCTGCTTCACCGATTCGATGTCGAGGTGATCGTAGTGATCGTGCGAGATCACCACCGCGTGGATATGCGGCAGCCGATCGATCGGCGGCGAAGCGGGGACCACACGCCTCGGTCCAGCGAATCCCACAGGTGAAGCGCGCTCGGAGAACTGCGGATCGGTGATCACGTTCACGCCGGCGATCTGCACCAGCACCGTCGCATGGCCGATCCAGGTCACGCTCGGATGCGGATTGTTGGTGCGCAAGAACTCGGTCTGCGCCTGCGCTACCTCGAACTTCCATCCGCCCTCGGGCTCGCGCGGCAGCCCCTGTTGCAACTGCGCCCACTTCCACGCCCAGAAGCTGCCCTTTTGCGGATGCGGATAGTTGTTGCGGAAGCCCTCGGTCGTGTGGTGCGGCTTGGCACGGTCGAAGTAGACGTTGACGGTGGTGCACGCCGACACCGTGAGCACGAGGCCGGCGATCGCCGTCCACCAGAATCGTCGTTCGGGTGTCACGTCACCATTCCCTCGCGCGCGGATCTACGCCTCGGCGACCAGCGTATTGCGCAACACGCCGATGCCCACGCCTTCGACTTCGATCGTGTCGCCGGCCACCATGTCGCCATCGGCGCCTTGCGTGCCCATCCAGATCGCATCGCCCGGATGCAGCGTGGTGGTGCGGCTCAGCTCTGCCACCCAGGTGGCGATGTCGAAGATCTGCTCGGCGGTGGTGAAGTCCTGCCACACCGTGCCGTTGTGCCGGACGATGATGCGGATGCGGCTCGGATCAAGCCCGGTGGCGATGCACGGACCGAACGGATTGAACGTGTCGGTGTTCTTGCCGCGGAACATGGTGCGATCGGCCGCCTGCCACTCGCGCTCGGTGATGTCGTTGGCCATGGTGTAGCCGAACACGTACTCGAGCGCATGCTCACGCGCGACCCGCCGCGCCTTGCGACCGATGATCACCGCGACCTGGCCTTCGGGTTGCAGCCGTCCGCAACTGTCTTTGGGCACGATGATGTTTTCTTCCGTGCCGATCAGCGCGTGCACCGAGCGGAAATTCGCTTCGGGAAACTTCGGATACACCGGCTGCTTGCCGCGGCGCTTCGCCATCGCGTCGATGTGACCGCGATGATTCGGACCGGCCACGTAGATCATCGGCGGTACGACCGGCGTCAGCAGCTTCACGCCGGCAAGCGCGTGGCTCACACGTGTGACCGTGTGTTCGGCGAACGGGCTACCTTGCACTTCGAGCACGCGATCGTCTTCGATCACACCGAAGCAGGGTCCGGCGGCGGATTGGAAGCGGCACCATTTCATCCTATTGCTCCGGCACCAGAACGAACTTGCCTGCGGCACCGCCCTGCAAGGCGGCATACACCTCGCGCCCTTGCGACAACGGCATCGGCCTGAGGCGGTCGGGCGCGAGCAACTCGCCACGCTCGAACGCCGGGCGCAGCGACTCGAACATGCGCGCGCACTCGACTGACGTATAGAGCAGCGAATTCACCCCGACGATGACACCGCCGCGGCGATACAGATCGCGCAGCGGCATGTTGACGTAGCCATCGCGCGGCGGAATCACGATCAGCGCCAGCCGGCCGAAGCGCGCCAGCGCCGCCACCGACTGCGCCGCCCACGGGCCGGCCGTGTCGTAGATCATGTCGGCGCCATCGGGGAAATGACGCTTCACCATCGCCTCCAGCGTCTGCGTCTGATCGAGCACCAAGGTGCGAAATCCACGCGCCTCCAGCGCCTGCGCCTGCTCGGGCTTGCGCACCGCGCACAGCGCCTCGGCGCCACGCATCCGCGCGAGATGGATCGTCGCGACGCCCACGCCGCCTGCCGCACCCAGCACCACGATCTTCTCGCCTGCTTTGACGTGGCAAGTCTCGAGCGCGTACCACGCCGTCACGAACGGCACGCCGCATGCCGCAGCCGCCTCGAACGACAGCGCATCAGGTTTGATCGCAACGCCCTCGGCCGGCATTACGATGTATTCGGCATGGCTGCCGTCACGCGTAAATCCCGGCTCCTTGCCCGATCCGAATACCGCTTTACCGCGCAGGTGAGCGGGCCCCTGCTCCACCACGCCGGCGAAATCCCTTCCTGGCGTGCGTGGCAACGTCGTGTAGGGAAAAAATCCCATCACGTTCGAGGTGTCGCTCTTGTTGATGCCCGCGGCCTTCACGCGTACCAGCACTTCGCCATCGCGCGGGCTCGGCGTTGGGGTATCGATGTAGGCGAGGTGATCGAGGCTGCCTGTCCGTTCGAATCGCAGGGCTTTCACGGGATAAGGGAGTGAAGGGTGAAGGGTGAAAGGAAGGGTCAATCGATGCGATACCGAGGCTACTCGATTCGTTCGCGGAGTTGAACCCGAGGTAGCCGCTTCCTCACCCGCTCAGAACGTGTCGCTCAAATTTGCGACGGCACAGCGATCGCGCTAGAGCAGGTCGCGCAGTTCCACCACGCCGGTTTCGCCGTCGACCTGCAGTACTTGCCCGGCCGCGATGCCTCGCACGAACGCTTCGGGCACTGCCGCAACGATCGGAATGCCGGCGAGGATCGCGCCCTGTACCACGCTCGGATCGGGCAGTCCGCCGAACAGCATCGCCACCGGATGCGTGCCGTGCTTGAACATCTGATAGAGAAAACGCCACGCGCCGGCCGAGCCGCGCGAAGTCGGCATCACCAGCACCATGCCCGCGACCGACTTGCCCTTCACGCTCGGCAGATCGCCGACGATCGTGCCACTGCGGATGTCGACGTCGCCCAGAAACGAGATCGCGTCCCAGCTGACCAGCGCCGGTCCGCTTGCGCGCCCGGGCACCAGCCCGCGAGCGTGAATGCTGCGGGTGCTCGTCATGATCGGCGCGCCGTCATCGCCGCTCACCCCGCACGCCGGCGCGGCACGAACCGGCCGCTGAGTGCCGTCTCGATCGCCTCCACCGTGCCGGTGAGCAGCGTGTCGCACTGGATCATGTCGCGCACGTACTTGGCCTGCTTGGCCGAGTCGACCACTACCGTCTGCATCGGCGGCGGCACCACGCCGAGCGCCGGATCGGGTGACACGGTGCGCGCGAAATGACACGCCATCGGACAGGTGTCGGAAACGATCTTCGCGCCGGCGCGCTCGAGTGTCGCGATCAGCCCTTCGGCTTGCGCGGCGTTGCGCACGTTGCGGCTGGTGGTGATCCACAGTTCCAGACCGTCGGCGATGCGCCGGTTCGACAGGTGCCGCGCGTAGAAGCGCATCTCCTCCATCGACGCATGCGGGCAGCCCAGATGCACGATGTCCGGTCGGTCCGAGCCGGCATGGCCGAATCGTTCGTACACGCCGCGCACGGCAGCTTCATCGATCGCCAGCGACTCGTACGTGCTGCGGCCTCGGAATGCGTCGTCGGCGCTCGCGAACGGTGGCGTCACGCCCGGCACGATGAACATGCTCGCGCCGCCGGAAGTGGCGAGCGCGGCACCGAGCGCATCAAGATCGTCGAGCGAGGGCCGACGCGGCAAGCCGTCGATCACCGGCACGCCATCGCCGACGATGGTGCCGACAGCGAAGCCGAGTGCCGAGAAGTCGGTGGTGCCATCGAGCGCGGCCTGCACCCGCACACGATGGGTGCCGCGGCGCTGCGCGTCGAGGTGGTAGCCGAAACGAGGATAGCGTCCGGTGACCGCCGCATAGATCGCGAAGTAGCCGTCGCGGTTGGAGCGCGCCCCTAACACCGAGTTGCAGAAGATCGTGACCGTCGATTCGATCGAGGTCATGTGCGTGTTCCAGGTCGGCCAGTGGCCGGCCCAGTACGGCGTGCAGGTGAGCGTGCAACTGGCGCCCATGCTGGCGTGTGCCGACTTCACGCGCTGCTGCAGACGCGCGAGCGACTCGGGCGCACCGGTCTGCGACCAATGCTCGGTGTCGGCGTTGGCCATGTTGACCGACGTTGGCACGGCGACCTGCGCACCGAGTGCCGCGAAGTCTTCCACCAGTTCGACGTCGTGCAGATACAGCGCCATGCCGGCATGCACATGCGCATAACCGATCTCGACCATGTCGGGGGCGTCGAACGCGCGGCCGAGCTTCACCAGCCCGTCCATGGCGATACGTTTGGGCTCGCCGTGCGCGCCGTCGAGCAGCGCGCTTTCGTGGGCTGACAATCGCATGGCAAGGGTGTGTTATCGAGACGAAGATGGATAGCCTGCATCTTGGCGTGCCATACGGTCATGCGCAATGCCGCGCTCGCCAGGCCCCGCCTTCCGCTCGACGCGCCCGTTCGCCCGGGCGCCCAGAAATGAAAACGGCAGCCCGCAGGCTGCCGTTGGTCGCTCAATGCGCGGGGATCTAGCGCTGGCGGCGACGGCGCATCATATAGCCCATCATGAGCAGACCGCTCGCCAGCAGCGCGTAGGTGCTGGGCTCGGGAACGGGGGCCACGGTGAAGTGAATGTCGTTGATGCCGCCATTCCACGAATCGCGCCGGAATGACAAGGTATACCCGCTCGATGACGGTCCGAGCAGCGGAAACAGTGTTGCACCGAAAGTTCCGTGGGCCAAGACACCCGTAAATGGAATGTCGACGCCGAGCGTGTCGAGGTTGTCGACCGAGTACTGAACAACCCGATTGGTATTTGGGAAGCCGCCGACGAAAAAGTCATCGAGCCTGAGCGTGTAGCCAGCGTTCGGTGTCAAAGTGAACGTCCCCACGCCATTTCCAGTGGGATCGCTCACGTAAAAGGCACCACGCCCGCTGTAGTTGCCGCTCCACACGAGCAGATTCGCCGAACATGCCACGGTGGCATTCGTCGTCGTGACGAGCCCGCCTGTGGTGCAGTCACTGCCAGCAGCGGTTCCGTTTGCGAGACTGGTATTGACGACTATCGAATCGGCATACACCGACCCCGACATCGCGAGCATGAGGCTGCCCGCGCTTATGAGCGCTTTCAGGGGCTTTGACATCATCTAGTTTTCTCCGAGAGGGTTGAGGCAGCCATCGCGCTGCACCCGCCGCAACCCTAGCCCGGCGCACTGTACATCTCAAACAGATTGCGTCTTCTTTGTGAATCGCGTCGCAAGCAGGAAATGGTGAGTCATGGACGGATTGGTCAGCGATCACTATTGCGTGACCCGGCCGCCAATTCCGTCACGCGACTCGACGCGATCGGTCGAACTTGCGCCACGCCGGGACGCGCCAACTTCTGACCATTTACGAGGTCCTCCGTAGCGCCGTCAGCGGCGCTAACTACGCGCTGCGTTCGATCACAATGTCCCACTTCGCGGTCCACTCCTTGGTGCCGGCCACCGGTCGGAAGATGGCGAGCAGCGTGTCCTGCTCGCGGCCGTTGCGCACGCTGGCGAACAGTCCGTCGGTGGCGTTCTGCGGATGCCCGGCGATGTACATCTGCGATATGAAATCGCGAATACCGGATGCGGTCAGCCTGAAGTGGATGTGGGGTGTGCGCCCCGGGTACGGCACCGGCTTGATCGTCTTGAAGTAGTAGCCGCCGGCTTCATCGGTGGACACGCGCCCGTAGGCCTGGAAATTCGGATCGAGCGGCGCGGGGTTGCTGTCGCGCGGATGGTGATAGCGCCCGTGCGTGTTGCATTGCCAGATCTCGACCTGCACGTCCTTGATCGGCCGACCGCGCGTATCGAACACATTGCCCGACAGGTGCGTGATCTCGCCCTGCGCGATGCCGGTGCGACCAGCGACGCGCGTGAGATCGAAATCGATATCCGCGGGAAAACTCGCCGGATAGAACGGCCCTGGCGTTTGCGCGGGTGTGCGCACCGCGCTCTGCGCGATCGACACGGTGGGAGTGAGCAACGCGCCGGTACCGGCGAGGCTGGTCAAGCCGGCGGCCGAGGCCGAGGCGGCCACGAGACGGCGGCGCGAAAGATTCGTCATGGTCAGACCCTTCAAAATGGATTGCCGATTGGATGTCGATCGGCGCGATTGGTTCTCGAGCGGGCGTGCCGCCCGGTGCATGCGCACTCGTACGCGCGCTCGGTGCGTCGCTCAGTGCGTCGCTCAGTGCGTCGGTTTATCGCGAAAGTACTCGGCGCGATCGATCGACTTCACTTTCAGGTCTTTCAGCTCGGCCCCCTGCAGTACCTTGAACGGCACCTCGACGCCCGCCGGCCCGATCGCCCACATTTTGCGGTACATCTCCGAGTGCGACTTGACCGTGTCGCCACCGACGCCGAGCACGATGTCGCCCGGCTTCAGCCCAGCCTTGTCGGCCGGGCTTTCCGGACTCACTCGCGTCACCAGCAGCCGACCTTGCAACTCCTCGGTTGCCAGCCCCAGCCACGGACGGGTCGGCCCGCTGCGCTTGCCTTGCTTGATGAGGTCGGCCAGGATCGGTTTGAGGACATCGACCGGCACGAACATGTTGCCCGGCTCGCCACCCGCGTCGCGCACCAGCAGCGACCCGACGCCGACGAGACGCAGATCGCGATTGATGAGCGCGGCACCGGCCCATGCCATGGTCGGCGGCGATACGAAGATCGCCTGATCGAGCAGATATTCCCAGCTGCCCGCGAACGGGCGCTTGGCGGTAACGCGTCCGAAGCTCGCCGCGTCGCGTCCGCCGTGAGGCAGCACGATCACCGGCTCTTTCTCGGTCAGCGCACCGGAATCACCCAGATCGATCGGCTTGGCTTCCAGCGGCGCGGTGGCACGCAACAGACCGAAGCCGGTAGCGTGATCGTAGCCGGCGAGCGTGGCCGGCACGGTCTTGTTGGCACTGGTCACGAGTTCGATCGCGTCGGACTCGATCACCAGATAGCCGATCGTGAGTACGTGCCCCTTGCCATCGATCACGATGCCCGAACCCTCTCGCGTCGGCCCGAGCGTCGCATTGGAGCGCGCATCGGGCAGCGCCTTGACGCGGACCTGCACGATCGCCGACACGAGCTGATCGGCGCTCGCACCACCTTCTGCACGCTTGATGTCCTGGGCGATCGCGGACGCTGCGCACCACAGCGAACTCACGAGGACCGCGAGTGTCGCGCAGGCGGCGCGCCTAACCGATGCGGCGCGCTTAGCGAACGCGGCGAGCGTAGCGAACGAAACGCGGGGTGCGACCGCGGTACGCGTAGCGAGCGAAATCGATCGACCGAGCATGACCAGTGCTCCTCATCACGATTGAATCGGGGGTCGTGCTCTTATACTCCCGGCATCTGTCCGTCGCAATCGCGTGGGAATCGCGTCCCAGTCACGCGCCTCGTCGCTTTCAGCCACCGTCAGCATGCGCTCGCCAGTTCGCCTGTCCGCATTCGATGCAATCGCCGAAGAACGGATCGCCGAAGCCATTCGTCGCGGCGATCTCGACAACCTTCCGGGTGCCGGAAAGCCCCTCGACCTGGAAGGCGATCCGCTCGTGCCCGAAGACGTGCGCGCGATTTACCGCATCCTGAAGAACGCCGGGTTCGTCCCGCCCGAAGTCATCGAGCGACGCGAGCTTGCCGAACTGGAAGCGGCACTGCCCACGATCACCGACGCCGATGCGCGATCCAAGGCACTCGCCAAGCTCGCGCTGCTGCGCACGCGCCTGGGTGCACATCGCGGCGGGCGTCACTGCCAATCGGCGCTACGCGCAGAAGATCATCGAGAAGCTCGCGGGCGGCGGCTGACGGCGGGTTCTGGTCGATGACGGCGTGGGTGCGTCAAGTGATAGACCGCGTAGAGCAGCGCGCCCCAGCTGATTGCGATCGCGCCCATCACGCGAAACGCGGCGACGATGCCGATCGCGTCGTTCATCCACCCCATCAGCAGCGGCGTGGAGAAATGCGAGAGGCCCCAGCCCAGTCCGCCGAGCGCCATCGCCGAGCCGCGTTCGGTCGGTGATGACGATTCGGTCATGAGCAGCTGAAAGTAGATGGTCATCACGCTCGATCCGAGCCCCACGCACAACAGGAACACCGCGATCGGTACCGGCTGCGTGAACACCGCGGCCAGCAGTATCGACAAGCCCACGATGAGCGCCGCCATCAGCGGCCAACGTACTTCATCGGTTCGCTTGACGAAGTAACCGACCACCACGCCTGCCGCCGCCGCGCCGACCCCTCGCAACGCGAGCAGCGTTCCGGTTTCATCGCCCGCATAACCCAGCTCGACCAGCAGGATCGGATAGAACGACGACGACAGCGAGAACGGCAGCGCCGAGATATAGGCGCACAGGATGCCGTAGTACATGAGCGGACGCTTCATCAGCGCAACGTAATTCGCAAGCAGAGGCGCGTGCGGCCGCGGGTCGGCCGCTGGGGTCTTGAACGCGAGCAGCGAGAGCGCGCTCGCCGCGCCCATCGCCGTGAACACCCAGAACCCGAGCCGGAAGCCCGCCCACTCGACGATGACGCCGGCGATCACCGTGCCCGCGATCTGGCCGATGCTCGCGAGCGCATTGACGCGCCCGAAGTGCTTGCTCTGGTCGCCGGGCAGGTCGGCGGCCATCGCCCAGGTGGAGGGCCAGTAGAACGCGCGGCTGACCATGAACACCGACTGCGCGATCATCAGTCCGGCCATGCTGCCCGACAACGCGAAAACGATACCGCCCGCGAGCATGCACAAGCACGAGCCCACCGCGAGTCGCAGCCCACCCAATCGATCGGTATAGGCGCCGGCCACCAGCGACAGCCCGATCTGCGCCACCACCGGCAGACTCACCAGCGTGCCGATCGCCACGCCCGAGAAGCCGAGGCTGCGCGCGTAGAGCGGCACGAGCACGTAGGTCATGCCGAGTCCGAAATTCCACGCGAACCCGGAGAAATAGAACGCGACGATGGAGGTCAAGGCGGCAAAGGGGACGTCAGGCGGAGGACAGGCAGAGGACGGGCACTGCGCGGGCAGGCGCGCAGGATACGAGGAATCGCGCGCGCGATCTCAAGCGCGCTGCCACGCACAGTCCCATGCGCGATCCTGCGTACATTCCCAAGCGTAGAATCGACCGCATGCGTGCGCGCGAGACCGCGTGCGAGCACCAACGGAGACGACAAGTGGACCCGCAACGCAATCAGCTGGCGTTCTACCTCAACGCGGGCCATCTGCTCGATCATCTGTTCATGTTGATCTTCCCGACGGTGGTGCTAGCGCTGTCGCAGGAATGGAACCGGCCCTATAGCGAACTGCTGCCGCTTTCGATGGGCGCGTTCATCGCGTTCGGTGCGGGCTCGATTCCCGCCGGCTGGCTGGCCGATCACTGGAGCCGCTTCGGCATGATGGTGGTGTTCTTCATCGGCATCGGCGCGGCGAGCATCCTCACCGGCTTTGCGCAGTCGCCGTGGCAGATCGCGGCGTGCCTGACGCTCATTGGCATGTTCGCGGCGATCTATCACCCGGTCGGCATCGCGATGCTGGTCGCCAACGAAACCAAGCGCCTCGGCCGCACGCTCGGCGTGAACGGCGTATGGGGCAACTTCGGCGTGGCGTTCGCCGCGCTCATCGCCGGCGCGCTGGCGCAGTGGTTCGGCTGGCGCACCGCATTCATCGTGCCGGGCATCCTGAGCATCGGGGTGGGCATCGCGTTCTACTTCGCGGGCAAGCACGTGACGGTCGGCAAGACCGCCGCGAAGGGCCCGGGGCCGAAGCTGCCGGTCGCGATGCTCGCGCGCATCTTCGTGATCATCGCGATCACCACGTCGATCGGCGGGCTCATCTTCAACGCGACCACCGTGTCGATGCCCAAGCTGTTCGACGAGCGCCTGAACGCGCTGACCAACACCACGCTGGGCATCGGCGTACTGGTGTGCATTGTCTACATGATCGCGGCGATGGCGCAGTTGCTGGTGGGCCGGCTGATCGACAGTCAGCACATCAAGAACGTGTTCGTAGCGGTGACCGCGCTGCAGATCCCGCTGCTGTTGCTCGCCGGCGTTTCGCAGGACGTGATCATGCTGATCGTCGCGGTGGCGATGATGTTCTTCGTGTTCGGACAGATCCCGATCAACGACGCCATGATCGCCCGCTACACCGCCGACGAGTGGCGCGCGCGCGCCTACGCGGTGCGCTACGTCGTGTCGTTCAGCGCGAGCACGCTGGCGGTGCCGCTGATCGCATGGGTACACGCGCGCTATGGCGATCTGCAGCCGCTCTACGTCGTGCTCGGCGTGCTCGCACTCGGGCTGGTGGGTGCCGCGCTCGCATTTCCCGGGGAACGTGCGTTCAAGACGCAGCCCGCCTGATTCACTCTCGCCTCGAATCATGACCACGCACTTCCCGCATCTGTTCACACCGCTCAAAGTCGGTGCATTCACCCTCAAGAACCGCATCGTCATGGGATCGATGCACACGCGCCTGGAAACGCTGCCCGACGGGGTGGCACGCAAGGCGGCGTTTTACGCCGAACGCGCCAAGGGCGGCACCGCGCTGATCATCACCGGCGGCTACTCACCCAATCCGGCCGGGCGCATGGAAGAGATCGCCGAGGTGTTCAACACGCACGAGCAGATCGCCGAGCATCGCGAGATCGTCGCGGCGGTGCATCGGCACGGCGCCCTGATCGCGTTGCAGATCCTGCACGCCGGCCGTTACGCGAAGGTCGAACTGCCGGTTGCGCCATCGGCGATCGCCTCGCCGATCAACAAACGCACGATCCACGCGTTGACCAGCGACGAGGTCGAGCAGACGATCGCCGACTATGTGCATTGCGCGCAGCTCGCACGCGAGGCGGGCTACGACGGGGTCGAGATCATGGGCTCCGAGGGCTATCTGATCACCACGTTCCTCGCCGCGCGCACCAACACACGCACCGACGGTTGGGGCGGTACGTTCGAGCAGCGCATGCGCTTCCCGGTGGAAGTCGTGCGCCGCACGCGGGCCGCGCTGGAGCGCGATTTCCTGATCATCTTCCGCACCTCGGCGCTCGACCTGATCGAAGGCGGACTCACCGCGGACGAGATCGCGACGTTGGCGCGTGCACTCGAGGTTGCGGGTGCCGACGTGCTCGACACCGGCATCGGCTGGCACGAAGCGCGCGTGCCCACCATCGGCTACATGGTGCCGCGCGCGGGCTGGCGCGACGCCACCGCGCGACTCAAGAAGGCCGTGTCGATTCCGGTGTTCGCCACCAATCGCATCAACACGCCCGAGCTGGCCGAGGAGCTGATCGGCGCCGGTGTGGCCGATGCGGTGTCACTCGCGCGGCCGATGCTCGCCGACCCCGAATTCGCCAACAAGGCGCGCGAGGGCCGTGCTGATGAGATCAACGTGTGCATCGCGTGCAATCAGGCGTGCCTCGATCTGATCTTCGCCAGCCGCGTCGCCACCTGCCTGGTCAATCCGCGTGCGTGTTACGAGTTCGATGGCGCCACCGGCGCGGCGGCTCGCAAGAAGCGCGTCGCGATAGTCGGTGCCGGTGCGGCCGGCATGGCCAGCGCGGTCACCGCCGCCGAACGCGGCCACGCGGTGACGCTGTTCGAAGCCAGCGCGCAGTTGGGCGGACAGATGACACTCGCGGCGCGAGTGCCGGGCAAGGAGTTCGCCGCCACCATCCGCCACTACGCCGCGCGCATGAAGCGCCTCGGCGTCGATGTGCGGCTGAACACACGGGCGAACGCCGACGCGCTCGCCGGCAAGTTCGACGAGGTCGTGATCGCCAGCGGCGTCGTGCCACGGCGGCTCGCGATGCCCGGCGCCGACGGCCCGAACGTGCTGCACTACGACGAGGTGCTGTCGGGCGCAAAGCCGGTGGGCGAACGGGTCGCGATCATCGGCGCGGGCGGTATCGGCTTCGACGTCGCGGTGTTCCTGAGCGCGCCTGAATCGAGTACCGCGGCGTTTCTGGCCGACTGGTCGGTCGATCCAACCGGCGCCGCGCCGGGCGGACTCAAACCTGCATCCCCCGCGCACGCCAAGCGACGCATCACGATGATGCAGCGCTCGACCAAGACGCCGGGCCGCACGCTGGGCATGACCACCGGCTGGGCGATCCGCATGGAACTGGCGCGGCGTGGTGTCGCCATCCTTGCCGGCGTGGAGTACCAGTCGATCGACGCGCGCGGCGTGCAGATCGTGCATGAAGGCACGCCCAAGCTGATCGAAGCCGATACCGTGGTGATCTGCGCCGGCCAAGAATCGGAGCGCGCCCTGTACGACGCGCTCGTTGCACGCGGGGTCACCGCGCATCTGATCGGCGGGGCCAAGCTCGCCACCGAGATCGACGCGATGCGCGCGATCAAGGAAGGCACCGACGTCGCGCTGGCGATGTAGCCGACAAGGAAAGCGCAATGACCGCACCACTCATCCTCACCACGCACGTCGGCAGTCTGATTCGTCCGCCCGCACTAGCAGAGCACATGCGACACGTTCTCGCCGGCGAACGCGTCGATCACGCGACGTACCAGCAGTGCCTGCGCGAGTCAGTAGCCGAGGTCGTGAAGCAGCAATCCGCGATCGGGCTGGACATCGTCAACGACGGCGAATACGGCAAGTCGCACTGGTATCGCTACGTGCTCGACCGGTTCGACGGCTTCGAGGCGCGCCCGACCACGCCGGGCGCACAGCAAACGTATTTCGGCGGACGCGACCGCGCGCGCTTTCCCGAGTTCTACGCGGAGTACGACAAGACGCTGCCGCGCGCGACGATGGAATGGGCCGCGACCGGCCCGGTGCGCTACAAAGGTCAGGAGGTCGTGGCGCGCGATATCGACAATCTCAAGGCGGCGCTGCGGGGCGTGAAACACGCCGGGGCATTCCTGCCGGTGGTGGCGCCGGCGAGCCTGCTGCCCGAGTTGAAGAACGCGTACTACAAGACCGAAGAGGAGTACGCATTCGCGATCGCCGACGCACTGCGCGTGGAGTATCTCGCCATCGTCGCGGCCGGCTTCACGTTGCAGGTCGACGATGCATGGCTGCCGGGCATGTACGACCGCATCGTCCCGCCGGGGACCGATGCCGACTATCGCCGGTGGGCCACGATGTGCATCGACGCGTTGAATCATGCGTTGCGCGATATTCCGGAGGAGAAGACGCGCTATCACATCTGTTGGGGCAGCTGGAACGGTCCGCACACCGCCGATCTACCGCTCGAGGATTTCGTCGATCTGATGCTGCGCATCAAGGTCGGCGCGTACTCGGTGGAAGGCGCCAATCCGCGCCACGAACACGAATGGCGCGTGTGGGAAAGCGTGAAACTGCCCGAGGGACGCAAGCTCCTGCCCGGGGTCATCAGCCATGCCACCAACATCGTCGAGCATCCGAAGCTGGTGTGCGAACGGCTGGTGCGGCTGGCCAAGGTGCTCGGACCGGAGAACGTGATCGGCAGCAGCGATTGCGGGTTCGCACAGGGCGCGCTGTATCAGCGCGTGCACCCGAGCATCCAGTGGGCCAAGCTGCAATCGCTCGTTGAAGGTGCTGCGCTGGCGAGCAAACAACTTGCGCGGTGAACGCTGCGCCGTCGGGTGCTCGGCGCGCGCAACCTAGCGCGCGAGGAATCGAAGAATTTCGTCCGCCAACCGCGTCGCGTCATCCCGCGAACGCATGATCGTATCGGTGACGAACACCCGCTTGCCGAGCGCTTCGATCGCGGCGGCCTGGTCGCGGTCCTGTGCATCGATCACCCAGGCATCGATGCGCTCACCGTAGTGCCGCGCCACACCGAGCGCGGAGACTTCGGCGCCCAGCTCGGCCATGATCTTCGCGGCCGGCCCTTTGATCGCTTTGCCACCGACGATCGGCGACACCGCCACCACCGGCACACGCCGCGTCTGCCACCAGACATCGATTGCAGGCATCGCAAGAATCGGCGCGATGCTCAAGTACGGGTTCGACGGGCAGACCACCGCCGCCGCCAGATCCGGTGAACGCAGCGCATCCAGGAACGCCGTGCTCGGCTGCGCGTTCTGCGCGCCTGAGAATTCGAGCTCCAGCAGCCGCGGCTCACAGCGCAGCTTGACGAAGTATTCCTGGAAGGCGAGCCGACCCCTATCCGTGTGCACGACGGTGCGCACCGCGTCGTTGGACATCGGCACGATCGGATGACGCACGCCAAGCCGCTCGCACAGCGCACGTGTCACCGACGACAGCGACTCGCCCGCGCGCAACCGTTCGGTGCGCAGCACGTTGGTGGCGAGATCCTTGTCGCCCAGCTTGAACCAGCTCGGGCCGCCGAGCTGTTCGATCGACTCGATGAAGCGCCAGGTCTCGTCCGCCCTGCCCCAGCCAGTGACGCGATTCGACACGCCCGCGAGCGTGTACATCACCGTGTCGAGATCGGGGCTCACGTGCACGCCGAGATGCTCGAAATCGTCGCCGGTGTTGACGACGATCGTGAGCGCTTCAGGTGCAAGACAAGCCGCGAGACCTTCGGCGAGCTTGGCGCCGCCGACGCCGCCGGCGAGAGCGAGAAAGTGCTTGGACATTGCGGTGATGGTCGGGCAGAGAATTGTGGGCAGAGGTTACCCGCTCCCGCGCTCCGCTACGCCGCCAGCCACTGCGCCTTGCTGAACTCGCGAAACCGACTGGCGGATCCGCTCGTCATTTGATTCCAGTCGCCGGACTCCAGGATCCGCCCGTTCTCCATCACATGGATCGTGTCGGCCCCGCTCAGCGTCGACAGTCGATGCGCCACCAGCAGCACGGTCATCCCGCCCGCGATCGATCGGATCGACTGCATCACCGACGCCTCGGTCTGCGAATCGAGCCCACTCGTTGCCTCGTCGAGGATCAGCAGCTGCGGTCGACGCAGCAACGCGCGTGCGAGTCCGATCCGCTGCCGCTCGCCGAGCGACAGCAGTCCGCCTCGATCACCAACCAGGGCGTCGATCCCTTCCGGCAGGCGACGGATCACCGGTTCGGCACCGGCAACGCGCAGCGCCCACTCGATGTCGTGGTCGGTCGCTTCGGGCGCGGCCCAAAGCAGGTTGTCGCGCAAGCTCATATGGAACAGGAAGGTCTCCGGTCCGACATAGCCGACCTGCGCGCGCCAGGCACGCGCGTTCGCACGATTGATCGCGACGTCATCGCAGACGATACGACCACCCGATGCCGCCAGCAGACCCATGGCCAGATCGGCGAGCGTGCTCTTGCCGCATCCCGACGGCCCGCACAGCGCGACGATGGTGCCCCGCTTCAACGACAGATCGATATCGCGCACGACCGGACCGACGGCCGCGTCGTATTCGAACGAGACACGCTCGAAGCGCAGCGATCGCTTCATCGCGGGCACGGCAATGTCTGGCGAGGGTGGCGGCTCGGCGGCCTGCTCGCAGCGCTCGATCAGCCCGGCGACGGAGTCGAACGCGGGAATCGCGCTGGCAAAATTGCGCGCATGCTGATGCAGCGACTGGAAGCGCGGCATCAGCCGCGAAAACAGGACGAGCATGGTAAGCATGGACGCCGCCGGCAGCTCGGCCCAGCGATTGGCGATCAACAGCATGAGCGCCAGCGCGAGCGTGGCGCCGATCTCGAACGCCGCGCTCGCACGCGCCTGATGCCGCGACAAGGCGCCATACGCGCTGGCCACGCGCTCGACCGCCGCACCGAAGAGCGTCGTCGCGCGCGCCTGTGCGCCGTAGGCTTTCGCGGTCTTGAGGTTCTGGGTCTGCTCGATCGTCGCGGCGTAGAACTCACCCATCGCCCCGGACAGCTCCTCGCCCGCCCGCTTGATGGTCCGGATCGCACCGTGATAGGCCGCGAGCAGCGCGACACCGGCCGCCAGCACGATCAGCGTGATCGGTGCCGAAACCGAGAGCGCCAGACCGATCAGAACAGCCGCCACCACGAGGTCGCCCGCAAGCATCAGCAGCACCAGCGTGGCCTCGCCGAGGCGGCTGGCTTCCTGCGCGATCGCCTGGGTGAAATCGGTCGATCGGCTGCGGCACAGGAACAGCCAATCGGCATTCGTGATCGCGCGATGCAGGCGCAGACGCAACAGCTTGACGAAACGCTGGTCGATCGTGAACAGACAGATGGCGCGTAGGCGACCAAGCAGCGCCGTGGCTCCGGCCGCAGCAACGAACAGCAGCAGCAACGTGTCGAGCGACGGCGCAAGCCCCACGATCGCAATAACGCTTTTGAGAACACTGGCGATATCGCCGAGCGTGCCTTGATTGTGCAAGTCGAGGCCGACCACCTGCAGCACCGCGACCAGCACGGCAATGCTCATCCCTTCGGTGAGTGCGCATGCCACGATCAAAGCCACCGCGGCGACAAGCGTTGGCCCACCCACCGAGCGAAGCTGCCCCGCCCAACTCGACCAGCGTCTGCTCAAGCTGCACCCTCGCTGGAAATCGCCTGCAATCCGTATCGCGCCACCGGGCGATAGGCCTCGCAGCGGTCACGATAGTCCGAGAGGATCCGATCGCCCACCTCGCACCAGCAGTGCCCTTCGAGCGGATACAGCTGAATGCCGACCACGAGCGTCGCAGGCACGCGTTCACGCAGCAGGAGATACCAGGTGGACAGCGCGCGCTCCTTGCAGGCGGCGCGCGGCATACGTGCCGCCGCGCGCCGGATCGCGTTATCGATACGGTCCATCGCGTCGCTGCGGTCGGACCAGTCGCCGCCAGCACGAGTGCCGCTTCGTTGCGAACAC
This sequence comes from uncultured beta proteobacterium, assembly GCA_902826155.1. The sequence continues at coordinate 62,150 of CADEDU010000003.1, forward strand.
CGTTCCCACGCGAGGACCGTATTCGCCCAGCCAAACAGCGCAAACGAAATGCCGGCGAGCGCCACGAGTGCTGGCGGCCAGTGGTGCAACCGAAGCAGCCGCAGGCCGGTTGACGCCAGCAATTGGGCGAGCTCGGCACGCAGCGAGGGCCGGCTCCTGCCCGCGTCGGAGCGGGACAACAGGCGTGCCCGCACGAGCTCGCCGAGCAACCTGTCCGCATCGAGCGCGACGCGCTCATGCGCGATCCGGTATCGATGAGCGATGGATTGCACCGCCCGCTCCTTACCTTGTGCCAGCGTCTCGCGCAGGATCTCCGCGCCGGTACGCGACAGCGCGAATGTCGATCCGTTCATGTCGAGGAGCCGGGCAGAACCGTCGTCCACGGGTACGTACAGGACGTCCGGAGCCAGAACATGGCTCGCGTTCATGGCTGAAGCTCCAAGGCAAGCTCGGGGCGCAACACCGCATTGGCGATGCGCCGGGTGCCGCGCATCGATAGCCATTTCACCAGCGAAAGCGTGGCATCAAGACGCATTGCACCCCCGCCGGAAAATTCCACGCCGAGCGCGGTCTGTCGCAGCGCTTGCACGAGCGCGTTGCGGTCGATCATCTCGTTGACCTCCGACGGCGCCGACATGATCATCGCCTCGATGGCAGCGCAATTCTTCCTGAGGCCGCGGTAGTACACCTCGTTGAAGTGCATCTTCGATCGCCGATCGAGAATGGATTGCGGCAGCGAGTTGCGCATGGCCCGGGCGAGCAGCGGTTTCTGTCGGGCGGGGTCCTGGCGCACCCGGAGGCGCAACGCGAGTGCGAAACGCAGCATCCGCGCGTCGAGGAACGGATGCGAGAGCGAGAGCCCGTGCGCCGCAGCCACCGACCAGCCGCGTGGGTTCCCGACACGACACTGGATCTGCGCAAGCAGCACCGAAATGCCGGGGTGCCGATCGGCGCGATACAGCACGCGCAGTTGTCGCAGTGCGCGCCCGCGAAGATCGTGGGTGCGCGCGAACGGCTCGCGGATCCATGGCGGGAGCGTGCCTTCGGCCTGGTTGCGCCAAGACACGCGTCCGGCCGTGAGCATCGCACGCGGCCCGGCGCGCAGCACGGGTGGCAGCAACGGCGACAGACCGTATCGGAAGAACACCGTCCACGCATTCGCGTTGCGACCATGCGCCCAACGCGCGCTCTCACGCCACGCGCGCCACAGCCGTCCGCCGCGCAAATCGGCGGCGATCGAGAACGGCATCACATCGAAGACCTCGTCGCCGCCGGCGCCGCTGAGGAGGGTGTCGGCACCGGCCGCCGCCGCGGCAGCGGCCAGCGCGCGATCGTTGGCCAGATCGAACAGATCGGGCACGGGTTCGTCGATTGCCGGTGCATCGGTGAAGCTGTCGTAGGTGAGCAGATCGTCAGCGCGGACAAGCACCGGTGTGAGATGGTCCTGACCATCGTAGGCCGCACGCACGTACGCAGTCTCGCCCTTGAGCGACGCCAGACGATTGTAGATGAGCGACAACGCCATGATCGGCGGTGCCCCCCGCGCAAATGCGCAATCGCGTGCGAGCAGCGCGATCGCGGTGGAGTCCATACCGCCGGACAGATGTGCGGCCGTATGGCCGCAGAGGCGCTCGGCGACCGCATCGCGCAGGATCTCGCCTGCGCATTCGGCGAGCTCGTCGTCGCTGATCCGCTCGGGCAAGGACATCGGCATCCAGTGCCAGTACCGGCGAACCGCTGCACGACCCTGATCGAGATCGAACGAGGCGATCGTTCCCGGGAGGATCCGGCTGACTTCGCGGTAGCAGGTCGACTCCTCGGCAGGCTCGGTTTGCCCAAGCAGAGGACGGGCGAGGTAATCACTGAGATATTCGTCGGACAGGGTGAATGACGGCTGGATGCGCGACAACGCATCGATGCGCGTGGCGATTCCGAACGCTCCACCGCGCTCGCAATAGAACAACGGATAGCAACCCATCGGATCGCGCATCGCGTGACACTTTCGCTCCGCGAGATCCCACACGATCAGCGCGTACTCACCCTCGAATCGTTCGAGCGCCGCAGGGCCGCTCGCTCGGAACGCAGCGAGCGCAAGCGCGGCATCGGAATCGTTCGCATCGGTTGCGCAGGAAGGCATGACGCGCCAGGCGTCGATATAGTGCAGTCGCCCGAGAACGACCACACCATATCGTCCGGCGCGCGCTACCGAGACGAGGCTTCGAGCTTCGCCGGTCGCGTCGAGCACGATTGACAGATCGAGCTTTCCATCGACCACAGTCCAGCAAAAACCGGGCAGCACTTTCTCCGCGGTCCTGGCAAATGGGGAAGCTCGCTCCCGATCCGTCATGGATGCCGACCCTCTGGGAGCAGAAGTACGGTGATCAGCAAGTATTGAAGTCGGTCGTGCCGGTGGCCTGGCAGTCCCGATAGTTGCGGGTGTAGGTCGGTCCCTGCAGCAGATTGCTCGTCGCGTCGATTCGCACCAGCATGGGCGAGTCGTATTCGGCCGATACTGTGTTGGGATATTCGACGGCGCAGATTGGTTGTTGATTGCTTGCCATAGGCTTCCTTTGACGTAGGTTGTCGATACACTCCAGCGAACCTCCGCACGCAGCGCCAATGCGGGCGGTGAGACCCGCGACTGGCGCGCAGCGGTCCCGAGCCCACGTAGACGCAACGCGGGTGAATCGAGATCGGGGACTTTCGGCGATTCGCGCGTGCTGGCTTTCTGTGCGGCGGCTGCGTCGAGCAGCTTGGTCCAGTCCGTTGCGGCGTGCGAGTCGCAGTCAGATCACGATGGACCTTCATACATTCAGGATCGGTACAAAATCAGCAAATCGGATCGACCGCGGAATATTCATCACAACGGCAGTGGAGTTTTCGTATCTGTGACCTGGTCGGAATCGTGCCCAAGCCCCGGTTGCCTGGTGGGCTTGGTATCCACTGTTTCCAGTCTCCGGTCCGGTGTGCCCTTTGGCTCAGCCCTGATTCATTCGGCGCTTGTCGGTTCGGCGCTGATCCGTTCGCCACTGCGGCGCCCGGCGCGTTTCGCTGAGGCGGGATCGCCTCTTCACCGCGCAATCAACCCACATCTCCCATACGATGAGGTGCAATGACTACCACGCTCGTGTTGATCCATGGCTTGGCGAGCAACGCGACGCGCTGGTGGCGATTCGCCGCCGATCGACAGCTGCCCGGCTGGACGTTGCTGTGCCCGAACATGCGCGGCCACGCCGGCTCGAGCGATCGCTCGCGCATCGGCATGCGCCAGTGGTGCGACGATCTCGCGCGCGTGCTCGATCAGGCCCAATGCGAGCGCGCGGTGATCGGCGGACACTGCCTGGGCGCGAACATCGCGCTGCAGTTCGCCGCGCGGCATCCGCAACGCACGGCCGGGCTGGTTCTGATCGAGCCGATGCCGCCGCCCGCGGTGCAAGGCACGTTGCAGCGCATGCGCGTGCTGCGTCCGTTGGTGATTGCCGCGGCCTACGTCGGGCTCGCGCTCAATGCCATCGGCCTGCATCGGCGGCGTATCGAGACGATCGATCTCGAACAATGGGATCACGCGGTGGCCAGCGGCACGCTCGATCTGGCTCGCTATGCCTCGCCGTTGTCGGATCTGAAGTTCGTGCCGACCGCGGCCTACCTGCAGGCGCTCACGTCGGTGGGCGCACCGCTGCCTTCACTTGCGCGCATCGGCGTGCCTGCGTTGATTCTGCTATCGCGCAACAGCAGCATGACCGATCCGGCCAAGGCCACGGAGATCCTGCGTGCCATGCCGCGCGCGGAGTTTGCGATGCTCGATGCCCAGCACTGGATTCCAACCGAGCAGCCCGAAGAGATGCGCCGTGCGATTGAAGACTGGTTGCTGCGGCAGCGCTGGTGAGGCAGGAGCAGGAGTGGGAGTATGCGGCGCCCTCGCTTCAACCGATCGAGCTCTCGCTCGGCGGTTACGCTCGGTCGATCACGGCAACAGTGCGCGCGCCCCTTCCCACAACTGCGCGTACACCTCCGCTGCCGGCGCGGCCCGCGCAAGTGCGGCCGATTGTCCCGACCACGCCTGCATGCGATCGACGTCGTTGGACTTCGCCGCCAGATCACGCATCGCCTGGGTGAGTCCGCGTTGCACCGGATACGGCGCCGGCGCGGGCGCTTGCGGACCCGTGGCAGCGCGCGCATAGGCGTTGGCAAGACTGCGGCCGGGCCGCCCGGAGAACGCGCGGGTGACGATCGTGTCTTCGGGCCGCGCGCGTCCGATCGCATCAGCCCATGCAGTGGCTAGCTTCGCTTCCGGACATCGTAGAAATCCGGTGCCGATCTGCACCGCCGAAGCGCCGAGCAGCAGCGCCGCGGCGACGCCTCGTGCATCGGCGATGCCACCGGTGGCAATCACCGGGATGCGCACCGCATCGGCAATCGCAGGCAGCAGCGCGAACAGCCCCACCAGCTTTTGTTCGGCGACGCTCGCCTCGAATGCGCCACGATGACCGCCCGCCTCCATGCCTTGCGCGAGGATCGCATCGGCCCCGGCTTCTTCGGCGGCCTTGGCTTCCGCGACGGTCGTCGCCGTCGCGAACCACTTGATGCCCTGCGCCTTCAGGTGCGCGACGAACGCGGGCGGATAGAGCCCCATGATCGACGAGATCACCGCGGGGGATGCCGCCAGCATCGCCTCGCATTGCGCAGCGAAATCGGGTGGCGAGGCGTTGCCGGCAGTCGGCGCGACCTCGGGGCCCCACTTGGCCAGAAACGCCCGTACCGCTGCTTCGGCTGGATCGTTGCGCACGGGCGGCGGATCAGGAATCCATAGATTGAGTTGGAACGGGCCCCGGGTGCCCGCCTGCACCTCGCTCACCCAGGCGGCAATGGCACTGGGCTGCATGAGCAATGCACCGCAGGCGCCCATTCCGCCGGCGTTGGCCACGGCGATCGAGAGCGAGGGCGGACACGCGCCAGCCATCGGCGCCAGCAGGATCGGTGCGCGTAGCCCGTAGGCGTCACAGAAGCGAGTGGCGCGCGCACGAACCGAATCGGGCGTAGAGAAATCGGGGCTTGAAGTCATGGCTGCGATTCCACTGTCAGCAATCGGAAGGGTCATGATACGTGCGCGAGCGCGGGCAACAGCCGGAATCGGCATCGCACCGATTTCCTTCCGCTAGAATCGCGTGGACTACCGGGACAGCGTTCCACCTTCACCGGCGGCGGGCTTGGCCATCGAACACATCAGAGGAGGCATCATGCAACGAACGATCACGATCGCCGCGGGCGCGCTCATCGCCGCCCTGCCATTCGCGGCATCCGCGCAGTCCACGCCCATCCGCATCGGCGTAGTGACACCACTCACCGGCGTGTACGCGGGCATCGGCTCGCAGGTCAGGATGGCCCTCGATCTCGCCGCGAAAGAGATCAACGAGAAGGGCGGCATCATCGGCCGCAAGGTGGAACTGCTCTACGAAGACGAAGAAGCGAGCCCCGCGGTCGCAAGCCAGAAAGCCGAGAAGCTGTTCCAGTCGGCCAAGGTCGACTTTCTCACCGGCACGGTGAGCTCGGGCGTGACGCTCGCGGTGGGCCAACTCGCCGAGCGCAATCAGCGCCTGATGGCCACCACCGTGTCGTACTCCGACGCGATCACCGGCAGCCAGTGCTCGCCCAACGTGTTCCGGGTCAATGCGCGCGCCGGCATGCAGTCCACGACGCTGGTGCAGTGGCTGAAGAAAGAGAAGCCCAACGCCAGCGTGTTCTACCTCGGGCCGGACTACGAGATGGGCCGCAGCACCGTGGCTGCGTTCAAGACCGAGGTCGAGAAAAGCGGCGCCAAATCGGTGGGTGAGGTGTTCTCGCCGCTCGACGCGAAGGACTTCTCGCCGTTCTTCGGCCAGATCCGCGGCGCCAAACCCAGCGTGCTCTACACCTCGGTTGCCGGCAACGACACCGTGCGCTTCTTCAATCAGATGAGCGAGTACGGCGTGAACCGCAACATCCAGATCGTCGGCGCCTCGGGCACGATCACCGCGCAGAACCTCGCGGCGGTCGGCAAGGCCGCCGAGGGATTCGTCACCGGCGTGGGCTACTCGCCGGAGATCGACGCGGCCGAGAACAAGAAGTTCATCGCCGATTTCAAGGCAGCCAACAAAGTCGATCCCGATCTGTTCGGCACCGACTCGTACGGCGTCATGTACTTCTACAAGGCAGCCGTCGAGAAAGCCGGCAGCACCGACACCGACAAGGTGCGCGCCGCCATGCGCGGCCTGGAGTGGGCAACACCGCAGGGCAAGAAGACCATGCGCGCCGGCGACCACCAGGCGATGCAGGACATGTACATCGTCCAGTTGAAGGGCGGGCAGTTCAAGATCATCGCGAAGATTCCGGCCGCTGATGCGATCGGCGCCGATGCCTGCACGAAGTTCTGACCTAGGCGTCGCGGCTCCCGTTCTGCGCACCACGTGAACGAGCTTATCGAGACGCTCCAGTTCGTCTACGCACCGCAAGTCATCAACGGTCTGTCGATCGGGGTGGCGGTGATCCTGATGGCGCTCGGGCTGACGATCATCTTCGGCCTGCTCGACGTCATCAACATGTCGCACGGCGAGTTCTACGCCGTGGGCGCCTACCTCGGGCTCACGCTGGTCGCGCTCGGCGGGAGCTTCTGGCTGGCGCTTGTTCTGGTGCCGCTGTTGATGATCCCGATCGGCTATTTCACCGAGCGCTGGCTGATCCAGCGCGTGTTCCACGACAAGGATCGCCACATCCTCACGCTGCTGCTCACGTTCGGTCTGGCGATCATCCTGGAGGATGTCTACAAGCTCATCTGGGGACCGAACACGCTCAAGCCCGATACGCCGATCCCGGGTGCGAGCGAGATCCTCGGACTGATGTTCCCCAACTACCGCCTGTTCCTCATGCTGCTGGGGGCGGTGATCATCGCGGCGGTGTGGCTGGTGGTGTATCGCACCCGACTGGGGGCGATGGTGCGCGCCGCGGCGTTCGACCGGAACATGGCTGCCTCGCTCGGCGTACCGGTCTATCAGGTCTATGCCGGCACGTTCGCGTTCGGTGTGGCACTCGCCGGACTCGCCGGCGTGTTGCTCGCGCCCATCTACTCGGTCTTTCCGACGATGGGCAAGGACTTCATCCTGATGGCCTTCACCGTCGTCATCGTCGGCGGCATGGGCTCGATCAAGGGCGCAGTGGTGGCAGGTCTGCTGCTCACCCAGATCCAGTCGATCTCGAGCCTGTGGATCTCGCCGGTATGGGGGGATCCGCTGGTGTTCGGCATCATGGTGCTCATGCTCATGGTCCGGCCGCAAGGACTCTACGGCAAGCTCGGCCATGGCTGACGCGGCGAGCCGCGTACGCGCCGAAAGCGATCGACGCGACACCGCCACGCGCGGCGTGCTGCACTGGTTCGCCTGGACGCTGTTCGCGGTGGGCATCGTGTTCGCCGCGGTGGGCTGGGCGCTCGGCGATACCTTCTACCTGCGGCTCGCAATCGAAGCGCTGATCTTCGCGGGCCTGGGCATCGCGGTGGATCTGCTGCTCGGCTACACCGGTCTGCTGTCGCTCGGGCAGGCGCTCTTCTTCGGCTACGGTGCTTACGTGTCGGCACTCGTGCTCAAGCACATCGCACCGTCGTTCTGGGCCGCGATGGGGATCGCATTGGGCAGCGGTCTGGTGGTGGGCCTGATCGCCGGCATCATCGCCATCCGCGCGCGTGGCGTGTACTTCGCGCTGATCACGTTCGGCCTGGCGCAGGTGATCGCCAAGGTGGTCTACAACACACGCGCGCTGGGCGCATCCGACGGCATCATCGGTGTGCCGGTGATCAAGATCGAGTTCGGCCTGTTCGCAATCGATACCGCACACGCCCCGAGCTTCTTTCTGTTCGTGCTGGTATTGATGATCGGGGTGTATTTCCTGTGCGCCCATCTCATGGATACGCCTTTCGGTCGCACGCTCGCGGCGATCCGCGCCAACGAATCGCGCGTGCCGTTCCTCGGCCTGCCTGCGTGGCGATACAAGCTGCTCGCGTTCGTGCTTGCCGCCGAGGTGGCCACGCTCTCGGGCGCGCTGTACCCGATGCTGCGCGGATTCGTGTCGCCTGAACTCATGTACTTCCAGACTTCGGGCAACGCGGTAATCACCGTGATTCTCGGCGGCGTCGGCACGCTCATCGGTCCGATGCTCGGCAGCGTGCTGCTCACGGTGTTGAAGTCGTTCATCGGCACCATCACCGAGCATCAGCTCATCATCATCGGTGCGCTGTTCATGCTCTCGGTGGTGCTCATGCCCAAGGGCATCGTCGGCTACCTGAAGCCGCGGCTGGAGCGCCGGCGGCTGGCGCGCATGGAGGCACAGCGGTGAGCACAACCAGCGCCATCCTCGACGTGGACGGCCTCACCGTCTCGTTCGGTGCGCTGGTGGCGGTCAACCAGGTGTCGTTCGCCGTGGAGCGCGGCAAGATCACCTCGGTCATCGGCCCCAATGGCGCGGGCAAGTCGACCCTGTTCAATCTGGTGAGCGGAGCGCTACGGCCCTCATCGGGCCGGGTGAGGTTCGCCGGCGAGGATGTCACGGGTGAGCCCACCCACCGACTGTTGTCGCGCGGGCTGGCTCGATCGTTCCAGATCACCAACCTGTTCTTCGAGCTGCCGGTCTACGAGAATCTGCGGCTTGCCGCGCAAGTACTGGAACCACGCGGTGCGTGGCTCCGCGCAACCCGCCACACGCACGTCGCCCGCGATCGCGCCGACGAGCTGATCGAGCGTTTCGGCCTGGCCGAGAAAGCACACGAAGCCGCGGGTTTCCTCTCGCATGGTGAGCAGCGCCGTCTCGAGATCGCGGTCGCGCTCGCAAGTGGCCCCAAGCTGTTGCTGCTCGACGAACCGACGCAGGGCATGGCGCATGCCGATACCGAAGCGACGGCGCGGATGATCCGCAGCCTGGCCGGGGATCTCACCATCCTGCTCATCGAGCACGACATCGGCCTGGTCATGGACCTCTCCGATCACGTCGTGGTCATGCACCAAGGCGGCAAACTGGCCGAAGGCCGGCCCGCCGCGATTCGCGCCAATCCCGCAGTCCAGGCTGCGTACTTCGGCACGCAGAGTCGAGCGCACTGACGCCATGCTCGCGCTCGCCGACATCCACGCGCATTACGGGCTCTCGCACGTGCTGCAGGGCGTGACGCTCACCGTGAACAAGGGCGAGGTCGTCGGGCTGTTCGGCCGCAATGGCGTGGGCAAGACTACGGTGATGAAGACCATCGCCGGCTGGATCGCCCCCACCACCGGCACGATCCGCCTCGACGGCGCGGAGATCGGCGGGCAGTCGCCCGATCGCATCTGCCGCCAGGGCATCGGCTTCGTGCCCGAGGACCGCCGCATCTTCCCCGGCCTGAGCGTGGAGGAGAACGTCTCGCTCGGGTTGCTCCAGTCGCCGGGCATCACTCGCGCCGAAGGACGTGCCCGCATCGACGAGATCTATACGCAGTTTCCGCGGCTGGCCGAGCGGCGCACGCAGATGGGCACGACGCTGTCGGGCGGTGAACAGCAGATGCTCGCCATCGCGCGCGTGCTCGTCGGCCGGCCGCGCCTGATGTTGATCGACGAGCCCACCGAAGGGCTCGCGCCGATGATCGTCGAGGAGATCTTCGCGCTGATCACGCGGCTTGCGGCCAGCGGCATTCCGATCCTGCTCATCGAGCAGAACGTGTACCGCGCGATCGAAGTGGCGACGCGCTTCTACGCGCTCGAACGCGGCTGCGTCATTCAGGAAGGCGATGCGAGAAGCTCGCAGGATCGCGAGCGGCTGATGGCCGCGATCGCGGTGTGAGGCAGCCTCACACCTTCGCCAGCTCCAGCGTGGAGGGCGCGAACAATTCGTCGGGCGCGACGCGCCGTTTCGAGATGCCCTGCTCGTGGTGGTAGCGGCAGAACGTTTCGAACGTGTGGCGGTTCGATTCCAGGCCGTAGCTCCAATAGTCGTGCGGCATGACCTTGCGGGCGTTCTCGTAGTCGTCGAGCGCCCACGGCAGCATCACGAAGTAGTAGGCGATCTCCTCGAGCTCTTCGATGGCAATGTCGCGGGCGCGCTGGAACGCCTTGTACACCGCGACCGGCAGCCAGGGATGACGCTCGGCGAGCGTCTTGCGTACGCCGACGATGTGCATCGGCGGGAAGATGCCGGTGCGGCGGAAGTACGCCTCCTCGACTTTGCGATAGTCCGGAAACAGCCGACCGACGTTGGCAGCGCCGCGCCTCAGGCATGACGGCGCGCGTGCGCTGATGATCGCGTCGATCTCGCCGTCGGCCAGCATCTTCGAGAGTGTCCGGTCCTCGGGAACCTGCTGCAGATCGATCGATGCGGGCAACTCGAGCGGCGCACGCTCGCCGCGACCGGGTTCTTCGATCCCGCCGCGCAGCCATTTGCATTCCTCGGGGCGCACCCCGTAGTCGTCCTGCAGGATGCCGCGGATCCACACGTTCGCGGTCATCTGATACTCCGGCACGCCGATGCGCCGGCCACGCAGATCCTGCGGCGTGCGAATGCCTCGGTCGGTGCGAATGTAGATGCCGGAGTGGCGGAACACGCGCGAGATGATCGCCGGAATGCCCACATACGCGCTGTCGCCGCGCGCGGTCATGAGCGTATGCGAAGAAAGCGACAGCTCGGTGATGTCGAATTCCTGGAACTTGAATGCGCGATGGAACACTTCTTCCGGGGCGAGCGCGATCGTCGTCACCTCGCAGCCCTCGATCGGCGCGCGGCCATCGAACACCGCGCGCGTGCGGTCGTAGTTGGTGCTGCCCAGCGTGACCCGGATCGGGCTCATTGCGGCGCCTCGTTCATGCCCTGTCCTTCTTCATGTTGCGCATTCCTCATTCCGGCTTGATTCCCGCAGCATCGACCGCACGCTTGAACTGCGTGATGTCGGCGGCATACGCGGCGGTGAAATCGGCTCCGCTACCGAGGCGCACTTCGATGCCACCCCTGGCGAGTTGCTCGCGCAGCGCCGGCTGCCTGAGTTGCCGGTCGATCTCGGCACCGACCTTGGCGACGATCTCCTTCGGCGTGCCGGCCGGAGCGAGAATGCCGTACCAGTTGTCGACCGAGTAGTTCGCGAGCCCGGGTCCGCCGCTCTCGGCAACGGTCGGCACCTCGGCGAGCGAGCTGGCGCGCTTGTCGTAGGTCACCGCGATCGCGCGCAGCTTGCCGGTGCGCGCGTGCGGCATGATCGAAGTGGGCGGCCCAACCATGACATCGATGGTGCCCGCGACGACGTCCACCACTCCTGGTGCGCAGCCCTTGTACGGCACGTGCTCGATCGCGATCTTCAGCTCGAACTTGACGATCTCCATCGCGAGCTGATGCGTGCTGCCGATGCCGCATGATCCATAGGAGAGCTTGCCAGGCTGACGCTGGATCGCCGCCACCAGCTCGCGCATGTTGCTCGCCTCCAGCCGCGGATGTGCCGCGATCACCATCGGCGCCGACGCGACGATGCCGACCGGCACGAAGTCGCGCCGCGTGTCATAGCTCAGCTTCGATACGATGACTTCGGACGCCGCTGCACTGTTCGAGAACACGACATAGTGATAGCCATCGGCCGGAGCGGTGCGGCCGATCTCCATGCCGAGGTTGCCTGCCGCGCCGGGGCGATTCTCGACGACGATCTGCTGGCCCCAGGCCTCGGTGAGCTTCGGCCCGATCAGTCGCGCGATCGTGTCGGCGATACCGCCGGTGCCGAAGGGCACGATGAAGCGGATCGGGCGATTCGGGAAGGTGTCGGCGCTCTGGGCGAAGGCTGGCGTGCACGTCAACGCGAGCACGGCCGCAACGATGGCGTGGATCACTTTGCGCCCACCGATGCTTTGCGCTCGGCGAGGCGACGTGTCTCCTCGGCGTAGACGTCGTGATCGACGTATCCCACCGGGCCCGGTTTGCCGGCGCCGACGATCGTTTGCATCAACACGTCGACCTGGCCATCGTTGTGGAAGCCGTGCGGGATGCCGGGCGGACAGGAAGCAACGTCGTACTTGCCCAGTTTGGCCGACACGCGCTTGCCGTCGAGCGTTTCGTAGAACACCGTGAGTTCGCCTTCGAGGCAGATGAACGCCTCTTCGACTTCGTGCGTGTGCGCGGAGCCGCCTTGACCCGGCGGAACGCGCATGATCGAGAGCGTGAAATCGCGCGGTGGGATCGCCTCGGGATCGGGTTTGCCGGAGCCACCCGCGCCGATGAAGCGGAACTGCGCGCGCCGACGGCCCTCGATCTGCGAATCGGCGAACGCGTCCCAATCGGGTGTGATGTCCTGGTAGCGGCGCACATGCGTCTTGATCAACGACTCGAGCGCTACGCCGCGCAACGCCTCGGGAATTTCGTGCTTGACGGTTTTCATGGGCCTCCCCCGGTGGACGCGCCGATGTTAAACCAGCCGTTTGCGGGTGCCCGCCTTCAGTTGGACCCATCGGCCGCATGGCGCCGGGGCGCGCTTACCCTCCCCGCCCAACCCGTCGATCCGCCGCGCCGCGCGAATGATGATTGATGGCAAGGCCGTCTGACCCTACAGTCCGGATGTCGTGAAACATCCGCTTTCAGCCGGGCGTCGAGAACGCCGCTCAACAGGAGGATATGAACCATGGTGCAACTCGTCGACAGCGACATCCGCACGCGCGAGGTGCTCGGCTGGAAAGGGCTTCATGTTTTCCACTTCGCCGGCTCGGCATGCTCGCAAAAGCTGCGGATCTACCTGAACCTCAAGGGCATCGCCTGGGAATCGCACGTCATCGATCTGGCCACCAACGAGAACTGGCGGCCCTGGTATCTCGGCATCAATCCACGCGGGCTGGTGCCGGCGATCGTGCATGATGGTGCGGTGCACATCGAGAGCAACGACATCCTCGAATATCTCGAGCGCACGTTCCCGACGCCGCGGCTTATCCCGGCCGGCATGGAAAGCAAGGTCAACCAGTTGCTGCGTCATGAAGACGATCTGCATCTCGATCTGCGTACGCTTTCATTCCGCTTCGTGTTCGATCGACCGGGTCCGCCCAAGCCGGCCGCCGCGTTGGCGAGTTACGCCTCGAATGGCGCGGGCACAGTTGGCGGCACGACCGATCCGGAGAAACGAGTCCAGATCGACTATTGGGAGCGGGCCGCGCGCGAGGGATTTCCCGACGAAGCATGCCGCGCATCGGCGCGAAAATTCCGCACGGAGTTCGATCAGATGAATGACGCGCTCGGTCGACACACCTGGCTGCTCGGGGCTGAACTCACCGTACTCGATATCGCGTGGTTCATCTATGCAACACGGCTGGCGAACGCGGGCTATCCGATTCACCGCTTGCATCCGCGCGTCGGCGCGTGGCTCGACACGCTCACCGCGCGACCCGAATTCGCCCGTGAGGTGGCGATGCCCCCGGAACTGCGGGCGAAGAACGTCGCCACGCGCCAAAGCCAGGTAACGGCGGGAAAAACGCTGGAGCTGGTGGCCGGATTCTGACCGGAAGATCGCATCACCATGGACGCCCGCCTCTACGCCGCCGCGACCGAGCGCAATCGCGCACCGATTGCAGCAGTGCTCCATCGTCGGCTGCCAGACGCCGGCACCGTGCTGGAGATCGCCAGCGGTTCCGGCGAGCATGCGATGCATTTCGCAACTGCGTTTCCCGGTGTGGTGTTCCAACCGAGCGACCCGGACTCGCTCGCGCGCGCGAGCATCGCAGCGTGGAGCACCGGCATGACGAACGTGCGCCCGCCGCTCGCGCTCGACGTCACCTCGGCAAGTTGGCAGGACGATCCGAACATTCCCAACCCGCTCGCGGCGATCCTGTGCATCAACATGATCCACATCTCACCTTGGGCCGCGACGCTCGGGCTGATGCGTGGCGCGGGAAAACTGCTGACCGCAGGCGCCGTGCTCTATCTCTACGGCCCGTATCGTCGCCAGGGGCTACATACTGCGCCGAGCAACGCCGCGTTCGACGCCAGCCTGCAGCAGCGGAACCCGGCGTGGGGCGTGCGCGATCTGGAGGCGGTGGTCGCGCTCGCGGGTGAACACGGACTCGCACTCGATGAAGTCGTCGAGATGCCGGCCAACAATCTCTCGGTCATCCTGCGTCGGCAGGCCGGCTCGCAGCAGATCGACAGCGGCAATCGCTTGTCTCACATCCCCCCGTGAGGCGGCACACCCGGCAACGTTCATTCAACGTAGCGTCGCAACAAGAGGAGACAACGATGAAGCGATTCGGATTGGTGGGCTTGGGGTCGGGGTTGAGGTCGGGATTGAGGTCGGGATTGAGGTTGGGCTCGATGTTGGGATCGGTGTTGGGCTTGCTGCTCGCCGCCACGCAGGCCAACGCCGCGGAGTTCCGCTGGCTCAACAGCTGGGATCGCAACAGCCCGCAAGTGCCGCTGCTGGCCGAGCCGTTCACGAAGGCAGTCGAGGCAGCAACGCAGGGCCGCGTGAAGTTCGTCATCAGCGGCCCGGAGACCGTTCCCGCGTTCGAGCAGCTCCAACCCGTTGCGGCCGGCGCGTTCCACTTCCTGTTCACGCACGGCGTGTACCACTTCGGCACGACGCCATTGCTTGCGGTCATGGATGGCTTGGGCGGCACGCCAGAGCAGCGCGTGGCATCGGGCATCTTCGAGAAGGTCGATCAGATGTACCAGCGGCACGGACTCAAGGTCGTCCATGTGCCGTTCGGTCCCGACGGCGGCTATCAGCTGGTGCTGCGCACACCGCTTACGGTGAATGGCGATCTGCAGGGACGCAAGATTCGCGGCAACCCTTCATACGCGAGCGTGATCCGGATGCTCGGTGCATCGGTGGTGACGATGCCGGTCGGTGAGATCTACACCGCGATGGACAAGGGCGTGGTCGACGGCTTCGCGTTTCCAACCTACGGCGTCCTCGACAACCGGTTCCACGAAGTGTCCAAGCAGCTGCTGCGGCCGGCGTTCGGCTTCGGCACGCTGCCGATCCTCGCGAACCTGGCGACCTGGAACAAGATCGAGGCGCGCGACCAGAAGATCATCATCGACGAAGCCAAGCGCGCCAGTCAGAAATGGTTCGACATGCAGAAGGGCCTCGTCGCGAACGAAGAGCGCGAATTGCTCGCCAAAGGCATGACGATCACCCGCATGGCGCCACAGCACGCCGCGAAGCTGCAGCAGATCTTCGCCGACGGCAACTGGGAACTGGCCGCGCAAAAGCACAAGAAAGACGTCGAAGAACTGCGCGCATTCGCAAAATCAAAAGGGCTGAACTGATGACCGAAGTTCGCGTGCCCTACGAGCTGAACGGCCGGCGCTATGAAGGCATGCTGATGGTCCCCGACGGCCTGCGCGGCCCGCGCCCGGCAGTGTTCGTGCAGCCCGACTGGAAGGGGGTTTGCGGCTCCACCATCGCGCAGTCGCGCGAAGTCGCGGGCAGTGAATATGTGGTGCTGATGGCCGACATGTATGGCGTGGACTACGGGGGCGATTCGCTCACGCGCGAGCAGCTCGCCACCGGCATGCGCGCGGTCCATCGTGACCGCGCGTTCACGCTTGCTTGCGGTGCGCGTGCGCACGAAGCGCTTCTTGCCGAGGCCAGCGCGCGGGGTCTGGTGGATACAACGCGCGTGGCGGCGCTGGGCTACTGCGCAGGCGGCGGCTTCGTGCTCGAACAGGCGCGTGAGGGCATCGACTGGAAAGGCGTGGTGGTATTCCACGTTACCAATCCGAATCCCGTCGTACCCGACACCCCGTGCAAGATCAAAGGGCGCGTGTTGGCAGTGCACGGATCGGTCGACCCTGTCACCCCGAAGGCGATGATGGATGCGTTCGAAGCCGAGTTGAGCGCCGCCAAGGTCGACTGGCAGGTCATGATGTTCGGCGGCGCCGTGCACTCGTTCTGCGACCCCACCGCGAACTTCGGACCATCGCAATACGACGAGCGCTTGTGCCGACAGTCGTACCGGCTGATGCGGGATTTTCTGGGGGAGGTGTTGTAGGGCGCTGCTACGGGTTGCTGCGTGGAACAAGCGTTTGCGGCGTCGGGCAAGATTTCGATCTGCACCGCTACGCGCGTCCGCCGGGAACGATCACGCAGTCGAGCGCCACGCACCCCTTCCCTTCCGCCAACACGGCGAGCGGATTGATTTCGACCTCGCTCACCTCGCCGGCGAAATCGGCAATGAACCTCGACAGCGCGGCGACGGTGGGTGCGATCGCGCGCTTGTCGGCGGGCGGTGCTCCGCGCCAGCCTTCCAGCAGACGCGCGACCCGCGTGGCAGATAGCGCTTCCAACGCCTCGTCTTCGGCGATCGGCGCGATGCGCACGGATACGTCTTTATAGAGTTCGACGTTGACGCCGCCCGCGCCGACGACGACGAGCGGACCGAAATCCGGATCGACGCGCGCCCCAACCAGGATCTCCGCCACCGACGTAACCATGGCCTGGACGAGAAAGCCGGCAAGCGCACCACCATGCGCGGTCTGCATCGCCTGCGCTGCTTCGCGAACGGCGTCGGCATTGCCAAGGCGCAACTTCACCAGCCCCGCCTCGGTCTTGTGCAGCATGCCCGGGACGATGCCCTTCAGCACCACCGGAAAGCCGATCGTTACCGCGGCCTGCACCGCGCCGTCGGCGCTCTGCTCGAATCGCTCAGCGGGTCCGGTCACGCCATAGCTCGCAAGAATGCGCCGCGCTTCGTGCTCGGCAGGTGGCCGCGCGCCGCGGAACGGCGCGAACAGCGCGCGCGCCGGATCGCGTTCGCGTGCGTCGGCCGCGGCCGCGATCGATCGAGGTGAACGCGTCGCCCAGTGCGCATAGCGTCCGATCGCTGCCATGCCTTCGCGTGTGCCGCGCAGATACGGCACTTGCGCCTCACGGGCTGCGCGCGCGAGCTCCGGATGGGGCTGGTCCGAAAGATTGGTGATCGCGATCAAC
The DNA here is from genome assembly GCA_902826155.1 of uncultured beta proteobacterium. Next base: position 79,083 of record CADEDU010000003.1, read on the forward strand.
GGCTTTCCCGCGGCCTGCGCGCCGCGCGCCACAGCGGAAAGAAGCGTCGCGTAACGCGCCGCCTGTTGCGCGCCCAGTCCGGTGGGCGCGTCCTGCATCAGCACCAACGCGCCCACCTCTGCTTCCTCGCCGATCGCGCGCGCGCAGCCCTCGGCCACGCTCGGGTCGTAGAGCCCCGCCCAGGTGAGATCGAGCGGATTGGACAGATGCGAGAACGCCGGCATGAGCGGCGCGATCTTCGCTTCGGCCGCTCCCAGCGGTGCGAAGTGCACGCCGTATTCCTCCGCCGCATCGAGCCCGAGCGCGATCTCGCCGCCCGAGATCGACAACGCACCGATCTTGCGCGTGCGCGGACGCGTGCGCAGGCCCGCGGCCACGGCTGCCGTCTCCAAGAGTTCATCCAACGAGAACACCTGGATCGCTCCGGCAGCGGCAAGCGCCGCGTCGCACGCCTCGACGCTGCCGGCGACCGCACCGGTGTGCGCCATTACCGCGGCCTGCGCCCGCTCCGATCGTCCGCTCTTCAAGACGATGACCGGCTTGCCGGCATCGGCCGCGCGCCGGGCCATCGCCATGAAGCGCGCGGGCTGCCGAATCTGCTCAGCGAAGACGATGATGGTGCGGACTTTCGCATCGTCGATCAGCGGCTCGAGAAAGTCCGCCGTGGTCGTCACGGCCTCGTTGCCGGCGGTGATCAGATGCGAGAGGCCCAGCCCCCGTGCCGAGTTGAGCAACGCGATACCGATCGAGCCGCTTTGCACGATCGCGGCAACGCCGCCGCGCGGTACTGCATCGGGCAGCGAAGTGCCGAACAGTGCGGTGCGTCCGGCGAAATTGAGGTAACCAAGGCAGTTCGGTCCGCAAGCGGCCAGACCATTGGCGCGCGCATATGCAGCGAACGCGTCCTGCAGGCGCCGCCCCTCTTCGCCTGCGTCGGCGAATCCGCTGGACAGAATGGCAAGCCCGCCCGCGCGGCGTTCGACCGCCTGATGCGCGATCTCCATCACGCTCTCGGCCTTGACCGCGACGAACACCGCGTCGAGCTCGCCTTTGATGTCGAGCAGGGTCGGCACCGTCGGGCGGCCGAACAACTCCGCCTTGTTGGGATTGACGAGGTGGACCTCGCCTTCGAACCCGACGTGCTCCAGCGCTTTCCAGGCGTTGAAGCCCGGGCCGATCTTGTCGGAAGCACCGACGATCGCAACGGAGCGCGGGTATAGCAGGCGCCGCAGTGACATGCTCGATCCTGAGACGCCGGCTCAGACTTTCTGGAACCGCGGCTCGCGCTTCTCGGCGAATGCCGCCGGGCCCTCGTGCGCATCCGGGTGAGCGAACATCATCTCGCACAGCTCGAGTTCCAGCTCGACCATGCCATCCCAGCTTCGACGCAGATTCCCCGCTACCGCCTGACGGGTGGCGCGAATGGCAGTAGGCGAAGCCTTGCAGATGCGCGTGGCCATCTTCAGGCACTCGTCCATCAGCGCCGCTCGAGGCACCACCTTGGTGACCAGGCCCATTTCGGCAGCCTCCTTCGGTCCGAAATTCTCACCGAGCAGCAGGATGTCGAGTGCCTTGTTGCGCCCGACGTAACGCGGCAGCCGCGTAAGACCCATGCCCCAGGAAGGCAGGATGCCAAGGTAGGCATCGCCGGCGCGGAACACCGTGTTGTCCGCGGCGACGCGGATGTCGCAGATCCAGCCAAGCGCAGTGCCGCCGCCGATGCAGTAGCCGTGGAGCGCGGCGATGACCGGGAGCTTGCCGTTCTCGATCCGATTGAGCGTGTTGCGGCCCAACGTGCGGAACGCGCGCGCGTTCTCGGGGTCGCCGAAGTCTTTCTCCTCGCGCAGGTCGCCGCCCGCGCAGAACGCTTTCTCGCCGCTGCCGGCGAGGATGATGACCCGCGCGTCGTCCTCCCGCTCGGCGCGGTCGAATGCAGCGTTCAGCGCGTTGAGCACCTTGGTGGATACGGCGTTCACCGGCGCGTTGTTGAGCGTGATGGTGACGATCTGGTCTTGCCTGTCATACAGCACGAGTTCCGACACGAACGGGTTCCTTCCCTGTTGCTATTGCACGATCGATCGCACGCGATCTGTTGAACGCTTGATTGCAGTCTTACTGGTCGACCTTGATGCCGGCCTTGCGGATCACCGTGCCCCACAGCTCGGTCTCGGCCTGCATCCGGGCGGCCATTGCCTCCACCGTGCCACCGGTCTGCACGAACCCCTGCTGCAGCAGCTTGTCCTTCATCTCCGGCGTTTTCAGGATGTCGTTGATGGTGCGATTGAGCAGGCCGACTACCGGCTCGGGGGTCGCGGCCGGCGCCATGAGGAAAATCCAGGTAGCGAGATTCACGTCGGGCAGGCCCGCTTCCTTGAATGTGGGCAGGTCGGGAAACGCCGGGTGACGCACCGGCGAAGCGAGCGCGAGGAAGCGCACCCGCCCGCTCTGCACCATCGGCAGCACCGGCCCGGGGTTCTCCATGTTGAAGTCCACCTGACCACCGGCCAGCGCCGGAACCGACTGGCCGCTGCCCTTGTACGGAATGTGCGTGGCCTGCACGCCGGTGGCCTGCTTGAACCACTCGGCGCTCATGTGCAGCGTCGTCCCCGGGCCGGCCGACCCGTAGTTCATGGTCGGCGCTTTCCGGGCGGCTTCGACGAACTCGCGCACCGTCGTCATGCTCCACTTCTGCGTGTTGACCGCCAGCACGATGGGCAGGTCGGCGAGGCTCACCACGGGACGCAACTGCTTCGTATGATCGTAGGGCAGCTTGTTGCCGAACAGCGCCGGCCCGTTGATGAGCGAAGTGGTGCCGACGAGGAGCGTGTGGCCATCGGGCGCGGCGTCGACGACGTGTTTGTTGCCGATTTGCGCCGAAGCACCTGGGCGATTCTCGACCAGCACATTCACCTTCAGCGGCTCGCGCATCCGCTCGGCGAGCAGACGCGCCACGATGTCGGTCCCGCCGCCGGCCGCGAACGGCACAACCAGCGCGATGGGTTTCGACGGGTAGGCCTGCGCACCGGCAAGCTGGGCAAGCGCGAAGCACAGTGCGAACAGCATCGAACGGGCGATGTTCATCTGAGGCCATCCTGAGTGGAGACGACCAATCATATGTCCGGCCGCCGCGGCATGACAGCACAGTCGGTGGTGCGCGCTGACGCCGGTCCGCTCGACACCAGCGCGACCGCAACCGCTGCTACCTGAACAGATCCTCCGCCTGCGGTCGAATGAGTTCGCGGATCGAGCTTTCACGCCGCTCGTACGGCACGCCGCGGATATGCACCGCCGGGCAACCTTCGTCGGCCTGCCCCATCAGGATGGATGCGGCCGAGGCGATCTCGTCGGCCAGTCCGATCACGGTGATCTCGAGCTTGCGCCCTTCGCGGTCGGGCGCACCACGGCGATCGATCAACGCCGGCACACCTGAGACACCGATGGCGGTGCCGATGATGCCGTTGCGCCAGGCGCGGCCGACGCTGTCGTTGATGATCACGCCGACATCGACACCGAACCGCGTGTGCAGCGACGCGCGGATGCGCGCGCACGACTGATCGGGATCTTCGGGCAGCAACAACAGGCGCGCGCGGCCGTCGCGATCCGGTGCGACGTTCGACTGATCGACGCCGGCACTGGCCAGAACCATGCCCGAGCGATGCTCGACGATCAGCACGTTCTTGCGCGTGCGCAGCACCGCCTTCGATTCGCGCAGGATGGCTTCGACGACGCGCGCGTCCTTGCCGGTGAGTGCGGCCAGCTCCAGCGCGCGTGCCGAGGGCTCGATCGCCTCGAATGCGACGAATCGATCCTCCGCTTTCGAGACGATCTTCTGCGCGAGCACCAGCACGTCCCCCGCCGCGGGGACAAGACCGATACGCTCGAACGCATCGCCCACCGCGCGCGCGACGTCGTCGCCGGGAACAATCTCGGGAATGCCGGGCAATGCGGTGGCGATCAACGATCGCGGCAAAGCGGAAGTCATCGATTTCCTGTCGGAACGGAGCGGCCAATAGTACAAAATAGCCGCCTGCCATCGCCGCCACGCTATGAGTCTCGCACTGAAACTGCTGCTGGTTCCGCTCGTCGTGTGGTTGGCGAGTGAAGCGGGACGACGCTGGGGCCACGCGGCCACCGGATGGATCACCGGCCTCCCGCTGATCGCCGCACCGATCAGCATCTTTCTTGCGCTCGACCCCGGGCCCGCATTCGCCGCAGCGACCGCGCACGCCGTGCTGCAGTCCGCGCCGGCGTCCGCACTGCACTGCCTCACATTCGGGCTGGCGGCGCGGCGCTTCGGCTGGCTCGCCTCGCTGTTGATCGCCTGGACAGTCTTCCTTGCGACCAGTGCGTTCATCACCCAATGGTTGTTTCCACTGGGCTGGTCGCTCACCGTAACGCTGGTGGTGATGGTGATCGCGCTGTCAGTCCTGCCGCGCACCCAACGGCACCATGGCCCGGTGGCAATCCCGCGCGGGGAGATCGTGGTGCGCATGCTGTTCGCGTTCCTGATCGCAGCAGCCGCCACGCTGCTGGCCGCGTCGATGGGACCGCGACTGTCGGGCATCCTGTTGTCGTTCCCGATCTCGGGCTCGGTGCTGCCCGCCTTCACGCTCGCGCTGTACGGCGCGGCCGCTACCAATCAGCTGGTGCGCGGCTTCATGCTCGGGCTGTTCGGGTTCGGGGTGTTCTTCTACGTCGTCGCCTCATTGCTGCCCGTTGCGGGCATGGTCGCCACTTACGCCGCCGCGTCGCTGGTCGCGGTGGTGGTGACTCTTATAATCACCCACCTTCACGATCGGCTCGGGCTCGCGCGCCAACCACTGGCGCCCCCCACCACGAACAGACCCGCATGAGCACCACTCCGGTTACGCCGCGCCCCGCGGCCACGTTGATCCTGGTTCGCGACGCTGCACACGGCATGGAGGTGCTGATGGCGCGGCGCACGCAAGCGGCCGAATTCGCCGCCGGCGTGTATGTGTTTCCCGGCGGTGCGGTCGACAAGGCCGACGACACCCCTGATATCGCCGCGCTCGCCCACGGCCTGGACGACGATGCGGCGAGCAAACGGCTTGGCGTCGCGCGTGGCGGCCTGGCTTACTGGATCGCCGCGATCCGCGAATGCTTCGAGGAAGCCGGGCTGCTGTTCGCCTACGGCCGCAACGGCGATCTGATCGACATCGACGGCGCGCACGCCGAAACGTTCGCCGCCGCTCGCGGGCGCCTGGCGCAGGGCGAGTTGCCGCTGATCGATCTGTTGCGCACACATCAGTTGCGACTGGCCACTGATCGCCTGCACTACTTCAGCCACTGGATCACCCAAGCAGGCAGGCCGCGCCGTTACGACACGCGCTTCCTGCTGGCGCAAGCGCCGGCGCGGCAGACCTCGTCGCACGACGGCGAAGAACTCGTCCATCACGTCTGGATCTCGCCCGCCGAAGCGCTCGAACGAAGTCGGGAGGGTCAGTTCAATCTGATGTTCCCGACGATGAAAACGATCGAGGTGCTGGCGAAGCTCCGTGATGTGCAGGCCGCGATCGACTACGCGCGCACGCCGCGCCCGATGGCGCCAATGGAACCGCGTGCGGCCAGCGGCAAACAGGGCCGCAAGTTCCTGGTGCCGGGCGACTACGCCTACGCCGAGGTGGGCAAACTCGATCCGCAGCAGCAGGGCACGGCGTCCTACGAGATCACGCCGGGCGAGGTGGTGCGGCTGTCTTCACGCGTGCGCCGGCTCACGGCGTCCAATCCGAGCATGATGACCGGGCCGGGCACCAACACCTATCTCATCGGCGATGCGGCAAGCGGCATCGCGGTGATCGATCCGGGCCCGGCGATCGACGAGCATGTGCAGTCGATTCAGCGGTTGGCCGACGGCCCGATCCGCTGGATTCTGTGCACGCACACCCACCAGGATCACTCTCCGGCCGCACAGGCGCTCAAGGCGGCTACCGGCGCGACCACCTACGGCATGGTGGCGAAATACCCGGCGAATCAGGACACGGCGTTCGTGCCCGATCAGGCCGCGAAGGAAGGCGAACGCCTGGCGATCGCCGGCTGCACGATTCGCGCGTTGCATACGCCGGGACATGCGTCGAACCAGATCTGCTACCTGCTCGAGGAAGAGAAGATCCTGTTCACCGGCGATCACATCATGCAGGGCTCGACCGTGGTGATCAATCCGCCCGACGGCAACATGGTCGAGTACTTCGCGTCACTCGAACGGCTGTACAAAGAGGATCTCGATTGGCTTGCCCCGGGTCACGGCTTTCTGATGCAACGCCCGCACGAGATGGTCGAGCGACTGATCGTGCATCGGCGCGGCCGCGAGAACAAGGTCGTCAACGCACTGCGCGCGGCGCCCGACTCGACGATCGAGCAGTTGGTGCCGACGGTGTACGACGACACCCCGCCGCGGTTGCACGCGATGGCCGCGCGATCGCTGTTCGCGCATCTGGAGAAGCTCGAAGCCGAAGGCCGCGCCCGGCGCTCGCAGGAGCGCTGGACGTTGGTCGCGTAGTGTCGCGTGATCGCGACGCGTTAGCCTAACTTCGTCGCTGCGCGCCGGCTCAGGCGCTGGCGAGCCGTTTCGCTGCGTCGGCCTGCCAGTCCTTGAAGGGCCGAAACCCCGGCTGCTTGCGTGCGTAGGCTTCGATCGAGCTCATGAGCGCATCGTCGGACAGCGACAGATCGAGCGGCACGCGCGTGGGCTGGGTGATGTACCAGGGCGTGTCGATGAACAACTCGACGCGATGACCTTCCGGATCGGCGAAGTACACCGACAGCGCCACCGTATGCGAGATGGGTCCGAGCGCCGGTCCATCCATCGATACGGCGGGCTCGTTCTTGAGTGCCACGTACATCTCGCGCAGTGTCTTCAGGCTGTCGACCCGAAACGAGATCTGCTGCACCGTGTCGAACGAGCCCTGCGGACGGCCGGTGGCCATGACGATCTGATGGTGCTCGCGCGGATCGCGCGTGAGAAACGCGAACTCCCCCACACCCGGTACCGCGCCTCGGTCGCTCACCATGAAGCCGAGAAATCGCGTGTAGAACCCGACCATCTTGTCGAGATCGGTGACGAAGATGCCCAGGTGGCTGAACGAGAGAGACAGTGCGTTCGACATGTATGGTCCTCGTGACTATCGCTGCGCGGCCCAGCCGCCGCCGAGCGCCTTGTAGAGCTGAACGCTGGAGATGAGCACGTTGCGCTGCGCCTGCACCAGCGCCAGCTCGGCTGTCAGCAGCTCGCGCTGCGCGTCGATCACTTCGAAGTAGTTGGCCACGCCGGCCTCGTAGCGGCGCAGCGCCACGCGATTGACGTCGCGCAATGCATCGAGCTGCTCGGCCTGCACCTTGCGCGCCTCGGCAAACTCGCGCCGCCCGACCAGCGCGTCGGCCACTTCGCGCAGCGACTGCTCCACCACCTTCTGGTATTGCTCGATCGCTTGCACTTCGCGCGCTGCGGCGGCATCGACCTGCAGCCGATTGCGCTGCGCATTCAGGATCGGCAGCAGCAGGCTCGGCCCGATCGACCAGATGCGCGACGGAGCCGTCAGGAAATTCTCGAGCAGGCCGCTATCGGACCCGAACTGTCCGGTGAGCGAGAACGTCGGGAACAGCGCCGCTTTCTGCGAGGCCAGTCGTGCGCTGGCGGCATAGACCCCGTGCTCGGCCTGACGCACGTCGGGGCGACGCTCGAGCAGGCGCGCCGGCAACCCGACCGGAACCTCGGGCGCACCTGGTAGCTCATCGACCGACACTTTGGTGCGCTCGACGGCGCCCGGCGCATCGCCGCTCAGCACTCGCAGCAGATTCTCCGCCAGCGTGATGCGCCGGCGCAGATCGGGAATCGGCACGCGCGCCGCGGTGAGATTCGCCTGCGCGCGATCGACATCGACACGCGTGCCAGCACCGAGTTGCAGTCGCCGCTGCGTGAGATCGAGGAACTCCTGACGCGTGGCCACGCTCTGCTCGGTGATCTTCAACTGCTGGTCGAGCGCCACCAGATCGAAGTACGCGGTGGCGACGTCGCCGATCAACGTCGTGGTGATGGTTTCACGCGCGGCTTCGAGTGCGCGCAAGTCGTTGAATGCCGCATCGGACAGCGAGGACAGCCGGCCCCAGAAATCGATCTCGTAGGAGGCATCGATCGTCGCGCGCCAGTTGCGTCGGTTGGGGCCGGTGTTCGGCGGGAGCGGTGTCGAGCCGACCGATGACACGCGCGATCGCGTGAACCCTGCCCCGGCCGATATAGCCGGCAGCGGGCCGTACTCGGCCACGCCCAGATTCGCGCGCGATTCGGCGATGCGTGCCGCCGCGATCTTCAGATCGCGATTGCGATCGAGCGTGCGGCGGATCAGCAATTCGAGCTGCGGCTCGCGATAGATCTCCCACCAGTCCAGCTCGGCGAACGTCTTGCCGGTGCCCGTGCTTGCGGCCGCGTCGACGTCGCGAAACGTCTCGGGCAGCGCGGCCTGCGGTCGTACGTAGTCGCCGCGTGTGGCGCATCCGGTAAGGGCCGCGGCGATCAACGCGACCCCAATCCGTTGCGGGGACAGGCGAAAAGACGGACGAAGGAACAGGTGACGGAACAGGTGCTGCACGATCACTCCCCCGCCGGACGCGGACTCAATTTCTCCGGCGTCTCGTTTGCCCGATCACTTGCGGTTCTTCGCCGCGCACGCCACTCCGAGAAGCGCTGCATCAGCACGTAGAACACCGGAATCAGGAAGATGCCGATCGCCGTCGCGGCGGCCATACCTGCCACCACCGCCGTGCCCAACGACTGGCGCGCGCCCGCTCCGGCACCGACCGACAATGCCAGCGGCATCGAGCCGAAGATGAAAGCGAATGAGGTCATCAGGATCGGCCGCAGGCGCAAGCGCGAGCCCTCGACCGCAGCCTCGACGATATCGCGACCGCGCTGGCGTGCGATCTTCGCGTACTCGACGATCAGGATCGCGTTCTTGGCCGCCAGCCCCACCAGCATGATCAGGCCAACCTGGGTGTAGACGTTGTTGTCGAAGCCGGGCCGCAAAGTCAGCGCAAGCAGCGCGCCGAACGCCCCGAACGGAATTGCCAGCAGGATCGCGGTGGGCAGTGCCCAGCTTTCGTACAACGCGGCCAGCAGCAGGAACGTGAAGACGACCGACAGCGCCAGGACGATGCCGGTCTGGCCGCCGGTTTTCTTCTCCTGATAAGTCGCGCCGCTCCATTCGTAGCTGAATCCGGGCGGCAGCACGCGCTCGGCGACCCGCTCCATCGCTTCGACCGCCTGCCCGGAGACGAAGCCCTGCGCCGCCTGACCGTTGACGGTCGCGGCGCGATAGAGGTTGTAGCGCTGGAAGAATTCCGGGCCGTTGATGGTGCGCGCGGAGATGACCGTCGACAGCGGCACCATCTCGCCGGAGCCGTTGCGCACGTAGTAGCGCGCGAAATCATCGGGCGAGGAGCGCGCGCCGCCTTCGGCCTGCATGACCACGCGATAGGTGCGACCGAACAGATTCAGGTCATTGACGTAGAACCCGCCCATGAACGTCTGCAGCGTGAAGTAGATGTCGTTCAGGCGGATGCCGAGCGACTTGGCGCGATCGCGATCGACGGTGTATTCGATCTGCGGAACGCGGCTGTCGACCTGGGTGAACACGAACCCGAGTTCGGGTTGGCGACGCGCCTCGGCGAGCAACGCGTTGAGCACCTCGTTGAAGCGCTCCGGCGGTCCGCCCGAACGGTCCTGCAGCACGAACTCGAAGCCGCCCGCGCTGCCCGCACCGCGGATCGCCGGCGGGTTGAGCACCACGACGTTGGCATCGGTCACCTTGGCGAACATACCGGTCAATTGCTGGCGCACCCGCGGCGCACGCAGTTCCTCGACCGGGCGATCAGCCCATGGCTTGAGCACGACGATCAGCGTGGCCTGATAGGACGAGGTCACGCCGGTGAGCAGGTTGAAGCCGTTGATGACCTGGACCCGTTCGGTCGCCTTGTGCGCCATTGCGATCTGCGTGAGTTGCTGTACCGCCTGGGTGGTGCGCTCGTTGGCACTGGCGAGCGGCATGTTCACCGCAGCGAGCAGGTACGCCTGATCTTCCTCGGGCAGCAGGCCGCGCGGTAATTTGCTGCCCAACCAGCCGGTCGCGCCGACGATCACCGCCAACAGCACGATCGCCAGCGCCGACCAGCGAATCAGCAGCCGCACCGTCGCGGTGTAGCCATTGGTGAACGCCATGAAGGTGCTGTTGAACGCGTTGAATATCCAGCCGAGCGGGCCGCGACGCTTGCCGTGCGGCACCTTGTCGAGGAACAGCGCGCACAGCGCCGGCGTGAGCGTCAGCGCGACGATCGCCGAAAGCACCACCGCGACCGACAGCGTCAGCGCAAACTGGCGATAGAGCTGACCGGCCAGCCCGCCCATGAACGCGACCGGCACGAACACCGCGCACAGCACCAGCATGATCGCGATCACCGGCGCGGTCACGTCGCGCATCGCGGCGTAGGTCGCATCGCGCGCGTTGAGGTGTTCGTCGCGCATCTTCTGCTCGACCGCCTCGACCACCACGATGGCATCGTCGACGACGATGCCGATTGCGAGCACCAGGGCGAACAACGTGAGCGTGTTGATCGAGAACCCGAACGCCTGCAGCAGTGCGAAGGTGCCGATCAGCGACACCGGCACCGCCAGGATCGGAATGATCGTGGCGCGGAAACTCTGCAGGAAGATGAACACCACCAGCGCCACCAGCAGGAAAGCTTCGGAGAGCGTCCACATCACGCTCTTCAGCGACTCGGTGATGAACGGCACCGAATCGAACGCGATGAAATGCGTGAGCCCGGGCGGATAGGCGCGCTCCAGCTGATCGAGCGCCTGCTTGATCCCCTTGGCGGTATCGAGCGCGTTGGCGGTGGCCTGCGGGAAGATCGCCATCATCACCGACGGCTGGTTGTTCACCGTCGAGCTGATGTTGTAGTCGGACGCGGCCAACTCGACGCGGCCGATCTCGCGCAGGCGCACCACCTGACCGTTGGCGCCGGTGCGTACGATCATGTTCTCGAACGCCTGCGGCTCGGCCAGCCGTCCGCGCACCGTGACCGAGTACTGCATCTGCTGGCCAGGCGGCGCCGGTTGCGCGCCGATGCGTCCGGCCGGCGCCACGACGTTCTGCTCGGCGATCACCGCCTGCACGTCGCTCGGCGTCACGCCCAGCCGCGCCATCTTGTCCGGATCGAGCCAGATGCGCATCGAATAGTCGCGCGCGCCGAAGATCCGCACTGCGCCCACGCCGGGCACGCGCGAGAGCGAGTCCTGCATGTAGAGCGTGGCGTAGTTCGACAGGAACACGCTGTCGTAGCGGCTGTCGGGCGAGCGCAGCGCGATGATCTGCAGGAACCCGAGCGACTGCTTGCGGATGGTGATGCCCTGCCGGATCACATCGGGCGGCAACTGCGGCTGCGCGATCGCGATGCGGTTCTGCACCTCAACCGCGGCGATGTCCTGATCGGTGCCGACGTCGAAGGTTACGTTGAGCGTGTACGCGCCATCGTTGGTGGAGCGCGAGTCCATGTAGATCATGTTCTTCGCGCCGTTCACCTGCTGCTCGATCGGCGCGGCCACCGACTCGGCCACGGTCTGCGCGTTGGCGCCAGGGAACGACGTCGTCACCTGAATCACCGGCGGCGTGATCACCGGGTACTGCTCCAGCGGCAGACTCACCAGCGACAGTGCGCCCAGCAGCGTGATGACCAGCGCGATCACCGACGACAGGATCGGTCGCTCGATGAAGATGTTCTTCATGGCACTCCCTCGATGGCGACGCGCTACTTGCCCGCGGCCTTTGCTTCGCCCTTGGCGGCAGGGCCGACACCCGAAGGGGCATTGGCAGGAGCGCCATCGGCCGGGGGCTTACCCGGTGCGCCCGCTCCGGGTTTCGACGGCGCCACCGGCTTCACCAGCGCGAGACCCGGACGAATGCGCGCAGTCCCTTCGATGATCACCATCTCGCCGGCCGTGAAGCCCTTCTCGACTACCCAGTCCTGCCCGGCGCGGCGGGCGTCCTTCAACTCACGCGCTTCGAACTTGCCGTCGGGCTGCACCACATACACGGAGCGCCGGCCGAGAATCTCGGTGACCGCGCGCCCCGGAATGCGCACCGCCGCGTCGGTCTCGTACGCGGGCACTTTCACTTTGACGAACAGCCCGGCCTTCAATTGGCCTTCGGGATTGGGCACCGCCAGCCGCACTTGCAGCGTGCCGCTCTTGGCATCGACGATCGGATCGACGTAGCTCAACTTCGGCGCCTGCGCGTACTCGGTGCCATCGGGCAACAGCAGCGCGAACGGCAGCGTGTTCGCGTTCTTGGCCCCGCTCAGGGCGGCCAGTTTTTTCTGGAATTCGAACACCCGGCCCTCGGGCACGGTGAAGTTCACGTACATCGGATTGGTCGAGTAGACGGTGGCGAGCAGTGTCGTCCCTTGCATCACCATGCCCCCGGGACGGATCTGCGCGCGCCCCATCAGCCCGTCTCGCGGCGCGACGATCTGCGTGTAAGACAGATTCAGCTCCGCGGTGCGCACCAGCGCGCGCGCCACCTCCACCGCGGCCGCGTCGGCGCGCTCCTTGGCGATCGCGCCGTCCAGATCCTGCTGGCTAACGATCTTGTCGTTGGCGAGCGGCCGCAGCCGATCGAGCACCTGCCTGGAATTCGCGGCGTTGGCTTGCGCCTGCGCCAGTTGTGCCTTGACCTGGTCGAGCGCGGCGGCGAACGTCTGGCGGTCCAGCGTAAAGAGCAGTTGGCCGCGCTTGACCGGAGCGCCGTCGGGTACCGCCTGGCGATCGAGCAACGCCATCACGCGCGAGCGCACTTCGACGGTGTCGGCCGCATCGGCCTGGCCGACGTACTCCTCGAACACCGTCACTTTCTCCGGCGACACCTTCACCACCACCACTTCGGGCGGCGGTCCACCGGCCCCAGGGGGAGCGGCCTTGCTCGCGCCCTCGGGCGCTTTGCCCGGCGCGGGCTGCGCATGCGGCTCGCCACAGCCGTTCAGGGCGAGGAGAACGAAGCTCGATGCGATGGCGCCGCAAGCGACACGAACGGAGCGGCGCACGTGATAGTGCGAGTGGGTGGACGACATCGTCAGATTCAGGGCCCTGGAGTCGGGCAGGATTGAACCACAGTTCCGCTGCGCGTCCGTGCGAGGCAACGCAGCTTTACCCTGCGAAACAAATCGAGACAGCCGCACGCGGCGACGTGAACGCCGGGCGCCAGTCAGCGTGATGTCAGCGCGTGATCACGGGCGCGGCGCACCTCGCGAACGCACTTAGGTCAGTGCTCCGCGCGCGGATCAAGGTCGCCGCGCACCTCGCGAACGCACTTAGGTTAGTGCTCCGCGCGCGGCGATGGGCCAGATCGCTTCCACGCGGTCGTTGCGCACGCAGATGAGCGAGTCGTAGAGGTTGACCGTCGGGTCGCAATGGCCGGGGATCAGCCGCAGCTTGTCGCCGAGTTCGGGCATGCGCGCGCTATCGGCGACGCGCACGACGCCGTGCTCGTCGGAGGCCTTCACGTAGTCCAGCCCAGGCCAGCCCGTCACCACCGGCATACCCGAGTCGATGCTGGAAGCTTTCAGGCCGGCGTCGAGCACGACGCGCTCGCGTGTCGGCGTGCTCATCACAGTAGCGAGCACGAACAGGCTCTGCTCGAAGCGCGGAAATCCGTCCCACGCGTTGGCGTTGTAGTCGGCATCCATGAAGATGTACGAGCCGGGCTGCAACTCGTTGTAGATCTCGCTCGCGGCCTCGTACATGAACGAGCCGGTGCCCGCACCGGTGATCGTCTCGCACGGAATGCGATAGGTCGCCAGCAGGTCGCGGGTCTTTTTCGCCGCCGCCGCGGCGCGTTCGATCGCGGTGCGCCGCTCGGCGACCGAGCGCACGTGCTGGGCCGAGCCGTGATACGCGTGAATGCCGGCAAAGCGCAGGAACGGCGCGGCCTTGATTGCGCGTACCAGCTGCAGCGCAGGATCACCCGGCGCGACGCCGCAGCGATTACCGCCGACCTCGACTTCGACCAGCACGTCGATCACCACGCCGGCCTCGTTGGCCGCCGCAGACAGTTCCGCAACATTTTTGGTGTTATCGACGCACACCGAGATGCGTGCACGCCGCGCAAGATGCGCAAGCCGGCGCACCTTGGCGCGCCCGACCACTTCGTTGGACACGAACACGTCGCGCACGCCGGCGTCGACGAAGCATTCGGCCTCGCTCACCTTCTGGCAACAAATGCCGATTGCGCCGGCCTGGATCTGGCGCTTGGCGATGTCGGGGCATTTGTGGCTCTTGGCGTGCGGACGCAGGCGCGCACCCGAGCCGCGCACGGAATTGGCCATCGTCGCCAGATTGCGCTCGAAGGCATCGAGGTCGAGCGTCAGTGCCGGCGTGTCGATCTCGTTGACCGGCATGCCGACCGAGGCAGGCGGAAGTGCTGAAACCATGATTCGATCCGTGCAGAGGACACGCCGATGCGACCGCGGCTCCGGCCTGTGCGAGGCGGCCAACCGGTCATGACGCGCCGACGAGTGTACATCGGCGTTCACGCGCGATCGACGCTGGAACACCGGTCGAGACGGCGCGTCCCTCGCGGTGGCGAGCCCCCCCCCTGTTCTGCTAAGGTCCGGAAATTCGTCGTGGCCGTGTCGCAATCAAGCGGATCGCACGAGTCAAACGAGTCAAACCAAATCAATCGATTCAGAGGATTCACCATCGACCGGCGCTTCTGCGGTCGCCGCGAGCCACCACACCGGGCCGGCTCAGGCGCCAACGCCGCGTCTCCCATCACGAGGTTTATCGCAATGTCCGTTCGTTCTTTGCTTCGTTCCGTTGTCATTGGCGCCGTCGCCGCCAGCTTCTCACTCAGCGCCTGCGCGCAGACCGCGCAGACCGATTCGAAGTTCGAGCCGCAGGTGGGTCAGGCCGGCAAGGACGTCATCTGGGTGCCGACACCCGAAGGCCTGGTCGATCGCATGCTGCGCATGGCCAAGGTCACGGCGAATGATTTCGTCATGGACCTGGGGTCGGGCGACGGCCGCATCGCCATCACCGCCGGCAAGAATTTCAACGCCCCGGCGATAGGCATCGAGTACAACCCCGACATGGTGACGCTGTCGAACAACAACGCCGTCAAGGCCGGCGTGGGCGACAAGGTCAAGTTCGTGAAGGCCGACATCTTCGAGACCGACTTCTCGAAGGCCACGGTGATCACCATGTATCTGCTGCCGAGTCTGAATATCAAGCTGCGGCCGAAGATCCTCGACATGAAAGCGGGCACGCGCGTCGTTGCGCACGCCTTCGACATGGGCGACTGGGCCGCCGACGAGACCGCCACAGTCGACGGACGCAACGCCTACCTGTGGATCGTGCCGGCGAAGGTGGGTGGCACCTGGCGCATCGAGGCCGGCGCCACCAAGGGCGATCTGGCGATCGGCCAGACCTACCAGAAGATCGAAGCCTCGCTCAAGCAGGCCGCCGGCGTGTTGCCGGTGCAGGGGACGCTGCGCGGCGAGGAAGTACGGCTCAGCTTCCCCGATGGCAAAGGCGGGCGTCGTGAGCTTGCCGGCAAGGTGAACGGCGAGCGCATGGAAGGCCAGGGCTGGAGCGCGACGCGCATCGCCAAACCGGCGAACTGAGGACATACACAAGGAGGATCATGCTGCGGGTGCTCGCTCGTAGCCTCGCAACGCTGCTCGCCGTGTGGCTGCCGGCGAGCTGCGTCGACCAGCCGCTCAATTACACGGCCGAGGACGCCCCGCGCTTCGAGCCCAAACCGATCATCAAACCCGGTGGTCAGGTGGTGGCCGTCGCACTGGGCAGCGGCGGGCCCCGCGTGTTCGCGCAGATAGGCGTGCTGCGCGCGCTGGAGGCGCAGGGCTACGTGCCCGACCTGATCGTCGGCACCTCGGGCGGTGCGATCCTCGGAGCGCTGTACGCGGCGGGATATTCGCCCGACGAGCTCGAAGAACTCGCGCTGTCCGAGTCGCCCTTCACGATGCTCGATTTCACCGTCTCGCGCTACGGCTACATCGCCGGACGCGCGCTGCAATCGAAGATGTCGCAACTGCTCGAAGGCCGCACGATCGAGCAGCTGAAAAAACCGTTCGCCGCGACCAGCACCCACGTCGAGACCGGCGAGCTCGAAATCCTCAATCGCGGCAACGCGGCAATCGCCGTGCATGCCTCGGCCGCGATTCCCGGCGTGTTCCTGCCGGTGATGATCGACGGTGCCCACTACGTCGACGGCGAACTGGTGGCGCCGGTGCCGATTCGCGTCGCGCGCCGGCTCGGTGCCGAGGTGGTGATCGCGATCGACGTGCAGGCCAAGCTCGACGAAGCGCCGCTGATGCCGAACTACCCCACTGACTGGCTGACCCTGGGCGCGTTGAAGCGCCGGCTGGTCGACACCGAGATCGACGAATCCACCGTGCTGATCCAGCCGGCATTGCCCTACTACGCCGGCTTCTCCAACGCCTACAAGCGCCGGCTCATCGCTGCGGGCGAGCAGGCGGTGGCCGAAGCGCTGCCCAAGCTCAAGGAGCTGATCAATCCGCTCGACGAGAAGGCGAAGACCGCGCAGACCAATCGGCTGCAGCTTTCGCTGGCGGCACGGCATGGCCTGGCGCACTTCTAGTCGGGCCGGTCGCCTTCCGGGCTGGACACTCCAGCCGTCGATTTCATCCGCGTTCGATCACGCCCGACCGAGGAGGTCCGTCATGCGCTCGCCCCTCACCGCCGTCGCCTTCCTGCTCGCCGCCGTCGTGGCGCTTCCGGTTGCCGCGCAGACCTATCCGAATCGGCCGATCAAGATCATCGTCGGCTATCCGCCGGGTGGCTCGGGGGATTTCACCACGCGACTCATCGCCGACGAATTGCAGCGCGAGCTGGGCGTGCCGGTCGTGGTCGAGAACAAACCCGGCGCGGGCGCGACGATTGCCTCCGACGCGGCGGCGAAATCGGCACCCGATGGCTACACCTTGCTCAACGCCGGTCACCAGACGATCAGCAAGGAGCTGTACCGCAAGCTTTCGTACGATCCGGACAAGGATCTGATTCCGGTATGCCGCGTCGCCACCGGCACCACCGTGCTCGTGGTCAACAACAACCTGCCGGTCAACAATCTCAGGGAGCTCATCGCCTACGCCAAGGCCAATCCCGCGAAGCTGTTTTCTGCGTCGGCTGGGTTCGGCTCGGCGCCGCACCTGGCGTCGGTGCAGTTCGAAGCAACCGCGGGCGTGAAGTTCACGACCGTGCAGTTCAAAGGCGGAGGACCCGCCTCGCAGTCGCTCATGGCGGGCGATACGCAAGTGATGTTCGCCACCTCCCCCACGGTGATGGGCTTCATCAAGGGCGGCCGGATGCGTCCGCTGGTGGTGAGCAAACGCCAGCCGTCGGCATCGATTCCTGGTATTCCCGGCGCCGACGAAGCGGGTCTGCCGGGATTCGAATCAACGTTCTGGTTTGGCCTGTTCGCACCGGCGGGCACGCCGGCCGCAGCGATCAAGCGCGTGCATGAAGCTGCCGCCAAAGGACTCGCACGTCAGGAAGTACGCGACAAGATCGCGCTGCAAGGCATGGACGCCACGCCGTCGGCCTCACCCGAAGCGTTCGAGGCCGAGATAAAGGCCGAGGCGCCGATCTGGGAGAAGGTGATCCGCGAATCGGGCGCGAAGATCGAGTGATCAAATGAACCGCTCGCTCGCAAGCACCCGATCGCTCGACTGAGATCAGCCGCCCGCCAACCCTTTGGCGATGCGATCGATGCCGACTTGCGCACAAACCGCGTCCTTGTCACCGCCGGGCGCGCCGGAAACACCGATCGCACCGACGATCTCCTTGCCCGCGAGAATCGGCAATGCGCCTTCGGCGCCGGTGATGCTCTGCAGGTGCAACACGCCCGCCGCGCCCGGATTGGCCGCAACGCGCTTGCCGATTTCGCCTGAAGGCACGCGGAACGACAGTGAGGTATAGGCCTTGCGCAGACTGTTCTCGACCGTGTGCGGATTGGTGCCGTCATCGCGAAGCACGGCCTTGGTCTGGCCGGCGCGATTGACTACAGTGACGGTAACCCGATAGCCGTCCTTGCGGCATTGCTCGATCGCTGCTGCAGCGGCCTCCTGCGCGGCAGCCAGCGAAATCGAGCGCTCGGCCACGACGGCTTGCGCTCGCGCACCCGAGCCGACGAGCGCGAGCGTGATGGTGGCCACCGCCAGAAAAATTGAATGTATCGATTTCATGCGATCTCCTCGTGCGAAGTGATGGAAGCGCTCAACGCGGAAACGTCTAGAACGCCAGATAGCGTCGCTCGTCGTACAACGCGCCGGTCATCGGCCCGAGCTGATCGCGGAACAGACGAGTACGTGCGGCGATGATGTGCGCGAGGTAGTCCGCTTCGCTGCGCCAGACTTCCACGACCGAGAAGTGGTTCGGACGCGAGCTTTGCTGGAACACCTCGAAGCGCGCGTTGCCCGCCTCCTTGCGACTGGCCGCGACCAGATCTTGCAGCGCCTCGACGCACTTGTCCTTGCTGGGCGGCGGCACATCGACATGCGAGACGATCACGACCGCTTTGCCGTCGGGCGCGCGCGCCGCCTCGGCAGCACTCACCGACAGACTCCCATGCAGGCGCACGTCGAAGGGGGCGATCAGATGCGGCTGGATATCGACAGCGAACTGTCTGGTATGCGCGGCTTGCTGGTGCGCCTCGAACGCCTTCGCATCGGACCAGGTGCCCACCAGCACGAACTGGTTCGACGGGGCCGCTCGCTGCAGCGCCTCGAAGCGCTGATTGCCCCGATCGGCGCGGCCGGCGGCAGCGAATCGCTTCATCAGCGCTGCGCCCTGCGCTGCTGCGCCCGGCGCCACTTCGATGTAGGTGACGACGTACAGCGCACCGTCTTGAGCCTGCACATGTTCGACCACGCCCAGGGTCAAGCAGGCGCAGCCTACGAGCATAGATCTCAGCGTCCGAATCATGCGCTCCTCCACTTTGGTTGGATTGCCTCGACGTTGCGCGTGGCCCGCAGACGGCCGCGCGAGGAGTCGTTGCGCATCGTGTCACCGTCCGGGTCCGATAGCCAGCACTTGTGTGCCGCTTCGGGCGGGCCATCCATCCCGCTTCAAGGCGGGGGCCGTCCACGCCTTTCGGGCGGCCGTCAGCGGCTCCAAAGTGATGGGGCGGGGCGGCGATCCGGCCAGTCCGATTGACGATTTGTTCGGACTAGTACTAGATTGCGCCCGGACGCGCCCAGCCACACGGGCTTTGCGCCCGCGCCTCCATGTTTCGACACTACCGTGTGCGTCAATCGATCGAACCCGAAGGAGTAGAAATGAAGCGCTCGACCATCCTCAAAACCGCCGTGATCGGCTCCCTTGCCGCCATAGTGGTCGGCTGCCAGATGCCGGCCTCTACCGGCCCGATGTCGTTTTTCGTCACCAGCACCGGAAAAGGCAATGGCGCCAATCTCGGCGGACTGGCCGGCGCCGACGCGCACTGCGCTTCGCTCGCCAAGGCGGCCGGCTCGAACCTCACCAACTGGCGCGCCTACCTCAGCACCACCTTGCCCGGCGGCGATGCCGGCGCCAACGCCCGCGACCGGATCGGCAGCGGCCCCTGGTACAACGCCAAAGGCGTGATGATCGCGCGCAACGTCGACGATCTGCACTCCGACGGCAACAACCTCACCAAGCAGACCGCGCTCACCGAGAAGGGCGCGCTGGTCAATGGCCGCGGCGACAACCCGAATGTGCATGACATCCTCACCGGAACCGATCCCGAGGGCCGCTACTCGACCGCCGGCGGCGATACCACCTGCGGCAACTGGACCAAGGACGCCGACGGCTCGGCGATCGTCGGTCACCACGACCGCATCGGTCTGAAAGACACGCGCCACATGAAGTCGTGGAACTCCTCGCACGGCACGATCGGCTGCAGCCAGGCGCACCTGGTGAAAACCGGCGGCGGCGGATTGTTCTACTGCTTCGCGACGCAGTAGCGCCGCTTCAGCGATTGCGCAGGATTTCCTGCGCGGCATTCATGCCGGCAGCACCGGCGATGCCTCCGCCCGGATGCATTGCCGGCCCACACAGGTACAGCCCTTCGATCGGCGCGCGATAGCGCGCCAGCGCCGGCACCGGTCGCATCCACAGCGCCTGATCGAGCGCGAGGTCAGCGTCGTAGGCCTGCCCCTCGTACCAGCCCTCACGCGCCTGCAGATCGGCAGGTGCCTCGACGCTGATCGAGCGCACTGAATTGGTGATCGCGGGTTGCTGTTCACGCAGCTTCTGCACCACGAAGCCGGCGATCGCTTCGCGCAGGCTGTCGTCCCACCGGTCGTCGTTGCCTTGATCGTCGCGCAACGCGTAAGGTGCGCATTGCAGATGAACCTCGAGGCGGTGCGTAGCCGCGGCGGCACGCTCACCGTACGCCGGCTCGACCCGATGCGCCGAGACCACGAACCACGGCTGTTCGGCGACGCGTCCGTACTTGCCGTCATCGTGCGCCCGTTGTACGTAGTCGAGCGACGGTGCGATCACCAGATTCGGTTGATCGAAGGCCGCATCGAGCACCAGCGTCACGCGCGCCACGACACCGCGTGCGCGCACGTTGCGCAACGCACGCACCAGCGCCGGATCGAGCCACTTTGTGTCGAGCTGGTCGAGCAGTGCGCGCCGCGGATGCTCGCTCGAGACGACCAGCGCGGCGCTGATCTCCTCGCCGCCGCTCAACACCACGCCGACGACGCGTCCTCCGCTCACCTGAATCTGCGCGACCTGCGCATTGCGCCGGATCTCGATGCCCGGCCTGCGTTCCAGCACCTGGACGATGTTCGAACGTGCCGGGCGGAACACGCCGAGCGGACTGCCGACATGGTGATGCAGCAGCCCGAACGTGCTGCCGCTGGCGCGCGGACCCTGGCGTTGATGCATCACCGCCATCGCGCCGAGGGCGCCCTTGAGCGCCGCACTCTCGAACCAGTCGTCGAGCAGATCGGCAACCGGCATCGGCAGGAACCGCAGCACATCGACCACCGTCTGCGGGCCGGCGCGACGCGTGCCGAAGGCCCATTTCGCCATCTGCCACAACTCGCCGCGATCGTCGGTCAGCGGATCCGGCGGCGGCGCGGTGTAGAGCGACTCGAGGATTCGCGCGGCGGCGGCCATGCGCGTACAAAACGACGGCCACTTCTCGGCATCCTCGTTGCTCACGCGGCGGATCGATTCCACCGAGCGCGCGATGTCCTGGTACAGCTCGAGATGCCCGCCCGCTTCCAACGGCGCGGCCAGCCACGGACCGGCACGCTCGATGCGCAGTCCGTGCTGCTCGAGCGCGAGATCGCGCGCGATCGGCGCCGGCACCCAGCCCACCGTGGAACCGTGCGACGCGCTCGAGCGCTCATCGAGCACGAGCACGCGATGGCCGGCGCGCGCCAGATAGTGCGCGGCGACCAGGCCGTCGACCGTGGCGCCGATGACGATCGCGCTCGCCATCAGTGGGCCCTCGCTGCAAGCGCCGCGTTCACGCCGCCTCCGCCAGAATGCCGAGCGCGGCATTGCGCCCCGGCGCGCCCATCACGCCGCCGCCAGGATGCGTACCCGAGCCGCATTGATACAGTCCGGCGATCGGCGTCTTGTATTTGGCCCACTTCGGCACCGGGCGCAGGAAGAACATCTGCTGCAACGTCAGCTCGCCGTGGAAGATGTTGCCCTCGCTGATGCCCACCATGTTCTCGATGTCGGCGGGTACCACCACCTGCCGATGCAGGATCGATGACTTGATGTTGGGCGCGTAGTGCGCGAGCGTGTCGATCACCGCATCGCCGAACGCGTTGCGTTTCGCATCGGTCCAGCCGCCGTTCAGGTGATACGGCGCGTACTGCGCGAAGATCGACATCACATGCTTGCCCGGCGGCGCCATGCCCGGATCGATCATCGACGGAATGATGATGTCCATGTACGGACGCTGCGAGAACTCGCCGTACTTGGCTTGATCGTAGGCGCGCTCCAGGTAGTCGACGCTCGGACTGATCGAGATCGCCCCGCGCAGGTGGGGGCCCACGCCCGGCATGCAGGTGAAGTCGGGCGCTTCGGCCAGCGCCAGGTTCACCTTCGCTGAGGTACCGCGGAACTTAAAGCGCTCGATCTCGGCGACGAAATCGTTCGGCAGATGCTTGGCGCCAACCAGCCCGAGAAACGTGCGGCGCGGATCGGCACCGGAGATCACCCGCTTGCCGCGCACTTCCTCGCCGCCTTCGAGCACGACACCGATGGCGCGCCCGTTCTCGATCAGCACCTGCGCAACCGGCGCCTGGGTACGGATCTGCGCGCCGAACGCCTGGGCGCTCGCGGCAATCGCGGCACTCACCGAACCATTGCCGCCTTTGGCGAAGCCCCAGGCGCGGAACACGCCGTCGAGCTCGCCCATGTAGTGATGCAGCAGCACGTACGCGGTACCCGGCGAACGCGGCCCATGCAAGGTGCCGATGATGCCGCTCGCCGACTTGGTGCCCTTGAGCGCTTCGCTCTCGAACCACTCGTCGAGATAGTCGGCCGAACTCATCGTGAGCAGCTTGTGCAACTCATTGAACTGCTCGCGACCCAACCCACGAAAGTACTTGCCCAACCGCCACAGGCCCATCAGCTCGCGCGGACTGGTGGAAGTGGGATCAGGCGGCGTCATGCTGAGCATCGGCTTCACCGCGCGGGCCATCAGATGCATCAGACGCGAGAAGTCGTCGTACGCCTCGGCATCGCGCAGCGAGTGGCGCGCGAGTTCGCGCTTGTTCTGATCGTGATCGTTCCACTGCGCGAGGTAGTCGCCGTTGGCCAGCGGTGTGAGCGTGCTCTCCAACGGCAGGATGTGCAGGCCGTGCCGCGGCAGTTCGAGATCGCGAATGATCTCCGGGCGCAGCAGGCTAACCACGTAGGAGAACACCGAGAAGGTGAAACCGGGCACCACCTGATCGCTGTACGCGGCGCCGCCGATGCGTTCGCGGCGTTCCAGCACGACGACCTTGCGTCCGGCGCGCGCCAGATAGGCCGCAGCGACCAGTCCGTTGTGGCCGCCGCCGATGACGATCGCGTCGTATTGAGTGGTCATGGTGCCGGGCTCAAGCGCGTTTGCGTTCCGGATCGAAGAACGGCTTTTTCACCACGCGCACCGCGGCGCGCTGGCGTCGATGCTCGACCGTGACTTCCATTTCGAGCGAGGTGCCGACTGCCGCATGCGGTGACTCCAGGTGCGCGAGCGCAATGTACTTCTTGAGCAGCGGCGACCAGGTGCCGCTCGTGGCATAACCCACCTGCTTGCCCGCCGCGTAGATCGGTGTGCTCGTGCGCCAGGCGGCTAGTGGCACGCGCGGTGCGAGCCCTACAGCAGCGAACAGGCGTTCGAACGATTCCCACTCGACTTCCACGCCGACGAACTGCCACGCCGGGCCACGCACCTTCTCCGCTGCGAGCGCCGCCTTGCCGATGAATTGATCCTTGTCGAGATTGACCGCCCAGCCCAGGTCGAGCTCGAACGGCGAACTCAACTGATTGTCGATGAGCGCCTTGCGCGCCGAGACGTAGTCGACATCCAGCAACATCAGCCCCGCTTCGATCCGCGATACGTCGAGCGCCAGCATGCCGGTGGCCTGAATGCCGTACGCGGCGCCGACCTCCATCAACGCATCCCACACCTTGAGCGCCTGCGAGGCGTCCATCCAGATCTCGAAGCCCAGATCGCCGGTATAGCCGGTGCGCGAAATGCTGACCGGCACGCCGCGCAGGCGCGCATCGGTCAGGCGGAAGTACTTGAGATCGACCAGGCTCTCGCTGCAGGCACGTTCGAGGATCGCGCGCGAGGTCGGCCCCTGCAGCGCGAGCGCCGCGATCGATTCGGAGTAATCCTCGATCTCGACGTCGAGCCCGATGGCGTTGTCTTGCAGCCAGCGCAGACTCGGATCGGCCGAAGTCATGCGAAACACCTCTTCGCCCAGGCGCGCCACCGTGCCGTCGTCGAGTACCTTGCCGCGCGCATCGCACCACGGCGTGTAGTACACCTGCCCGACCGCCAGGCGCGACACGTCGCGCGTGATGATGCGATCGAGCAACCGTGCGGCGCCGCGGCCGCGCACCAGATACTTGTAGAGCGGCGACACATCGAGCAGCGCCGCGGCGGTGCGGATCGTGTGGTACTCGCGCTCGTGCGACAGCTCATACGAGCTGGCCACCGCATATCCCGACCAGCGCCGCCAGGCGTAGCTCACGCACAACGCGGCGGTGCGCTCGTGGAACGGCGTGCCTTTGAGCATGCGGGAGGTGGTCGGGGATGGACTGAGAGATCGTGGCGCAGCAAGCAGCGGCGATTCTAGCGAGGTGCAAGCCGCCCGGGCACGCACTGATTGCGGCGAAGCTGCACCTTAAACTGCTACGCTCCACGCGAATCAGCCCAAAAATCAGCCAACACAGCAACCAACAAAGGAGACCGGCATGGCCCGCATAGCAATTATCGATCGCGCCAACATGGACGCCGAGCAGGCGCGCGTCTACGACGCCGCCAAGGCGACGAGCGGCATTGTCGGTGGCCCCTACTACGCCTATATCCGCCTGCCCAAGCTGTTCGAAGCGGCGCAGAACATGCGCGCGTGCCTGGCGAGCGGACCGCTGTCCAAGCGCGAGCAGCAGATCGTCAACATGACGATCGCCCGCTTCTGGAATGCGCGCTATCCGTGGCATGCGCAGGTGCGCGGCGCACTCGCGGTCAACGTCGAGCGCGCGGTGATCGACGCCATCAACGCCCGCCGCACCCCCGAGCTGCCCGATGCGCGCGAACGCACCTGCCACGCGGTCACGAACGAGCTGCTCGCCAACAAAGGGCTGAGCGACGCCACCTACGCGGCCGCCGACGCAACGATGGGCACGAATGATCTCGTCGCCCTGGTCGCCGCGATCGGCAGCTTCTCGATGACATGCATGACCGCCGGCACCTTCCAGATCGATCCGCCAAAGGACGATCCGATTCCGCTGGCTGCGTAGATCAATCGGCACGTGCGCGTGCGAGCGGCCCCGCTTCGGCTCCCTGGCCGATGAGTACGCCTCAAGCACTCTCGCCACGCTACGCGCTCGCGCTGCTGGCGATCGTGGTGCTGTCGTGGGGCCTGAACTGGCCGGTCACCAAGCTCATCGTCGAGCACGTGCCGCCGTTGTGGACCACGGCGATCCGCTGCTGGATCGCCTGCGTCGCGCTCGCGGTGATCCTCGCTGCCTCAGGCCGGCTGGTGCTGCCGCCGCGCGGTGACTTGCCCGTGGTGTGGAGCATCGCGTTGCTGCACATGGTGCTGTTCTCGACGCTGGTGGCGGTCGGCCTCAAGTTCGTGCCCGCCGGAAGCGCGATCGTGCTGGGCTACACGACGCCGTTGTGGGTCGCACTCGCCGCACCGCTGGTGCTGGGCGAGCGATCGAGCGCAAGGCAGCTCTTTGGCGTCGTGCTCGGGTTGTTTGGGATCGCGACCATGCTCAACCCCTGGGCACTCGACTGGAGCGACAGCAATATTCTGCTGGGCAGCGGCTGCATTCTGCTCGCGGCGGTCTGCTGGGCGGCGAACATCCTGTATGCGCGCTCGCATCGCTGGATCGCATCGCCGTTTCAGCTCTTGTTGTGGCAGACACTGGTGGCTGCGAGCGTACTTACCGTATCGGCGTTGCTCATCGAGGGCATGCCGAACGTTGCGTGGAACGCACGCCTGCTCGGACTGTTTCTCTACGGCGGACTGATCGGTACCGCGCTCGCCTATTGGGCGATGTCGGTCGTCAACAGGAGCCTGCCGGCGGTCTCCACCGCAATCGGCGTGACCGCCACGCCCGTGGTCGGCGTGGCTTTTGCGGCACTTGCGCTCGGTGAGCGCCTCGATGCGTCGCTCGTCATCGCCGCCGCACTCATCGTGAGCGGCATAGCCATCACGACGTTACTGGACGACTCACGCAGGTAGACGCCCCTCTACTGCTTCGGCTTCACGCCCAGCTGCTTGGCGATCGCGGCCAGATGCGCGGCCTGCTCGTCGATCGACGCCTTGAACTCCTCGGCCGTGCCCGGATTGATCAACTGCGCGGTGCTGACCAGTCGCTCGGCCACGGTGGGCTCGGCAACGACGGCCTTCACATCTGCCGCGATGCGTGCGCGCGCCGCTTCGCTCACACCGGCGCTGCGCATCGCGACCAGCCCGATCAAACCGTCGAAGCTCATTTCGGGCACGCCGGCCTCGACGGCGGTGGGCAGATCGAGCCCCGGCGCGCGCGTGCGATTGGTGACCGCCAGCAGCTTGATCCTGCCGCCCTGCGCCTGGCTGCGCACGATCGCGTACGCCGCGCCGTAGAGCTGGATGCGCGATTCAACCAGATCGTTGATCGCGCTCACCGTGTCCTTGTAGGTAATGTGCGTCATGTCCAGCCCGGCATTCTTGAAGTAGCCGGCGAAGATGATGTCGGTGACGGTGGTGACCGATGCCCAGTTGAACTTGCCGGGCTGCTGCTTGGCGAGCGCGAGCAGCTCCTTCAATGAAGCGACATTGAGCGACGCGGGTACGGCCAACGCAACGACCGTGCTCGTCACGCGCGCGACCGGTTGTAACTCGGTGGCGTCGTATGGCAGCTTGCTGTGCAGATACGGGTGACCGACAAACGTCGAAGTCGGTCCGTAGAAGAACGTGTGATCGTCCTTCGCGGCGATGACGGCGTTGATGCCCACCACGCCGTCGGCACCGGGCCGGTTCTCAACCACCACCGGCTGGCCCCAGCGCCCGGTGAGTCGATCGGCCAGCAGACGCGCACCGATATCGGCGCCCGAACCGGGCCCCAACGGCACGACGAACTTGACCGGCTTCTGCGGCCAGGTCTGCGCGCCGGCCGGTGCGATGTGCACCGCCAGCACGGCTACGGCCATTGCGGCCAGATTCAGCGCGACGCGCGCGATCGATTTCGTATGCATGACCGGGATCCTCGTTACGGCAGCAGTTTTCAGGTGCAACGACAAGCTTATCAGCGCATCGCCTCGCGCTCAGGCGTCGCGGAGATCTTGTGGATCGACAGATCGGCGCCGTTGAATTCTTCCTCCTGATCGAGCCGCAGGCCGCTGGCCGCCTTGAGCACGCCATAGACGATCGCCCCGCCCACCAGCGCGATGACGATTGCCAGCGCAGTGCCCAGCACCTGCGACATCAACGCCACGCCGCCCATGCCGCCCAACGCCTTGGCCCCGAAGATGCCGCAGGCGATGCCGCCCCAGGCGCCGCACAGGCCGTGCAGCGGCCATACGCCAAGCACGTCGTCGATCTTCCAGCGGTTCTGCGTGAGCATGAACAGGTAGACGAACAACGCACCTGCCACGCCACCGGTCAGCAGCGCGCCTAACGGATGCATCACGTCGGACCCGGCGCACACCGCGACCAGCCCGGCGAGCGGCCCGTTGTGCACGAAGCCCGGATCGTTGCGCCCCGCCACCAGCGCCGCGAGCGTGCCGCCGACCATGGCCATCAGCGAATTCACCGCCACGAGTCCGCTGATCTTGGTGATCTCCTGCGCCGACATGACGTTGAAGCCGAACCAGCCCACCGAGAGCATCCAGGCGCCCAGTGCGAGGAACGGAATGCTCGATGGCGGATGCGCGCTCACGCGTCCGTCCTTGGTGTAGCGACCGGATCGTGCGCCGACCAGCAGCACCGCCGCCAGCCCGATCCATCCGCCCATGGTGTGCACCACCACCGAGCCGGCGAAGTCATGGAATTCCTCGCCGAACGCACCCTTCATCCATGCCTGCACGCCGAACTGCTGGTTCCACGCGATACCTTCGAACAGCGGATAGATGAACGCCACCAGCAGGAACGAGGCGATCACCTGCGGACCGAAGCGCATGCGCTCGGCAATGCCGCCCGAGACGATCGCCGGAATTGCCGCGGCAAACGTGAGCAGGAAGAAGAACTTGACCAGGTCGTACCCGCTCTTGGCGGCGATGGTCTCGGCGCTGCCGAAGAACGTCACACCGTAGGCGAGCCAGTAGCCGATGAAGAAGTACGCGATCGTCGAGACGCAGAAATCGACCAGGATCTTCACCAGCGCGTTGACTTGATTCTTCGCGCGCACCGTGCCCAGTTCGAGGAACGCGAAGCCGCCGTGCATCGCGAACACCATGATGGCGCCCAACAATATGAACAGGACGTCGGAACTGGTTTTGAGTGCGTCCATGGTCTCCCCCTTTTGTTGATTGCGATCCGCGAGCGTCGGCCTCGGCAACGCGGAGGCGATTCTATGCGTCTGGCAGTGCCGCATCACGCGATGCATGCGCAGGAGGCCTCGGCTACACTGCCGCGCCGCCTGGAATGCACCAGCAAGGTGCGACCGGCCCAGGTCGTTCTCAGATCGAACACTCAGATCGAACAAAGCGAGGAGATTGCGAGCGTGAGCACGCCGACAACGGAAGGCCAGCCCCAGCAGGTGCTGGAAACGAAAGACGCGGTCGCCATCATCGTCGGGCTGATCATCGGCTCGGGCATCTTCAAACTGCCGCAACTCGTGGCGATGAACAGCGCGAGCGAATGGATGTTCTACGCGATGTGGATGCTGGGCGGCGCCATTTCGCTCATCGGTGCGCTGTGTTACGCCGAACTCGCCACTGCATATCCGAGTGCCGGCGGCGACTACTTTTTCTTGCGTAAAGCTTTCGGCCGCAACGTCTCATTCCTGTTCGCCTGGGCGCGGCTGGCGGTCGTCACCTCGGGTTCGGTAGCGATCCTGGGATTCGTGTTCGGCGACTATGCCTCGAACATCTTCAGCTTCGGGCCGCAGACCTCGGCGATCTACGCGGCGCTGGCGGTGATCGTGTTCACCGCGATCAATCTGATCGGCATCCGTGAGACCAAGGGCGCGCAGAACTTCCTCACAGTGCTGGAGGTGGGCGGCGTGGTCGCGGTGATCATCACCGGCCTGCTGCTTGCGTTCGGCGCCGGCAACGCGGTGCAGCCGATTCCCGCGACCGGCAGCGCGAACCTGTGGGCCGGCATGCCGATGGCCATCCTGTTCGTGCTCTTCACCTTCGGCGGCTGGAACGACGGTGCGTACATCTCGGCCGAACTCAAGAACCGACAGAGCATGGTGAAGGCGCTGATCTGGAGCATCCTCGCCGTGACGGTGCTCTATCTGCTCATCAACTACGCCTACGTCAAGGCGCTCGGTCTGGGCGGCGTCGCCAAGAGCGGCACCCCTGCTGCCGACGTGCTGCGCGCGCTGTTCGGTGAGGGCGGCGCCAAGTTCATCAGCGTCATCGTGGCGATCTCGGCGCTCACCTCGATCAACGCCACCATCATCGTCGGTGCCCGCTCCAACTACGCGTTAGGCAAGGATTGGCCGATCTTCGGCTGGCTCGGCCATTGGGACGGCACGCGCGATGCCCCGCGCAACGCGCTGCTCACCCAGGCGGGCGTGGCCCTCGCGCTGATCATCGGCAGCGCCATCACCGGTCAGGGCTTCCAGACGCTGGTCGAATACACCATGCCGGTGTTCTGGTTCTTCGTGATGCTGGTCGGCATCGGCGTGTTCGTACTGCGCGCCAAAGACCCGGGCACGCCGCGCTCGTTCAAGGTGCCGCTCTATCCGATCACGCCGATCATCTTCATCCTCACCTGCGCCTACCTGCTCTACTCGAGCCTCAACTACGTGAAGGGCGGCGCATGGTTCGGCGTGGGTGTGATCGCCGTGGGCGTCGTGCTGATGCTGGTGAGCCGCAGCGCTGAACCGCGCCATGCTTGATCGCGTGGCGATCTCGCGGCGCCGCGCGCTAGGCGCAATCAGCGCCTTGGGGCTGGGCGCGTGCAGCGCGTTCGATCGACTGCCGATCCGGCCGCCCGATGCGCCGTACGTGACCACCAAGGAAGCGACGGTGGAGGCGATGCTGCGCCTGGCGAACGTCGGCCCCAACGACATCGTGTACGACCTCGGTTGCGGCGACGGACGCATTCCGATCATGGCGGCGGCGAAGTTCGGCGCGCGCGGCGTCGGCGTGGAGATCGACGCTGACCTGGTACGCCTGGGCCGCGAGAACGCACGCAAAGCCGGCGTGGCCGACCGCGTCGAATTTCGCCTTGAGGATCTGTTCAAGACCGACGTGCGCCCGGCAACGGTCGTGGCGCTGTTTCTGCTGCCGGAGATGATGGAAAAGCTCCAGTACAGCCTGCGCGATCAACTTCGCCCGGGCGCGCGCATCGTCTCGCACGAATTCGGCTGGGGCAGCGGCTGGCCACCCGACCGCTCGGTGCGCGCGGGCGAGGCGACAATCCACCTCTGGACCATCAAGCGCTGATCGCGATGCAACGCGACGCCGCAGCCCATCGAGGCGCAACACCGCGCGGCGCGAACGATCCCGCATAGGTCAGAGCCACGGAGATTCGCATGCTCATCGTGCTCATGGGCGTAGCCGGATCGGGCAAGACCACCATCGGTACCCTGCTCGGGCAGCGCCTGGGCATCCCCTTTTTCGACGGCGACGATTTCCACCTGGCCGAAAACCGCGCCAAGATGGCCGCGGGCCAACCGCTGACCGACGACGATCGCCGCCCCTGGCTCGCGCGCATCAACGCGCACCTGCGCCAGCAAGATCGCAACGACGCATCAACGATCGTCGCCTGCTCCGCACTCAAACAGCACTACCGCGACATCCTGGCCGAGGGCATAAGTACCCTGCGCTTCGTCTACCTGCGTGGTACGCCCGCGCTGATCGGCGAGCGAATGCGCGCGCGGCAAGGACACTTCATGCCACCTGCGCTGCTCGATTCGCAGTTCGCGACGCTGGAGGAGCCGGGCGATGCGATCGTGGTGGAGGTTGATGCGGCGCCGGGGGAGATTGTGGAGAGGATTGTCGGAGCGTTCGACTTACACGGACGACGCGCAGTCTAGCTCTCGTATTCCGGGCCTGCGTCTTTGGAGGCCGCCAATCACCTCATCCCCGGCCAGCGCCGCGATGGCAACAAACGTCTCGCTGCGGAGCAGTCAAATGAAGCGCGCGCAACGCCCATGAAGATCAATCGTCGCGAGCGCCAAGACAATTCCAATCCCAGCTCGGAGAGTGTTTGTTGTCATGGGCTTGTCCTTTGACGGCCGCAAGGGATTCGATGTGCTTAACGTTGGAGTTAGCCCGCGCCGTTGTCGAGCCCTGCGTTCTCAGTCCAACCCTTTTCGTAGGCGCTGCGGAAGTTGATGGGCGGGCAGGTGACCGAGATGTACACGAGCGGCTTCGACTCGCGATTGATGACACCGTGCGTGTCACCTTCCGAGAAGCGCACGACATCACCCTCGGAGAACGCTCGCTCCTGCCCGCCAGCGAGTAAAAGCGTACCGGCCCCGCTAAGCGCGACCCAGGTCTGCTCCGACATGTCGTGGATGTGCCGCGGACTCGTGCAAGCGGGCGGCACGGTGACACGAGTGATGGTCACGCGCTGGGAATGCGAGTTTTCGGGTGATAGCAGTTGCTCTGACCGGACCCCGGAGTTTGTGAGCGTGCCTATCGAGTTGGCGGGGATGAATTCCATGGGTTCGGAATACTCCGTCTTGCGACTGTGCGGGATAGCCAGATAGTTGAAACCGGTTTCCATTTCCTCCATGGGCCGGGTTGCGATGGTAGTCCCTCGTTTATCGGTAAGCCCAGTGTCAACGGGATAACTGGCTGACCGTCGACGCTCCCCTGCCTACTCCTCTCGCAGATCTGAGCGAAGCGTACGAACTATTCCCGGCACAGCACGCCCCGCTACCGAAGCCCAACCGCCCCGAGCGCGCCGAAGGGGTCGGCGGGCGCAGCGCCGACTTTGGCTGGGCCGAGGAGCGCAGCGCGGCGAGGGGTTGTCGGCTGCGGTTTTCTCGGAACCTCGCGCGCGCGGATCGGGCATACGTCCACGGTGCTGGCAGCGAGGTCCGAATTCCGCAGACGCCGAGCCGCGTGAGCACCGCAGGGTAGTCCGCGCTGGCGGACCTCGGCCTTAGGAGGCGTTGCGTCCGCCGGCCTCGCTGGCGCGCTCGGGGCCATTGGGCTTCGGCAGCGTTAGCCACCCGTCCTCGGCTACGCGCTTGATACCTGGCCCTTCGACAAGCTCAGGGCGAACAGAACGAACCCGTCAACGAGAGCACCACCGCCCTTCGACACGCTCAGGGCGAACGGAGTGCTATCCCCGCCAACCCGGCTCGTCGCGATCGAGGATTCGCTTGAGCGATTCGAAATGCAGGTAGTTCTGCGTGCGATCGCCGTCCATCTGCGCCACGGTCGCTGAAGCCACCGCATGCGAGATCGGCCGCAGCGGCTTACCGGTGCCGGCTGCCAGCACTTGCGCCATTGCGGCGCGCTCGAGGTAGTAGAGATCGTCGAACGCAAGGCCAACCGATTCGCCGGTGACGATCACACCGTGATTGGCGAGAAACAGCACCGACGCATTACCGAGGCACTTCACGATGCGATCGCCCTCGGCGTCGTCGAGCACCAGGCCGTTGTACTGGTCGTCGTAGCCGACCTTGCCGTAGAACTTGAGCGAGGTCTGGCTCACCGGTTCGAGCCGGCCGCCGGCGAGCATCGTGAGCGCTGTGGCGAACGGCATATGCGTGTGCAACACCGCGCGCGCCTTCGCATTGGCACGATGGATCCGATAGTGGATGAAAAACGCGGTGGGCTCGACCTTGTGCTTGCCGGCCACCACCTTGCCTTTCACGTCCACCGTCACGATGTGATCGGGCGTCAGCTCCGACCAGTGATAGCCCTGCGGATTGATATAGAACAGATCGTCGGTGCCGGGCACCGCATAGCTGAAGTGATTGCAGATGCCCTCGCCCAGGCCCATGCGCGAGGCACAGCGCAGTGCGGCGGTGAGATCGACCTTGGCTTGCGTTTTCTCGTCGAGCTGAACACGGGCGTTCATCGCGGCATCCTTTCGGTGTGAAGAGGTTGATTCGGGCGTAGGTGGGAGGCAGCGCAGCTGGCAATCGAATCCGGAAAGCTGCGAGTAGCTACACGGTAAGTCGCAAGTACGCCGCCGTGTGGGAGTTGTAGCGCAACATGTCCTTGAGCGATTTCACCAGCGGCAGGCCGAGTTTCTTCTCCAGCATCTCGGCGTCGCGCTTCATCGGCTCGAGCGGCAGCTTGGTGAGCGGCGTCTTGAACGCGAACACGATGCGGTTGATGCGGTCGGCGCTCGGCAGCACCAGCGTGCGATCGTCGAAGGCACGCGAAATGCGATCGACGTACGCCTGGAACTTGGGCTCGTCGGTCATGAAGTTCATCACGAACACGCCGTTGGGCCGCAACGTGGCGGCGCAGGCGTCAAAAAACTTCTGCGTGCAAAGCGCCGTGACCGTTTCGCCGTCTTCGAACGCATCGTGCATAAACACGTCCGCACTCTCGGGATGTTCGGGCACGTATTCGGCCCCGTCGGCGACGACCACGTTCAGCCGCTCGTCGTTCTCGGGCAAGCCGAAGTACTGCCGCGACACGCTCACCACCTTCGGGTTGATCTCAACCGCCGTGAATCGCGTGGGCCGCAGCTTGCGATGCACGAAGCGCGCGATCGACCCTCCGCCCAGGCCCACCATCAGCACGTCGCGAGGCGCAGGGGCAAACAGCAGAAACGTCATCATCGCCCGCGTGTAGTGCAGCTCGAGCTGGTCGGGGTCATCCAGCCGGATCGAGCTCTGGATCGCATCGCCGCCCAGATGCAGCGAGCGCACGCCCCCGGCCTCGCTCACCTCGACACTGGGCAAACGCGCGAACCAGCGCTTGATCGATTTGAGCGGCGAGGCGGGCATGGAACAATCGCGGGTCGAAATGTTGGTTGGAGTCAAAGTATGCATTGCTTCAAGCGCTGCACGCTAGCGCTGCTGGCCGCGTGCCTGATCGTCGCGATCGCCGTGGTGGTGTGGGCCAGATCGCTGCACGGGCTGCTTGCATCGCCCGATCCACTGCGCAAGGCCGACGCCATCGTCGTCCTGGGCGGCGACGTAAGCCGGGTCATCACCGGTGCCGACCTCTATCGCGAGGGACTCGCGCCGCGCGTGCTGCTTTCGTATCCGCGCCGCGAGGAACGGTTCGAGGAACTCGAGCGCGAGGGCATCGCCTATCCGTGGTTCGAGGTGGCCGGCAAGGAACTCATGCGCCTGCGCGGCATTCCGGACGAGGCGGTCGGCGTGTTCGGTGACCGGCTGACCAGCACCGTGGCCGAGGCGCGCACCATCGGCGAGCGCTACCCGCAGCTCAAATCGATCCTGCTCGTCACCTCGCCCTACCACGTCTACCGGGCGCGCATGATCTTTCGCGAGCAACTGCCGGGCGTGGAGATCATCGGCGTCAGCGCGCGTCACGAAAAATTCGATCCGGACTGGTGGCACGACCCGGAGATGATGCGCCACGCGATCATGGAATCGCTCAAGCTCGCCTTCTATCTGGCCGGCGGCCGGCGCTAGTTGCCCCGCCGCGGGGGCGCGTGTAATCATCCGCCCCGCCATGAACAACCCCTCCGACAACGACGCTGTCGAAGCGCCGTTCGACCAATCGCTCTCGCCGTTCGGCGTCAAGATCCCGTTCGCCGATCATCTTGGCATCCGCTTTGTCTCGGCCGACAAAACGCGCGCGGTCGTGGCCATCGACAAGCGGCCGGAACTGCTCAACAGCCTGGGCGCGTTCCATGGCGGCGTGGTGATGACGGTGCTCGATCTGGTGATGACATTGGCGGTGCGCGCGCACTACGGCGTGCCGGTGAGCGTGATCACCATCGACATGAGCATCGGCTTTCTCAATCCGGGCATGACCGTCGTGAGCGCCGAGGGCCGCGTGCTCAACGCCGGCAAGTCGACCTGCTTCTGCGAGAGCGAAGCGCGCGACGAGCACGGCAAGATCCTCGCCAAGGCGATCGGCACCTTCCGCACGGTCGAGATCAAGAAGGCGTGAAGCGCCCGCCGCCGCTCGCACAATCCCGGCACGTCGGCATTGAACGAACGTGACGCCATAGCAGTCCTGCTGATTCGCGCGGTCGAGACCAGCGACCCCGAGGGCAAGCATCTGTCGCTCGCCACGCGCCGGGCAATCAGCCTCGACGTGGCACGATCGATCGGCGCCACCGGCCACATCGTCGCGGCGCAGGCCGATCAGTTCCTGGCCGAACGCGCACGGGCCATGCTGCCCACGCTGCGACCCGATCCGGCTCAGTTCATCCGCGCCACCCAGCCGCTGCGGTTGCGCTGGATCGTGCTCGTGGTACTGCTTGGAGCGTTCGCCATCGGTGCGCTCAGCAACATGCTGGGCGACCTGCGCCGGCTCAATCTGCTGTACGCGCCGATCGCGCTGCTGCTGTTGTGGAACATCGCGACGTACGTCGTGCTGGTCGTGCGATGGCTGCTGCGCCTGGGCGCTGGCCGCGCGCGCAGTCAGGCCCCGCCGTGGCTCACGCGCTGGACCCAGAGCATCCACCTGCACCGTACGCTGGAGCCCGCCCGTCGCGCCATGAGCGAGTGGCTCACGCAGGGCGCGCCCTTGCATCGCGCACGCGCATCGTTCGTGTGGCACATCGGCGCGGCGGCGCTCGCGCTCGG
The DNA here is from genome assembly GCA_902826155.1 of uncultured beta proteobacterium. Next base: position 114,718 of record CADEDU010000003.1, read on the forward strand.
CGCCATCGCCGGCATGTACCTACGCGGTCTGGGCATCGACTACACCGCCGGCTGGGAAAGCACGTTCCTCAACGAGCGCGGCGTGCACACAGTGTTGAAGTTTCTGCTTGGCCCCGGGGCTTTGCTGCTGGGCACCAGCGTGCCCGACGCGCAGCACATCGGCACGATCCGCTTCACCAGCGAGTGGATCAGCGGCCGCAGCGGGGGCGAGCGCGCGGCGGACTGGATCCACCTCTACGCCGCCAGCACGTTGATGATCATCCTGCTCCCGCGGCTGGTCATGGCGTTGTTCGACCGGCTGCGCGCGCTGCGCCTGGTGGATCGTTTTCCGATCGACCTGGATCACGACTACTTTCGCCGGTTGCTGGCCTCGAGCAGCGCCACGCCGCAGCGGCTGAACATCATCCCCCACGGCGTCGCGGTCGACGATGCCTTGCGCCGGCGGATAGTCCTCGGTCTTGAACAAGCGCTGGGCACATCGATCGAGCCGCACTTCACGCCGGCAGTTCCATATGGCGAGCAGCCGAGCGGGTCAGCAGTCGCTGCTAATGGTGTGTTAGTGTTTTCGCTGGCGAGCACACCGGAGCAGGAAGTGCACGGTGCGATCTTGCAGGGCGCACGCCCGCTGGCCGTAGTGCTGGACGAGCTGTCATTCACCCAGCGCGTGCGGGGAGACTCGACGATGAAGCGCCGGCTGCAGGAACGCCGTGAGTTATGGCGACAGTTCCTGAAGCCGCATCAACTGGATCCGGTGTTCGTGCCGCTCGAAACCTCGACCAACGCTCCATGACGACCGCCACACCGTCCGCCACTCCATCTGCCGCGCCGGCCGCGCCTCCGTCCGCCTCCGCGTCGACCAGCCCGCAGTCGACCGGCGCGGTCCCGACCATCGCTGTCACCCTGACGCTGGTCTCGCACACCAACATCGGCAAGACCACGCTCGCCCGCACGCTGCTCAAACGCGACGTCGGCGAGGTACGCGACGCGCCGCACGTCACGCAGGTGAACGAAGCCTTCGACATGATCCGGGCCGAAGGCGCACTGCTGCGGCTGTGGGACACGCCCGGGTTCGGCGATTCGGCACGGCTGGCCAAGCGGCTGGAACAACTCACCAATCCGATCGGCTGGCTGCTTTCCAACGTGTGGGACCGCTGGACCGATCGCAATTTCTGGGTGAGCCAGCAGGTGGTGGGCAACATCCAGCGCGACGCCGACGTGGTGCTCTATCTGGTCAACGCGTCGGAGGAACCGGCGAGCAGCGGCTACATCGCGCCGGAATTGCGTGTGCTCGGCTGGGTAGGCAAACCGGTGCTGGTGCTGCTCAATCAGATGGGGCCGCCGCGGCGCGCCGATGAAGAAGCGGTCGAGATCCAGCGCTGGCGTGCGCACCTCGCGCCGTACAGCGTGGTGCGCGGCGTGCTCGCGCTCGATGCGTTTGCGCGCTGCTGGGTGCAGGAAGACACGCTGCTCGCCGCAGTTGCGCCGCTATTGCCGCTCGAAAAGCGCTCGTTCTTCGCCAAGCTGCGCATGGCCTGGGCGGCCGAACAGCACAAGATCTTCGCCGCTTCGATGTCGATCCTGGCGGCGCAGGTGGCGCGCGCGGCGCAGGTCAAGGAGGCCGCCAACGATCGCGACTTCCTCGGTGCGTTCGTGGCCGTCGGCGCGGCACTGGGCATGTCGAAGGGCGTGCAGCGCGGGCTGCAGAAGAACGAGTCCGATGCGATCGAGCGCATGTCGGAGAAGCTCGCCGAGGATCTGCGCGGCTCGACCAACGAAGTGATCGCGCTTCATCACATCGACGGCTCGGCCACGCTCACCGTGCTCGAGCGGGTACAGGCGCACGTGAAAGCCTCGCGCGCGGTCAACGAGAATCAGGCGACCGTGGTGGGCGGCGCGGTGGCCGGTGCGCTGTCAGGGCTGATCGCTGATCTGGCCGCCGGCGGATTGACGTTCGGCGGTGCTGCGCTTGGCGGTGCGGTGGCCGGCGCGCTCGGTGCGCGGCTGGCCGCCCAGGGCGTGAACCGCGCGCGCGGCGTGCAAGGCTCGATGGTGTCGTGGAACGACGAGTTCATCATCGATCTGGCGCGCACCACGGTGCTGCGCTATCTCACGATCGCGCACTTCGGCCGTGGCCGCGGCGATTACGTCGAAAGCGAATTCCCGCCGCACTGGGCGCCGCTGGTCGACAGCCACCTCGAAGCACACGACAAGGCACTGCGCGACGCGATCATCGCCGCGCGCGAACGCAACAATCTGCAGCCGCTGGAGAACTGGCTCACCGATTGCTGCAAGGCAGTGCTGGCCAAGCTCTACCCGGTGCAGCGCGCAGCGGAGTCGGCCACGGCCTGACGCTGCCGCGCCTCAGCGACGCCCGTACTGCTTGTCGCCGAAGTAGTTGGCGCGCTGCTCGGGGGTGAGCGGTCCGGGCTTGCGTGCGTCTTTCAGCACTTCGAGAGCGCGCTGCACCGCCGGTCGCGCGGCGATGCCGTCAAACCAGCGCTTGACGTTGGCGTACTGCTCGATGTCGACGTTCTGGTTCTGATACGAGCGCAGCCACGGAAAGATCGCCATGTCGGCGATGGTGTACTCGTCGCAGGCGATGAAGCGTGATTCGGCGAGGCGCCGGTCCATCACGCCGTACAGGCGGTTCGCTTCCTTGCCGTAGCGCTCGATCGCGTAGGGAATTTTTTCGGGCGCGTAGATGATGAAGTGGTGCGCCTGACCGAGCATCGGCCCCACTCCGCCCATCTGGAACATCAGCCACTGCAGCGTCGACCACTTGTCGCGCAGGTTCTCCGGCAGGAACTTGCCGGTTTTCGAGGCGAGATAGATCAGGATCGCGCCCGACTCGAACACCGCCATCGGTTTGCCGTCGGGCCCGTCGGAGTCGACCATCGCCGGCATCTTGTTGTTGGGGCTGATCTTGAGGAACTCGGGCTGGAACTGGTCGCCCTTGCCGATATCGATCGGGTGCACGCGATAGGGCAGCCCGGTTTCTTCCAGCATGATGTGGACTTTGTGGCCGTTGGGCGTGGGCCAAGTGTAGAGATCGATCATGGGGCGGTCCTGAACGAGGGGTTGGCGTGGCAAGGGTGCGTGCGCGGTTCAATCGCGCGCAGCACGTGCAGGCCAGCATAGCACCGCGTCGAGCAACGCTTGGCAGTGCGCGAGCCGCTGCGCCTGCTGCTCCCATACCTACCGCATCTAGGTGAGCGCGTCTGCTGGCGCGCGCCGGGTCACGTCTTCAAGTGCGCGCCCCACCTGCGCATCGATGATCGGCGGCAGCGGTGATTCGAGCGTGGCGCACATGGCGCGCATCAGCTCGGCTTCGCGCGGACTGACTTTGCCATCGGCCGTCACCGCCTCCAGGCAAGCCTTGATCAGCAGCGGTTTCTTGAGCGGCGCAACCTCGGCCAGCCGCTCGAGCGCGCGCTCCACCTCGGGCATCTTGATCGCCGAGGGCGCAAGCAATTGCGCGCCGCTGATCTTGAACCAACCCATCAGCCGATCGAACAGCACCGACCCTTCTGAGGCGAGCCGCACGAACAGCGACAGCACCGTGACGAGTTCCGTCTCGAGCGCAGTGAAGTCGGCGTAGCGCGCTGCCTTGGGCGTGCGCTTGGCTTCGTCGAGCGCGCGGCCAGCCAGAGCCATCAACGCGAACTCGAACGGCGTGATGCGTGCATCGGCCACGGTGATCGCACGCGCCAGCTCGAGGAACTGCTTTCGCTCCCCGAGCGGCAAGGGCCGCAGCACCGGCAGGGCGAGCGACACGATCGGCAGACGCAGATGCGCGTGCTGGTCGCGCACCACGTCGAGATAGCCGCGCGCCTGATCGAACAGTTCGCGCGCGCCGGGCCGCTCGACGATGCGACTCACGTCGGCACCAGCGTCGAGATCGGCCGCCAGCATCGCCAGCACGATCGCCTTGGCACTATCGGCCGTGCCCAGCCCGGTGCGGATCGACTCGGGCAAAGCCGCGAGCAGCAACTTGGCGTAGTCGACGTGCTGCGAGCCGGGCTGTCCCACGCTCGCCAGCAATCGATCGGGCGACATCGCGGCGGCGCGCGACGCATTGCCGCTTGCACCCGCAGCAAAGCCGGTGGCGCCGGCTGCGAATCCAGCGGCACCGCCGGCAAACCCCGAAGCGCCGGGGAACGCTACGCCGCTGCCCGTCGCAGCAGTTCCAACTGCGCCCCGACCGAAGCCGCCACCGAGCGCGCCCGCGTCGGCCTCGCCCGCGGAGCCTCGCCCGAATTCCGCGGAAGGTCCGGCCGCAGCCGCGATCCGCTCGGCACGCTTGCGCACATCGGCGATGCGTCCACGCGCGCCTTTGCCCAGGATCTTCTCGATGCGCGTCTCGATCGGCGGATGCGTGGCGAACAGGCCATCGAGCCGGGAATCGAGTGCCGCCGCGATGAACATGTGGCTCACTTCGTCGGCGTTCTGATGCTCGACCACGCCGCTCTGCGCGGCGATCAGCGCCAGCGCCGAGCCGATGCCCTCGGGATTGCGCGTGAACTGCACCGCCGAAGCATCGGCGAGGTACTCGCGCTGGCGGCCCACTGCGGCGCGAATCATGTTCGCCATGAACACCCCGACCGCGCCGATCACGAACAACGCCAGACCGAAACCGGCGATGCCGCCCGTGGCGCGCGAGTCGCGGCCGCGGTCGGCCACGCGCATGAACACGCGTCCGGTGTGGCCGATCATCTCGATGCCGAACAGCAGCCCGATCATGCGGACGTTCAGCCGCATGTCGCCGTTGAGCACGTGGCTGAACTCGTGGCCGATCACGCCCTGCAACTCATCGCGATTCATCGCGTGCAGCAGACCGTGCGTGACGGCGATCGCGGCATCGTTGCTCGAATAGCCCGCCGCGAACGCGTTGAAGCCCTGCTCGTGATCCATGATGTACACCAGGGGCACGGGTACGCCCGAGGCGAGCGCCATCTCTTCGATCACGTTGACCAGCCGCTTCTCGGCCAGATCGGTGGTGGCCGAGGTGATCCGCCGCCCGCCCATCATCTCGGCGACCGCGCTGCCGCCATCGCGCAGCTGCAGCGTCTTAAACGCCGAACCGCCGAGCACCAGCGCGAGCGTAATGATCGTCACGACAACATACAGCGCGGGCGAACGACTCTCCAGCGCGATCGCAGTGACGATGTTGACCGACACCACCACCGCAAGCACCGCCAGCACGAACAGCACCGTCAGGCGGCGCGAAGCCTTGCGCGCGGCGTCTTGTTGCGCGAAGAAGTCCATCGGCGTCAGGACCAGCGGATCGAGAACCGGTCGAAGCAGGCGCGCTGCGCAGGCCGCGACGTAGCCCGGGTCTGTTCAGAACCGGGGCGCGCGGCGCACACGCTCAGCTGAAACTCACCTTCGGCGCCTTGCGCTCTTCGGGCGACTCGGTTGATTCGAGGAGCGTTGCCGGCTTGAACTGGAACATGCCGGCAATCACGTTGGCGGGAAAGCTCTCGACCTTGGTGTTGTACGTCATCACCGAGTCGTTGTACGCCTGCCGCGCGAACGCGATCTTGTTCTCGGTGCTGGTGAGCTCCTCGGAGAGCTGCATCATGTTCTGGTTGGCCTTCAGGTCGGGATAGGCCTCCGAGACCGCCATGAAGCGCGAGAGCACGCCGCTCAGTCCGGTTTCGGCCTGGGCCAGCGCCTGCATCGCCTGGCCGTCGGCCGGGTTGGCCGCCGCCGCCTTGGCCGCGGTGTAGGCCTGATTGCGCGCGGCGATCACCGCTTCGAGCGTTTCGCGCTCGTGCTTCATGTAGCCCTTGGCGGTTTCGACCAGGTTGGGAATCAGGTCGTAGCGGCGCTTCAACTGCACGTCGATCTGCGCGAACGCGTTCTTGAAGCGGTTGCGCAGCGCCACCAGGCCGTTGTACAGGCCCACGACCCAGGCGACGATCGCGATCAGGATCACCAGAACGACGATCAATCCAATCATGTTGTTCCTCTCAGGGGTTGGCGCGACGCGGCGGGCGCAATCGTGGCGGCAGGGTCCGACCTGGTCAAACGACGCGCCCGATGACCTTTGACTTTTTCCCTCGCCGCAGCCACGCGGCCGATCAAACCAGCTTGACGAGCTGCTTGCCGAAGTTCTGCCCTTGCAGCAGGCCGATCAACGCACCCGGCGCCTGCACCAGACCGTGCACGATACTTTCGCGGAACTTGAGCTTGCCGGCGCGGTACCACGCGGTGAGATCAGCGAGCGCCGGTTTCCACAACTCCATGCGGTCGCTCACGATAAAGCCTTGCATCCGCAGCCGGTTGATGAGCACCGAGCGGATGTTCTTCAGGCCGCTCAACTCGTCGGCACTGGCGGCGTTGTATTGCGAGATCAGCCCGCACAGCGACACGCGGCCGAACGTGTTCATGCGCGCCAGGCACGCATCGAGAATCGTGCCGCCGACGTTGTCGAAGTACACATCGATGCGATCGGGGCAGGCGGCCTTCAATGCTTCGTTCAGATCGCCGGTCTTGTAGTCCAGGCACGCATCGAAGCCGAGCTCCTTGCGCACGTATTCGCACTTTGCAGCGCCACCGGCGATGCCCACGGTGCGGCAGCCCTTGATCTTCGCGATCTGGCCCACCACCGAGCCCACCGCCCCCGACGCGGCCGACACGACCACCGTCTCGCCCGCCTTCGGTTGCGCGAGATCGAGCAGGCCGACCCAGGCTGTCACCCCCGGCATGCCCAGCACGCTCAGGTACAGCGACAGGGGCGCGGCATCGGCATCGACTTTGGTCGCGCTCTTGCCTTCCACGCACGCGTATTCCTGCCAGCCGAAGCGCCCGGTGACGAACGAGCCGACCGGCATGCGATCGTTGTTCGACTCGATCACCTCGCCGACCGCACCGCCTTCCATCACCTGATCGATCTCGACCGGCTTGGCATACGAACGCGCCGCATCCATGCGACCACGCATGTACGGGTCGAGCGACAGCCAATGATTGCGCACGACGATCTCGCCCGCACCGGCGCGCGGAATCGGCGCTTCCTCGAGCCGGAAATTGGCCGCGCTTGGCATGCCGCTCGGACGACTGGCGAGGACGATGCGGTGGTTGGCCATTGGCGAAGATCCGTGTAATCAGAGATTGCGGTTGTTCAGGCCTGATTGGCGATGAAGCGTTCCAGATGGAAATCGGTATCGCCCAGCCAGGCGTCGATCATCGTCAGGCGCTTGCCGTAGTGGCTCGCCGGCATTTCGTTGGTGAGACCCATGCCGCCGTGCATCTGGTAGGCGCTTTGCGCCAGCGCGCGGCCCGACTTGCCGATGAACACCTTGGCCGCCGACACCGCATGACGCCGCTCTTTCGCATCGGCGCTTTCGCAGCGCATCGCCGCCATGATCGCCATCGAGCGCGACTGCTCGCAGTGGACCAGCATGTCGACGGCGTGATGCTGCAGCACCTGGAACCGCCCGATCGGCTGACCGAACTGCTGGCGCGTCTTGATGTAGTCGAGCGTCAATGCGTTGAGCGTTTCCATCACGCCGATGGCCTCGCCGCACAACGCCGCGGCCCCGTCGTCGAGCACGCGCTCGATGACGGCCATGCCGCCGTCGACCGAACCGAGCACCGCGCTCGCATCGACCGCGACGTTTGACAGGGTCACCTCGGCGGCGCGCAATCCATCGATGGTGCGGTAATCGCGACGCGAGACGCCCTTGGCTTTGCCCTCGACCAGGAACAGCGTGATGCCTTGCGCGTCGGAGTTGCCACCGGCAGTGCGCGCCGAGACGATCAGCGTATCGGCCTGCGCGCCATGCAGCACGACGCTCTTGGTGCCATTGAGCACGAAGCTGTTGCCGTTGCGACGTGCAGTGGTGCTGACGTGCCGGGCGTCGTGGCGGCCCTGCACTTCAGCGTACGCGAACGCGAGCAGCAGCTTGCCTTCGACGAGCGCCGGCAGAATGTTCGCGCGCTGCGCCTCGGAGCCACCGTGCACCAGCGCACGACCGCCCAGAATCGCGGTGGCCATGAACGGCTCCACCATCAGGCCGTTGCCCACCGCGTTGAGCACGATCATCGCGTCGACCATCGAGCCGCCGTAGCCGCCATGTTCCTGCGGCAGAGCGATGCCGAGCACGCCCATGTCGGCCAGTTGCGCCCAGGTCTGGCGCGAGAAGCCTTCGGGCTGCTGCTGATTGGCGCGCCGGCGCTCGAAGCCGTAGTCTTTCTGTACGAACCGCGCGAGCGAATCGCGCAGCATCTGCTGTTCTTCGACCAGTGAGAAGTCCATCGCTTTATCCCTTCACCCTTCACCCTTCAACCCTTCGCCCTTCACTCGTCACGCTTCACCGTTCACAGCCCGAGCACCGCTTGGGAAATGATGTTGCGCTGAATCTCGTTGGAGCCGCCGTAGATCGTCGTCTTGCGGTAATTGAAGTACTGCGCGGCAAGCGGTGCCCCGTACGCCGGACCGACGCCCTCGCCGATCTGACCCTCGCCGAACGCCTCGGGCGTGAACGGCAATGCCAGCGGGCCCATCGCGTCCATCATCAACTCGGTGAGCCATTGCTGGATCTCCGAGCCTTTGATCTTGAGGAACGATGCTTCCGGACCCGGTGCCTTGCCACGGCTGGACAGCACGCGCATCAAGGTCATCTCCAGCGCGAGCAGTTCGATCTCGACGTGCGCCACGCGCGCGGCGAATGCCGGATCTTCGATCAGCGGCCGGCCGTTCTTGGTCTGCTGCCGCGCGATGTTCTTGAGCGATACCAGCTCGCGCTTGGATGCACCCACGCCGGCGATGCCGGTGCGCTCGAACCCGAGCAGGTACTTGGCGTACGTCCAGCCCTTGCCCTCCTCGCCCACCAGATTTGTCGCGGGCACGCGCACGTTGTCGAAAAACACCTCATTCACTTCGTGCTCTTCGTCGAGCAGGATGAGCGGCCGCACCGTCACGCCGGGCGAGCGCATGTCGATCAGCAGGAACGAGATACCCTCCTGCTTGCGGTTCTCATTACTGGTGCGCACCAGACAGAAGATCATGTCGGCGTACTGCGCGTAGGTGGTCCAGGTTTTCTGGCCGTTGATCACGTAGTGATCGCCATCGCGCACCGCACGCGTCTTCAATGACGCGAGATCGGAGCCCGAACCCGGCTCCGAGTAGCCCTGACACCACCAGTCGACGTTGTTGCGGATGCGCGGCAGGTAGTGCTCTTTCTGCGACGGGCTGCCGAAGGCCATGATCACGTGTCCCACCATGTGCAGGCCGAACGGAATCAGCCGCGGCGTGCCTTGCGCGGCGGTTTCCTCGTCGAAGATGTGCTGGTGAGTCGGTGTCCAACCCAGTCCTCCGAACTCCTTGGGCCAGTGGCCCGCGAGCCAGCCCTTCTTCGCGAGCAGGTCCTGCCAGCGCACGAAATCGGTTTTCGACAGGCGCCGGTGATTGAGAACCTTGGCGGCGATTTCCGCGGGCAGATTGGCGCGGGTGAAGGCACGCACCTCGTCGCGAAAAGCGATTTCCTCCGGGGTGTAGCGCAGTTCCATGGGGGTCCGACCACGGGTGGGGAGAATGGGTCGCATGGTAGCCTTCCTCACCCCCACGGGAAAGCACCGGCGCCGCTTCGAGGTGACCGAAAACGGTGCGACTGCGTCCGCCGATCGATGGCGTGCGCGACTGCGATCGATGCGCTCGTGTCCTGGAACGATTCGGCGCGCCGCGCATCGAGCCGTACCGAACAACCTGTTCTCCGGAGAGAAACGTGAAAGCCCTGCTGTGCAAAGCCTATGGCGCGCCCGACTCGCTCGTGCTCGAAGACGTGCCCACGCCCAAACCCGGCCCCAATCAACTGCTCGTGTCGGTGAAAGCTGCCGGCGTGAACTTTCCCGATGTGCTGATCATCCAGGGCAAGTATCAGTACAAGCCGCAGATGCCGTTCTCGCCGGGTTCGGAAATGGCCGGCGTGATCAAGGAAGTCGGTGCGGGCGTCACCGAGTTCAAGGTCGGCGACGCGGTACAAGCGAACACGACGTACGGCAGCTTCGCCGAGGAGATGGTGATCGATGCGGCGCGCGCGACGAAGCTGCCCGCCGGTATGGATCTCACCGTCGCCGCCGCGTTCGGCCTCACCTACGGCACCTCCTACCACGCGCTCAAGGATCGCGGGCAGCTCAAGGCGGGCGAAACGCTGCTGGTGCTCGGTGCGGCGGGTGGCGTCGGACTTGCCGCGGTCGAATTGGGCAAGCTGATGGGCGCCACCGTGATCGCCGCCGCGTCATCGGACGACAAACTCGAGACGTGCAAACGGTTTGGCGCTGCGCACGTCATCAACTACGCATCCGAAGACTTGCGCGCGGGCATCAAGCGCATCACCGGCGGCAAGGGGATCGACGTGGTCTACGACCCGGTGGGCGGCGCGTTCGCCGAACCGGCGTTTCGCGACATGGCCTGGGGCGGGCGCTATCTGGTGGTGGGCTTCGCCGCGGGCGACATTCCGCGCCTGCCGCTGAATCTCGCGCTACTGAAAGGCGCCTCGATCGTCGGCGTGTTCTGGGGCGCATTCACCGAGAAAGAGTCCGCGGCCAATCGCGCCAACCTGCGCCAGCTCACCGAGTGGGTGGTGGCCGGCAAGTTGAAGCCGCTGGTAAGCGCGACCTATCCGCTGGCGCGCGCCGCGCAGGCGCTGAACGACATGGCCGAGCGCAAGGTGCAGGGGAAAGTCGTTGTCGTGACGGGCGCATAGCGCCCGGAAACTGAGGCCCCCTCCTTCTCTAGCGACGTGAGTCGCGCGAGAGAGGGAGGGCGGGGGGCGGGAGAGCGACCCTAATCTGCGCCGCAAACTCGGCTCCCTCCTTCTCTAGCGACTTTAGTCGCGCGAGAGAGGGAGGGCGGGGGGCGGGAGAGCGCCCTTCACCGATCAATATGCGCAAAGTTCGCCGCCGGATAGCGATCACCCTTCGTCGCACCGATCGGCGCGATCTCTTCCAGCGATCGAATCTCCGCGTCGGTCAACATGATGTCGGCCGCGGCGACGTTCTCGCGCACGCGCGCTTCGCTCTTGGTGCCGGGGATCGGCACGATGTCCTTGCCCTTGGCCAGCACCCACGCAAGTGAAAGCTGCGCGGAGGTCACGCCCTTCTTCGCGGCGAGCGCCTTCAGCTTTTCAGCGAGCTTGAGGTTCTCGCCGATGTTCTCCTTGGCGAAGCGCGGGTGCGACTGGCGCGTGTCTTTGGCGTCGAGTGCTTCTCGCCCTGTCACGGTGCCGGTGAGAAATCCACGGCCCAGCGGACTGTAGGCGACGTAACCGATGCCCAGCTCACGGCAGGTGGGCAGGATGTCGGTCTCGTCCTGCCGGCTCCACAGCGACAGTTCCGATTGCACCGCGGTGATCGGGTGCACCTTGTGCGCCCGGCGCAGATTGGCCGCCGAGACTTCCGACAGGCCGATGTACTTCACCTTGCCTTGCTTGATCAGATCGGCCATCGCGCCGATCGTGTCTTCGATCGGCACGCTCTTGTCGACACGATGCTGGAAGTAGAGATCGATCGAATCGACCTTCAATCGTTTGAGCGACGCCTCGCATGCCTGACGCACGTATTCGGGCGTGCCGCAGATGGTGGTGCCCTCGGGTTTGCGTTGCTGACCGAACTTGGTGATCAGCGTGACCTTGTCGCGAATGCCCGCCAGCGCCTTGCCGAGCAGCTCCTCGTTGTGGCCGTTGCCGTAGGCATCCGCGGAGTCGAGCATGGTGACGCCCATGTCGACGACCTTGCGCACCAATGCGATCGATGCCTCGTCGTTCGAGGGGCCGTAGATGCCCGACAAGCCCATGCAGCCGTAGCCGACTTCCGGGACGGTGAGTTTGCCGCCGAGTGTCCGAGTCTTCATATGCGTGCTCCTTGTGCTGCGATTGGATCGTGTGCGAAGTGCCGGCCGAACTTACCACGACCAACGCGTCGGCCGCACCGCACGCCTGAAGCGTGCCGTCAGCGTTCGCGCGACACGCTCGGCCGGAGCCTCGGAGCGATCGCACCACGATCGGCGACCGTGCAGTGTGCTTGCCATGGCACGGAGGCTGGTGCTATTTAGACTGCGATTAACACACCGTGCAGACGTGACTCGAGCATCCAGCGCGAGCAAGCGTGATGCAAGGAGGAGACAACATGATCCGCAGCTGCGCACTCGCATTGGGCGTCGGTACGCTCTTCGCCCTGACTTCCCTCACATCCACCGCACAAGAAAAGCGCCTGATCGAGAAGTGGCTCGACGGCGAGGTGAAGTCGAAAGCGCCCGCGGTCACGTACAGCGGGCCACCGATCCAGCTGAAGTTCTCGACGTTCCTCGCCCCGACGACGATGAACTCGGGCATCTACATGCGCGCGTTCAAGCGGCTCGAAGCAGACACCAACGGCAAGGTGCAGGTCCGGCCGTTCTGGGGCTCGACGCTTGGCAATGCGCAGCGCGGCGCGTTCGAGTCGATCGGCTCGGGCGTGGGTGATTTCGGCAACTGCTACACGCTGTTCAATCCGGGCGGGTTCACGCTGCACTTCGGTCTGCAGCTGCCGTACACGTTCGAGACCTCGACCCAGGCGGCGATGTCGATCTACGAGTTGTATCCGAAGTACCTGCGCAAGGCCTACGAGGCGCGCGGCGTGTACCTGATGCGCGTGTCGACCACGCAGCCGCAGCACATCATCAGCTCGAAGGATCCGGTGCTGAAGATGGACGATCTGAAAGGCAAGAAGATCTGGGCGCCGGGCGGGCTGTCGCAAGAGATCGCCACCGCCATGGGAGGGGTGCCCTCGACCGTGCAATCCTCGGAGCTCTACACCGCGTTCCAGAGCGGGGTGCTCGATTTTCCGATCATGCACGATGCCGGCACCAAGCTGTTCCGGCTGATGGAGATCGCCAAGCACCGTACCGTGGCCAACCTGTGGATCAACCCCACCGAGTTCTGCATGAACAAGAACATGTGGGACAAACTCCCCAAGGACATCAAGGCGCACGTCTATCACTGGTCGCAGCTGTGGAATCTGACCGAGACCATCCTGTACTTCGACGACGAGTCGACCACCGCGCTCAAGGAAATGACCGCCAAGGGCGTGAAGTCGCACCAGATGCCGTCCGCCGAATACGAAAAGATGGTCAAGGCTTCGGAGCCCGTGACCAAGAAGTGGATCGATAGCATGGCCGCCAAAGGCGAGCCCGCACAGCAGTTCGTCACCGACATGCGTGCGGCTGCGGCCAAGTGGAAGGCGCTCAGCTTCGATCAGATCACCCAGCGCGTGCTCGACGCACCGCTGCCGGGCATCGTCGATTTCTGATGCCGGCGTAGCGGGAGCTGCCCGTCACCGGTTTCGGTCTCGCACCCTCGATGCCATCCAACCACGAGAGCAGCCTCGTCGCCGCCATGCGCCGGCTGTACGGTGGCGCGGCGGTCGTGCTGATTCCGCTGATGACGCTGATCATCACCGCCGACACGGTGCTGCGCTATTTCGCGTCGATGCCGCTGGTGTGGGCGCAGGACGTCGCCGGACTGCTGTTGCTGCTGGTGTTCGTGTGCGCGCTGCCCTACTCGTGGCCTGGTGGTTTTCACGTGCGCATGGACATGCTCTACAACCGCATGCCCGACTGGGGGCGCCGGGGGGTCGATGCGATAACGGCGCTTGCCGCCCTGGCTATCGGCGCGGTACTGACTCACCAGGCATTCCTGCAAACGCTCAAGGCGTTCCAGCACGGCGAGACCACGCCGGCCACCAAAGTGATGATCTGGCCGTTCGTAGCGGCCATGGCGGTGTGCGCGGCACTGTTCTGCGTCGTCATGCTGGCGCACATCGCTCGGGCGCTGCGTGGCCACGGCCGCCAGCGCGAACGGCACTGACCAGGCGATGGATCTGCTCACGATCGGCTGGATCGGCATCATCGCGCTGGTGGTGATGATCATGATCGGCGTGCCGCTCGCCTTCGCGATCGGCATCGTCGGCGTGTTGGGCAACATCGTGGTGGCCAACTACGCGCAGACCTCGTTGCAGCTCTACCAGGTCGCGTTCACGCTCACCACCGAGTTCGTGCTGACCAGCGTGCCGCTGTTCATCTTCATGGGCCAACTCGTCTCATCGGGCGGCATCGGCAAGGATCTGTACGAGGTCGTGCACAAGTGGCTCGGACGCCTGCCCGGCGGACTGGCAGTGACCTCGGTGATCTCCTGCGCGGGATTCGGTGCGGTCACCGGCATCAGCGCCGCGGCGGTCGCGACGCTCGGCACGATAGTCATGCCCGAGATGAAGCGCTACCGCTACGACAACGGTCTGGCCGCAGGCAGCCTCGCTTCGGCCAGCACGCTCGCGATCCTGATTCCGCCGAGTCTGGCGATGGTGGTCTACGGAATCTGGACCAGCACCTCGATCGGCAAGCTGTTCATCGCCGGCATCCTGCCCGGCATCTTCGTGGCGCTGGTCTTCTGCGCGTACATCGTCGGCGCATGCGTGCTCAATCCGTCCCTTGGGCCGCGCTCGGAACACTATCCGCTGGCCGAACGCATGCAAGCGCTCGTCAAGCTGCTGCCGGTGATCGCCATCTTCTCGCTGCTGATCGGTGGTTTGTACCTCGGCTGGTTCACGCCCACCGAGGGCGCGGCATCGGGCGCATTCGCGGTGATGGTGCTGCTCGCGGTCATGCGCCGCCTGTCATGGGCGGCCATCGTCGATGCGGCGCGCCAGACCGCGCAGCTTTCGGTGATGGTGTTCGCGATCCTGATCGCGGTGGGCGTGTTCAGTCGGTTCCTCGTGCTGACCGACGTGACCGGGCAGATGGTGCAGTTCATCAACGCGTTCGGACTGAACAAGTACGTGGTGCTCACGATGATCGTCGTGCTCTATCTGATCCTGGGCATGTTCCTCGACGGCCTGGGCATGATGCTGCTCACGCTGCCGTTCGTGTTTCCGATCATCCAGGCGCTGGGGTTCGACCCGATCTGGTTCGGCGTGATCATGACGATCATGATCGAGATCGGCCTGCTCACCCCGCCGGTCGGGCTCAACTGTTATGTACTCGCGCAGATCGCACCGCATATTTCGCTGGGCGAGATCTTCCGTGGCGTTACGCCGTTCGTGATACTCACGTTGCTGTGCGTGGCGGCGTTGACGATCTGGCCGGAGATCGCGCTGTGGCTACCGCAGCAGATGTTCGGGAAATAACCAAGATTATCGAGATAACCAAGAGGAGAACCCAATGGGCAGCTACTACGCCGAAGCGCGCGACCGCCTCGCAGATGTCGATGGACTCAAGGTCGGCTCGCTTGCCACTCGCACGGTGATCATCGACGACGAGTTCAAACGCGTCTCGTACTTCAAGTTCAAGCCAGGCGACGAGACCGGCTGGCACAAGCACGAGCATCCGTACTTCGTCGTGTATCTCACCGACTGCAAGCTGCTGCACATGCCGCGCAACGCACCGGAGGCGGTGATCGACCACAAGGCACGCGAGAGCCGCCACATTCCCGCCGGGGTCGAGCACCACGTGCGCAGCCTCGCCGATCACGACGTCGAGCTGCTCGAAGTCGAGTACAAAAAGTAGCAGCCATCGAAGCAGCAGCGATCAAAGGAGAGCGCGATGCAGATGCGAAACGAGAGCAAGGCCGACTACCGGACCGAAACCCGCGACGGCATGACGATCGACTGGGACGTGCCGATCACCATGGAAGATGGCCTGGTGCTCCGGTGCGATGTCTACCGGCCGATCAAGGCGGGCAAGTACCCGGTCATCCTTTCCTACGGTCCGTATGCGAAGTGGCTGCAATTCGAGCAGATCTACAAGACCTGCTGGGACAAGATGTGCGCCGAGCATCCCGACGTGCCCGCCGGCTCGACCAACAAGTACCAGAACTGGGAGGTCGTCGACCCCGAGAAATGGGTGCCCGACGGCTACGTGTGCGTGCGCGTCGACTCGCGCGGCTGTGGCCGCTCGCCCGGCTACGTCGAGCTGTGGAGCCCGCGCGAGGCGCAGGACTTCGCGCAGTGCATCGATTGGGCGGGCGTGCAGCCGTGGAGCAACGGCAAGGTCGGTCTGAACGGCATCTCGTACTACGCGATGAATCAGTGGCAGGTCGCCACGCTCAAGCCCAAGCACCTCGCGGCGATGTGCCAGTGGGAGGGCGCGAACGACTGGTATCGCGAGGTCAGCCACCACGGCGGGATCCTGTGCACGTTCCTCGCCAACTGGTACGACATGCAGGTGAAGACGATCCAGTACGGATTGGGCACCAAGGGCTTTCGCAGCCCGATGACGGGTGACTGGGTGTCGGGGCCGGAGACGCTTTCCGATGAGCAGTTGCACGCCAACCGGTTCGACTTCGGCGGCCTCGCGCTCGCGCACGAACTCGACGACGAATTCTGGAAGTGCCGCACGCCCGATTTCTCCAAGATCACCACGCCGTTCCTGTCGACCGGCAACTGGGGCGGTCAGGGCCTGCATCCGCGCGGCAACATCGAGGGCTACTACCTGTCGGCCTCCAAGGAGAAATGGCTGGAGATGCACGGCGACGCGCACTGGACCCATTTCTATACCGACTACGGTCTGGCGCTGCAGAAGAAGTTCTTCGCCTACTACCTCAAAGGCGAGAAGAACGGCTGGGACAAGCAGCCCAAGGTGCTGCTCAATATCCGCCATCCGGGCGAGAAGTTCGTGCAGCGCGCCGAGAACGAGTGGCCGCTCAAGCGCACCAGGTGGACCAAGTTCAATCTCGACGCGTCGACGCAGACGCTCAACGCCAAGCCGGTCAAGAACGGCTCGAAGATCACCTATCGAGGCTTGAGCGAGGGCGTGACGTTCATGCTGCCGCCGTGCGCCAAGGACACGGAGATCACCGGCCCGATCGCGGCGAAACTGTTCGTGTCGTCATCGACGGTCGATGCCGACCTGTTCCTGGTCGTGCGCGTGTTCGATCCCAACATGAAGGAAGTGACGTTCATGGGTGCGCTCGATCCGCACACGCCGGTGGCGCAAGGCTGGCTGCGCGCTTCGCACCGCAAGCTCGACCCGAAGAAATCCCTGCCGTTCCGTCCGTACCATCCGCACGACGAGAAGCAGCCGCTCAAGAAGGGGCAGGTCTACGAGCTCGACGTCGAAATCTGGCCGACCTGCATCGTCGTGCCGGCGGGCTATCGCATCGCGCTTACGGTGCGCGGCAAGGACTACACCTATCCCGGCGGTACCGGCGGCAAGCTCTCGAACATGAAGAACGAGTTCACCGGCGTGGGTCCGTTCCTGCACAACGATGCGCGCGATCGTCCGCCGGAGATCTTCGACGGCAACGTGACGATCCACACCGGGGGCAAGAATGCGTCGTGGGTGATGTTGCCCGTAATTCCCGGTTAGTACGTCATCGCCTCGCGCCGACGTACTAACTGCGCGAATTCGAGCGAGCCGGTCGCGCACATCAGGTGCA
Source organism: uncultured beta proteobacterium (assembly GCA_902826155.1). Next base: position 132,129 of record CADEDU010000003.1, read on the forward strand.
CCAAGCAACGGACGGGGCAACATCGCCAGCATGTCCGTCTTCGATGCGGTGCCGATGGCCGCGCTGTATGAATCGCATTGCACGATCTCGCGCGGCAGAGGAAGCCCGTTCGCCGTGAACATCTCCTCGAACGGTCCGATCCCGCCGCGTTCGACGGTACCGAGGTTGAGCCAATCGGCGCCGGCCAACTCGGCAAGCGTGCGCGCATGCAGGAGCGGATGCCCCTTGCGCGCAGCGATGATGTGACTGGGTCGATACAGCAGCCGGAACGCAAGCGCGGAATCGATCCTGTCACCGCGTGGACCGAGGGCGAAGTCCAGCGTTTCGTTGCGGACTTGCGGCGCGAGCGTGTGGGCGGCCATCTCCACCGCCGTGGCGAGTGAAGAACTGAAGCAGGCGTTCGCGAAGATCGGCGCAGACCCGGTGGCGGGGTCGCCGGAAGTATTCGGCAAGTTGATCGGCGACGAGGTCGATCGCTGGGGCAAACTCGCCCGGGCCGCGAACATCAAGGTGCAGTAACTTGCGATCCCGCAGTGCGCGAAGAGCGGCGACAACAAGACGAGCCGATCGACTCAGTCCGCCTTGATCCTCGCGTCGCGCACCAGCTTCCCCCACCGCGCGAGTTCGCTCTTCACGTGCAGCGCGAACTGATCGGGGCCGAGTTCGCCCGGCTCCATACCCAAAGTCTGCAGGCGCGCGCGAAAGTCGGGCTCGGCGACGATCCTCACAATCTCCGCGTGCAGTCGCGCGACGATGTCTCGCGGTGTTCCGGCCGGCACGACGATCCCTTGCCAGTCACTCACATCCACCGCGTAGCCTAGCTCGGTCAGCGTCGGCAGCTCCGGAAGTGCGGCAAGCCGCCGCGGCGCGGAGGTGGCGAGCGGGCGTACCTTCCCTGACTGTACGTGCGAGGCGACCACCCCTGGCGAAGCCAGATAGAGATCGACATCGCCCGCGAGCAGCGCGGCAACGGCCGGCGCCACGCCCTTGTATGGGATGTGCGTGAGCTCGATGCCGGCGGCGCGCTTGAAGAATTCCGCAGCCAGATGCGGAGGCGTGGCGTTGCCCGGCGATGAGTACTTCAATCCTCCCGGCTTGGCTCGCGCGGCGTCGATCAACTCGCCGATCGAGCGGACCGTGGAAGCGGCGGGCACCACCAGGATGTTGTAGTTCCGTGCGATCAAAGTGACCGGCACGAGATCGCGCTCGATGTCGTACGGCATCTGTGCGATCAGGCTCGGTGCCACGATATAAGGCACCGTCAATATCCCGAGGGTATAGCCGTTGGGGGTCGACTTCGCCACCGCACCCAGCCCAATCGTGCCGATCGCGCCGGGCCGGTTTTCCACCACCACTGGTTGTGCGAGCGCGCGACCCAGCCGCTCGCCGATCAGGCGCGAGATCACATCCGGCACCGTTCCCGGGGCAGCGGGAGCGATCAGCTTGATCGGCCGGTCGGGGTAGGTGTTCGCGCCGGAGGATGCGGGCAACGCGATGGCTGCCAGGGCCAGAACGCAAAGCAGTGCAGCTCGAGAGCGCATGGAGAGACTCCGCAACGATTGATTGGTTCGACGACAGCTTCGGCGGGTAGGACCGCGACGAGTCTGCCAGCCGATGCGCACACGGCAAACCGGATCGCCGCTAACCTGGACAGTAAGAATCGCTTACGGTAGCGACTTCACCTCTCCCACCGCTGGAGATACGCAGCATGGACAAACTACGCGCGCTTCAATACTTCAATCAAGCAGCCGAAACCGGCAGCTTCGCGGCGGCAGCTCGTCACTTTCAGGTCAGTGCGCCAGCGGTGGTGCAGCTGGTCGGGGCGCTCGAGCGATCTCTTGGCAGTGCGCTGTTTCATCGGACCCGGCAGGGGCTCGCCCTCACCGCCGACGGCGAACGCTACTACCGGGTGACGCGGCATATCACCGCCGAACTGCGCGACGTGGAGCAACGCATGGGACCGCGCACCGCCCGCCCGCGCGGCACGCTTACTGTCGGCCTGCGCGCCTCGGTCGGCATGTATTGCGTGCTGCCGCGCCTGGCGCGTTTCGTTGCGCGCTATCCAGACATCGAGATCGTGCTGCGGCCGTGCTTCACCGCGCAGGACATCGACGACAGGCAGCTCGACCTGGCGGTGCTCGCCGGCTGGCCGCCCGATCGCGACTTCGTGGTGAAGCCCCTCGCACAGACCCGGCTCGTTGTTTGCGCCTCGCCAGACTACTGGGCCCGTGTGGGCGAGCCGCACGACCCGGCCGATCTGCGCGATCACGACTGCCTCATCGTGCGCAGTTCAGGCGGCACGCTGATCGATCGCTGGATCTTCGCGCGCGACGACGAACGGCGCACCGTCGACGTCAACGTGCGAGTCGTCGGCGACGATCTCGCCTGGATCGGCGAGGCCGCCGCTGCCGGCGTGGGCGTGCTGCGCGTCATCGACTTGACCTTGCCGGCCTACGTCGCGACCGGACGACTCGTACCGGTGCTCACCGATTGGGAGGCACTCGAAGCGCCGATGATTTTCGCCGCCTATCCGCCGGCGCAACGTCGCTCGCGGCTGGTGCGGGTGTTCCTGGATTTTCTGATCGAGGTGTTCGAGGAGATCGAACGCGAGCGAACCGCGGCGCTGGGCGGCTCGATTCCGCGCGCGCCACGACCGGAGTGGTTCGGACGAACACATGGACGCCAGTCGGCGTTCGGTGGGCGCGGGTGAGCTCCGCTATCGCTACGACCGACCACGTGCAATTGCCATCGATGAGCGCCTGTAACGCGAGTGCAGCCAGTCCGGACGCGTGGTCGCAAGCAGTTGCCGGCCTCGCGCGGCTTCGATGTCGCGAAACACAGCGACCACAAACTCCAGGAACAGGCGTACCCGCGGAATGCGTCGCACGCTTGGGCGGTAGAGCAGGTTGACCGGTGGGACCTCGGTACCCTCCCAATCGGTCAACGCGGGCACCAGCGCCCCAGTGTGCAGATCGTGGTCATCGGCGAAGTCGATGAAGCGCCCGACGCCGCCACCGCCACGGACTGCGGCGACTGCGGCTTCGCGGCCAGCGTTGCTGGTCACCATCCAGGGCTTGACCGTCACCGAAGCGCGCTCTTCCCCGCGCACGAACGGCCAGAGATCCATCACGATTCCATCGACGCTGCGAAACAGCACGCAATCATGATTCTCCAGATCGCGTGGATGCTCCGGCATCCCTCGTGCCGCCCAGTATTCGGGCGCGGCGCAGACTCGATACCGCCCGGTCGATATCCGCCGATGCACCAGATCACCCGGCTTCGGCCAACCGAGCACGAGGAACACGTCGACGCCATCCATCTGCTCGTCCGCGAAGCGGGTGAAGTCGCGCACATCCAATTGAATGTCGGGGTGCAGCGCGTGCCAGCGCGGGAGTGCAGGCGCAATGCACCGCTGGGCAAGCACGGGCTGTATGCCAACGACGATGTCGCCACGCGCGCGCGTGGTCGAGGCGCTGATCTGCTCGTCGGCTTCACGCAGCTGCGCGAGCAGCGGCTGGCACGCGTCGAGATACGCCTCGCCGCTCGCGGTGAGAGCCAGCCCGTGCGACTTGCGCTCGAACAGGCGCACACCCAGCGAACGCTCCAGCGATGTAACGAGCTTGGCCACCGCAGGTACGCTGACTTCGAGCTCGCGCGCAGCACCTGACAGACTGCGGGCGTGTGCTGCGGCGACGAAGTATTCGAGGGCACGAAGCTTGTCCATGGGTCGCTCCTGTTCAGTGCGGCGCTCAGGTTAAACCGAAAGTTAACGATCGGTTCAGCCCGAGAGCGTATTCCGGAGCCGCAGGTGCAGGTCTAGAGTGGCTTCGTCGAAATCAGATCCGAGGACTCGCACGATGAACACAACTACGCTGAACGCAAGGATCACTGGAGCGCTTGCGCTCGCCGTCTCCGTTCTTGCATCCACGCAGCCGATGGCGCAGGGTGACGCATATCCCGCGAAACCGGTGCGACTCATCGTTCCTGGCCCACCAGCCAGCGTGACCGATGTGCGCGCGCGCTGGATCGTCGAGAAGATCGCCGCTTCGTTCGGCCAGCCGATCATCGTCGAGAACCGCGCCGGCGCGGGTGGTGTGATCGCTACCGAGGCGGTCGCCAAGAGTGCGCCCGACGGTTACACGATCGCGCTCATTCACCAAGGCACGGTCGCGATCAATCCGCACATGTATCCGCGCCTGCCCTACGACCCGCTGGTCGACTTTGCGCCGATCACGGTCATCGCGCGCAATCCGCTGGTCCTCGCGGTGCATCCGGGCGTGCCGGCGCAATCGATCGCCGAACTCGTCAAACTCGCCCGCGACAAGCCGGGTCTGCTTAACTTCGGCTCACCGGGGACCGGTACGCCCCCGCATCTTGCCGGCGAGCTGTTCAAGCGCATGGCGGGAATCGACGTGGTTCATGTGCCGTTCAAGGGCGGCGCACCGGCGCTGGCCGAGTTGATCGCCGGGCGCCTCAGCTTCACGGTCGAAGGGCCGGCTATCCAGCTCCAGCAGGTGAAGAGCGGCCGGTTGCGCGCACTCGCGATCACCAGTTCCGAGCGAGTTGCCTCGTTGCCCGACATCCCTACCGTCGCCGAAGCGGGCGTGCCGGGCTTCGAGTACACCGCCTGGTCGGGCCTCGCCGCACCCGCCGGTACGCCGCGCGCGGTCATCGCCAAGTGGCATGGTGACATTGCCCGAGCGCTCGACACGCCCGAGTCGCGCGCGTTCCTGGCCGAACAAGGCGCCGAAGGCGGGAGCCGATCGCCGGAGGAGTTCGCGGCATTCATCCGCGCCGAGCACGCCAAGTGGGGCAAGGTCGTGCGCGAGGCGGGGATCAAGGCGGAGTGAACGACACGATTGAATCGCAGAACTCGAACGTCGCGCGGCTGACCGAAGTCGTTCGAGGCCTTGGCGAGAACAGGTCGTAGATGCGCAGGGTGCACAGCCAACATCGACATAAGTCCTTGATGATGTTGGTTGTTCCATCTAGTATTACGGGTGTTATAACGCGGAGCGCGCTATGCATACCCTCAAACTCACGCAGATCGGCAACTCCATCGGCGTCATCCTCCCGAAGGAGGTAATCGCACGATTGAAACTCGAAAAGGGCGACAGCTTGTTCATCACCGAAACGCCCGATGGCTATGCGATCACCCCGTACGATCCGGCGGTCGAAGAGCAACTGAAGGCGGGCCGCGAGTTCATGCGCGAGTACCGCGACACTTTCCACCAGCTCGCGAAATGAGTTGGCGGTGGATCGATAAACGCGCGTTGCTGTTGTTGCACGCCGAGAGCCTTGCCGAGCACGGCGGAGCGGCAGGGCTGCGTGACGAAGGGTTGCTCGATTCTGCGCTTGCGCGCCCGATGAATCTGGCGGCTTACGGTTCGCCCGACCACGCCGACCTCGCTGCTTCCTATGCGTTCGGCTTGGCGAAAAATCATCCGTTCGTCGACGGCAACAAGCGCGCCGCCTTCCTGGGAGCCGGTCTGTTCCTCGCGCTCAACGGCTTTCGAATTACGGCAACGCAGGTCGATGCGACGCGTGCGATCCTCTCGCTTGCAGCCGGGGAAACTTCCGAGGCCGATCTCGCGCGCTGGCTACGCGACCATTCGGCTCGGCGATAGCGCCTTCACCGCACAACGCCGTCGCACCACCGCACCGCCGCGATCAATTCCCGATCACGCGCTTGCCTGCCAGAAACTCCCGCGCAAAGGTCTCTTCGCGTTGCGCTTCGATACGTAGCCAGTCGACGAATGCGTTCGCGTCCGGGTCGTTCTTGCAGCGCGTCGAGCGGATCAGGTACCACGCGCGGGTCGATAGCGTGACCTCGGGCAGCGGCGCCACCAACAAGCCCTGACGCAATCGATCGTTCACCCCGGACGTGCGCCCCAGGCATACGCCCTGACCCTGCGCGGCCAGCGCGAAGATCAGCGACCAGTCGGGCACGCGCCGCCAACTCGCCGGTGCAACCTGCTCGACTCCGGAGCGCTCGCACCATACCGCCCAGTTACCATCCAGCCCGGACATCCCGTCGTCGTGGTCGAGCAAGGTGTGGTGCGCGAGATCGCGCAGCGCCCGGATCGGCCGCAGAGGATCATCTGCGAGTGACCCGGCGCAGCAGGGAAACACATACTCGGTGATGAACCGCTCGTAGCGGCCATCGGCCTCGGTGCGCGGCAGCAGCCGAATACCGATGTCGATGTCGGTTGCATCGATATCGTCGACGCCGCGGCGATCAGCAGGTGTGCCGGTGCGTGGCGCGGGCGTGATACGCAGGTCGATTTCGGGATGCTGGCCCGCGTAGTCGGCGACGCGACCCCACAGCCAGTCCGACATCATCGATCGGCTCGTCGTCACGACGAATGAACGACGCTGTCGCACGCCGGTGATCTGCCCGATGCTCCGGCGCATCGTGGCCAGCGCGTCGGCCACGTCTTTCTGCAGCAAGAGTCCGGCTTGTGTCAGCCGCAGCGCGTTCTTGTTCGCGCGGTCGAACAGGCGTGTACCCAACCGTTCTTCGAGTGAACGGATCTCGCGACTGACTGCCGATTGCGTGAGATGCAGTTCCCGCGCCGCGCGGGTGAAGTTCAGCAGCCGTGCGGCGGCCTCGAAACCGCGCAGCGCCTCCAGAGGTATGCCGCGCAGCGGATCGGGGTCATGCGAATTGCTCATGTCGATGATGACTCCATATCGCTTGTGAGCCGCTGCACCGGCGCCGTACAAACGCTGCCCATGCACTGGAACGACATCGTTGACCACGCCGCGAATCTTGTCCAGATCCCACGACGCTAACGTGCGCACGCCAAACAGGTCTTTCGAGGGGGCGTGCGGCGCGCCTACAACGTTGGACGTAGGCAATCGCAAATAGGCGAAGAGGGTGCCGATTCGTATGCGATCTGTATGTCTGCGACTGCTAGCGTCCTGCCCGTGTGATCGCAAGGAGCCAAGCGCACGGCGATAACCCCGCGGTTATATCGCCGCGCGGCCCGGGGTCATAACCAGAAGTTAACGCCGCAGTCAGCCAATGGAGTATTCCGCCGCGCGCGGTCCAGCCCTAGATTCCGTGCGCAACGACATCACTGAATGGAACAAGGAGACCTCCCATGCAATCGAGCATCGCACATCGGTTTCTGAAATCCCCGCAGAAATCATCGTGCAGGCAACGAGGATTCGCGACTGCCGCCAAAGCGCTGGTCGTGGCCCTGGGCGTGACCGGGGTCAGCCTGGTGGCGACTACGGGCTACCAGCCGCGCCATGAAGCAACTGCGACGAGCGCTGTCGCGGTGGCCGGACCCGTCGACGCAACACAAAGCGCCTCCGACCCCGACGCCGAACTACGCGAGTGGCTGCGCGAACCCCAGCCGCCGACGTTCTGACCAGGAGCCGACCATGGCGTGGAACGACATCTTCGATCTTGCGGTCGCGTTCGCGCAGATCGTCGCGTGCGTGTGGCTCGTGTACGGAGCGGTGCTTGCGGCAAGTGCCGCGCGCCCGATCAGCCGAGAACCCGGGCGTGGCGCCCGGCGCGCTCGTGCGAGCGTGTCCGCAGCGACACCATTGCATTCTGGAATCACGAAGGCTCAGGGATAGCCGGTCATGACAGCGAGTAGCTCGCACGCCATCGGGCGCACCAAACGCGGCCGGGTCTTGCCCCGACAGCTCTACCTGCAGCTGCTCACCTGGGCGTTCACGCTCTTCAACTCGGTGCGACTGCTTTCCTACCTGCCGACGATGTGGGCGATTCACATGAGCGCCGATTCCAGTCAGCACTCGCTATGGACCTGGTGTACGTGGCTGGGCGCGAACGCCACCATGGCCGCCTGGTTGCACGAACACAACGGACGGCGCATCGATCCCGCCGTCGCCATGAATATCGGCAACTCGGCGATGTGTCTGACGACTGCCGTGCTCATCGCGGCATATCGGTTCTGACGCGCTGCGCGAAAGTTGAATCCCTATCGGCCCCTTTGGCCGAGGCACGCGCGAACGCCTTTTCGCTCCGCGAATCAGACCATGCGCATCGCTCATGTCGATGATGACTCCGTTTCGCTTGTGAGCCGCCGCGTGGGCGCCGTACAAACCGACGGTGCGGTCCATCATGCGAGGAGGGAATGTCATGCAAACACGTCGTACGCTGCTCCTGACCGGCGCAGCCAGTCTGCTTTGTCTCGGCGCTGCGCCATTCAAAACCGTTCAGGCCCAGGCAATCGAGCGACCGGCACGCGTCATCGTCGGCTTTCCTCCTGGTGGATCGGCGGATGTGATCGCACGCCACCTCGCCGACTGGTTGCGCGGCCGCTACGCAAGCTCGGTGATTGTCGATAACAAACCGGGCGCGGGCGGGCGCCTCGGCGTCGAGGCCGCGAAGAACGGGCCTGCCGACGGCAGCACGATTCTGGTCACGCCCAATCCGATGATCACGATCTACCCGCACCTCTACAAACAGCTCTCCTACGACCCGCTGCGCGATCTCACGCCGGTCACGACGCTGGGCCGATTTCCGCTGCTGCTGGTAGCGGGCCCGGCCATGCCGGTCGAAGTACAGACCACTGCAGACCTCGTCGGTTGGGTGAAGGCCAATCCAGGCAAAGCATCGTTCGGCTCTTCGGCTACTGGGTCCACCCAGCATTTCCTCGGCGCGATGTTCGCCAAGTCGGCCGGCATCGAGCTGGAGCATGTCGGCTACAAAGGTGGAGGACTGGCGATGCAGAACCTGCTCGGCGGTCAACTGCCGTTGATGGTCGGCACGCCGGCAAACGTCATGCCGCACGTCAAATCCGGCAAGCTGCGCGCCATCGCTTCCAGCGGCATGCAACGCTCATTGCAGCTGCCGGACGTACTGACGTTCAAGGAGGCGGGTTACGCCGAACTCGATGTGCAGGACTGGTTCGGCGTGTTCGTGCCGACGGGCACGCCGCGCGAGATCGTCGCCCGGTTGAATCAGACGACGCGCGACATGCTGAGTGCGAGCGAGACGCGGCAGGCGTTCGCAAAGTTGATGATCGATCCCGGGGGAGAATCGCCGCAGGAATGCGAGCAACTGGTGACGGCAGAGCATCGCATGTGGGGCCCGATCGTGAAGAACTCGGGGTTCACGGCGGATTGACTACAACCTCCCCGCCTTGCGCATCGCCTCGATCAATACTTCGGTTAGCGCGCCGACCTTGTCGGGAACACCCTGCGCGCCCGGCGCCGTCGCGTTCGCCGACCAGGTGACCACATTGGTTGCAACCTCGACCAGCGTCGTGCTCGCCGAGACGATCGACTCGGGCGCACCGCTTCCGCCGATCGGAATCGAGATGCCGATGCCGCCGAACGAAATACCGCCGCCGCTGCCGCCCACGCCACCGACACCAACGCCGACTTGCGGGCCACTGTTCGCCGGACCGTAGTACGTCGGGACCACGCGCGTGCTCGCGACGGTGGTCGCGCCGTTCGCGCGGGCAACGCGCTGGATCGCCTCGGGCGTCGCCTGCTCAGCGACCGGAAACTCCGCGACCTGATAGGCGCGCAGTGGCTTGACGCCGCTCGCGCTCAGGCGCGTGGCCCAATGGTCCTCGCAGATGCGGCGCAACGACTCGTCGCCGGCCGCGCACATCACCAGCACCGACGCGCCCTTCAACGAACGCGCAGCGTGATCCGGACTGTTCCACTCCGATTCGATTCTTGCGGTGGCGCAGCCAAACAGCAGCCCAGCGAGCGTAACCGGGACGAATGTCCGGATTGGTAGGGAAAGCAGTCGTGTGATCGATTTGGGTCGACGCATGGGATCGCAAACGTGGGCAGCTCACAGCTCCGCAGGATACGTCACACCGCGAACGGCCGGTTATCAAACGAAGTCTGTGGTCAGCGGACGACGAGGACGCGACCCGCCGACAGTTCCCGAAGAAATGCGTGCAAAGGCAAGACGCGAATCGGGCCGACCTTCAGGGGTTGCGACCCCAGATAGACGCCCCACGCGGCGCTGATCACACCGGCCGAGTGAAGATCGGCAAGCGCGCGACTGAACTCAGGTCGCCAACGGGTGCTCGCCTTGACTTCGATGCCGATCGAATGCCGCGCACGTGTCCAGATGAAATCGACTTCAGTTCCCGACGGCGTCCGATAGTAGGACAGCTCTCCGCCACAGTCTCCGTATGCGATCTGCGCACGCAATTCATGCAGGATCAGCGTCTCGAGCAGCGCGCCGCGTTCGGCCGGTTCCAGCGGCTCGCGCAAACGTCGGGCGAGCGCCCGCACCACGCCTGGATCGAACAGATAGAACTTCGGATGCTGCGCTTCCTTCACTTTCGCGCGCGGGCGCCATGCCGGCAGCCATGTGCCCAGCAATGTGTCGGTGAGGACCTCGAAATAGCCCTGCACCGTAGGGCGTGCCACCGCTGCGTCGCGCGAAAGCGCCGCCACGTTGGTCACCTGCGCATTCGCCAATGCAGCGACTTCGAGGAATCGCGCAAACGAGTCGAGACTGCGAACCAGCGCCTCCGCACGAATCTCCTGAGCGAAGTAGGTCTCCGCGTAGGCTTCGAGAAGATCGATGCGCGCGGCCGAACCGCGAGAGCTGCGTACCAGTGGAAGCATGCCGAACCTCAACAGATCGTCGACGTTCGGCTGTTCGCCCAGTTCGCCGACGGTGAGTGGAAGCATCTGGCGCATCACGACGCGGCCAGCCAGCAGATTGACTTGATCGCGGCGCAGGCGCCTAGCCGATGAACCGGTCAGCGCGAAACGCCAGCGCTGGGGTGCCTGCGAGAGCGCGTCATGGATTTCGTTCATGAGCGCGGGCAGCTTCTGGATCTCATCGACGACGACCCAGCTACGACGCGGCAACGCTTCGATCTCGTGCCGGAACTGCTGCGGATCGCGCATGAGCCGCAGCAGCTCGCGGTCAAGCAGCAGGTTGTACCAATGCGCCTTGGGCAGGCTGGCGCGCAGCCAAGTGGTCTTGCCGGTGCCGCGCGGCCCCAACAACAGAAAGGAACGCGACAGTGGGGTCAGGCTTCTTGTATACATAGCCAGCATTTTGACGGTAAAAATGCTGGCGGTCTATACACATGGACGCACCCGTCCGTCGGGGTGGTTCTCTCCGGATCAGTCTTATCCGACTGCCATGAGGATCGGATCAACGGAACGCGCTGACCCGCGCCTTGCCCGCACCATCCCGCCCGCTGCGCTCCAGTTGCGCGGACAGTTCGCCCCAGCGCTTGCGTGCCGCATCGACCGCCGCCAGCTTCACGTGCCCGAAGCCGCGAATCGTCTCCGGCACCGCGGCGATCGCTACCGCGACCGCGAGATTGTCCGCACTCAGCTTCGGCAGCAGCGCATCGATCAACGCACGGTACTCGTCGATCAGTGCGCGCTCCATCCTGCGATCGGCGGTGTGGCCGAACACATCGAACGCCTTACCGCGCAAGCCCTTCAATCGCGCGAGCAGCTGTAACGCGTGCCACACCCAGCCGCCGTACTCGGCCTTGACCAGATGGCCCTCGCCGTCTTTCCTGGCAAGGAGCGGCGGCGCCAGATTGAACTTGAGCGTCACCTCGCCTTCGAACGTGTCCTTGATGCGCTGCTCGAACTCGCCGCTCGTGTAGAGCCGCGCCACCTCGTACTCGTCCTTGATCGCCATCAGTTTGAACAGGCTCTTCGCCACCGCCTCGGTGAGCTTCGATCCCTTTTCGAGCTTCGCCTCGGCCTCGCGCACCCGCTGCACGAACTGCTCGTAGGTCGTGGCGTAGCGGGCGTCCTGGTAGTCGGTGAGAAACTTCGCGCGGGTGCGAATCACGGTGTCGAGCGAACGCGGCATCTGCAGCACGATGCCTTGCGCCGGCGTGGCGATGCGCTTGACCCGATCGAGATCGACCGCCGCACGTCGACCCCACAGGAACGCCTCCTTGTTCATCTCGATCGCCACGCCATTCAACTCGATCGCGCGCAGGATCGCCGCCTCCGAGAGCGGAACGCGCCCGCGCTGCCAGGCGAAACCGAGCATGAATAAGTTGGTCGCGATGGAATCACCGAGCAGCGCGGTCGCCAGTCTGGTCGCATCGACGAACTCGACCTGATCGGCGACCGACTCGGCGATGAGGTCGCGAACCCCGGCATCGGGAAACTGCCAGTCGGGTTGCTTGGCGAACGGTCCGATCGGTTGTTGATGCGCGTTGATGATCGCGCTGGTACGCCCGGGGCGCGTCTTGGCGATCGCATCCTGCGCGCCGGCGGTGAGCATGTCGCAGCCCAGGATCAGATCGGCCTCGCCAGTGGCGATGCGTTGCGCGCGGATCGCCTCGGGCGTTGCCGCGAGCCGCACGTGCGAGCTGACCGTGCCGTTCTTCTGCGACATGCCGGTCATCTCGAGCACCGACACGCCCTTGCCTTCCAGATGCGCGGCCATGCCGAGGATGCCGCCGATGGTGAGCACGCCGGTGCCGCCGATGCCCGTCACCAGCACGTTGTAGGGCGTGTCGAGCGCGAGTGGCTCGGGCTCGAACAGCGGGCCGAATTCCTGCGTGGACTTGCCCGCCGCACGAGGCTTGCGCAGTTGCCCGCCCTCCACGGTCACGAAACTCGGGCAGAACCCTTTCACGCACGAGTAGTCCTTGTTGCACGAGGACTGGTCGATCGTGCGCTTGCGGCCGAACTCGGTTTCCAGCGGCAGGATGGAAGTGCAGTTCGACTGCACGCCGCAATCGCCGCAGCCTTCGCACACCGCCTCGTTGATGAACATGCGCTTGGCCGGATCGACCATCTCGCCCTTCTTGCGGCGACGGCGCTTCTCGGCCGCGCAGGTCTGGTCGTAGATGAGCACCGTCGCGCCTGCGGTCTCGCGCAATTCGCGCTGGATCGCGTCGAGCTCCTTGCGATCGTGCAGCGTCACGAATGCGGGCAAGACCGAGCGATCGGCATAGCGCGACAGATCGTCGGTCACCAGCGCAATGCGCTTCACGCCTTCGGCCGCGACCTGGTTCGCGATCATCGGCACCGAGATCGTGCCGTCGACCGGCTGGCCGCCGGTCATCGCCACCGCGTCGTTGTAGAGAATCTTGTAAGTGATGTTGACCTTCGCGGCGACCGCGGCGCGAATCGCGAGGTAGCCGGAATGGAAGTACGTGCCGTCACCCAGGTTGGCGAAGATGTGCGGCAGTTTCGAGAACGGCGCCTGGCCGATCCAGGTCGCGCCTTCGGCGCCCATCTGCGTGGTGGGCCGCGTGTGCTCGGGGTAGATCGACATCGCCATCACGTGGCAGCCGATGCCGGCCATGGCGATGCTGCCCTCGGGCAACCGGGTCGAGGTGTTGTGCGGGCAACCCGAGCAGTAGTACGGCGGGCGCACCGGCGTGTCGACCGCTTGCCTCAGCACCGCGTCTTTCGCTTCGAGAAACGCGAGGCGCGCCTTGATCAATTCGCTGTCGTGGAACCGTGCCACGCGTGAGGCGATCACGCGCGCCACCTGCGCGATCGAGAAATCGACCTTGCTGGTGAGCAGCCATTCACCGCGCGGATGCACCCATTCGCCTTTCTCGTCGAACTTGCCGATCACGCGCGGACGCACGTCTTCACGCCAGTTGTAGAGCTGCTCCTTCAACTGGTACTCGACGATCTGGCGTTTCTCTTCGACGACCAGGATCTCTTCCAGTCCGGTGGCGAACTCGCGCACGCTGTCGGGCTCGAGCGGCCAGGGCATCGCGACCTTGAACACGCGGATGCCGATGCGCGCGGCCATGCGCTCGTCGATGCCGAGTTCTTCCAGCGCTTCGAGCACATCGAGATACGACTTGCCCGAGGCGATGATGCCCAGCCGCGCATTCGGCGAATCGATCATGGTGCGATTGAGGCGATTGGCCCGTGCGTAAGCGAGCGCGGCATAGACCTTGTAGTCCTGCATCAGCGCTTCCTGCCTGCGCGATTGCACCGTGATCGGCTCGGCCGAGAATCGCGCGTTCAGGCCGCCTTCGGGCATGACGAAATCGTCCGGGTAGGCGATCTGCACCCGGAACGGATCGGCATCGACCGATGCGCTCGATTCGACCGTGTCGGCGAGCGCCTTGAAACCGATCAGACAGCCGGAGTAGCGCGACATCGCCCAGCCGTGGATGCCCAGGTCGAGGTAGTCCTGCACGTTGCTCGGATAGAGCATCGGGATCATCGAGGCCGAGAACATGTGATCGCTCTGGTGCGGCAACGACGAGGAGTACGCACCGTGATCGTCACCGGCCACCAGCAGCACGCCGCCATGCTTGGCGGTGCCGGCATGGTTGGCGTGCTTGAAGGCGTCGCCGCAGCGATCCACGCCCGGGCCCTTCGCGTACCACAGCGCGAACACGCCGTCGTACTTGCCGGGCCCGATCAGATTGACCTGCTGCGAGCCCCACACCGCGGTGGCGGCGAGGTCTTCGTTGACGCCGGGCCGGAACTCGACGTGATGGGCCTTGAGATGCTTCTCGGCGCGCCACAGCGCTTCGTCCAATCCGCCGACCGGGGAGCCGCGATAACCGGAGATGAACCCGGCCGTATTGAGCCCGGCCGCCTCGTCGCGCCAGCGCTGCATCAGCGGCAGACGCACCAGCGCCTGGATGCCCGAGAGGTAGATCCGCCCGGAGCGGCTGAGATAGCGGTCGTCGAGACTGGCCTCGCGCAGTGCCGCGCGCAGCGGCAGCGGATCGTTCGCACCCATCGCAAACCTCCTGCCGACCTCGTGGGTCGAGCTGACAGCAACGACTGCGGAGGCGCCTCCAGGGGTGGCGGCGGCGCGCCCGCGAGGACGGCGATCCAACCGGTAGGAAGGATCGCCCGCTGCCACGTCGCCGCGCCGCCCCGGTAAGGACGACGGTCAGCGTCTGGCAACGCGATTCATTGTGCGACCGGCCGTTCGGCGCGCGCCACGACATCGCGGGCGCGCGCGAGGACGATTGCCGGACAGCCTGTGACTAAGAGCCGGAACTGCGCATTCGGTTCCATCGATCGCGGGGACGTTCGCACCCAAGCGGCGACCGCCGGCGTTTTTGGCGCGCGGAACGTGGCATGCGTCGCGAGGAATATCGCGTGCGGCTCGCGATCGTCAGCCGATGTTGCGCCGCGTCACGCCGCCGGCAGGCTTCGACCTATCCGCCGTTGAGAAACGACTCGAACAGCCGGGCCGTGGCATCGAGGTGCTTCGAGCCGAAGCCCGCGTGCGCCTCGCAGCGCGACCCCTGCACCAGCTTCGCGACGTCGGGCATGTAGGGCGCAAGCATGTCGCTCGGCTCCCAGGTCACCAGCGTCGGCACGCGCACGAGCGGCAGCCGGTCGCGCTTGGGATGGTGGAACGCCGCGCGATACGAGCGGTGATACGTGCGGATCGCCTTGAGCACCTCCACCACCTTGTCGTGCATGAAATCGGCCGAGGGCAGCCCGACTGCGCGCGCGTGTTCGCGATCGCGTGCGAACCAGGGCCAGAACAAATACTGATCGCGACAAAAGTGCCACGCCCAGTTGAGCTGGCTGCCATTCAGATCGGGTTTGATCTGCGGCGCGTAGCTCTCGAGGATCGCTTTCTGTTCGTCGGAGGTGTAAAGCCCCATGCCGTCGATGATCAGCTTGCCGACGCGATCGGGGCGCGCGATTGCAACCTCCATCGCGATGCTTGCACCCGTGTGACTGCCGTACAGGTCACAGCTCGCGAGCGCCAACGCATCGAGCGTCTTTGCCGCATGCGCGGCGAGATCGAAGATGCTCGGTGCCTCCAGCTCCGGCAGCGGCTCCGAATCACCGTTGCCCGGCATATCGGGCGCAATCACGTGGCGATGCTCGCCCAGTCGCGCGATCAACGGCTCCATCACTTTGGACGAGGTCGGCGAGGGGTGATAGACGAGCAGCGGCCGCGACGCTTTCGAGCCGGCACTGCGATAGTGGATCTGTACGCCATCGACCTCGACGAAATTGCGATAGACGCGCGCCATGCCGCCTCCCCTGCGGTTCGTTGCTTGCACGACCAACACCTTGCCCGCGACCGCGCGCCGCGCGCTGCGTTCACCGCGCGGCGTGCGTCGGACCAGGTGCTATATTGAATCGATCATCGACGCTCCGATCGTATCCGCTTGCGAGGACGCATGGCCACTCACGACTACGATCTGCTGATCATCGGCGCCGGCACCGCTGGTCTGGCGTGTGCGATCGAGGCGATGTCGCGCGGTCTGCGCGTCCTGATGGTGGAACAGTCCGATCGCATCGGCGGCACGTTGCACGTCAGCTCGGCCCAGATGAGCGCGGCGGGCACGAAGCTGCAGCGCAGCCGCGGCATCGACGATTCACCCGATCGCCACTACGAGGACATCGTGCGGATCACGCGCGGCACCGCCGACCTCGCACTGGTGCGCAAGGCGGTCGACCTGGCGCCGCAAACCATCGACTGGCTGTGCGACAACGGCTTCGCGATGGCCCCGGAGTGCCCGGCGATCCTTCATCTGCACGAGGCCTATCGCACGTCGCGCACCTACTGGGGTATCGATGGCGGTCGATCGGTGCTTGCCGTGCTGGCGCGGCTGTTCGAGGCGGCGCGGGCGCGATCGAGCTTGGAGCTGCGCTTTCGCACCACCTTGGAATCGTTGGTGCAAGACGAGCGCGGCACCGTTGTTGGTGCCCGCTTGCGCAGCGATGCGCTTGCCGCGGGAACAACGATGGTTACCGCACGCGCCGTCGTGCTCACAACGGGCGGTTATGCTGGTAACGCTGAAACGTTCGCGCGCCTGCATGACGGCGCACCGCTCTGCACCGTCGCGCCGGAGACGGCCACGGGCCACGGCATCGATTGCACATTGGCGATCGGCGCCACGGTGCGCAACGCGTCGTACTGGCAACCGATGCTGGGCGCGATCGAAGATCCGCCGGGCAGCGGGCGCGCCGTCTGGGCCGATGTGCCGCTCATGACGCCGCAGCAGCGTGCGCCGTGGGAGATCTACGTCGATGCCAACGGCCAGCGCTTCGTGCGCGAGGACGAACCGAGCGTCGACGTGCGCGAGCGCGCGCTCGCCAAGACGCCGGGCATGCGCTGCTGGATCGTGTTCGATCAACGGATCGCCGATCAGGCACCGCCGTTGTTTCCGCAGTGGACGCGCGAGCGATTCGTGGCGATGTTCGAATCGCATCCGGCGTTCGTGCGCGCGCCCACACTGGAGGCACTCACGGCGCGCATGGGCCTAGACGCAAACGCGCTGCGCGCCACCATCGCCGCGTATAACGCCGGCGTCAGCGCACGACAAGACCGCTTGGGCCGTCAACATCTGCCTGCGCCGATTTCCACCGCGCCGTTCTACGCCATTGCCTGCCGCGGATTCGCGATCCGAACATCGGCCGGTATTCGCGTCGACGATCAACTGCGCGTGCTCAAGGGCGACGGCGCACCGATCGACGGGCTGTACGCGGCCGGCGAGATCCTCGGCGGCGGCGCGCTCTCGGGCAACACCTACGTCGGCGGCATGAGCGTCACGCCTGCGCTCGGGTTCGGGCGGTGGTTGGGGCGGACGGTGCCGGCTTGAATCATCAACGGCTCGCCGCCCGCGCGCGCCACCGCCTCCCGCATGCGATCGCAACCTGTCGGCGAGCGGGCCATGTCGGTGCCCCTTCACCATATCGAGGCTCGCAAACACCAATCCCATGCAAGGCGCTCTGACCTGGCGAAGACTGCTCCCGTCGCTGCAGCTGGGTTTGTTCGCGCTCGCGCTGTTTGCCGCCGGCTTGTGGATCGCGCGCGAGTTCGATGAACTCATTCGCGAGGTGATCGTCGCGCATCAAACGCTGGGCGTGTTGTTTTTCGTGGCAACGTCGGTTATCGCAGTGCTGCTCCCGCTGCTCAGCAACCTGCCGCTGTTGCCGCTTGCCGTCGCGGCCTGGGGTCCGGAGCAGGCCGCAGTCCTGTTGTTGCTCGGATGGCTGGGCGGCGCAGTCCTCTCGTTCGCGTTGGGCCGCTACGCGCAAGCGCCAGTGCTGCGCTACTTGCCTTCGGTACAGCGGCACGCCGACATCGATCGGCTGATCGATCCGCGCCGGCGTCTCATGACGCTCGTCCTGCTGCGGATGACTTTTCCGGTCGACGTGCTGTCGTACGCCTTGGGGCTCTTCAGTCGCACCACCACCTGGACCGAAGTGGCACTGTCGACCGCGATCGGCGCCGCACCATTCGCCGTGCTGTTCGCGTGGTTTCCCGTCATGCCCGCAGCGGTGCAACTGCTGGTACTCGGTGTGTCAGCGATCGTGTTCGTCGCCTACGCCCGATGGGTGGTGCGGCGTGAGCGCGCGTAGCTGGATTGTCGGGAAGGCGATGTAGACATCGGGGGGATACAGCCTCAACTAGCAGACTAGCGCTCGACAGTTCAGCATCATTACTGTACAAACGCATAGTCTTCGATCAGCATAGTCTGCGATCACCGCCCACCCATGTCCCTTCGCACCACCCGCGGCGACCCCGGCGCCCCTGTCAAAGGCCGTGGCGCCCCCTCCAACCTCGAAGGCCGCTTCGAGACGTGGACGCGCGCGGCGGAACACGACGGCTGGGCACACGACGAGGAGGCGCTGCCACCGCTGCGCACGCACGTCACGCACGAGACGGCCAAGTCGATCATCGCGCGCAACCAGTCGCCCGATCTGTTCTTCGAGCAATCGATCAATCCCTATCGCGGTTGCGAGCACGGGTGCAGCTACTGCTACGCGCGGCCCTCGCATGCGTACGTCGGGCTGTCGCCCGGGCTGGATTTCGAGACGCGCATCTTCGCCAAGGTCAATGCCGCCAGCCTGCTGCGCGACGAACTCAGCGCACCGGGCTACGAGTGCAAGCACATCGCGTTGGGAGCCAATACCGATCCGTACCAGCCGATCGAACGCGAATTGCGCATTACCCGATCGGTGCTGGAGGTGCTGGCCGAATGCGCGCACCCGTTCGCCATCGTCACCAAGAACGCGATGATCGAGCGCGACCTCGACCTGATCGCGCCGATGGCCGCGAAGCGCATGGCACGCGTCTACATCTCGATGACGAATCTCGATGCGGAGCTCTCTCGCAAGCTCGAGCCGCGCGCCTCGGCGCCTTATCGACGCATCGAAGCGGTGCGCAGGCTTGCGTCAGCCGGCGTGCCGGTCGGTGTACTGGTCGCGCCGATCATTCCGTTCGTGAACGATCGCGATATCGAAGCCGTCCTGGAACAGGTGCGCGACGCCGGCGCGGTCGAAGCGGGCTATGTGCTGCTGCGTCTGCCGCACGAAGTGGCGCCGCTGTTCAAGCAGTGGCTGCAGACGCACTATCAGCTGCGCGCCGAACACGTCATGAGCCTGGTGCG